>NC_007484.1:0-600000 GCF_000012805.1 Nitrosococcus oceani ATCC 19707 | reverse complement strand
GAGCCCTTGGCTTGCCGCTGCTCTGTGTTAAAGGGGTTGAGGCTGACGATGTCATCGGCACCTTGGCCCGGCAAGCAACCGCGCAACGGCTGGAGACCCTCATTTCTAGCGGCGATAAGGACTTAGCCCAGCTAGTCAATCCCCATGTGAGCCTGGTCAACACCATGAATCTATCTAAATTGGACCCCGCTGGCGTAAAGGCCAAATTCAATGTTTCCCCGGAACAAATAGTCGATTACCTAGCACTGGTGGGCGATACGGTAGACAATATCCCCGGTATCCCTGGCATAGGTCCCAAAACAGCCGCCAAACTGCTCTGCCAATACCACAGCCTGGATCAAATCATGGCTTATGCCTCTGAAATTAAAGGCAAGATGGGGGAAAGTCTACGATCCCATCTCACACAACTTCCCTTGGCAAAGGAATTGGCCACCGTTCGCCAGGATCTGCTCCTAGATTTAGGCCCCAAAGACTTGCGGTGCGCGCCACCCAATATTCCCGCCCTGCGTGAATTGTACGCCGCCCTGGAATTCAAAAGCTGGCTCCGTGAACTCTTGGACAATGAGAACGCCCACTCCTCAATTTCTAATTCCTCAACGAACTCTGCTCCCGCCTATGAGACCGTGTTTTCCGAGGAAAGCTTTGAGAATTGGGTTGCCCGCCTGGAAAAGGCTGAATTATTTGCCTTCGATCTGGAAACCAATAACTTGGACTATATAGAAGCCGAAATCGTCGGTCTCTCTTTTGCCATCCAGCCCCATGAAGCTATGTATATTCCCCTCGGTCACGAGGATGCCACCGCCCCCCCCCAGCTACCCCGTGAACAGGTTTTAGCGCGGCTCAAGCCACTGCTAGAAGACCCTCGCCACGGCAAAGTAGGACAAAACCTTAAATTCGATTGTAATGTGCTCGCCAATTACGGTATCGAACTGCAAGGCATTCGTCACGACTCCATGCTGGAATCTTATGTGCTTGACAGTACCGCTACCCGGCACAATATGGATTCTTTAGCCCTAAAATACCTCCAACGAACTACTATTACCTATGAGATGGTAGCGGGCAAAGGGGCCAAGCAATTACCCTTCAACCAGGTTACCATTGAAAAGGCTGCCCCCTATGCGGCGGAAGATGCCGATATCAGTCTCCAGCTTCACCATTGTTTCTGGCCCCGCCTGCAACAAGAAGAGGGTCTTCGCCAGCTCTACCAAGAGCTGGAAATCCCCCTCATCCCCGTGCTTTCCCGTATGGAACGCAATGGAGTCCAGGTGAATACGGAGCAACTTAAAGCCCAAAGCGATGAATTGGCAGCGCGCTTGAAGAGACTCGAACAAGAAGCTTTTGAACTGGCTGGAGAGTCCTTTAATCTCGCTTCCCCCAAACAGATTCAGGCCATTCTCTACGAGAAGTTAAAACTGCCGGTAACCCGCAAAACCCCTACCGGCCAACCCTCGACAGCAGAAACGGTCCTGCAGGAACTGGCACTTGATTACCCCCTCCCCCAATTGCTCCTCGAATACCGTACCCTGAGCAAGCTCAAATCCACCTATACGGATCGCTTGCCGTTGCAGGTCAACTCCCATACTGGGCGAGTCCATACTTCCTATCATCAAGCCGTTACTGCCACTGGACGCCTTTCTTCTTCCGATCCTAACTTGCAAAACATTCCTATCCGCAGTACTGAGGGCCGGCGAATTCGCCAAGCATTTATCGCCCCACCCGGTTACCGTTTGGTAGCCGCCGATTACTCTCAGATCGAATTGCGCATCATGGCCCATCTCTCGGAAGATGAAGGACTGCTGGCTGCTTTCGAAGCGGAAGAAGATATCCACCAGCGAACAGCCACCGAAATTTTCCGCACGCCCCTGGAGGATGTGACTCCTGAACAACGGCGCAGCGCTAAGGCCATCAATTTTGGCCTCATCTATGGTATGTCCGCCCATGGGCTTGGCCGGCAACTGGGAATCAACCGTACCGCCGCACAGCACTATATAGAACGCTACTTTCAACGCTACCCTGGCGTTAAAGCCTATATGGAGAATATCTGCCAGCAAGCCCGCCAGAAAGGTTATGTGGAAACTCTCTTTGGCCGACGGCTTTATCTGCCTGAAATCCACTCCCGGCAAACCCAACGCCGCAATCAGGCCGAACGCACTGCCATTAATGCCCCCATGCAGGGCAGCGCAGCGGATATCATCAAGCGGGCAATGATCCACGCTGACCGCTGGTTGCAGGAACAAAAAGCTAACGCCCGAATGATCATGCAAGTTCACGATGAGCTGGTGTTTGAGGTGGCAGAAGATAAGCTGGAGGCTACAATTAGGGCAATCCGGGAGAACATGGCCGCAGCCGCCCAGCTCAAGGTACCGTTAATCGTGGAGATAGGCAGTGGCACTAACTGGGACGAAGCCCACTGAGCAAAAAACGTGGATTGAAAAATTTATCGAACTTTCTATTCAGTGAATTGTCACTATTTGTATGAGCGCGAACTTTCTTATTGCGCTCTCCCGCCCGCCTCCCTGGGCGGGGATGTCCTCTGGTCCGCAGCCCCCTAAGCCGGACCAGGGATTGCCCCGGTTATCCCCTTGAACCGGGGCTTTTTTATGGCCGCAGCTTATCCCCCAATCCCAAGCCATTCGTCAAGCTGGGCTTGTATAGCCTCAATCCCTGTATGATTGACAGCTGAAAACAGTTGCACCCGCGCCATGGGAAAAACTTCCTGCAAGTGCGTGGTTGCTTTTTGGAGAGCTTGATTTGCAGCCCCCCTCTTTAACTTATCACTCTTAGTCAACAATATGCGGACTGGCAAACCCCTGGAGCGGCACCATTCCAACATCTGGAGATCGAAGGGCTGGTAGAGACGCCGAATATCCACAACCAGCACGATCCCGCATAAGGCGCGGCGCTGTTCCAAGTACGCGCTTAAAGTCTGCTGCCACTGCCGTTTTACCGCCTCTGGCACCTTGGCATACCCATAACCGGGGAGGTCTACTAAATAGCGGCGAGCATCCAGCTGGAAAAAGTTGATCATCTGGGTGCGCCCCGGCGTCTTGCTAGTTCGCGCTAATCCTCCGATACCGGTAATAGCATTAATGGCGCTTGATTTTCCTACGTTAGAGCGCCCCGCAAACGCCACCTCCATCCCTTCATCTGGAGGTAATTGGGATAAAGTATAAGCGCTCCCTTGATAATGGGCCTTACGATAGAGGGAATTCATAAAAATTGCGGCCTTCCTCCGCCTCCGTTAGCTGACGGAACAGTTACCGCCTTTTTATTCCTCAAAAAATGCCTGCACTCTAAAAACACATAGTCATCGCCTTGGAGGCACTGGAGCAGGCTAGAAAAATGTCTCTAAGCAGTGTAGCATGCACATCCAACTTTATAAGGTGCCTTGGCGTGACCATCATTACAAATATTACCAAGAACTGAGGATCTGTTAATGACATCAAAACGTTTCGCAGTCGCCGTTGCCTGTCTCCTGTTTGCCTCTTCCTCCAGCGCCGCCACGGTAACGGGCGATCCGGAAGCTGGCGCGGATACAGCCACGGGCACCCCTTGCCAAAGCTGCCATGGCTCTGACGGTAACAGCCCCAGTGCCGAATGGCCTAAGTTAGCGGGCCAAAACGTCAACTATCTTAAAAAACAATTGCAGGATTATAAATCCGGCGCCCGGATGAATGCGATTATGTCATCAATGGCGGCCAATCTTAGTGATAAAGATATCGCCAATCTTGCGGTCTATTATTCCAACCAGACGATTACCGAAGGCAACACGCCAGAGCAATACCTTGAGCTAGGACAAAAAGTCTACCGACAAGGCAATAAAGAAAGCGGTGTTCCCGCTTGTATAGCCTGCCATGGTCCTGCGGGGCAAGGCAATCCCGCGGCCAGTTGGCCTCGTCTTTCAGACCAACATGCAGCCTATGTGGAAAATCAGCTCAAAAGCTATCGCGACGGTGATCGTAGCAACGGTCCCAATCAGATGATGCAAGGAGTTGCAAAAAAAATGACCGATGAAGAAATCACCGCAGTGTCCCACTATGTTTCAGGCCTGCAGGCGGCCCATTAGTGTTGGGATTTTTTTCCACTGTTAGGGGACTTATTTAAATATGTTGCGATTCGTCTCTGGATTATTATTGTCATTTTCTCTACTGCTCATCTCCCCATTAGGAGCGGCAGCGGAGCCAGCCTTCACCGAGGGGGTACACTATAAAGCAGTATCTCCTCCCTTGCATGCCATGGAACCGGGTGAAGCCGAAGTGCTCGAGATATTCTGGTATGGATGCCCCCACTGCTACCGCTTTGAGCCGATTCTGGAGCAGTGGGCGGAAAATAAACCGGAGGACGTGGCCTTTATCCGCGTCCCGGCGATATTCCGGGATTCATGGCAGCTCCATGCCCAGGCTTTTTACACCGCTGAAGCCCTGGGTGTGCTCGATAAAGTTCATCGCCCTTTATTCGATGCCATGAATTTAGAGAGACGCCAATTCAAAACCAAGGAAGCACTGGCAGACTTCTTTGCTACGTTAGGCGTTCCTAAAGAGGACTTCCTGCCGACTTTTGACTCTTTTGCCGTCCAGGGTAAAGTTCAGCAAGCAATAGCCACCACACGGGCCTCTGGTATTACGGGAGTTCCTGCCATCGTCATCAATGGTAAATACCGCACCGATGCGAATATGGCAGGTGGTTTTGAGCAAATGCTCGAAGTCGCCGACTATCTCACCGACCAGGGGAAGACGTCTTCAGAGCAGACAGCCACGACTACTGAATAGCTCTCTGTTTTGCTTACGCTGCTGTCTCTAGCTAGCAATAAATCCTGGGAGTAGTAGAAGAAGACACCATCTTACTGCTGTTTTATGCCTATTTCTTGGCGTGATCCCCTATAGCAGGTATCCTATAGGGGCAATAGGAGAGGTACCGAAGCGGTCATAACGGCACCGACTCGAAATCGGTCGGGGCTATTGCAGCCCACGCGGGTTCGAATCCCGCCCTCTCCGCCATTAATTAACCATAAGCTATTGATTCAATTGCAAGTAGATTGGGTTGTTTAAGTGGGTCTTACTGTAGCGCACGAAATACGCAATTCTTTTGAATAAGCAAAGCCATCTATTCCCCTATACCCTCTCAGTTATTCTCCCCCGCCGAACTCCTCAAACTACCGGCTTCTAAGCAGGTTGAATCGCACTGCCATCTCAGCAAGTAAATTTATAAGCACGGAAAGCATCATGCCGTGCGGCCAGCCGCTCGAAGGGCGCACCAGTGCACCCCTTTGGGCCTCTCCCCGATGCGCTATTGAGATAACCCGGTGTCCACAGCCCAACTTTTCCCGCACTCGGTCCGCCCGCCCTATTATCGGCATCGGTTTAGCACTTTTTTTCAGCATTCCTACTAAAAGGCGGCGAACGCCGGGAGAACAACAGTCTTTGAACCCCAACTGGAAGAAAAAGTACTATATATAGACGGTGGCCGGAGGATAGGAGCAACGCACGAATGACTGCGTAGCCTTAGAAGCTCCCCTTCAAAGCGACACGAAAAGAAGCGGCAGGCCGGTCACAAGTGGACAACCAATAGCTGAAATCTCCCCCGAATGGCCTAAATAGCTATGAAAAAAACATTCTGTTTACTTGCCATTGTTGCGTTTCCCGCCATGGCCGAAGTCACCGTGACTGAACCGACGAAATTGACATCCATTGAAAGCCAAATTTCGGCGCAAGAGTCCAAAAGCCTGGACCTCAAGGCGCGCTCAAGCGCACTGGAAGCCGAGGAGCACCTCGCCGCCGCCATTGACGGCTTTGTGTACGCGAGAGTGAAGCGCACGACGGGGAATTTTGTCGTCAAGGGGAAAACCTATCACTCTATTTCTGCTACCGACCGGCTGATTGATGTCACCTTTCAAGGCACAACCGGGGACTTTTTGACCGGCCCCGGCGATTTGGTCTGGCGGAAGGGCGATGGCACGGAAGTTATCCTCCACCATTGCCCGGAAGTCGCGCTAGGTGAGAACACATGTATTGTGATTGACCCGCGAGTGAGCTTCGACGGCAAGCAAGTGGCCTATACGGTGCTGGAGGGTCGGTATGGGACCAACCCTGATGTGAAAATGCAGCATGGGATTGATGCGCAGAAGTCCTCCCTTCATTTCGTCAATCTCGAAACGATGGAAAAGACCCAATGGGCAGCCGTGCAAGGGGTATTTGATATGGCCCCACAATGGTTGCCCGATGGCACCCTGATGTTTACCTCCAACCGGGACCATATCAAAGCAGGAAGCATCAGCGGCTTTAGCCCGGAAGGGGAAGTCTTGCAGTTGTGGGTGGCGGACAGAAATGGCAGCCACGCCCGTAACGTCAGTCCGGACATTCTCGCCGATGCGCTCCATCCCATCCTTCATCCTTCTGGTAAGGTGCTTTTTTCAAGCTGGAAGCGGGACTTGGAAAGCGTTCAGAACAAAACCCTGGATAATCTGTGGTATATCGCCGAAACCCGGCAAGATGGTTCGGAGCATAATGCTATCTGGGGCGCCCATGCGCGGTTTCTCCCTAACCCAGACAATATCACCATTAAAGCCCTTCATTTTACGGGCGTGCGTAGCAATGGGGACGTGTGTACGACGAACTATTATCGCCAAAATAATAAAGGCGGCGGTAACATTCAGTGCTTTACCTATCCCACCCCGAATCATCCCGAGGGCAAATTCCCTTTCAAGGCCAAAGAGGGAAGATATTTAGGGTTGTGGGGGCATTCCGGCGATCAGTTCAAAACCGATGGGCTGGGGCGCACCCGCGATCCCATGGGGATGCCTAAAGGGGGGCTGGTGTTTTCCGCCAGCCCAAAAGGCGTGTGCCATTTCTTCCATAAAATTGCCCAGCTACCGCTCAATGATAGCGGCTGTGATTTCGGTATCTATGTACAAGGCACCGTGCCAGAGAAAAGCCTGGAAAGCCGTATCCTTATCGTCAATAGCCCCGACTGGCACGAGTTCCAACCTCAGCCCGTGATGCCCTACGAGGATATTTACGGCATTAAGAAGCCGCCAGTGGTAAAGATGGACCATCCCAACCCGGACGGCAAATGCATCCTGCGCTCGGCTAGCAAGCGGATGCAAGTAGACAATGAACAGGGCTATCGCGGCCCCGGCAACGCTAATCCGTGTTATGAACAAGGCTGTTCCATGGCGGGCGTGGATAAGCAAGCGCTCATGACAAGCATCAAGTTCTGGCGGCCCGTTCCGTTCAATTCACGGGTTTTGCATCAGGATTTTGATGGATTTGGTCCATTCAGGATGGAAGTGCTCGGCACGGTTCCATTACGGTCTGATGGTTCATTTACCGCTGAAGTGCCTTGCGATACCCCGTTCTATATGGCTGGAGTCGATAGCGAAGGCAGAACGCTCGCCAGAGACAAGATCGCCATGTCTCTGCGGCCCGGTGAAACCCGTACCTGCTCGGGGTGCCACAACCACGACGACGACAACCCCCCTCAGTTCAAGGACTCAGAGGCGGCCAAAGTGGCCCCCACCCCAGTCCCCGCAAGCGGAACGCTGTTGAATTGGACCACGGATGTCTGGCCCCTGTTGCGTGACAATTGCGATGAAAACTTTCCCGAGTTTAACCTTTCAGCCTCCACCGAGGAAAAAGCTTTTAATAACTTTACCCATTACGCCAAAGGGGCCGCAAAGCCACCGTGGCGGAGCTACTTTATCAACTGGTTGTTTGCCCGCGAGAGTCTCCTGTACTGGCGCAGCGCTGGAGAACGTTTGGATGGACGCACCGATGCCAGCCGCACCGACGATATCGACTACGGCACCGTAGCACCCAAGCAAGCCTGCCTTAACGCCGCGCAGCTTAAAATCCTTGCAGACTGGATTGAAAGCGGTGCTTATCGGAAAAATAATAAGTGGTGAGCCATGGCCTTGTTCAGATGCTAGCTAAAGGGAAACCACTATAGGCTCAGTTCACCGCACGCTCATAGCCGCCCGCCTCCCGCCGATATAGCACACAGTGTATCAATTTGCAGAAAAGTGCTTATCAGGGAAAACCCATGCTAAAAACCATCCGCGACGCCTGCCAGCTTCACCCCTTGGCACTCGACTACACCATGACCGACGCCATTGAGAATTTGGCCGATCTTATCGGCGATGAAGGCGATGGGGCCGCCTTCTTTGAAAAAAACCATATCACCCGGGGCATGAATGGCCTCTTTCGAGAGGGACTGCTGCGGTTGGGGGGAAAATCCGATTAAGCGGTCTTCGAGCTGGCCCAGGCCATGGGCGGGGGTAAAACCCACCTGATGATCGCCCTCGGACTGCTAGCTAAACATCCGGCGCGGCGCCAGGAGATTGTGCCGGAAGAAGAAATTCTGGATCAATGGTCCCAAAGCGGTAGCCGAATCCGACTGGAAATCCCTCATTGGCGATGATCCCACCCTCATCATGCTAGATGAACTGCCCCCTTATCTGCATATGGCCCACACTGTGCCGGTGGGCGGCGGCACCCTGGCGGATGTGTTGCTGCGGGCCAAAACCAATCCCGCTTGGCCCTGGATGCCGGGCCTCAAGGGACTCGATACCCTTAAATCCCTGGCCCTGGAGCAAGGCCGCTGGCGGGAAGGGACGGACGGCTACCTGGAGAAAGGCCCCTTCCCCAAGGAAAAAACCACAGTCAACATCACGGTACAGGGCACGGATCGAGACACAGGCGAGGCCACTTTGACCCTCACACCCCGCCATGCGGGATCTAATCCCCAGGTTCACTACAGCCCCCAGGCCCAGATCTCCATGGAGGACCCGGTGGTCTCTGATTTGGATAACTTCCGCACCCAGGAAGCCACCCTTTACTTTCTGGCGGTGGACCCCGCAGGCGAGCACTCAACCGGCGAGCCCGTACGCTGGAACAACCGGCTGGTGATTCGGCACCAAGTTCGAACCACCGCCGAAGGCTGCAAGGTAGAACTGCGAGTGGTTCCCACGGCCGCCATCCTCCGCTTTACCCTCAATGGGGCCAACCCCAAGAAAGGCCAGCTTTACGAAGGGCTTTTCCCGGCGCCGCCGGAAGGGGCGATATTGCAAGTTTATGCCCGCGCCGGTGAGGCCGAAGCCCAGGAAACTATTAAACTTTCGGCGCTAGGTAATAACCAGCCGCAGATTAATGATGGGCAGCCTGCCTATCTTCGCATTCCGCGGCTCACCATCGATACCACTGAAAAGACTTTTAACCTCATCCAAGCTTTCCGGGAGGATGACACTACCCAGTTCAAGGGGGTCCAGGTTATTATCGGCGAGAACGAGGAAGCCGTGATCCTAAAATTCAACGCCCGCCCGGTGACCGCGGCGGTCATCGAACAGTCCGTCCGCGCCCTGCGCCAGGCCATTGGCGATGACCAGGCATCGGTGCAGATCACCATCCGGGAAGGAGGCCACTTCCGCAACGGTTACGAGCTCAAGCGCTTTGCCGAGCTTTGCCAATTGAAGCTAAGCCCGGAGGTGGTGCTCCAATGAAAACTACTGCCCAAAAGATCCCGCCCATGAGCCGCCAATCCCCTCGCCGTTATGCCCACCGGACCCTGGGATTCGGGGTGCCCACCACCCTGGACCCCCATCATTATCAGGTCACCATCCCCCGGGGCACCAAACAGCCGGTGCTCATCCGCGAGTGCCTGGGCATACAAGCCGGGCGAGAAGACAGCGCCGTACTTGATCGGGTGTGCCTGGAACGCCGCCGCTGGACGGCCATCGCCAACGAGGTCAAGCGTGCCTTCAACCACCGGCTAAGGCGGCAAAAGCTCGCACCCGGTCGGTGGAAGATGGGCGAGAATCCGGTGGATCGCTTGCTTGGCAAGGAGCTGTGCGTACTGGCCTGGGCCATCGAGGAGGCAAGTCCCGAGCAAACCGGTCTGGCTGTTCGCAACTGGCTGGCGCTCCGGCCCGAGGAACGCTGGTGGCTGTTCGGGATGACCGCCATAGCCACGGGCGGCCTCCAGGATAGCAGGAGAGGCTGGCGTCGGGCCTTGCGCTACGCCCTTGCCGACCTTCCCCAGGCCACTTTGCTCCCCACCGGCACACCCAAAGCCGCGGACAAGAACACGAAAACCCCCGATTTGTTTGACTAAATTTTTTTGGAGAAACGATAGCTATGTTAGCCCCCCAACAGGAGCAGACGCTATGCCTTGAGGCACCGCCGCTCAAGAATACCCCCGCCCTCCTGGAGCGGGTCTTCCCGGCCCAGAAGATTTCCGCCGAAGCCCAGAAGGAAAGAAAGGCCGGTTCGGGGAAAACCCTCACCGCCCTGGGCTCCTACTGGAAAGGCCGCAAGCCCCTCATCCTGGTGCGGGCTCTTATTCTGGGTTCGTTACTTCCCGCCACGGATGATCCAGAAACGGATTTAGCGATCTTCGAGCAATTGATGGCCCTGGATGAGGCGTCCTTCGGGCGGCGGGAACCAAAACTAAGCGCGGCCCAGGTGGCGGCAAGAATCACGCTGCCCCGTCCCTGGGATTATTTCGATTATAGTTTCAAGGACGCGACGGTTGAGCCTACGAAAATAGAGGAGCTGACCTTTCCCCTCCGGGCCGGGGACATCCCCGGGCTGTCCCTGCGCTGGAAGCGGGCTATTCCCCTGGCGGACAAGCAAACACTGCTGGCGGCGGCCCTAAAGGAGCTGCCCTACCCGGACAAAGTGGCCCTTTGCAAGCGACCGGAGGAGTGCGATCCGGCAACCCTCTACGGCCCCATCTGGGACTCCGTCAATCAACATCTGGGGCGCTTTGGCGTCCAGGCCCATAGCCACGAAGAGCTGGTAGCCCAGTTGGGTATGCTTCGCTTTGGGCACCGGCCCCGGGTGGGAGACACCTTCTGCGGCAGCGGTTCCATTCCCTTCGAGGCCGCCCGCCTGGGCTGCGAGGTGTATGCCTCGGATCTTAACCCCATTGCCTGCATGCTCACCTGGGGAGCGCTCAATATTATTGGCGCTTCCCCTGAGCGGCGAGATGAGATCGCCCAGGCCCAGCAAGCGGTGGCCGCAGCGGTGAACCAGGAAATCACCGCCCTCGGCATTGAGCACAACAGCCAAGGCGATCGAGCGAAAGCCTATTTGTATTGTCTGGAGACTCGCTGCCCGGAAACCGGCTGGCAGGTGCCTCTAGCGCCCAGTTGGGTGATTTCTAAAACCCGCCAGGTTTATGCCAAGCTGATTCCAAATCCGCGGGAAAAACGCTTTGAAATTGACATTGTCAGCGGCGCTTCCCCAGAGGAGATGGCAGCCGCTGAGCAAGGCACGGTCCAGCAGGGGCAGATGGTGTATACGCTGGAAGGGAAAACCTACCGCACCTCCATCAAAACCCTGCGGGGCGACTATCGAGACGCCCAGGGCGTTAACCGCAACCGCCTGCGGCAGTGGGAGAAGCACGATTTCAGGCCCCAGCCGGAGGATGTCTTTCAGGAGCGCCTTTACTCCATTCAGTGGATCACCCAGGAAACGCTGGGGAAATCCCGGCAGCAGACCTATTTCGCCCCGGTCACCGAAGAAGATCGGGCGCGGGAGCGACAAGTGGAGCAGATCGTGGCGGAAAATCTGGCCTCCTGGCAAGAGCAAGGACTCGTGCCCGATATGGCCATTGAACCGGGTAAAGAGACCACGAGGCTTCAACGGGAGCGCGGCTGGCGGTATTGGCATCAATTGTTTAATGCACGGCAGCTACTTATTTCTTCGCTTTTCTGCAAGCATCGACACCCCGTATCTGCGATTTGTCTTTTAAAGGCGGCTGACTGGAATAATCGGCTATGCCGGTGGGAGCCTTATTGGGCTAAGTCACAACAAGTCTTTTACAATCAAGCATTAAATACCTTTTATAATTATGGGACTCGGGCGTATGACATGCACATGCAGGCGTACGATTTGCCTATGAGGCGATCTCAAACATTAGACGTATCCAATTATGTTGAGATGTTGGATTGCCGCTCAATTACTGCGGTGGCAGATCTGTGGATCACCGATCCGCCCTACGGGGATGCGGTTCACTACCACGAAATCACTGAGTTCTTTATTGCCTGGCTGCGGAAAAACCCGCCCGCCCCCTTCAATGAATGGATCTGGGACTCCCGCCGGGCGCTGGCCATTCAAGGCGCTAGCGACAAGTTCCGCCGCGATATGGTGGAAGCTTACCAAGCCATGACCGAACACATGCCGGATAACGGCCGTCAATGCGTCATGTTTACCCATCAGGACAGCCGGGTGTGGTCCGATATGGCCGCTATCTTCTGGGCGGCGGGTCTCCAGGTCATCAACGCCTGGTACATTGCCACCGAAACCAGCTCCGAGTTGAAAAAGGGCGGTTATGTCCAGGGCACCGTGATTCTGCTCCTGGGGAAACGGCCGCCCGGCCAGCGGGCGGGCTTTACCCCCCGTCTTCTGCCCCAGGTGCGCAAGGAAGTCAACGCCCAAATCCAGGACATGATGCATCTTAACGCGCGGACTCAGGAACAGATGGGGGCGCCCGTATTCACCGACTCCGATCTCCAGATGGCGGGCTACGCGGCGGCCCTGAAGGTCCTCACCGGCTACACGGAAATCAACGGCGAGGAAGTCACCCGCCTGGCGCTGCGTCCCCGGCGGAAGGGGGAGAAAACGGTGGTGAGTGAGATGGTTCAGCAAGCGGCGGCAACCGCCAACAGCCTCCTCGTCCCTGAGGGCCTGCCCAAAGCGACTTGGGAGGTGATTAGTGGCATCCAGCGCTTCTACCTGCGGATGGTGGCCCTGGAAACCACCGGAGCCAGCAAGCTGGATAATTATCAAAACTTCGCCAAAACCTTCCGGGTGGACAACTACCAAGCGGTGATGGCAAGCCTAAAACCCAACAGAGCCCGGCTGAAAGGAGCCCAGGATTTCAAGCCCCGGGAGCTGGCCGGAACCGAAATCGGCGAGACTCTCCTGGGGCAGGTGCTGGTGGCGCTCCAGGAACTTTTGGGGGAGAAGGAACCACCGATCGTCATGGACAATCTCCGGGAGGCCCTGCCGGATTATTTTCAGCAACGCCCCCACCTCCAGGCCATGGCGCAATTTCTCGGTGACCAGCTCGCCCAGCGGCGTCCCCAGGAAGCACGAGCCGCCGAGATCATCGCCAGTCGGGTGCGCAACGAGCGCCTGTGACCCTCTGGCGCTTCTCTTCCCGGACTACCCGCCTGGACCAGAGTTTTCTGGCCGAGCACTTACAAGGAGCGCGGGCCTACCGGCGCATTGCCGGCTATTTCACCAGCTCACTGTTTGAGGTCGCCGGGGAATGGCTGAGGGAGATTCCCGAGGTTCGCATCGTTTGCAATGGGGATCTCTCCCCCGAGGACCTGCGGGTAGCGAAAGTCCGGGAAATCCGGCTGCTGGGGCGCTGGCACGAGCAGGCGGTCGAGGCCGACGCCCTGCTTAATCGGGATCGCTACCGCCAGCTCCATGCTTTCCTGACCGCCCGTGGCCCGATGATCTGGGTAGCGCCTAATACCGTCTGCGGGTTCCTCCACGGCAAGGCCGGGGTAATCGAGCGGGCCGATGGCCGCAAGGTGGGCTTTATCGGCTCCATGAACGAGACCCGCCAGGGCTGGCAAACCCATTATGAAATCCTTTGGGAAGACGATTCACCGGAGGGCGTTGCCTGGATCGAGGCGGAGTTCGCCCACCTCTGGCAAGCGGCCAAGCCCCTGCCGGAGGCGGTGATTCAAGAGGTGGGACGGCACGCCCGCCGGGTTGAGATTCCCTTGGACGATAGGGTTACCCCGGAAGAGATGGCCCCGGCGGCCCTGGCCGAGTCGCCCCTCTACCGGGAGGGATTTTCCCTGCAACCCTGGCAGCAAGGGTTTATCGCCGAGTGCTTGAATCACTACCGGGCCTATCCCGCTGTACGCCTGCTGCTGGCGGATGAGGTGGGCCTGGGAAAAACCCTGTCCCTGGGAACGGCGGCGGTCGCCTTGTGCTTGCTAGCCGAGCAGGCGGGCAAGGGGCGCAAACTAGTAGCAATTTTTGCCCCGGCCACCCTGATTGAGCAGTGGCAAACGGAAGTGATGGATAAACTCGGCCTACCCTGTGGCCGCTGGGACTCCCAGGGCAAGATCTGGCTGGACCCGGAAGCTCGACCCGTTTCTCCCAAGGGGGCGGCGCAGATTGGGCGCTGCCCCTTTCGGATGGGCATTATTTCTACCGGCCTGTTAACCCAACCTACCCAGGAGCGGGAATTCCTCGGCAACCTGACGTTTGAACTTCTGGTGCTGGATGAAGCCCATAAGGCCCGGACCCGGCAGGGGCTGGGCAAGAACGCCGGCGCGCCCAATGAACTGCTCAAATTTATGCGGGCCGCCGCCGGGCGGGCCCGGCATGTCTTGCTGGGGACCGCCACCCCGATTCAAACCCGGCCAGAGGATCTGTGGGATCTCATGGGCATTCTTCATCAGGGGGAAGGCCGGTTTGTGTTGGGGGAGGATCTGGGCCCCTGGCACCACCCAGATCGGGTGCTGCCGGTACTCACCGGGCAGGAGCGGGTCACCGATGAAGAGCAAGGCTGGGCGCTGCTGCGCTCGCCGTTGCCACCGGTTTCCTCCTCGGCGGAAGGGTCGTTGCGTCGGCTACTCCGGGATATCCGCCTGGAACTGGCCATGCCAGACCAGCGCTACGAGGCCCGCGTACCGGTGGTGAATCTGCCCAAGGATATCCGGGAAGACTTGGAGGATGTCCTCCACGAGGAAAGAGAAGGAACTTATTTTTTCCAACGCCATAACCCCATCGTCCGGCATACGGTCCTGCGCCAGCGCCGCACCCTGGAGGCGAAGGCGTTGCTGCCGCGGATTGGGGTCAATGTTCATCCCGAGCGGCGCCTGAGCCGTGATCCTTCGGCCTTCTCGGTTTTATTCGCGGACCGTGCCCTACGCACCGGTGAGGCATTTGATAGGGCCTATAAAGGAGCGGAGGCTTTCTCCAGGGTATTGGGGCAGCGGGGCCAGGGGATGGGGTTTATGAAAAACCTCCTGCGCCAGCGTGTTTGCTCCAGTTGCGTGGCGGGGCTGGCGACCGCAGAGCGTATGCTCGCCGGGCGGACCGAACAGGAAACCCAGGACGAGCAAGAAGGCGATCTAACAATGCAAACCCAAGCCGAGCGCAATGAACTCCAGGTGCTGGCGGCACCGCTGCGTGCCCTGGCCGAGGACCCCAAGCTCAAGGCCATCCGCCATTATCTTACCGTCGAAGGCTGGCTGAATCATGGCTGCATCATTTTCAGCCAATACTACGACACGGCCGCCTGGGTGGCCGGGAAGCTAGCGGATCTCTTCCCCCAGGAGCGGATCGGGCTTTACGCCGGCGCGGGCAAAAGCCGTCTCTACCATGGGGGGGAGACCGTTCAGATGGAACGCGAGCCCCTTAAACGCCTGGTGGCGGAGCGGGAAGTCCGCCTGATGGTAGCCACCGATGCGGCCTGCGAAGGGCTCAATCTCCAGATGCTCGGCACCCTTATCAATGTGGATTTACCGTGGAATCCCACCCGATTGGAACAGCGCCTCGGTCGTATCAAGCGGCTAGGCCAACTCCGGGAGAACGTGGATATGCTGAACCTGGTTTATCAAGGCACCGTGGATGAGACGATTTACGAACGGCTTTCCGAGCGCATGCGCGACCGCTACGATCTCTTTGGCGCGTTGCCTGATACCCTTAAAGACGAATGGATCGAGGATATCACCCGGCTGGGGGAGGAAATGGATCGCTATATCGAGGCGCGCCGGCAGGCGACTGGTTTCGACCTCCGTTACAATGCTACCCTGGAGCCGGGCGAGGATAGCTGGCGCAACTGCGCGAAGGTTTTTGCCCGCCGGGATTTGGTTAATCTCATGGGGCAAGGGTGGTAAATAAAAGCCGGGGGCTTACAGGCAGGGGGGGCGTATTTCTTCTGGCTGTTCAGGAATTTCATTGGGGGCATTGCCGGCAATCTGCCACACGGGACAAAGGGATGACCTACAATCCGGAAATCCATCATCGCCGATCCATACGGTTACAGGGATACGACTACGATCAGGCAGGCGCGTATTTCGTGACCGTCTGTACCCAAAACCGCGCGTGCCTGTTCGGCAACATCGTGGCCGGCGAAATGCAATTGAATGATGCTGGTTTGACGATCCTGCGATGGTACGCCGAATTACCCAACAAATTTCCGGCTATTGCATGTGATGAATTCATTTGCATGCCCAACCACGTGCATTTCATTGTGGTAAACGCCGTAGGGGCGGACCTGTGTGTCCGCCCTGACCTGTGTGTCCGCCCTGACCTGTGTGTCCGCCCTGACCTGTGTGTCCGCCCTGACCTGTGTGTCCGCCCTGACCTGTGTGTCCGCCCTGACCTGTGTGTCCGCCCGGATGCCGTACCCACAATCAACAAGGGCGAACACGTAGGTTCGCCCCTACATGGCGTGGTGCAATGGTTCAAGACCATGACGACCAACGAATATATTCGTGGCGTCAAACAAAATGGATGGCCATCATTTCCCGGCAAATTGTGGCAGCGTAATTATTGGGAACGCATCGTCCGTAATGAAACAGAATTGGACCGTATCCGCGACTATATCCGCAACAATCCAGTCCAATGGGAATCCGACAAATTATTCGTAAACCCGGCCTAACGGGAATCTGCCAAATCATTTGTAGGGGCGGACCTATGTGTCCGCCCTGGTTCTGTCCTCAAAAAGATGGATCAACCTCATCAATTTGCCTCCATCATGCAAAGATTGAATTTCTCGGCCGCTTTGACATCCACTGGTTTATGGCTTCCATGGCGACAGGCGCAACGGGTATTTTCTCCTACCTTATCGGGCGGCATCTCCAGTTTATTTTCCTCGACTATCTTGCCGTGGAATTCATTTTGCTGGCTTTTTTTATATTCATCCTTTGTTTCGTCTTTTTTCTACTTCGTCTCCTATTTTTTTACTAAGCACCGCTATATCCAACGTGATGTTTCCGCTTGGACTCTTTAGTTTCGATCCTCACTTAGGACACTTGTTAGCTTTGATTTCTTATAGTTTCTCCGTTTCACAAACAATCGAAATAACCCAGGCAAATGGTGCTTGGCTTTTACCGCCCGCGGGTCTTTTCGTAAATATTTTTGCCGGCAATTTCTTGATTGCCCATTTTCCAGACTTTATCGGCCACTCCCTGCTAATATTCCATGTCTTCGCGCTAGGTATAGCTTTTTTTTCCTATTTTTTAATGCTCTCTTTACTTTTTCACCAGCTATATTGTTGTCCTCCTCCCCTTCGGGAAATGGCCCCCGCTTTAGCGGTACCATTGGCGCCGCCAGGCGTTTCCGTAATTGCCTTATTAAGCCTGGAAAAAGCCTTAGACCATTTTCCGCAACTAGATAGTTTGCAAAATAATCTTTCTCCTTTTATTCATGTGTATGTCCCTTTTGTCATCGGCTATGGTTGTTTTTGGGCAATACTAGCGGCCCTTATCATGGTCCGTTATGTAAAAGAGAAAAATATTCCTTTTACCCTCGGGTTTTGGGCCTTCGTTTTTCCTATTGCTGCTTTTGGGATTGCGATATTTTTAACTGCCCAAAACCCCCTGTTTTCCTTCCTTAATGGGGTTGCAATTTTTTTATGGGGTATATCGCTTCTTCTCTGGGGTTTTACCACCTATCAAAACCTTTTACGCTTTCTGCCTAGAAATTAATACGTGGATCTGCCGTTCACGGCCAGAATCCTCTCCCCCGTATCGACTCATCAAACTAAAACTCATAACGCAAAGCAGCATAGAAGTTGCGTCCAGGTCCAGGTAAACGCCGTCCTTGGGAGACATCGCTATTGAGCACCCGGTTAAAGCCCGTTAGGTGGTTAGTATACGTTTTGTCGAGCAAGTTATTGATTCCCGCGGTGAAGGTAATGCCTTGATTAAGCAACCGGTATTGTCCATAAAGATTAACCAGGACATAGCCTGGAGTCGCTTCATTTGTATTGTTGGCGTTTCCCGGGTCCAAAGTATTAGTATCTGAAATATTTTCCTGCCGATAAACTAGCACGCTTTCAACGGTGGTAAACCAATGAATCCGCTCATGAGTCAGGGAAAGACGCAAATTGGGCGGAGCAATACGATACAGGTTATCATTAATATCCCGCCGTTTACCTCGGACATAACTCGCCACCCCATCCAGCCGCCATCGGGGATGGAAGCGGTAGCCAAAATCAGCATCAAGGCCGTAAATTTCAGCATCCACATTGCTAAATTGAAGGGGGGTGGCGTCCCCAGCAGCATTGGTGCTGACTGCAATCACCACGGGATCGGCGGCTGGAGTCCCTTGAATATAATCATCGACCCGGCGGTAGTAGGCTTGCGGCGAAAAGTAGGCAGCCTGAGTCTGCCAATCAAAGCCAAATCCCAATTCATGGGAAGTCTCCGGATCAAGCGCTACATTACCCACATAGGCATTCCCGTCCCCAAGACCCGCATTGACTTCCAGGGGAATCCAGAGATAACGTTGAATGTAAGTTGGCGAGCGCATCTTCCGCGCCGCGCCGAAAGTCCAGCGAAGAGCGGAATTCATTTGGTAGCTGAGCTCGGCGACCCAGTCCACATTGTTGTTGTTTTGCCCACGATCGGCGCCATTGAATCGATTCCTGAGCATTTGTATCATCTGCGCCGGCATCCCCCCCATGCCCCTGTCGGCAAGCTGAGCGGGAAAGGCGTTGACCCCATCCGCATCCATCTCTACCCGATCATAACGGGCTCCAAGCTGGAGTTCCCAGTTAGAATAAATCTCCTTGGTCCATTCACTAAAGAAGCCATACTTATTTATTTGCGCATTGTTAAAATTAGTCACGAAAAAGGGCGCAAAATCAGGATCCAAGACAGTCGCGTTGTGCTGCGCGGCATGGCCATCGGCGCCTATGGCTAGATCGCCACCCCAGAGGGCGAAGGTGGCCTTAAGGCCGTAGTTGAAATCTTCACTGCCAGCATTCACCAAACGTTTATCATCGCCCTGGCAAAAGGGGGCCGGTAGAGCGCAAAAATTAGCGGCTTGCCGCAACCTAAAATTATTCATTTGATGATCCACATCAGAATAGCCGAACCGGGTTTCTAGCTGGATATCGTTCCAAAACCCCGTATATTTACCTCCTGCCCGATTGGTCCTGATGAAGCTAATATCCATAGGCAGGCTTGGGGTGCCACTATTCTCGGTATCCAGACGTTGATAGTCAGCGCTAAATTCATGATCGCCTGTTTTAAAACCGTACCCAGCGCCATAAGTATTCCGTTCGTACTCGGTGGCCTTGATAGTGCCGTCGCCAAATTCAGTATCGCCACCATCATCCCGGCTACCAAGAAAATGTAACCGATGACGATCATTGGACAAAGACAAAATACCCCCCAAATTATAACCACCATCGACGGAATGGCCTGCTATATCAACATCGCTGTGAAATTCAAATTGCTCGCTGCCGGTAAAATGGCTGGACTTGGTTTTGGCTTCAACATAGCCGCCGATTCCAGAACCCGTACTGACCGACCCAACCCCCCGGGTAACCTCTATTGACTCTACCAGGCTGCGAGGCGCGTAGCTCAGTGGCGGGTCCATCCAATTAGGTCCTCCTGATTCAATAGGCGTACCATTTATCCGCACGTTCATTCGCGGCCCAAACATCCCCCGGTATTGCACCATACCTGCTATCGGTCCATTCGCATTGACATTAGCGCCAGGGACCCGCCTCAGCAAATCGGCCGTATCAGGCGTGGCGAAAGGCTTATTTTCTGCTTCTACCCCCGCACGCTCAACCGGTTGTCCCACCACCTCAAGCTCCGGCAAGGTCACCTCTTCATCCTGGGCAAGCAACGGGGAGGCAGCGCAGGCGGTAGCTACGAGGACGAAAATGGGCGTTCTTTTAAGCATTATTTTTCCCCTGATAGATTTATTAAGCTGAGCAGTCAAACTTAATAAATAGCAAAATTTATGCTAAATATTTTTTATCAAAACAAGCAGGAACTTACCTACGAAGCCCCCAGAATCAGGGATAAAAGTACGGCATTTCCCGTATTTTTCCTCAGAAATACGGGAAATGCCGTACTTCAGCCTTCTCTACGGATGCACGGCACCCACCGCTTGAGGCTTTTTCTAACCCACCCGCAAAATAATGGTGTTTTTCATGGGCACAGCGCCAATGGCCGTCCGTCTTGCAGGGACGGCTGCCCCCGCCTGCGGGTGAGCAGGGCAGCGCGAAACCAACCGTGCTTTTCTCAAAATTTTTGCTAAAATACTTATCTTTTCCGCTCTGCCAACCGCAGCCCTTTAGGGACTATGGCTCGATCCGCCCACTCAAACAGCCCTTGCACCAGCATGGCCAGTCCGGCGGCAGGAATGGCTCCTTCCAAAATAAGACTCACGTCATCCAAGCGAATTCCAGTCAATATAGGTTGCCCATATCCCCCGGCGCCGATTAAAGCACCCAGGGTAGCCGTGCCCACATTGATCACCGCTGAGGTTTTAATACCCGCCAAAATAGCGCGGGAGGCCATGGGCAGTTCCACTAAACGCAGCCTGGCCCCCGTTGAAAGACCCAGCGCTACTGCCGATTCTCGAAGCTGAGGGGAAATATCATGCAACCCGGTATGGGTATTGCGCAGGATGGGTAAAAGACTGTACAGGAATAAGGCCACAACCGCCGGCGGACCGCCAATGCCAAGGAGAGGAATCATGAAAACCAGCAAGGCCAGCGCGGGAATAGTTTGAATAATCCCCGCTATACTCAAGATAATCGACCCTAGCCGGGGCCGGTAGGCTGCGATAACTCCGAGCGGGATGGCGACAACAATGGCGCTTGTCAGGGAAATGCCGACCAAAACCAAGTGCTCCTTGGTATGGCGGTAAAAACGCTGCCAGGCGGTTACCGGAGAGGCTTGCGGGCGATGGCCAAAAGTTTGTTCCAGAAAATTTCCGGCTACCTGGAAATCGGGGACGCGCTCCAGCTTAACCTGGGCATTCATGGCGGCCATGCTTGCCGAATCAAGGCGCCCCTCCAAAGAATGTAAGGCAGTCACTGCCTCTGGCGCCTGTTTCAGCAAGTCACGCCGGTAAAGCAATAGGGCTTTATAGTCGGGAAAGTAATGACGATCATCTTCTAGTACGCGCAATCCATAATAATCAATTTCAGCATCGGTCGAGTAGAGATCAATCACCTGCAAGGAACCCTGCGCTAGTCCCCGGTAAGCGAGATCATGATCCAATCCGCTGACCTGGCGTTGGGGCAACCCATAGCGAGTACGCAGACCCGGCCATCCGTCAGCCCGGGCCATAAACTCATTACTAAATCCCAGCACTAGCTCTGGATGTCTAACCAGATCTGAAATCTTACGAATATTGAGCCGCTCGGCAACCGCTTCTTTCATTCCCAAAGCATACGTATTATTGAATCCCAAGGGACGGCTCATCTCAATTCCCTGGGCCACTAAAAGGCGGCGCAGTTCGGCTTCTTCGGTCACCTGCCGGGAAAAAATTTCGTAATAGAGCGTGCCAGTATATTCAGGATAAATATCGATTTCACCGGTCAGCAAGGCGTTCCAAAGAACCCGCGATCCCCCCAGTTCCCGGCGATGGATCGCGTTCACGCCCGCACTCCGTATCTGCTGAACTACCAGCTCACCCAAAAGAATGGATTCCGTAAACTTCTTGGAGCCAACGATCACCGCGGAATCGGCCAAGCATCCCGAGAATAGCAGCCACAAAGCCAAAGCAAGGCTTGCTTTATTCACTGTGCGGCCTTCCATAAGCCTCCAAGGGCGAACGTTGGGCACGAATAAAGCGTTCTACGAAAGGCGCACCAGGGTTTTCCACTAAATCTCGAATGCTCCCTTGCTGCACGATTCTTCCTTCCTGCAGCAATACGATGTGATCACCAAAATGAGCTGCCTCTCCCATATCGTGGGTCACCATCACCACGGTTTTACCTAACGACCTAAAAACTTCTTTCAGTTCGGCTTGCAGTTCATAGCGGTTCAAAGGATCTAGGGCGCCTAAGGGCTCATCCAGCAATAGCAAGCTTGGATCAAGCATCAATGCACGCATCAAAGCGACTCGCTGACGTTGCCCGCCAGAAAGCTGGATGGGGTATCGGTCCAAAGCCTCGCTGGGAAAACGGGTGAGCGTCACCAGCGCCTCAAGCCGCCGGTGTATCCGCGCTTTATCCCATCCTAGATGCTCGGCCATCAAAACAATATTGCCCCGCGCCGTGAAATGGGGAAACAATCCCCCCTCTTGAATCACGTACCCCATCTCCCGGCGCTGTGCTAAAATGCTAGTGGTGGTTAGGGAGGCGCCCTCGAAACGGATTATGCCCGTATCTGGCTGAATGAGCCCTATCATTAATCGCAGCAGTGTAGATTTACCGCAACCGCTAGGGCCGATTAGAACGGTGGTCCAACCTTGGACAATAGACAGATCCGTAGTATGTAAAGCGATGGTACTACCGTAGCGTTTAGAAACTGCTTCCAGTTCTAGCATGCCCTTGTACTCTGGAATGGGGGGAGCCGAATGTTAAAATTCTGAGCCTATACAGAATAATGTCAAGGAGCAGGATCAATAACCCTCAACAAGTCCCCGCCAGAGAATAATGGTTTCCATATCCTCTAGAAACGGCTCCTTGCGAGTCTTCTTTTGATAATTCCGAATCCATCTACCAGAAGCTATTTACTTCAAATAAATACGAATTTCACTGGATTTAACGAGGTGCGTATTATCGCTTAAATACCGAATTAGTTAGATGTAACCTTAAATTAAAAACGATGAATACCAGACGGATAATTTGGCCTACGCTTTGCTATTATAGAGTCGGTTATATAAATGCTTGGCCTTTGATATGGCCTAAAGTTCCCTACTTTTCTATTTATTTTGTTATTTGTGACACTTTTAGATCCTCTTTTTACCACCTCTTTCACCTTCGCCCTTTTGCTGGGTTTGCTGAGTGGACTGCATTGTGTTGCCATGTGCGGGGCGATCATCGGCACGCTAACCTTGAGCTTGCCACGGGAAATCCGCAGCGACAAAAAGCGATTACTCACTTTTGTCTTTGCCTATAATTTAGGCCGAGTCGCAAGTTACATTACCATGGGATTCATAATGGGGTTGCTGGTGGGGTTACTGGGTTCCCTCAGCCATCCTCTAGTCTTCGGGGTCTCAGGACACGATATATTGCAGGCGGTTTCATCCCTTATCATGTTGGGCACGGGATTGTATCTTGCTAATTGGTTCCCCCGCTTTGCTGTGGTAGAGCGAATAGGTGTTCCTCTATGGCGCCGGCTAGAGCCCCTGGGGCGGCGGCTGATACCCGTTCGCACCCGGACGCAAGCCTTTGTCTTTGGTACTATTTGGGGCTGGCTTCCCTGTGGCCTGGTTTACAATGCCGTTGCGGTAGCCGCCACTACCGGTAGTGGAACCCAAAGTGCCTTGACCATGCTTGCCTTTGGTATGGGCACTTTGCCAACAGTGATGAGCACGGGCATTTTTACCGCTTGGATGGCTCACCTCGCTAGCCTCAATCGCCTGCGCCTCGTAGCCGGTTTAGTCATTATCGCCATGGCCCTGGTTAACTTGCTGGCCGTTGGCTTCTATAGGGGCTAATACAGCCACGGAAAATAGGGTAATATACCGTTTGAATCATCAATAATTAAATGGATAAATAGGTGACGGGATGGATGGGTTTGATTCACTGATTGGTAAAGCGCCGGCTTTCGAGGCCCTTTTGCGCAGTGCGCGCATGGTGGCGGCCACAGAGGTGACCGCACTCATTATAGGAGAGACGGGTACAGGTAAAGAGCTATTGGCACAGGCCATTCATGCCGAGAGCCAGCGGGCAAACAAAGCATTTGCAGCCATTAACTGTGCGGCACTGCCGGAAGGGCTAGCCGAATCGGAACTTTTTGGCCATCGCCGCGGCGCTTTCTCTGGCGCCGTCCATGATCATTTGGGACGTTTCCGGGCTGCTGAAGGGGGCACTGTATTCCTGGATGAAGTCAACGAGCTCTCCCCCGCGGTTCAGGCCAAGCTGCTCCGCTTCCTGGAATCTGGCGAATGCCAGGCCATTGGCGATACGCGGGTCCAGCACTGCGATGTGCGGGTTATCGCCGCCACCAATTGCAATCTAAACCAACGAATCCAGGAAGGACGGTTTCGCCAGGATCTCTACTATCGTCTCCATGTGGTGCCCCTGGAAATACCGCCCTTGCGGGCACGGGAAGGAGATATCCATAAGCTTTTAAAGCACTTTTGCGCCGTCTTTGCCCAGCAACACCACGGCCTTACGCCCGCGGGCTTTAATGCCGCTGCCTTACGGGCTCTCAACCTCTATTCCTGGCCCGGCAATGTGCGGGAATTGCGTAATTTTTGCGAGCGCATGATGGTGCTGTTACCTGGCCAAATCATTACCCCCCAGAATCTGCCCTTTAACATCCGCGGCGACTTAAACCTGCCGCCAGAAAAGGGGGAAAAACCACTGATCACCTTGCCAGAAAGCGGTCTAGAACTCGATCGGGTAGAGATGGAGCTCATTCACCAAGCCATCGCCAAAACTAAGGGTAATCGCGCTAAAGCCGCGCGGCTGTTGGGTATTAGCCGCGATACGCTCTGTTACCGGCTGCAGAAATACACCCTTCAAACCAATTAAAACAAAACAACGCCAAGGGTATGGTCAACATGGTGCCATACGGACGGACCTGCCCTTTTAGCGCACCTGCAATTATGCCGAACCTGCTAGTTGGCATTCTTATTTTATGTAGATGAATAGCACCGAACAGCAACAGCCTCTGAGTATCATTAAATTCGCTGATCGTCAGATTACCCTTCTGGGCACCGCCCATGTCTCGCGAGCTAGTGCCGAGCACGTCAAGGCACTGCTGGCAACGGGGGACTACGATGCAGTGGCGGTTGAACTCTGCCCGAGCCGTTACCAGGCCCTCATCAACCCTAATGCCCTCTCCCGCATGGATCTGCTCGAAGTACTCCGCAAAGGCAAGGCTGCCATGGTGACAGCCAGTCTGGCCTTGGGCGCTTATCAGCAACGGATAGCCGAGCAGTTTGGTATCGAACCCGGCGCGGAGATGCGCGCGGCCGTCGATTCAGCCCATAGTGCTAAACTTCCCGTATTGTTGATCGACCGAGAAGTCGGCACCACCCTCAAGCGCATCTACCGCAATGTTCCTTGGTGGCAACGCTTTAATTTGATCGGCGGTCTGTTTGCCAGCCTAATATCCCGGGATACAGTCAGCGAAGAAGAAGTAGAACGCCTTAAGGAGGGAGACGTCCTGGAAACGACCTTCTCCCAGTTTGCAATGGAAGCGGAAAATCTCTACTTACCTCTCATCGACGAGCGGGACCGCTACATGGCAGCCCGCCTCCGGGAAGAAATCAATCAGAATGAATACCGTCATCTCTTAGGGGTTATCGGGGCGGGACATCTCCGGGGTGTGACCCGTTACCTAGAGCAAGACGACGCTACACCCGCGAAAAAAACTATCACCGAACTGGATCAGATCCCCCCCCCGAGCCGTTGGCCTAAAATTATCCCCTGGTTGATCGTGGTTCTGGTGTTGGTTGGCTTCATCTTTGGTTTTTACCGTAGTCCCGAACTGGGCTGGCAGTTGATTATAGACTGGATTTTAATCAACGGTGGCCTGGCTGCCTTGGGAGCCCTCATCGCTGGCGCTCACCCTCTAACCATCGTAGGCGCATTCGCCGCCGCGCCTTTGACTTCTCTAAACCCCACCATCGGGGCAGGTATGGTCACCGCCGCGATTGAAACATTTCTCCGCCGGCCTACCGTGGGAGATTTCAGCCGCCTCCGGCAGGAAACCGTCCATATCAAAGGTTGGTGGCGCAACCGCGTTACTCGGATTCTGCTGGTATTTTTACTCAGCACCCTCGGCAGCGCCGTAGGGACTTATGTGGCCGGTTTCAAAATCATCGATCGCTTGGCGGGAGCATAATCCCAGTTCCCAGTGGAGATTTTCTATAGGGCAAGGGGGAATTTCCCGTATCTTGGGTTGTCTTATTGGTGAGTCTATGGGTTAGAAAATGCGGTTATTCCGCATACTTCCTTCTGAAAATCCATGAAACCTACTACTGGACGGACTATGTCACCCCCTTCTTCGCTTTGTGCAATGGGGATTGCGGGTTCGAATTCCGATAAACTATCTTTTGGAGCAAATAAATGCGATTAATCTATCAGCTTAGCCTAGGTCTGCTATTAGTTTTACCGGTCATCTCTTCCCATGCTGAGGAAAGCGTATGGGACAAGGCCCAGGTCTCCTACTTCGGCCCCTCCAATATCACGGTCTATCGCAGTCCTACCTGCGGCTGCTGTAAGAAATGGGTCGAACATCTGGAACAACACCACTTCACTGTTAAAGATATTACCACCGACAATATGCAAACCCTAAAGCAACAATATGGTGTTCCCCGGGAGCTGGCTTCCTGCCATACGGCCATTATCGATGGTTATGTCATTGAAGGCCATGTTCCCGCCGACGATATCAAACGCCTCCTCATGGAGAAATCTAAAATAACGGGCCTGACGGTTCCCGCCATGCCAGTAGGCACGCCAGGCATGGAAATGGGGGCAAGAAAAGATCCTTTCCATGTTCTTCAATTTAATGAAGCAGGCCAGTCAAAACCGTTCAACGCCTACCAAAATTATTAAATTTAAATGGATATTATTTAGTGGCAATGGACTGCCGCCTCTTACCTTCTTTCTTCTCATCTATAAATCTGAAGATAGGACGGGGGTCAGTAAAACTCCTCGCCCCACACCCACCATACGTAAAAGCGTCAGTGCGCCTTTCCGCTTCAGTCTTGATAAATTTATTAGGGCGCTTCTTTTGCTTCTTCACCCCATGGGTATAATTTCGGGATATACAACGTCAGTGCCGTTGCGATAGCAATAGCAAAAATACCGCCGACAATGAATAGTGTCCAGCTTGCGGGTCTGATAACGCCGAGCGCCACTATCAGAAAGAGAATGGGCAAATCAAGAAAATGCGTAAATGTAGGAATACCTTCGCCTCGAACCTTCTCGAGTTCCGACGTAATCGCACCCCTCTGTAGTGCATCTCTGGTGACCCACCGCAGCCGCATGAAATAGAGACGGGTCACCGTATTTTCTTCAATAAATTCGAAGGCGAAAAGTACTACCATCCCGAGCAGCCAGGAAATCTTCACAAAATCCCAACCGCCGTAAAATTTAACGATCATCCAGCTACCAGAGATCAAAAGAAGCAAGGCTCCCGGTACCACCACCCCATCGTAGAACACCGCTATATTTCGAACAGCCTCTGCAAACACATTAAGCTCACGAAGCTGTCGTGATCTCAGATCGGACATCCACACGCCGATCAAACCCGCTCCGATGAGGATAGCTCCAAGTAAATGGACGAACTTGAGAAGCGTGTATGCCATTGTCTTTTCCTAACCCTAACAACTCTATATCAGCCATTATACGGCTACCTGGCACTTTCCCGATCATATGGCAGAAGCCAGTCTAAAATTAGCTGGCGTGGGAGGCGATGACTTAGTTTGGTCCGAATTTGTCAATGAAAATGATAAGCATCTGGTGTGGTGATCCGTGGTGAGATCTGGTTGGCCGCACTTGCTCCGACAGTAAGCAGCGAGACACCTCTACCCGCGCATGCAGCTATTCATTATTCGACCCGCGCGCTGAAGCCGGCGGCGTTGAATGCCTTTATGAGAGCGGCGGCAGAGAAATTGCCAGTGACCTCAAAGGTCGTCGCCCTCGGTTTAGCCGTGTCACCCGATACGCCGTCCACAGTCGCGATTGCTCCTTTAATCGCCTCGCAGCACGGCGCACAACAATTATGGATACCTGAGACCTTCAGACTATTAACCTTGCCCTCGGGAAGGTCGCCCACGGCCCGCATCGTCAGTTGAGTATTGTCGGATTTGCCATAAAAGCCAGCAGCAGCAAGCGCATCAAGCGCCATCCGAGCCGTGGTGGCGTCGTTGGCTGTGAACGTCACGGTCCCCTTCTCCCTGTCGCAACCAGAATCTACGCCATCCACGCTCATGAGCGCGGTATTAACCGCATCCACGCAGCCTTGGCAACAGAGATGAACGTCCGCTAACTTTACCTGAACCCCGGAATGTGACGACATGATCAGCTCCTTTTGATTTCAATGTAGTATTGGACCGGTTGCTTGCTACCACGTTTCCAGGCTAGCCATTGCCTCGGCCATTCCCCCCCGACAAGTGCTTCGGGCTAGCCACGACTTAGCACGCAAGACTCTCACCTGGGTAGCAACCTCCGCGCGCCTTATTACTTCCCAGCCTCCCACCAGCCTGTCATCGCAAAGGTAAGACCCCTCCAGTTAAAAGAACTGTTCGGTTGATCGAATGCTAACATAGGCGTTGCTTTGACAAATTCCGACGCGAGTAGCAGCCGGTTGCCATAAACTGACACTGGACCGAGCTATCATGCCATGTCATCACCGCCGATGATTTTTTAGTTGTCCTCAGGCATCGTGGCGATGGCCGTGTTGCCAACCTTGCCCCGGACTTCCGCCTCTTTCAACGCATCGGCGAAAAGCAGGAAGGTGATTATCAATTGATGCTCTTTGTAATTGGACGAGCACCCTCCGAACGTCTGGATAATCTGCTGTCGATTCAAGCAACCTATCGTACATGTTTGCGTTTTCGATTTCCGCTTCGACTCCTATCTGACAGGCTTCCAGAACAGATAAAGGCGCTTCAATTCGTGAAGCCCAATTATCTCCTGGAACAGCAACACCATATTTATGAAACAAAGGTAACAATGCTTCGATATGTCGGCTTTCCGCTTCTACGATATTAATGAAGGGGCGTATTTCACCGAACTTACGAATGACATGGCGATATGTTGCACGTGCCTTGTACTCATCGTTAATGGCTTCTATGAGAATATTACTTACAGTTTCTGACATTGTTTTCTCCTTAAGAAAAAATGCTAAACCTATTTTCGCGCCTGTCGGGTCGAAATTGGGTAGTACCCCGGACCGGAATGGTTCCAATTTGGCAAAGTACCTAGATGAGCGGCTTCACGCCTAGCAGCGTTTCATGAAGCCAGAAAACGATTGCCGCATATACAGCCAAGCCAACCACAACCACGATAATGTCGTTTGCTTTCGATTGAGGCACACTGGGTACTGAGCGGGTAGCTCGATTCATCATCGAGATACGATCTACGATGGCCCACAGCAAGAACGACCCGAACAACAATAGGTCGGCTAACGTGCCGTTTACCAATAAGTGCGCCACGGCCCAAATCATCACAGCGACAAGCTGCGGATGTTTTACAGTGTTATTAATTCGCCCAGGAAAGTATGGCGCAAGAAAAAGAATGAATGTTGGCAGCAAAAGAATGGTAACTACATGATGCAACCAAATAGGTGATACGTAAAGTAAAGTGGGTGCCTGTCTTAGGTCCACGTAACCCCTTGATATGAGAATAATCCCAATGAGAGAGACACTGCCATACAGTATTTTCCATCCGATTTCGCTTTTTGCCGCCAATTGATCACGTAGCGGCAAGGCTACGATGGATATAGAATGCATGCCGAAGAATAACGCGAGACCTAGCAGGAATTGTGGCATATAGAGTAGATGGCTCCTTTAGATAAACATTTTAGAGTTTACGGCTAAGTCTCGCTTGGCTGTTCCCGGCAGCCGTCGCTTGCCTTATTATACTGGCTTCAGCACTCTCAATTATCTGAACTATAGCCGAATGATTATTCTTTAACATATTCAAGACATTATTTGTAGAAAAATTATCCAATCGCACCCATATAACATGCGGAGGAAATCCCTTTACTTGTGACAAGCCGTTAAAAACTTCATTCTTAGCAACTATAGAGTAGTTATTTTTCGCCGCATAATTCCATATTTCGACATCACTCGCTGAACCCGTACCAATATTACGGACGTGAATTGCTTCATAATCAGGAGCCAGTCTATCGCATAGTTTCGGCGATAAATTTTGATCCAGCAGGATCTTCTATGCTGACTTGGGAACAATGCTATGGCGCGGATCGGCCGCATAGGCTAAACAAGCCAGTATATCTTCCCGCTCCAAGTCCGGGAAATCAGCAAGGATTTCATCAACGCTCATTCCTGAGGCGAGGACCCCAACACATCGTAAACCATTATCCGAAGACCCCTTACGCATGGCTTCCCGGACCTCTTACCCGGTTCCAATGTTATTCTATCTCTGTAGTTCACAGTCATAGTTTACCCAACCTCTACTTCACACAAGTTCATTATTATGAACTGAACCCATTGTTATGTTTTTTGTTCGTAGTGACCATGTCGATACAGAAACTCCGACTCGTATATGTATTGTTGAACTTCTGCCCATATCGCTGTTTCCTTGAACTCTGACTCATTATCTACCGTGGTAACGATGTTTTCGATTTCGAACTCGTTTAGCAACATAAATATAGAAATCAGGTTATTCATGTAAGTCCGTATCATTTTTGTAAGCGCAGGTGCATAGGCTTGTAGAATATCCCTGATCAACACTCTTTCCATCTCGTAACTATCGTTGCATACAATAGTTTGCCCTTCATAACAAAAAAGGAAGATCCTTGTGGATTCGTATGCGGGGTGCGCAATACCACACAGCCATTGATATAAATGATCCAGTTTCTCATTATCCATCGTGGACAAATAGTCCCTGACGGATTTTGCGCTGAACGAGTCAGGATATTGCCTCTTTTGAGACGGACTCAGTCTTGTCGCCTGGATATAATGAAGTAACAGCCCTTCAAGATTCTCATGAAGCGTAATCACACCAGACCGTCGGTTGATCTGCTCCTTTATCACAAAGAAGTCTCGCGCTAGCGTTAGCGGAGTTGACCGCAGGGTATAGAATGCGTCGGAACAAGATTCAATTAGCCCGCGCAACGACGTGCAAAAACCATAGTAGTTCTCGAAAGTTGAATCGAGTGCTTCGATCCAACGCAGTGTTTTGAACGCTGATACCAAACAAACGATGTGCGCCCTATACAGCATTTCCTTCCAATAGATTTCCGCCGCCTGTACAGGGTCTCCTTTCAGCGATTCTCGAAACTCGTCATCGTCCATGAAAGCATAGCGCCATTCGTCATTTGATTGCCGGAGAGAATACAGAGAAGTCGTATGCGAATACGATATCGGCTGGCAGTATCTACCTTACGTTCTGGATCATCTCATTACAACCCTCAAAAAAGAGTCTTGGTTACCAAGAAACCTAACGATAAGTACCAGGAATGGCAGACAGCGGGAGCGGGGAACGAGCGGATGCTGTTTGCCGTCGCCTGTATGCCCTTGTTAGCCTTCACTTTCAGTGTCAGTGGGATGCGATATAGACACAATAATCTGCTGAACTGTCTCATAGATCTCCTGTGCCTTATCAGTCTCTATGTTGAGGCCGAAGTGAACGGTCTCCAATGATTCAAGGACCGTAGACATACGGAAAGCAAGGCTTCGAAGATTTACGACTTGGTGTTGCCTCGTCGAAGGTTTACCTTGAATGTCGATCGGATAGCGGTACGCATAAGAATGCGGATCAAGATTGCGCCAATCATCGCAGATTTCAGAGATTTCGCGCATCAGCAGCCCAAGGGAGCCTTCCTTTGGGAACAGAAGCTCTAACACTTGAGCGACTCCTGATGCTAAGGGCGGGAGACGATGATCGTTCTTAAGACGGCCGTCTGCACTAGGGGAGAATTGAAATGCGCTAATCAGGGCAGCGCTGTAAATAATATGTTTGAGCGAAAGCTCAAGGGCGTGCCGATATAAGAAGACGACCGGATACGCCTCATAGTCTGCAAACCTGTGCGCACTGGTAAGAGATTCGGCGAGCCGCTCCGCGCCGAGCCGGTATCCCTTGGCGAAAACGCCAAAGTCTCCCTTCGAATTACTTGTAAATGAAGCAACGAAGTTGCTCTCGTCGTTCAATTCATCATAGAAGGCCATCTGGGCTCCTACAAACAGCTTAAGGACTAATCGGGGAGTTGAGCAGCGTTTTTAGAGCGGGCGCAGCCTGCGGAACAAACGTCCGTCTCCAACGATTTGTTAGGTTTTTGTATTCCCGGACCGCTCAATGTTGGCTGATTTGCGCTGAATATCATTGGCTTCTTGCATCGTTTGTACTGAGAACCAGGTGATAATTACATAAGCCACAGTAGCGACCGCAATTACAACTGTGAGCCAGACGATTGATCGCTGATGTTTCTTTTGAGCCTCTCCTTGTGCTTCAATTGTTTTAATCAACCTATTACCAACTCCGACTATCCGATCCGTGGATTGATTTATATGATTAGCGGTATTCGATAGCTCGGACTGAAATTCTCTGAGAGACTCCGCAGTGCGTTGCTGCATAATTCTCTCAAACCGAGCTATCTCCGCTGTCTCGGGTCCGTTAAAGTTTAGAAGCTCGTCAGTGGTTAATTCTTTCCAATCTTTTGCCATTACAAAATTCCTAAAAACTTAACGACCAAGCTCAGCGGTATTTGACAAACACGCCTGTTCTACGCGGAACGCAGGTTGGCGCACTTTGTCAAATGTTCTCTACAGCGCCCTGTTAGGCTGTACCCTTTCGCTACTATTACGCTAAATAAGAAGCCGCCGAAAACCTTCCTGTTCAAAGTGATGTCTGTCGTCAATGCTTCATCAATGTTTTTTTGGCGCATAATTATAAAACTGACGGCATCACGTAAAGAATAACCTTTATCTTTTCGTGCATGCAGCAAAGTTAACGCTTCGTTATTTAGTGATTCATCTATCCAAATCACCTGAATATCAGGATTGTTTAATAAATCGGTGACGAACGCTAAAGATTTTTCCCGAGGGAGTCGGCGCACACTAGCCAGTGCAATAAACTCGTCTAAAACATAATTATTTGTCACTCGCCTCTGAGCAGAGTAGTAAAATTCACACGCTTGCTTATGAAAAAATTCTGCTTTGTGAAGTAAACAGTAAAGGCCAGAAGTGTCCAGTAACATTAACCCGCCCCATTACTATCCATATACGAATTTGCCAACTCTTTATCAATATCTTCGTTATCCGCTCCCATTGAATAACCTAAATCAAACCCACCAAAATGGCGTTCAAAATTAGAACGCGCTTTATCCTTACCCTCTTCAGACATCACTTTAGAATGATATTTTTTCTCTAGTAGCTCTTTTATTAAATTGGATGGCGATAGGCCGGCTTCTTTAGCTTTTTTTTGAATAGCTTCAAATGTACTGTTACTTAATTCCAGATTTATAATTTGACTCATCACGATGCACCCCAAACTTTGTAATCATTTTATCATAATCAAAAAATCTCATTTTTAATTTAAATCTCGGGATATTAAATGGTTATAGAGAAAACACTGCTGCCAAAAAGCCCAACGCCGAAGCTCAGCCGACGGCGAGCCGCGCAGCGGTTTGACGGTCGGCTGGAGCGACTTGTTGGGCGAGAATTAACCACCCCGCTCAATCTCTCTTACTTTCGTGACCGCAATCGGACCAATCCAATATGCGATACCGCCTAGCGCCAAGCCGGCGATCACCCCAGCCCACCCCGCCAAGAATAAACCGAGAAATGGTGCGCCAATTGTTATAGCGATGACCGTCGCCCATGCCAGCGGATGCTTTTCATAAAACTCTCGTCGCTTCTCCCATGTCACCTTCTCGGCAACGTTGATTTCTTCGGCTACGCTGACCGAGATTTTCCGTCCCTTCTTTCCGCACTGGGGGCAAGGCGACGTGTGTCCATCTGGAAGCACGGCGCCACAGTAAGCGCACTCCACTTCGTTCGCTGTATTCGTCATGTTTACGCCCAACATAAAATAAACTGATCAACCTGCGCCTTATCATACGCAATCAGCTATTGACTAATACTTATTTTTATCCCTATATCAAATAATTATTAATTTTGCCAGCCCCCATTAGCTTTAGCAAATACGCACATCATAGGCAAAGTAATTTTGATATTTCTAAACTGATCGACTTGCCTTTATTGAGCTTTTTCGAAAATTTGCGCTAAAGCCCTACTATAAACTCAATCCGATGATGGTCGTTCAATCCACAAAGGAGGGCATTGCTATCTTACCCCAAACGGCACCTAAAACAGCCCGGCGTATTGAAGCAAAGCGCCCAGAAGAAATGCGCCGAGGACGCCGCCAAGGCAATACTTTATGGAAAGTCCAATAAATGTCCCAGGCGTGGGTGGGTACTCACCTTCTAAAACTTTCTGTAGGTGCATACCAGCCAATAGCCAAAACACGCCTCCCAGGCCAACAGGGAAGACGATTGCGGCCGGCGGTAAGCCATCACTCGCCACATAAACCGCCAGCAAGGGATATCCAAGAATATAGGCCACCGTTCGCTTGGCCTCTGGCGACTTATTTTTGGTTTTTAAAAAACCGTAAAGCCCCCCCGCCAGCCAAAATAAAAATATCAATGTTAGCAGAGCAGTTATAATAACGCCTCTCATTGCATCGCCTCCTCCTAAGGATCGGCCCGACGCCCACGGCGTGAGATACTTCTGCTCGGCCGCCGGTATGTGGCATATCCCCCACGCCTATCTGCCCTATGGGCTAAGTAAAAATAGTCTGGCTGCTCGCCCCCACAATTGATTCCCTCCTCTATTTCATCGCTTAGCGGACAACCCTGACCCCATTCCCCACCGGCTGATTATATGTGCGCAGGCCGGCCGTGGAATTGCCTGTACCTGGCCCACGTCACCACCCTGGTTCTCCAGTCTCCTCCCAAGAATTGCTTCCATCCTAATAACCATTATGGACTAAGAGAAACGGCGGTGTTCCATCTCTGAGATAACAACTTTACGCCTGCATACTAGCTCCCTATCGTTTAACAGACAGTCCAATGGCGATACCATACCAATTGGCGGACTTTGGAGAGGCCCATCCTGTGGCGCGCCATTCGCCTAACAGGGTGTATCAGGTGAAATACACAGGAATAAGCGCCCTGGAAAGCGCCTGTTTTTTCTTCCTTGAGTTTATTGGATGAACTGCTAGGCTTTTGCCCAGTGTCAATCTACTCAATTCTCCTAATCTAAAACACGACCAGAGAAACTTCATAGCTTGAGGATAGTTAACGCCGCGGATAGGGACAAGACTCAATAGCCTGCTATCCTTACCTCTATGTTTCTACCAAACAACATTTTATGGAATCTGATCTAATCCTCATTTTTTCGTTTATTGTCGTGCTTGGGGTTAGCATCCAGTGGCTAGCATGGCGCTTTCAAGTCCCGGCTATTGTGCTGCTGTTAATGGCTGGTTTCGCGCTTGGACCGGTCTTAGGCTGGCTCGATCCGGAGCAAACTTTCGGCCATATCCTCCCTCCTTTAATAGCTCTCTCCGTGGCCATCATTTTATTCGAAGGCGGACTTAACCTTCAGTGGCATGAATACAAAGAAGCTGGCGTCGATGTAAGGCGTTTAGTCAGCTTGGGATTATTTTTAACCTGGACCCTCAATACAGCAGCAGCGCACTTTATCGCGGGCCTCTCTTGGCCAATAGCTACCCTCTTCGGCGCCATCAGTGTAGTCACGGGTCCTACAGTGCTTATGCCGCTGTTGAAATTTGCCCGCCTTCAGCGCCGTACGGCGGCGCTGCTTAAATGGGAGGGAATTATTAATGATCCACTAGGCGCCTTGCTTGCCATTTTAGTCTTCCAGTATTGGGCCGTGTGGTACTGGGTAATGGAGTCCCCTGAGCACGGGATACTTGCGGCGCTAGGCAACCTTGGCCTAGGCTTGCTCGCTGCTACCAGCGCAGGTATCGGCTTTGGCTACTTGTTAAGTTGGGCCTTTCACCGGGGGCATGTCCCGGAATTCCTGAAATCTCCGGTGATGCTTGGCGCCGTACTCTTGCTCTATGTCGCCATCAATGCCGTCCAAGAAGAAGCGGGGCTGCTAGCCGTTACCGTGGCAGGCGTCGTCGTCGCCAACCAACGGCTGCGTAACATTGAAGAACTGCGCCGTTTCAAGGAACATATCACCCTTATCCTTGTTTCAACGCTCTTTATCGTGTTGAGCGCCAACATCGAGCTTGAAACGCTCGCCAGACTAGATTGGCACAGCCTTGCCTTGCTGGGCATCGCTATCTTTTTCGTGCGGCCTCTTTCCGTCTATCTTGCCACTTTAGGAACGGGGATAAAGTGGCGGGAAAGATTGCTCATCGCCTGGATTGCTCCCCGAGGCATTGTCGCCGCTTCAATGGCGGGTTTACTGGCCTTCCCTCTTATCCAGCAAGGTTTTAAAGGCGCCGATCAACTCCTGCCGTTAGTCTTTGCGCTGATCGCCGCTACCGTCATTCTGCACGGTCTCACCATGGCGGGGCTAGGACGTCTTCTAGGTCTCGCCGCTCATAATCCCAACGGGGTACTTATCGTAGGCGCTACTCCCTGGTCAGTCGATCTAGCCCGCTCGCTTAAAAAACTAGGCATTCCCGTGATTGTAAACGACACTTCATGGCATCACTTACGGGCTGCGCGCCTATCGAATTTGGAGATATACCGGGGACAAATATTATCTGAAATTGCGGAAACTTCTCTTGAACTCAATGCCATCAGCTATGTGCTGGCCGTCACCGCCAATGACGCCTACAATGCCCTTGTGTGTACCCGCTTCGCGCCGCAACTAGGTCAAAATCATGTCTTCCAGTTGCCTTCCATAGCAAATTCCAGCGAAAAGGATAAAACCTTTGCCCGCTCGGCGCGAGGGAGAATCGCCTTTGACGAAAATACTCAATATGAGGATTTCATGCGTCACTACTACCATGGCTGGGAATTTCGCAGCACACAACTCACGGAAGAGTATACCTATGAGGATTATCTTCAGGATCGTCCCCAGGAATTGATATTAATCGCGGTGGTAACTAAAAACGGCCAGCTTACCTTTTATCCCCTTGCTGGTTTGAATCCTCCTGAAACGGGAGATACCATCATCAGCTTTAGCCCAGATGACTCTGAAAGCTAGCCAGAAAATAATATTTTGTTACACGCCAGGTCAAAGATTTTAAAAGGCCCAATTCATACTCCGCCTCTACTATCCTGCGATCTTGAAGCAGCTAGTGACATACCCCTGCTACTAAGCCGATTTATCGGCTCTAGCAGGGGCTTCTTGCGACCCGTGACGAGCTAAATGTTCGGCACCTTTCGCTGTGATACCTACGCTGATAGGTGTTGTCGCAGGGGAACTCTTGATACAAGCGCTGTGTCCCAGCACATCAGCTAAAGCGAAATCTCTTATATTTTTTGCTGCGTTGATATCGCGGCCATTAACCGATTGACACGCAGGACAGCACCACTGACGTACTGACAGTGGCATAATGGACGCTTTATAACCACAGCGATTACAAAGTTTTGAGCTAGGCTCGAATCGAGCGATGCGAATAAGATTTTTTCCATTCCAACGACACTTATATTCAAGCGTTGTCAAAAACATTCCCCAGCCGACATCTTGAATAGCCCTAGATCGTTTGCGGTTCTTTACCATGCCTTTGACATTCAAATCTTCAACGGCAAAGGTAGTTGCCTGGCCTTTGCCAACCAACCTTGCTGTGATTGGGTGAATGAAATTGTTTCTCTGGTTGACTACCCGCCCATGAACCCTAGCAACCCTTCGTCTTTGCTGGGTTCTATTGCTTGAGCCTTTTTGCTGACGTGCCAATTTTCTTTGCTCAATTGCCAGCCTTTTCAAGGCTTGTCGGTGATACCGTGGGTTATCAACTCTACGCCCTTCGCTATCAATCAATAGATGCTCAAGCCCCAGCGTTTGACTGACTTCAATCGTGGCCGGGATAGGTACCTGTGTAGCCTCATCAATCAGTACGCTTGCAAGGTATTTGTTGGATGCGCTGCGAGTAACGGTGACTGTTTTTATCTTGCCCGTAAAATTACGGTGTAGCTTGGCCTTGATACCTTTGAGTTTAGGTAGATGAATATCGCGTTTTCATGGTCAACCTGAGTAGGTTGCGGGCATTGGAAGGACTGACGACCCGCCTACTTGCTTTTGAAGCGGGGAAATTTAGCTAATCCTTTGGAAAAATTGGAAAAGGCTTTATCTAAGTGATTGAGCAAGGCCAAAAGACTTTGGCTATTGACTTCATTGAGCCAGCCTTTATCCGCTTTTTTACTGGCAACTAAAGCGTCCTGAAAGGCTCGTTTAGAGAGACTTTTCCCGCTCGCTTCGTCATGCTTTTTCTTCTCTGATAAAGCCCAGTTATAAACAAATCGAGCACACCCGAAGTGCTTAGCCAGAAGTATTGTCTGCTCAGCATTAGGATAAATCCTGAACTTGTAGGCTCTCATCGTCATGCTGATTGGTGTTGATGACTCAATACAGGCGACAATGTTTTACGCAAGCCATGCTTCAGCGGTTAGAAGTGATATGCCAAGAGCAATGTGCCAAGTGGGGAATAGCCCTCGATGAGTTTGGCGGCGAAGCTGACCATGTTCATCTACTTCTGGATATGCACCCCAATATAATGCCGAGCAAATTCATCAATAGCCTAGAAACGGTCACCAGTAGGTTGATCCGAAAAGAGTTCAATGAGTATCTACTCAACTTCTACTGGAAACCTGTTCTATGGACTAGAGCTTATTGCCTGATAACCGCTGGAGCAGTGCCGCTCGAAGTATTGAGGGAATACATCAAAAAACAGGAAAGAGCGAAAGATTAGCGAACAACGCTCGCTTCGCTATTCATCTCCACCCAAACACCAAAGCTACGCAATGGTGCTAGGGATGGAAAATTCCGCGAGGTAAGTTAAATCGATAGAAATCTAAACCCGCATGGGGCGTTTGCCGTTCCACTTGGAAAGGTAAGCGCTCCATGCGGATTGTACACCTCTCCCCTAATTCGTTGGAGTTTGTAAGTCACTACACTTGTGCCTGCTATTTTTAAATCAGGCGTTAAAGCGATTTTAGGTATTCTACTAAGTCTTCCTTTTCATTTTCGTTGAGACCTAAACTCAGAAAATTATCGTAATGGTTGATAACTTCTAGCAAGGTTGAGAAGCGGCCGTCATGGAAGAATTGGCCTTTGTTTTCGTCTTTTATGAAAAGACCTTTCTCCCGTACAAAGATGCCCGAGAGGGGGGGTGTGCGGTAAGCCTTATCGGGGCTCCTGTTGGCCTGGAAAGCATCAATGCCGATCTCTTGAGGAGGATGCATATTCCAGCCCGGTTCGGTAAAAAGAGGTTCAGTGTGACAGCGATTGCAATTTACTTTGAAGAGTGCATGTCCCCGTTCCGCTGCTGCCGAGTTGAAATCGCCTTGATTAGGCTTGGGTGCGGGAAGGGAAAGTTGATAGAAATGCAGGGCCGGGAGTTTTGAGGTAATCCGATCTTCTTCCGGATCGATATGCTCATTTAAATTTCCAAAGCCCATTGCCGCGGCAATAGGAAACTGCTCGGGGTTATTTAACCGGGGATCAAAAAACCTTCCTTTTCCCTGCATCTCTAAAGTGGCGACAAAGGCATTCCAATGGGGAACCGATCCCCATCCTGTCCAGGTGTGCAAGTTTACCCCGGCAAGACCAAAAACAGAAGGGAGCATGGTGGCGGCTGATGCTGGTTCGCCCGTTTTGGGATCAGTTCGTTCAGGATTGAATGCCTTGCCATCCAGGAACAGTTGGGCATCAAATTTACCTGCTCCCCAAGAATTTAGCACTGCCCTTACCGTGTCTGCATCGATACTGCTATCGACAATTTGCAAAAGATCGACAAAGGGTTGCAAATTGGGTGCTAAGGCAATAATTTGCCCTATATTGAGATCCCGGTTAGCCCACCCATCCAGCCGATGCCCAATACCCGGCGCCAATGAATCATCCACCAAGGAATGACATAAAGCGCACTGAACTCCCACAGCCGTCAAATTTTCTTGGCTATCAAAGAAACCGGTCAAACCTACCACGGCATTCAGCCTAAGCAATTCCACCGTATTCACCGGATCTTCTAGATCAACACGTCCTCGCCTTAAATCTCTTTGAAAACTAAACGGGAGGGCCTTTACATCAACTTTCAATCCTAGGGCGAGTGCTTGAGAAGGGGTTAGTCCTGGCCCCTCGCCCCCTAAACTTGCGCCCTTAATCGCTTCATGAAGCCTTAAGGTTTTACCCCAAAATAGCTCATTGCCGAAGGTATCAAACCGGAAGGTTTCCCGGCCCTCTAAGATCATTACCCGCATGTTGCCGAGGATGTGGCGATCATGGGTTGATCGGAATTCAAGGGGAAGAGAGTCAGGGGCATGTAGAAAGAGCTTTTTCTGTTCCAGAATTTGCCTGAAGAAATCTTTATGTTCCGAAGCCTTGGGGGTACTGTAAGTTATGATCAGCAATCCAGAAAATAAAAAAAGGAGAGTAGCTTTTAAATATTTTTTTATCATAAAAATCCCTCTGGTTATTAAACTCAGGAATGCTGCATAAAATGCAGTTTCGAGTTTAGGGAGCATAGGTGCGAAAACCTACGCTAACGTATTGTGGGAATAATCCCCTAGTAAAATTCGTTTAATTGCCCTGCCTGGAGGACTGAAATTTTCTTTTATCTCCCCTCTCAGTAAGCTGCAATGGGCCTCTTGCAGCTAGTGACTTCAGGATTCCGATAGAAGTACGCGCTGGCATTAAGCGTATAATATGTATTTTGCATATATAATATAGCATGCTTAGACTCTGTATTGTGCGCCTAAGCGCGGGTACTAGGTGCTAATACAGGAAATGGTTGTCCGCTCAATACCAACAAGACTGGAGGCGTCCACGGATGGGGGGTTAGCTCGTTTTGAACAAGCCCTGATTACGCCATTCTGTCGTGGGCATCTTTCGGGAGGAAATTACCAGATCAAAAGCACTATGATTTCGCTTGCAGTGAGCACCAATGCTGGCGCTCTGACGGTCGTTGGGATACCGCTAAGGTTACCGTGAGATAGCAATAACCTCCTTAAGACCGCCTTGGGCAATAAAAAAAGCCAAAAGCTAGTAAATACAATAGCTTTCCGGACTTCTTTCTATTTTCCTGGATGGGTATTTGGTGGCTATGGGTGGATTCGAACCACCGACCTCAGCATTATGAGTGCCGCGCTCTAACCAACTGAGCTACATAGCCAAAAAGCTTTGAAATTTGCGATGAGAGTCGTCCGTATCTAAAAACACGACTTCAAGATGAAAAAAATATTTTACGTTATCTAGCAGTAAATTGTCCAGAAGAGCAATCATTATACATTGAAGCGAAAATGCACGACATCGCCATCCTGAACTACGTAGTCCTTTCCTTCAAGACGCCATTTACCCGCTTCCTTGGCGCCTTGCTCCCCCTGGCAAGCAATAAAGTCTTCATAGGAGATAACCTCCGCCCGAATGAAGCCTTTTTCAAAGTCAGTATGAATAACTCCAGCAGCCTGGGGGGCTGTTGCACCAATGGGAACCGTCCAAGCACGAACTTCTTTCGGGCCAGCGGTAAAAAAAGTTTGCAAGCCCAGCAGTTTATAACCGGCACGAATGACCCGGTTCAAACCAGGCTCCTCAATGCCCAACTCCGCCAAAAATTCTTCCCTTTCAGCATCATCCAATTGAGACAGCTCCGCTTCAATAGCAGCACACACGGGAACGACCTCGGCCCTTTCCCTTGCCGCGAATTCCTCTAGCGCCTTGAGCCAAGGATTGTTCTCAAAGCCATCCTCAGCCACATTAGCAATGTAAAGGACGGGCTTGGAGGTGAGTAAATGCAGGGATTGCAATTCTTTCCACTCCTCCGGGTCAAGCACCAGGGTCCGGACTGATTTACCCTCATTCAGGTGCTCCCGCACCTTCTCCAACAAACTTTTGAGGACAAGGGCGTCCTTATCCGCTTTTGCCGCCCGGGTTGCACGGGATAAAGCCTTTTCTACCGTTTCTAGATCCGCCAGGGCCAGCTCAGTGTCGATAACCTCTATATCCCCCAAGGGATCGATCTGCCCGGCTACATGAATGACATTTTGGTCTTCAAAACAGCGCACCACATGGGCAATAGCTTCCGTCTCGCGGATATGGGCGAGGAACTGATTACCAAGCCCTTCTCCCTGGGAAGCACCCGCAACCAGACCGGCAATATCCACAAACATCATGGTGGTGGGAAGCACCTGTTGAGGACGGACAATGGCGGCGATTTTGTCCAGTCTTGGATCGGGCATGGGCACCATACCCACATTAGGATCGATGGTGCAAAAGGGGTAATTCTGAGCCTCGATACCCGCCTGGGTAAGCGCATTAAACAAAGTAGATTTACCCACATTGGGCAAACCCACGATTCCGCATTTAAATCCCATGAATAATGAGTTCCTAGCTTTGGCTGTGCAATCGGTGCATGGCCTTTTCCATTTCGCCCGCCAGTACCTCGGGCAGTACCTCAAGTCCAGCGCCAATGGCCGCTTCAATTGCTTGCCGATCCTCCCTTGAAGGACGGTTTAGCACGTAGCTCACCACATCCTGGCCACTTCCCGGATGGCCCACCCCTAAACGCAACCTGAGAAAATCCCTCCGGCCAAGACGGTTGATAATATCCCGCAGGCCATTATGTCCCCCATGGCCCCCAGCGCGCTTTAGTTTGGCTACTCCAGGGGGTAAATCCAAATCATCATGGGCAATAAGCAAGTGCTCAAGAGGGATTTGGTAGTAATTCAAGAGGGCAAGCACCGCCTGGCCACTTCGGTTCATAAAAGTCGCTGGCTTAAGCAGCCAGAGATCGTGCCCGCGCCAATTGGCACGGGCATAATCGCCAAAAAACTTCGCCCCCGGCTTAAAATTAATACCTAGTTCACTGGCAAAAGCATCTAGCCACCAAAATCCGGCATTATGACGAGTCTGGGCATATTCCGTCCCCGGATTACCGAGTCCAATTAATAACCAAGTGGTGGTAGCCATGGGACGAACGTCAGCCTATTCGGCATCAGCGGCTTCAACGTCGCCTTCAGCGCCTGTATCTTCTTCCTCGGCAGCAGCCCGGGGCTTATGGATAGTGACCACCGGTTGATCGTAATCCTCGCCAAGCTTCAATGCTGGAATCTCAACCCCCCCGGGGAGCTTCAGATCGGATAGATGGACCGTCTCGCCAACCCCTAAATCGGCTAAATCAACTTCGATATACTCAGGCAAGTCTTTAGCCAAGCAACTAATCTCAATATCGTTCAGAAGACGGGCCACCGTACCGCCTTCTTGCTTCACCCCAGGAGCCATCTCATCGCCAATAAAATGTAGAGGCACCTTGATAGTCAGCTTTTGGGTAGAGCTAACTCGTTGCAAATCCAGGTGGAGCACTTTGTTGGGATTAACCGGATCTCGTTGCAAGGCTTTAAGGACCACCCTTTCCGCCTTGCCATTCGCATGGATAGTTAAGATATGGGAGTAAAATGCATCATGGCTTAGATGCCGAAAAAGCAAGTTATGATCAAAAAGAAGAGAAATAGGCTCTTTTGCAGCGCCATATAAAACGGCGGGCACCTTGCCGGCGCGACGCAGGCGGCGGCTCGCACCTTTTCCCTGCTCAACGCGGACATCGGCGTGGAGTTCAAATAGGTTTTCCATTGTCTTTTAGTCTCCTGTTGACGAATCAAAAGCGCCCCATACGTTATTCTCGCCTTCCCCGCGACCAGGGTTAACGCACAACGATAAGGGGCATTTATTCCACAAAAAGGGAGCTGACCGACTCCTCAGCGCTAATCCGGTATACGGTCTCGGCCAGCATTTCAGCGATACTTAGCTGACGGATTTTACTACAAGCAGCCGCCTCTTGATGCAGTGGGATGGTGTCCGTTACCACCAGCTCATCCAGCATGGACTTGTTGATATTGTCTACCGCTGGTCCAGAAAGAACCGGATGGGTGCAATAGGCTATCACCTTGGCTGCCCCCTTTTGCTTAAGGGCGCGGGCAGCCTCGCACAAAGTGCCCGCCGTATCCACTAAATCATCCACCAGCACGCAGGTACGCTCTTCAACATCACCAATAATATGCATGACCTTGGCTTCGTTAGGGTGAGGTCGGCGCTTATCGATAATCGCCAACTCCGCTTCCAAGTGCTTTGCCAAGGCACGGGCCCTCACTACCCCGCCCACGTCAGGTGACACAACGATTAAATTAGCATATTCATGCTTCCAAATATCACCTAGAAGAACCGGCGAAGCATAGACATTATCTACCGGCAAGTCGAAAAATCCCTGAATCTGGTCCGCATGGAGATCCACCGTCAGTACCCGGTCGGCACCTACCACGGTAATCATATTAGCAACGACTTTGGCGCTGATAGGGACACGGGCCGAGCGGGGCCTACGGTCTTGGCGGGAATAACCAAAATAGGGGATCACCGTGGTGATTCGGGCCGCGGAGGAACGCCGAACCGCATCCACCAGGATCAGTAATTCCATTAAATTATCATTAGTAGGTGCGCAGGTAGGCTGAATGATAAAGACATCCTTGCCGCGCACATGCTCCATCAGCTCTACCATGACTTCCCCATCGCTGAAGCGACTTACCTGAGCTTTAGTCAGGGGAAGATGGAGATAGGTAGCAATATCTTTCGACAGCTGAACATGGGCATTACCGCTAAGAATAACCAAGCGAGATGAAGAACCAGATCCAGTATCGGGAGTTCCTGGAGGGTAAGTACGGAATTTTCCTGTGCGTGTTAGCACTGTTACTCTCAGAGAAGAGAAAAAATAATATTAATGAACATTTCAAAAAATGGCTGGGGTGCCAGGATTCGAACCTGGGAATGCGGGGATCAAAACCCCGTGCCTTACCTCTTGGCGACACCCCAACAATACTAAAATACCGTTAGCAGCCCGTTTTCTCCAAACAATCTAACAATAGCGAATAATTACAGCCTTTAGCAACAATACCTTGCCAGTGGGAAGGCATACATGCTAATGCCGCTAAGGCTTGGGATTTTCCATCGAACGCCGCAAATATACTGCTGCCCGTACCTGTCATCCTCGCCGGTGAAAACTGGGACAACCAATCAAGGGCATCAGCAACCACGGGGTAGAGCCCCCGCACCACAGGCTCGCACACATTCTCCCCTTCGCCGGCAAGAAGACCCGATATTGTCATAGGTTTGCAATCCCGTGTCAATTCTGGAGCGATAAATACCTCACGGGTGGATACCTGAACTGCCGGAGTAACGATCAAATACCAGGGCTCGGGTAACTCAAGGGGCTGCAACTGCTCTCCCACCCCTTCCGCCCAAGCCGCGCGGCCATAGATAAATACCGGCACATCGGCGCCCAATTCCAACCCCAATTGAGCTAATTGGGAGATAGATAACCCCGTTTCCCAGAGATGATTTAAAGCCACCAGGGTAGTCGCCGCATCCGAGCTTCCACCACCCAACCCGCCGCCCATGGGGAGGTGCTTACGAATCCGGACTTCTACTCCCTGGGAGCAGGCCGTTCTCTGCTGCAAGAGCAAAGCTGCCCGATACACCAGATCGTGTTCTACCGGCACCCCCGGTAAGGGTGATAAGTGTTCAATACGCCCGTCTGCACTAGGCCGAAATTCCAGCCAATCGCAATAATCAACAAATTGAAAAGCGGTTTGGAGCAGATGGTAACCATCTTCACGGCGTCCAATGATATGGAGAAATAAATTTAATTTGGCGGGAGCGGGCCAAAGCAACACGAAATGCTTACCCTAACTGCCAGTGATCGATAACGAGCCGTAACCGAAGTTTTGGATGCTCTAAAAAGATTTTACCAGGAAGCGCAAAGTTTTCAATCCACTTATAATCCAAATAGCGGATTTGCCAACCGCCTTGGGACAAACGGAGCAAGCGCCCAAAAGAGTCTAAGGACGACTTGACTACAGGTAATCCTGGTGCCGGCAATCCCAATAGCCAATAACGCAGGCCACTCACGGGCAAGGACCACCCCAAGCGAGTCCCAAGGAGTTCTTCTGCGGAGGTTGCGATCATTGGTTCCTCCTTAGGGGCACGAAGAGTAACCCTGTCAGGATTACCATACAACTCCACACTCCCCTGTCCAAGGGGAAAAAGCCACAGAATTTTAAATTCATCGCCCCTTTGCGTCCACCGCAAGGTACCCGTCCAAGCCTCTTTGATAGCATTGATTGCTAAGCGCCCACTCAAATTCCAGTCTTCAATTTCTTGCAGGGCAAACTGGCGCTCCTGCCATGTTTGCTGAGGATCGGCAGAAGGGGAAGGTTGGCGAAGGGGCATACAGCCCGCAAGCAGGATGAGGCTCATTAGTATAATCGAAAGTCTGCACCACTTCATTCCTGAAAGCGCTGCATAACTTCCAAAAGCACTTTATTGCCTTGGTTCATTTTAAGCGTATGTTGCCATACCTGGCGGGCACCCTCCCTGTCACCCTTTGCCCACAGCACTTCACCCAAATGGGCCGCGATTTCCGGGTCTTTGCGGAGCTCCATCGCCTCCCGCAAATATTTCTCCGCTTTGTCGTAATTTCCCAAGCGGTAATGTACCCAGCCCATACTATCAAGAATAAACGCATTATTAGGCTTTAACCTCATTGCCCGGGAAATATAGCGTAGCGCTTCCTCAAGACGTCTCGTTCGATCCGCTAAGGTATAGCCAAGCGCATTGAGGGCCTCGGCATTACTCGGCTCTAAGGTTATAACCCGCTGCAAATCCTGTTCAGCAATATCCAGCCGGCCTAGGTTTTCTGCCACCAAAGCGCGAGCGTAGAGCAAATTAGTATCATCTGGGCGGCTGTGCAGCGCATTATCATAATGGCTCATCGCCTCCTCATAACGCCCAGCATTGATAAGAATCTCACCTTCTGCAAGCTGAAACCGATCGGCCTGAGTGGGGAATTTTCTACTTAATAATTGCAAATGTTGACGGGCGGCCGGTAGATTGCCCTGTTGCGCTGTCACTACCGCCTGGCGAACCTGGGCATCCACCATCAACCTGCCGCCCGTAATTGAGGCATACCAATCAATGGCCTTACCAGCATTACTTTGTAGTTCAGCTAACCGCCCTAGATAAAAACGAGCTTGGTCTACATTCTGGCCTAATTTTAGCAAACGCTGAAAATAGTCTTCCGCCGGCTTATACTCCAACCGTTCCATAGCTAATAAGCCTTGGGCCAACAGGACGTCTGGATTCTCGGGCTGCGCTTGTTCTAGCTGCTCGAACAAACGCTCAGCCTTAGCTACTTGACCGGCTTCCATCAACATTTGCCCATAGGCTAAACGTAAAGGAATACTCGCCTCTTCATTTTCAATCACCGTTTCCAGCGATTCGAGGGCCATTTCCTCCCGCCCCTGCTGCTGGAGAATTCTAGCCCGCATGATCAGGGGCCTATCCGCTTCGGGACGCTGGATAATTACCCGCTCTACCGTGCTCAGGGCGAGATCCAACTGCTTTAGCTGCAAGGCAAGGTAAGCATACCCATAGAGGGCATCTGGATCGTTGGCTTGAAAGGCGGATAGATTGCCCATTAACGCCAATGCTGTTTCTGGGTCTGCGCTCCCAGCCAACATGGTAGCAATCTTTAAAAAAGTACGTTCACCGCTTTCCGGGCTTAGGGCAACCAAATGCTCTAGGTGATTTTCAGCTTCATTGTATTGCTGTTGCCCGAGGAGCAAAGAGACTAAAGCTTGGCGCGCATCCCCATTGCTCGGGTCCGCCCTCACCCATAACCTGGCTGCCTGGGTAGCCGCGCTGATATCCCGAGCAAAGAGGGCGATACGGGTTGCCCGCTCCGCGAGGCGCGGATCGCGAGTTTCTCCCGCTGCTTGCAAATAAACCTCCATCGCATAGCCAATTTGACCGCGCTGGCCCGCAATGTCAGCAGAAAGCAGTTGATACAGCAGGGCAGGGGTCAATTCAACATCTGGATACCTTGTCTCCGGGATTGCCGTTGCTGTCGCCGGTCCCGTGGTATTCTCTTCAGCCTTAGCGGCAACCGCTGGGCGCATTTCCTGCGTAGCACAGCCTGCTAGCAGCAACACTACTAACCCAGCGGTTAATCGGAAAGGAGCCTGTTTCATCTATATCTCATCACTCCTGAGTGACTTGTTCCGGTAAATTACGAATAATATGCCTTATTTTGGTAATATATAAATTCGCCTTGGGTGATATTTTCGCACATTTAAGCTTAAGGTCCCCTATAAAAATGCTAAATACCATTAAACTTAGTTCAGTTTGAGAGTCAGCGCGGACATGCTGGGTTCCAGATTAAGGAATTATTTCGAACAGCCTAGATGATAAAATTCGCTCTGTTAAGAGTAACCCAATAACTATTAAGCTAGTACGGCTCTTTTTTGCCCCTATGCAACTGCTTGCCTTTGGTGTCAACCATAAAACCGCCTCGGTTGCTATCCGAGAACAAATCACCTTCGCCCCGGAACGTCTTCCTTCTGCGTTGACGGAGCTAGTAAATCGCAGTGGCGCCAAGGAAGCAGCCATTCTATCCACTTGTAACCGGACCGAACTTTACTGCGGCTGCGCACCGGGGCAACAGGAAGCCGTTATCGAATGGCTGCGCCAATATCACGGCATGGAGCCTAAAATTCTTGAGACTTGCCTCTACACTCACCCGGATCACTCCGCAGTGCGGCACCTGCTCCGGGTGGCAAGCGGACTGGATTCCATGGTCCTTGGCGAGCCCCAGATTCTAGGTCAAATCAAAGCTGCTTATAGCTATGGCCTGGAGGCGGGAACCATCGGCCGGGTATTGGGACGCTTATTCCAACACACTTTCTATGTGGCCAAACAGGTTCGCACTGATACAGCAATTGGCACCAGTCCCATATCGGTAGCCTTCGCCGCAGTCAGTCTAGCAAAACAAATTTTTGGCGATCTGGAATCCACCACGGCTTTTCTCATTGGCGCGGGCGAAACCATCGAACTGGCGGCGCGCCATTTGTTCACCAATGGGGTCGGGCACATTATTGTTGCTAACCGTAATCTTGACAAAGCTTACCAACTAGCCAACCAATTCAATGGCTATGCCATCCCTCTCGCGGAGATGCCAAAACACCTATCAGAGGCGGATATTGTGATTTCCTCCACCGGGAGCCAATTGCCCATCCTCGGCAAAGGCACCGTTGAGCGGGCCTTGCGGATCCGTAAACACCGTCCTATCTTCATGGTAGATATTGCCGTTCCCCGGGATATCGAACCTGAGGTGGGGGAACTACAGGATATCTACCTTTATAATGTGGATGATTTGCAGGAGGTCGTCCAGGAGAACCTCCGCTCCCGCCAGGCGGCAGCTTTACAAGCCGAGGAAATCATTGATACCCAGGTGGAGTACTTCATGGACTGGGTGCGCACTCAAGATGCCGTGCCAGTCATCTGCGCTGTCCGTCAGGAGGCTGATCAACTACGCAAGGAAGCTTTAGAAAAAGCCCGCCGCCGCTTGGCCCAGGGCCATGACCCGAATGAAGTCCTGACAATGCTGGCCCATAATTTAACTAACAAGCTCATGCATGTGCCCACAAGGCAACTACGGAGCTTGGGTGCTACAGGAGATGAGCTCGCTTTACAAGCAGCCCTTAAAATTTTCGATGTTGACCACTTCAAAGCTTAAAGAGATCTGTCCATGAAGGACTCTATTCGCAGCAAGCTAGAAACCCTGGCCGAACGGCAGCAAGAACTCACTGCCCTATTAGCCGAGCCGGAAATAGCAAGCGCACAAAAAAAATTCCGCGAGCTGTCCCAGGAATATGCCCAGCTTGAACCCGTTATTGGCTGTTTTCGGGACTTTGAACAAGCCCAAAGCGTTCTTAATGAGAGTAAGGCGCTTCTCCAAGATCAAGATCCAGAGCTTCGGGTCCTGGCCCAGGAAGAAATCGCTGCCGCGGAAAAAAAGCTCGAACGGCTCGATCGGGAGTTGCATACGCTGCTCCTGCCTTCCGACCCTAACGATAAACGTAATATCTTTTTGGAGATTCGCGCTGGCACAGGCGGTGATGAAGCAGCCTTATTCGCTAGCGATCTTCTGCGGATGTATTTACGCTATGCTGAACAACGGGGCTGGCGAACAGAAATCATGGGTGATAGTCCGGGGGAGCATGGCGGCCATAAAGAAATAATCGTCCGAATAGTAGGTGCAGGCGCCTATTCACGTTTAAAATTCGAATCGGGTGGCCACCGGGTCCAACGGGTTCCTCAAACCGAATCCCAAGGCCGTATTCACACCTCCGCTTGCACTGTGGCTATCATGCCAGAAGCCGAGGAAATCGATGATATTGACATTAATCCAGCGGATCTGCGTGTGGATACTTTTCGTGCTTCCGGAGCCGGGGGTCAGCATGTCAATAAAACTGACTCAGCTATTCGGATAACCCACCTTGCTAGCGGGATCGTAGTAGAGTGCCAAGATGAACGCTCCCAGCATAAGAATCGGGCTCGGGCAATGTCCCTGCTACGGACTAAGCTAAAATCGGAGGAAGAAGCAAAGCTAGTAGCTGAAGAAACCGCAACTCGGCGTAGTCTTATCGGTAGTGGGGACCGCTCGGAGCGAATTCGCACTTATAACTTCCCCCAAGGCCGGGTGACCGACCATCGGATTAATTTAACACTTTATAAACTCGATGAAATCCTCCAAGGCAATCTCGATGCGATTATCGATCCATTAGTAGCAGAACATCAAGCTGACCAGCTTGCGGCATTAAGCGATTAAAAGATAGGGAATTTTATTTTCCCCTCCTTGTCTTTCAGCACTCATACCTGTATAAAAGGAAGCTCGCCTTGTAGGAAATGAAAGATACGCTAAACATAACCCAAGCAAAACTAGCCGTTCCCATCTCATCCGTATTACCGCTTTATGTCATCCATGGCCTTTGCCCCAAAACGCGCTTTTGAACTTAAAGGCGAACTATCCGCCCTAAGCGTATTGCGGCTGCAAGATACCGATATGGGACGAATAGCCCGCGAGCTCGCGGCTAAAGTCAAAATTGCTCCCGGATTCTTTTCTAATACGCCGATTGTCATTGACCTTAAGGGTCTAGACGACGGTGAACGCTTGCTCGACTTTACGGCACTTAAGATCGTGCTCATCAAGCATGGCCTCGTACCCATAGGCGTGCGCAATGCTCGAATTAACGCGCGAGAAGCAGCGGCCCAAGCCGGTTTCGCATTACTTAGAAATAATCCCGCCGAGCATTCTCCAGCCGCCAACACTGATGGCTCCAGGATTCAGCGCCGCCAATGGAATTCTGAAGCGCCTCCCCCCCGCAAAAGTCTGATGATCACGCGGCCCGTCCGTTCAGGACAACAAGTCTACGCACGGGAATGCGATCTTATCGTATTGGCCCAGGCCAGCCCTGGCTCGGAGCTGCTAGCGGACGGTAATATTCATGTTTACGGCTCATTGCGAGGGCGTGCGCTAGCGGGAATCCGTGGAGATATAACGGCACGGATATTTTGCCAAAGCTTGGAAGCAGAATTGATTGCCATCGCAGGGAATTACAAACTGATCGATGACACAGAAGATTCGCTCAAGGGACATCCTGCCCAGGTTTATCTGCGGGAAGACCACTTAATGATTTCACCATTATAATCAAAAAACCAGATCCACAGGCTAGGGAGGATCGATCACGTGACCAAGATAATTGTCGTCACATCCGGTAAAGGTGGCGTGGGCAAAACAACGACGAGTGCCGCGTTTTCCACGGGCCTTGCTATGCAAGGCTATAAAACTGCGGTCATTGATTTTGATGTGGGCCTGCGCAACCTAGACCTTATTATGGGATGTGAACGGCGGGTCGTCTATGACTTCGTTAACGTCATAAATCAGGAGGCGCGACTCAACCAAGCGCTTATCAAGGATAAGCGTCTTGAGGAATTGTATATACTTCCCGCCTCCCAAACCCGTAACAAAGAGGCGCTCACTAAGGAAGGGGTAGCGCGGGTTTTAGAGGAACTGCGAGAACTGGAGTTTGAATATATCGTTTGTGACTCACCGGCGGGGATAGAACATGGCGCGCTTATGGCCCTTTACTTTGCGGATGAAGCCTTGGTGGTCACTAATCCTGAGATTGCCGCAGTCCGGGACTCTGATCGAATCCTTGGCATCATACAAAGCCAATCCCAGCGTGCCGAACGAGAGCAAGAGTCCATCAAAGAACATTTAGTTATCAGCCGCTATAACCCCGTGCAAGTCAAGCGGGGGGAGATGTTGAGCGTGGATGATATTCTCGAAATCTTGGCAATTCCTCTGCTAGGCGTTATTCCCGAGTCTAAGGCAGTTCTGCAATCCTCCAACGCGGGAATACCGGTTATTCTGGATGAAACCACCGATGCTGGCCACGCCTATTGGGATTCAGTATGCCGCTTTCTAGGCGAGGATGTTCCCCATCGGTTCATCCACCAGCGCAAGCCTTTCTTCAAACGGCTTTTTGGGTAATATAAAGATGAGTTGGTTCAATTATTTCAGAGCAACAAGGGGAAATTCAGCTCGCACTGCCAAAGAACGATTGCAGATCGTGATTGCTCATGAGCGGATAGATCGCTCTGGCCCTTCTTATCTGCCCAGATTACGGGGAGATATTATTGAAGTTATCCGCAAATATATAGAAATTGATGAAGACCAGGTCAAAATTCAAATGGAACAAGAAGGCGATATGGACGTGCTCGCCTTGAATATTCAACTGCCCGATGCCTCTCCCCCGCTGTCCGAAACCCGTCATTCTTCCAAGCAATAACTCTTCAACGGGGGGAGAGTTGCTTTTTGAACGACTCGATGGTGCGGCCGCCCACGTATTTGGTTGGTGGTGAAGCAACGCCATAGAGTGCGCTCTTGAAGCATACGGCTTCGGGAGCGATCTCGCTTGTGTGGCTACCAACTCTTCCATAGAGGTAACCACACAGCTAAGATGAGCTAGAATTTTAAAAAACCTTCTGGATCTCTAGGGAGCGGGTCCCGTCAATTGTGGCGTATAATCACTGCCTGATAGGGAAATCTCCCGAGCCTTTTCTGGCAAGCTAAATTTAACGCTTTCCTCCACCGCGCCACGGGTAGCCATCGACAATCCTTTACTGTAGCACTCAAGCGCTGCCTCTGAGTCGCCGATCTCCTCCAGTACTTTTCCAAGTTCATGATAAGCCTCTGACCTTGGTGCATAAGCAATACTGGTTTCCAGGTATTGCCGAGCTTTGCCCCATAAACCATTATACTGGGCTAGTCTTCCCAAAGTTAGCAGTAACCAAGGATTATCTCCCTGCTGAGAAAGCCAAGCTTCTGCCCGCGTTAACTGCGCCACCAGATCTGATGACTGAACCAATCCATACAAATAGATCAATTCATCGCTCCAGTTTCCTTTCAGGGTATCCTGGAGGAGTTGCTCCGCCAGATCGTGTTCATTCCGATCAATGAGCGCATAAACATAGGCCGCCACGATTTTGGGATGTTTCCGGAAACGGTTGGGAACCGCCTTCCACCTATCGATCAAAGCAGCGTTGCTTTCACTTTGAGCTGCTTCCTGCAAAAGTTCCACATGGGCCATGACCTCTAATGAATGGGCTTCTTCCTTACTCACCAAACGCCGCTTGCATAATTGAAGGAGCAAACCCAACAACTGATCCCAATCTCTTTGTTGTAAGTAAAGCGATTTTAGCAGCTTAAGCGGCTGGGGATGCCTTGGGTCTAAAGTTCGTAGATGATTTAGAATCGCCAGTGCCTCCTCAAACTGCCCACTGTTTACCTGCAGTTCCGCCTGAATCAGTTCAATGGCAAAAGTAGCGGCGGGTACCGCCTCCCGGGCCAAATGCAAATAGTGATCGCGTCGCTCGTAAGCACCTTGATTCTGGGCGGATCGGGCAGCGGCAATATAATTGAGCAAGGGAGTGTTACTATAGGCGATGTCTTTAACCAGGGCTCGCTCGGCCCGGTCCCAATTTCCTTCTTCTATGTCGATTAAACCTTCAATCAACATTTTGCTAGCGCGGGAGCTACGCCGCCGCTGCCGGCTTTCTCCCAGTCGCCGGGGAGCTTTCCCTATATGGGAGACGAAGCGCAGCGCTAAGTATCCACCGATAAAGATTAATCCTAATACGATCACTGCTAATGTCAGAGTCGTTTCTATCATCCATTGACCGTATCCGATAACAAGATAACCAGAATCATCGTGGGTAAGCAGCTCCAGGCCAATCGCCAGGATCAAAACAATTAGGCCAAAGATGACGGCTTTCATGCCCTGCCTCCTTCACTGCCTCTGGCGGCTTGGGGCTTTATGTGCCTTAATACCTGACTTAAAGTTTTCAGCGATCCAGAAATATCTGGCAAAGAAGATTCTATAGTCGCCTGTTCTAGCTTAGCGAGCGTATCCTTTATCACTTTAGCCTCAGAACCTTGGAAATAGGTCTGCAACCAGCTTTGCGCTAACTCAAGGCTTTGCTGAAAAGCGGCTTCATTTTTTAGTAAAAGATTCAGCCGGGCCGTCTTTAATTCAAGCCGCAGATTTTGATAGAGAAAATAACGCTCTTCCGGCAGTAAGGTAGGAATACCGCCACCTTCTACTTCATGCCGGTGCTTGACCACAACCAAACTCTTGAGGTCGTCCCAAATAACCCGCAAAAATTCCTTGATTTTCGCAATATAAGTATTGCCTTCCGGCTCCGGAGTCTTCTCGGGGGCTTCTCCTTCAGCCTTTGAAGCGGGCACTGACTCTGCTAGAACCGTTTCTTTGAGCTCTAGGGTTTTTACTCGATTGATAATATTAGTGAGAGACAGGGCCATACCGTCAATATCAGGATCAGGAACTGCTTTTAGGGAATTAATTTCTTCCGCTAATTTAGCACGCACCGGCATAAACGCAGGATTAGCCATATCGCGAAGGATCCGGTCAGCCGCTTGCAAGGCAACCAGGGCTACACTTACATTTTGTCCTAGTTGTAATCGCTCATTGGCAATGCGCATGAGATAAGCCGCTTCCGCGATATCCCAGTTGCCCGGCTGCGGCCCCTTTTCTACTTCGGAACGAAGAAGCCCCAGAGTAGACTCTAAGGTCGCCATTCCTTGCTGAATCTGCTTGAGATCGCCTTTATTCTCCGCTATTTCTTTCTTTAGATTAGTAACTTCCTGCTGAAGCGATTCTTCTTGTCCAGCAAGCCGTTCATCCATCTCAGAGGCGACTCTTCCGGCAAGTTGCTCATCTACTTGCGCAGCTATGCGGGCATCTATCTGGGGAGATTGAGTCTCTAATTGCTCAGCCACTTGCTTGGACAAAGACTCCCGCGCTTGTCGCTCTTTCTCAACTAAGAAGCGGGTGTAATAAACGCTACCCAGCGCTACTAAAATTAGGGCAATTGCCAGTATCACAAACCCTACCAAGGTTTTGCCTCGACCAGGCCCACCACTTGCCTTCTCTACCTGATAGGGATGAGTACGACGGATAGAGCGTTTACTATCTCTTGCAGGAAGCCCCTCTTTTTTGGGCGACTTAGCCGCACTTCCGGCTGCTTGGGGGGGCTCCGAGAAAGAGGCACTTTTCTCTTTGGAGCCCTGAGCTGGTGGCACCGATTCTGAAGCTCCGGTTCTTTTCTCAGCCTCCGGATTTTCCGGCTCCTGGGCTTTCGAAGTCAGCTCGGCTTCCTTTGTTTTTGACAAGGTAGCATCTTCAGAAGATTTTTCGGAGGAACTCCCTATAGGAGGAGGGGATTCTGCTGGTGCTTCGGAAGCTGGTGTATTACTTTCCGATTTCGAAAAAGGAATGCTGCTCTCCTTGGAGTCTTGCTCCGTTGTTACTACTCTGGATGCAGCAACAGGCGTCTCAGACTCTGGTTTTTCCGGCTCTGGGGCTTTGGAGTCAGCTTCCCCACTGGCCCCCTTAAAACCTGCTTTTTCCGATAATCTGGCTTTCTTTTCTTTCCTTTTACTATAGTAGGGTGCTGCTTTCGCGCCTTGCTGTCCCGGCAGGTTCTCTTTTTTATCGCTCATAATTTATCCTCATGGTCAATAATGGTCTGGACGAGAGCGGCATCGCTAGGCTCCTGCGCCACCCATATCTGGGTAAACCCAAGCTCTCTTGCTTGCTGGACTTGCCGGGAACCGATGACTACCAGCGGGGTTCTGCGAAGTTTTTCTAACAGAGGCTCCCCGGCAAGGTGGCAGAGGTTTTCCAAAACAGCTTTACTGGTGGTGATCACCACATCTACCGGAACATTAACCAGGACTTGTCGGAGATTGGCAGCCACCGAGGGGGAAGGAAGACAGCGGCGGTATACTTCGGCATATTCAACTTTGGCCCCTCGCTTGGTCAGGGTCTTTGCTAATAGTTCTCGTCCTCCACTAGCCCGAAAGAGGACAACCTGCTGCCCCTTCATATCTTGCAACTCATCCATGGCCAATAACGCTTCGCTGTTATAGCCATAACTAGGACAAAGGCGGGGATACAGCCCAAAGTTCCCCAACGCTTGCGCTGTAGCCCGCCCTACCACCGCAATTTTAAGGTTTGCAGGCATCTCACGGCGGGCAAATACCCACGGTACCCCTCGCTGTACCGCATTGGCGCTGACAAACACGGCCCAATGAAAATCATCCAAGCGGCCAATAATTTCCTCTACTACGGCGGGTACTTCCGAGTCGCCAATTTCTACTGTCGGAAAGCGCACGGCTTGCCCGCCTTCAAGTTCAATCGCCTGGGATAATTTTTCGGCTTGCTCTGCCGGCCGGGTAACCAACACCCGCCGGCCAGCAAGCCGCTGCTGTGGGATAAACCCGCTTTCAGCCACTGTAAACCTCTGCCAGGATCTTATCCGCCCCCCGCCGAAGCAAATCCTCACCTAGCGATGCGCCTAAACTTTCTGCTTCCCCAGGCATTCCCCATGTTTCTCCTCGGATAACCCGGCCGCCATCAGGCTGTCCCACCAGCGCACGCAGCCGCAGTCGTTCATCCTCTAGCTCAGCATAGCCAGCAATAGGCACCTGGCAACCACCGGCAAGCCGTGCATTTAATGCCCGCTCCGCACGAATGGTAATCCGCGTCGGAGGATGTTCGAGCACTTTAATAAGTTCCTCGGTAGCGGTATCCCCTTTTCGGCATTCAATGCCAATAGCCCCCTGACCGATAGCAGGAAGACTGACTTCGGGAGCCAGCGATTCCCTTATTCGTTGGGTTAACTCTAAGCGTTTTAAGCCCGCAGCGGCCAAAATAATAGCATCAAATTCGTTATTATCTAATTTAGCTAGACGCGTATTCACATTACCGCGCAGATCCAAAACCTGGAAGTCAGGGCGACGCTCCCGCACTTGGCTTTGCCGGCGTAAACTTGAAGTTCCCACTCGCGCACCCTCCGGCAAACTATCCAAATCCTGCCAATGATTGGAGACAAAAGCATCCCGCGGGTCGCCTCGCTGGCAAATAACCGCTATATGGAGATTTTCAGGCAAATCCACCGGCACATCTTTCATGGAGTGAACGGCAATATCAGCCTCTCCACTAAAGAGACCTTGTTCTAGCTCCTTAATGAATAATCCTTTGCCACCTATCTTGGCCAGGGGCGTATCCAGAATTTTATCGCCCTGGGTGCTCATGCGGACCAGCTCTATGTTCAAATCAGGATAGTGGTGACGCAAGGTATCAGCAACATATTCAGCCTGCCATAAAGCGAGAAGACTCTTACGGGTGGCTATGCGAAGACAGGTCTTTGCACTCATAATAAACACCATTTCATATTGATTTGATAAGTTAAAGCTGTTTAAAGAAGAAATGAGACCGGTGCCGAAATTGCAAAATTTGAATAAATATTTCGCCGAGCAGGACACTAATCTAGGCTAAAATCAAGGCAAACATTTTATTAATCCGACCGACTATTGCAGCTTTTCCACAGAAATTTAGCGTAAAATTAGTGCAAGATACCTTGATAATAAAAACTTTTCCACTTTCAGCATCCGGAGAATGTCCCTTTTATGAGTCACAACAATGTCACTCATGGCAAACCCTGGTCCGGTCGTTTCCACGAACCCACCGATACCTTTGTCGAAGAATTCACCGCCTCTATCGGCTTTGACCACCGGCTTTACCGGCAAGATATCCACGGTTCCATCGCCCACGCTCGTATGCTAGCCAAGGTGGGCGTACTCTCCAGGGAGGAATGCGATGCCATCATCCAAGGTCTAGAAACTATTGCTCAAGACATCAGCCGAGGGCAATTTTCCTGGTCTGTAGCCCTTGAAGATGTGCATATGAACATTGAAGCCGCCCTTACCGAGCGTATTGGCCCCGTCGGAAAAAAGCTCCATACCGGCCGCTCCCGAAATGATCAGATCGCCACCGATATCCGGCTGTATCTACGAGATGCCATTGATCTTATCACCGCCCAGCTACAGCGCTTGCAAGAAGGATTGCTAGCGATAGCCGAGCGGGAAGCAGCCACCATCATGCCAGGGTTTACTCACCTACAAACAGCGCAACCGGTCACTTTTGGCCATCATTTAATGGCCTGGTTTGAGATGCTGCTAAGAGATACCGGGCGTCTCGCAGACTGCCGCCACCGGGTTAATGTTTTGCCCTTGGGAGCAGCGGCATTAGCGGGAACTACCTTCCCCATCGATCGGGCCTATACAGCCGAGCTACTAGGCTTTGATGGTATAGCGGAAAACTCATTGGATGCCGTATCTGATCGGGATTTTGCCATTGAGTTTACCGCCGCTGGCGCCCTTCTTATGACCCATTTGTCCCGGTTCGCCGAGGAATTGGTGCTCTGGTCCTCAGCCCAATTCGACTTTATCACCCTGCCGGATCGATTCTGCACGGGCTCTTCCATTATGCCCCAGAAAAAAAACCCGGATGTACCAGAATTGGTAAGGGGAAAAACAGGGCGGGTCAACGGTCATTTAGTGAGTCTTCTCACCCTGATGAAAGGCCAACCGCTGGCTTATAACAAGGATAACCAGGAAGACAAAGAACCGCTCTTTGACACCGTTGATACTCTCTTGGGATGCCTGCGGGCCTTTGCGGATATGATCCCAGCAATCACAACCAATCCCGATAAAATGCGGGAAGCAGCAACTAAAGGCTATGCGACCGCAACCGATCTTGCTGACTATCTGGTACGCAAAGGCGTTTCATTCCGGGATGCCCACGAAATCGTGGGCAAAGCCGTGGCCCTTGCCATCGAACAAAGCAAAGATCTGGCCGCCCTCAAGTTGGCTACCCTCCAAGACTTCTCTCCTGTTATCGAGGAAGATGTCTTTGATGTCCTGACCCTAGAAGGCTCAGTGGCGGCAAGAAATCACCTGGGAGGTACCGCGCCCGCCCAGGTGCGTGCGGCCATCCAACGGGGGCGGGAGAAACTAAACTCCCTGGCCTAACTTACCTCGATGGGTTCCATGAGCTCTGCTGGTACACAGGCTCGGCCATTGCGAACAAAGGGAGGTTTGACCATAGCGGCTGGTACCGCCCGCCCCCGGATCTGGACTTCACAGGGGCCATCAGCGCCGACTGGCACCCGGGCAAGGGCGATGGATCGCTCCAAACTGGGAGAAAACCCACCACTGGTCACCACGCCTTCCCCCAAGTTAGTGGTGATGGTCTGCCCATTGCGCATGAGCCCCTTGCCCTGGAGCAATAAGCCCACTTGTTGATGGGGGCAACCCGCAGCTTGCTGGGCTTCCAAAACCGCACGACCTATAAAATCCCGCTCCGGGGGTTTCCAGGCGACCGTCCATCCAAGACCTGATTCCAGGGGGGTTGTGGTCTCATCCATATCTGCCCCATACAGACACATTCCTGCTTCTAGCCTTAAGGTATCCCTCGCCCCAAGGCCACAGGGCTTCGCCCCGCCTGCCTGCAAGCGCCGCCACCAGTCTTGGGCTTGTGAGCCTGATAACAGTAATTCATAACCGTCCTCCCCCGTATAGCCGGTACGGGCAACAAAAAGCCCCTCCTCCCAGGTAGCCTGAAAGCGCTTAAGGTTAACAACTTTTTCCTTTAAAGATTCGGGTAACTGGCCGTGGACCTGGGCACGAGCTTCGGGTCCTTGGACGGCGATCATCGCCAACTCAGGACGCTCTTCCACTTGAACTTTGAAGGGAGCGGCGTGAGATTCAATCCAAGCCAAGACCTTATCCCGGGTTCCCGCATTAGAGACCACACGAAATTCTTGCTCCGCCATCAGGTAAACAATAAGGTCATCAATAACTCCACCCTCCGTATTAAGCATACAGCTATACAGCGCCGTGCCAGGGACGGTTAAACGGTCCACGTTATTAGCTAGCAACTGGTGTAAAAAAGGACGTACCTTCTCGCCTTTAAGCTCTATCACGGTCATATGGGAAACATCGAATATCCCCACCCCTTGGCGCACCGCTTGATGCTCTGCCACTTGGGAACCGTAGTGCAAAGGCATATCCCAGCCGGCAAAGTCCACTAACCGGGCTCCCGCCGAGCGATGCAGATCAAATATCGCCGTATGTTTTCCCATGACACACTCCTCCTCAAGAATATTAAACAAGGGCGTAGACCATAGAACCTCTGGAAGATCCCGATGGTTCCCGCCCTTGCAAGATTAAACTTCTATTTTCCCTAGATTTTACAGCCTGAAGCGCGAATAAGAAGTACTCATCATCGTTTCTTTATCTCTTGGCTTCCCCCACGGCCCTAATAATTTGGTTGGCACGAGAATAACGAAGATCAAAGCGAGCGCCTATTTCCTTCATCGTGCGCCCACCACTAGCATAGGCCCGCAAATAGCCTCATCTTGGTCACAATGCCTTTTGGAAAGAACTTTAGGGGTTTTGCTGCGGGCCGCAGAAAGCCACATAATAAAAGGTGTCAGGGAAATTCAATACGTAAAGGCCGAACCATGAGTTCAACCCTACCATAAGATTAAAAGCAAACAAACCACAAGGCTTGACCCTATAGGGATGAGATGATCTGCGCTGGCCAGGGCTTGGTAAGAAAGGTTTTCCCGCTACCAAAAGCCAATATATTAACGGTCATACTTATTATGTTTGGAGTTTGCGGCTAAGCCTCATTCGCTTGTTCCCGACAAGCTCACTCGCCTTGCTGCAATTCGCGTTTCCATGGAGTCCTTTAGCAGCCATAAGCCGCCGCCGGTTGGTATACTCCTCCACGCGCATGACTTCCCGGCCTCCCGCCGGTAGCTAAAATTAAAATATTTCTGGCCGCGTTGATGTCGCGGTCATGGGCTGTTTGGCAGTCCGGGCAGGTCCACTCGCGGACCTTGAGCGGCATGGCTTTTTGCACTGCGCCACACACCGAGCACGTTTTACTGGTGGGCGCCCAGCGGTCTACTTGCCTAAACTCGCGGCCATACCACTTAGCCTTGTATTCCATTTGCCGCTTGAGTTCATGCATCCCCACATCGCCCAACGCCTTGGATAGCCGTCTATTGGCCATCATGCCCCTGACGTTGAGCGTTTCCATGGCAATGAACCCCGCCTGGCGAATCAGCGCCGTGGTGAGCTTGTGCAGCCAATCCTGGCGGGTATTGCTCACCCTGGCATGAGCTTTAGCAACCCGTATCCGCTGACGATGCCAACGAACACTGCTCTTACGCTTGCGGGATAGCCTGCGCTGGGTTTTTCTGAGTTGCCGGGTATGCGTGCGTAGGTGCCGAGGATTACCGGACTTCCAGCCCTCGGAGGTCACCACCACATCGCACACCCCTAAATCAACACCGATACCGTTTGGCTTTCGCGGTAGGGGTTGGAGGGTTTCCTCGCACATGAACGAAACACAATAACGGCCGACGCAATCCTGGGTGACCGTCACCATCTTGGGGATGCCCTGGGGCTTGCGGGACCACTTGAGCTTGAGTGCCCCGAGTTTGGGCAATTTAAGAAACTCGCCCGCTCGATACATGCCTGCTACCTGACGTTGATCGAGTTGATAGCGGATGCTTTGGGTATGCGTTCTTTTTTTGAAACGGGGATACTTCGCTCGCCCCGCAAAAAAATGCCTGAAGGCCGTGTCCTGGTCCCTGAGCTTTTGGATCAGGCAGGTGGCGCTGGCCTCCTTGAGCCAAGCGTACGGGCCTAACCCTTTGAGGAACGTGAGCTGGCGGCTAAAATCAACGCCAGTCACGCGCTTGTCATGTACCCTATATTGACGGCCCCGCCAGGTCAGACAGGTGTTCCATACCCACCGGGCATGGCCGAATTCCATAGCCAGTTGCTGGCGCTGGACACTCGTGGGGTAGAAGCGGAATGTATAGGACCGCTGAACAGTGGTAGAATCGTGCTCGGTCATGGCCTCAATGCTTTTCTCATTGGGTCGGTGGCAAGTGGCTAGGTGGTGTTGCAAGCACCCTCTAGCCGCGCTTATTTTACCGCGAATTTTGCCCGCCGCCAACATCACTTTATGGGACCCTCGCGCTCGATGCGCCGTTCCACTTCGCACTCTCGCTAGGGGGTCGTCGTACATCCCTGTACTCCTTCGAAGGAGCTTAGAGGAGAGAGGCAGAAGTTAGTGGCAAAACCTCCGTGGAAGACCTGTACTGGGACCGCTGATACCGAGAAGGCAACACCTCTTGCCTCCATCTTAACGTCCAGAACGCTCAGCCGGAATTTCCTACAGAATAAAACCAGTGAGGCAATCGATTCACGGCCTTGTTAGGGATGGCTAATGGGTGGTTTATAACTAACATTTTCGTTCTCTATCACAATATATTTCTGCTGGCGCAATTGTTCAATCAAACGCATTAATTCAGTTTCTCCAAGCTTTTTCATGAACAATGCGTTGATCGTATTTGCTAAAGTTTTAACCTTGCGGGGCCGGGAATGACCACGCGAGGAAAGGCTTTTTACAATAGCAACTATTTTCTCTTCGGATGAAGTAGCATTCGAAACGCCTAGAAAAGGTATCTCGGATATCTCCTTTTCTCGTTGAGCGTATATCTTTTTTTCTTTCAAATGCCGGATAAGGGGATCAAAGCCAGTATCTTTCGAGATGATGTGAAAATAGCCTTTCGGGTCCCGCTCCGCTAATTGACCTATATAGAACGCAATATGGAAATCCAGAGCGTTGGAACCATTTCCAGCGATTTTCACGTACTCGGCATTGCCGCCTAAGGATTGTAGCGATGAAGCAAAATCAAATGGCACTTTAGTTTGATTAGCGCCTATAAAAACCAGTACCTTAGATGGATGATCTTTGAGAACAGCCAAACTCTTTGGTTGAACATTCTCGTAATCGATTAATATGTAATTATTCTTCACAGGATGTCCTTTTTACCCATCCTAATTCCCTGATTATTTTATGGGACCTGCTTCATACCAAAAACAAACTACCTGCCGTTAGTGAGCGCAATCGGAGTGTTAGTGCAGCTGGCTGCCTCTACTGTATTAATCATTCTATCAAGCCGGACCATACATTTTTCTACGACGAGACCACCTCTACCATCGCTGCTGATATTAGTGACGAAGGGTCCAGCCTGGCTAGCGCAGCCAGAGATCACTGTAACAATGAGAACAAACACAACTTTATGCATAAACTTCTCTTTCCCGTAGTTTAGAATAACAAAGACCCAAATCTAGCCTCATCCCCAAACATTACTTTAGAGTAATTTATTCAATAAATTGATATTAATTTGAGAATCAAAGGAAACCTGTCTACTTATGGATTGGAAATCATCAATCCCACTCTTAAACGATAGCCTACCTCTAGTAACTTCGTCTTTTTACCAACAGACTTTAATCATCTATTGGCATTGCTACGTAAGACAAGTACCGCCGCTCCATTAGCTCCGCTAATTTTTAGAGGCGTCATGGAACTTCTGATTTGCGATGGGAGAGTGCTAGATTGTGTTTTATGAATTTCTATGTTCTGAACAAGCGACTTGATGGGGAAGTAGAATAAATCAGCTCCCATGCTGGTGATCTTCTGGCAATTCAACCATCCCAAGATCACAAATATATGCTTTGTTAAGAAAGGAAAAAATCAGATTTTATTTTATAACGCTATGCTAATATCAATCCTAATTATGTCTAAAATAAAGTTCATATTGACGGTTATGGGGCTCGCAATTCTAATCGCCTGTAGTCATTCTGCCGACCAGCCAGTAAACAACAACTCCCATTAGGGATTGCAGAAAAAAATTATCTCTGGAACGGTAAGTTCCTGGAAACGCGTGGCGCTCCCACCAAACGTAAAGCAAAAACCTCCTCGCCCTTGGGTATTTGAGTGTGACGACCTTGTCCTTAGCACAGTTAGCGATCCCGACAAAATTACTCTGTATCTTCCCTAGGGCCGCAGCGAGACATTAGCTCAAGTACGCGCCGCGTCCGGCGCTAAATATAAAGGAAAAAAGATGCTCTTTTGGCATAAGGGCGATAGCGCCATACTCGAGATCAACGACAAACGCTATCAGGGTTGCCGCCGCAACCAGGAACGCGAGGCGCGCATTCCAAACTCTTTCTGGCCTGTGGGTTTCCGTGCTACTGGCAACGAGCCGGGCTGGATAATGGAAATCATCAAGAAAGGCGAAATCCATCTGCTGATGGATTATGGTAAGACCAGGATTCCTCTACCTGAGATGAATCCAACAACAAGCGGCGAAAGCACTATCTACGAAACCAAAACAGGGACACATAGACTACGGATCCTAATCACACCGGGAACCTGCATTGACAGCATGAGCGGTGAACAGTTCCAAGCCCAAGTGATTCTCAAATTGGCGGATAAAACATATCGTGGCTGCGGACATTTCTTGGAATAGACGGCCATATTGACGCCCGCCTTCTTAGGCTGGGTATTTAAAATATTTCAAAGCGTTTCTAAACTTATTAATGCTTAAGCTGTCCAGAGGAGTAAAGTCCCGTGCATCTTTTAAGATTAAAATAAAGGAGAGCGCTATGGCTGTGCAACTCAACCATACCATTGTGATGTCACACAACCAGGAGCAATCGGCAAAATTTCTGACTGAGATACTTGGACTACCTGAGGCTAAACCCTTCGGCCCGTTCCTGGTGGTTGAGATGGATAACAAGGTAAATTTGGATTTCTACGAAACCGATGGCGAGATCGCCTCGCAACACTACGCTTTCCTTATTACAGAAACCGAGTTTGATGAAATCTTCGCCCGCCTTCGCGAGCGCAATATTCCTTATTGGGCCGATCCAGGCCAAAACCGATCAGGTGAAATCAACCACAACGACGGCGGTCGAGGCGTATACTTTGAGGACCCTAACGGACACCTCCTCGAAATTATCACCCGACCCTATGGCAATGGCAGCTCGCTAAGTTAAAGTGTTTAGCGTGGCCTTTATTAATCGGATCTTGACTTAAAATCTGTCCAATTCTGGAAAAGGAAGTTTACCTTGATGGACATGCATGGCCCCAAATTCGGCACAGCGATGCAAAGTAGGAACGGCTTTCCCCGGATTAAGCAGGCCCTTGGGATCAAAGGCAGCTTTGAGGGCGTGAAATTGTTGTAGTTCAGCGGTGCCAAATTGGATGCACATCTGGTTAATTTTTTCTATTCCTACCCCATGTTCACCCGTGATAGTACCGCCAACGGCAACACAAAGCTCCAGGATATTAGCCCCAAGCTGTTCAGCCCGCTCCAGCTCGCCAGGGCGATTAGCATCATAGAGAATGAGAGGGTGCAGATTTCCGTCCCCCGCATGAAAAACGTTAGCCACGGGAAGATTGAACTCTTGAGAAAGCTCGTTAATCCGTTCTAAGACCTGGGGCAGGCGGTTACGGGGAATGGTCCCATCCATGCAGTAATAGTCGGGTGCCAGGCGGCCAACAGCCGGGAAGGCCGCCTTACGCCCCTGCCACAATTTTGCCCGTTCTTGCTCATCCAGGGCTGTGCGAATTTCGATGGCGCCATGGCTCAGCAGCAATTCCCGGACTTTGCGGATCTGATGAGAAACCTCCGCCTGGGTACCGTCTAGCTCGCATAGCAGAATGGCGGCGGCTTCCTGGGGATAGCCTGCATGGACAAAATCCTCGGCGGCCCGGATCGCCAGATTATCCATCATCTCCAAGCCCCCGGGGATAATACCCGCGCTGATAATCCCTCCTACCGCGGCGCCTGCCTTGGCCACGTTATCGAAGGCCGCCAAAATCACCTGGGCCCGCTCGGGGAGGGGCAAAAGCCTGACCGTGACTTCGATGATGACCCCAAGCAGCCCCTCCGATCCCGTCATGAGGGCCAGGAGATCATAGCCAGGAGAATCAAGGGTTTCACCTCCCAGGGAAATCTCCTCCCCCGTCATGGTCAGCATCTTTAATCCAAGGATATTATGAACCGTGAGACCATATTTAAGGCAGTGGACGCCGCCAGAATTTTCTGCCACATTGCCACCAATGGTGCAGGCGATTTGCGAAGAGGGATCAGGGGCGTAATAGAGCCCGGCGGGGGCAGCTGCTTCAGAAATGGCTAGGTTTCGCACCCCCGGTTGCACTCGGGCCGTGCGGCTAATAGGGTCAATAGCAAGAATACGGTTAAATTTCGCAAGACTGAGTAACACACCGTTTTTCAGGGGTAAGGCTCCACCGGAAAGGCCGGTACCCGCCCCTCGCGCCACCACCGGGATATCCCAACTATGGCAAATTTGCAAGATTTTTTGGACCTGCTCGACTGTTTCCGGTAATACTACCATCCAGGGGAGGACGCGATAGGCAGAAAGCCCATCACACTCATAGGGGCGCAAATCTTCCTCTTCAAAAAGAATAGTTTCTGGGGAAAGAAACGCGCTGAAGGCTTTAACGAGTTTACCCTTGGGGATGGAATGGGCGAAAGTCTCATGGGTTGGCGATGACAAGGGACCAGCTCCTCTAGGACAATTGTATGTTCAATAACGAATCATAGCATTTTACAATTTACCTGGAGAGAAAAGAGGATCGAAGATGTCCGAATTGATTGAAGCGGATGAATTAGTCTTTGATGTTCTCCGCAGGCTAGGAGAAGGGAAGAAATTTGTTGATCTCGATGCCCACGCCCATTTGCTCTTAAAGCGATTAGAAAGGGATACAGGCCGATTCTGGGGTGCCTCCAGGACGACAACCTGCACCCAGCAGCGGCTAGCAACTAAATGCCGTCTGCTACCCTTAATTTATCCCACCTTTAAGGCTAGATGCCAGCAGTTGCGGTTAAATCCTCCGCCACTAGAAACTCTCTGGCGGATTTATCTCCCCTTAGCCCACTGGATAATAATGCAGAGAGCAAGAAATTCCAAGGAAGTGTTAGTCCTTGGAATAAGCGGGGCTCAAGGATCAGGCAAATCTACCCTTTGCGGCTTGCTTCAGATTATTCTTGAGGCCGGTTTTGACCAGCGGACGGCTATTTTATCCATGGATGATTTTTACCTTAGCCAGACTGAGCGCCTCCGCTTAGCGGATCAGGTTCACCCTCTTTTCCAGACCCGGGGGGTGCCAGGGACGCATGATGTATCGCTGGCCATGGAAATTTTGACATCCGTGAAAAGGGCGGACCCAGACACCGTAACCTTGCTGCCGGTTTTTGATAAGGCCATGGATAATCCTCTGCCGCGGGAGAAATGGACCGCTTTTCAAGGAAAACCGGCCATTATTTTGTTTGAAGGGTGGTGTGTGGGAGCCAGGCCAGAGCCTGCGCCGCGCCTGACTAAACCTGTTAACATTCTGGAGGCACGGGAAGATCAGGAAGGCGCGTGGCGCCATTATGTCAATGGGATGCTGGAAAATGAGTATGCGCAATTGTTCGGTTTATTGGATGCCCTACTCTTTCTTGAAATACCTACCTTCGAGGTAGTTTATAGGCAGCGGCTAGAGCAGGAACAGCAGCTTGCCCAAGCGTTGCGGCACGGACAGAGCAATAGAGAAGAGCGGCGCGCCATGAGCGCATCAGAACTGCGGCGTTTTATTATGCACTTTCAACGGCTGACGGAATACCTGTTGGATGAAATGCCAGGGCGGGCCGATCTCGTTCTGGAAATTGACGAACACCGGCAATTTCGGGGCGTTGGAGTTCTCCATGGATGGTGAACGACCCCCTAGCGAGCGTGCGAAGCGTAGCTTTGCTGCGAGCGCGAGGGCCAGGTTACTTGCGTTTTGCCATGAATTGGCGCTATGATTTTCCCGTTGCCAATAGCGCGACCTATCCTCGGGAGGAGGAGAAGTGATGCGCGTGGAGGGTGATACCCAACTGAGGGCCTTGCGCGCTAAGTCGTGGCCAGCCCAAGGCACCCATTGAAGCGCGAATTCTCCAGGCGGATGAGGTTTTGTAGGAACAAAACTGCTATCCATCATGGCGAAACTCCAATCTCTCAAGCTTTCTTCAGAATGCGGCCTCATGGTAAAGAATTTCCTGGGGTGTTTCTTTCTTTATGAGTTCTGCCCCCATCTGGCCCAGGGATAAACCCACGCTGAGGCCAATCACAAGAAGCAGGATCGCGTATGGCCAGGACCATCCATTGCTGAAGCACAAGGGGAGGAGAAAAATAATGGCCCCTAAGATGGCGCCGACTATTGCAATCTTATAGCTATAATCGCTAAGGAAATAGCGTAACTCATCCCACCAAGAAATTGATGTTGAAGCTGAGGAAAACTCGCTAGAAAGACTTTTTTGTAGGGTTTCTAGCCGTTCCCACTGCTCTTTTTTGGAGATTCCCAATTCTTCTTGGGGCGCATGTTCTATTACCTTTTTCATATACCGTATTCTCGAACTCACTCGTTCGGGAGCCTTGGAATGCAAGGCTTGGATTTTTTTTTGTATTTCTTGGAAACGGGACGATTTATCTTTTGTTGCTAAAAATGCTTTCAATTGAGATTCAATCTCATAGGTAGCCACATCTCCAGAATGAGCCCTTATCAATTCAGCTGGATGTACCAAGAGCATCGGGTTATGTTCTACTTCTTTTACAGCAATCACATTCCCCACGCTTAGCCCGCCACCAATAGTAAGAGGCGCCCAGATGAGTACATCAATACCCATTTTCCGAAGATGCTCTAACTCTAGTCTATCTTCTCGAATGGCTCTAAAGATAACGATGAGCAAGCCAATAAGGGCGCCCAGTGCTATTGCCGTCCAGGCGATTGTACCGCGCCTGCGTTTAATTTCTTTATTCCAAGACTCAATGTGAGAATTAATTTCTTCTTCAAGGAGAAGCGCCCGTTGAAGGGTTTGCAACTGGGATAAATCACATATGATTCGGAGATAAGCTTTTAATTCCTTTACTTTCTGGACGAAGCCTTCCCTGCTTTCAGTAGTTTTGACAATTCGTTGTACGATTTGATGAGCTTTTAGAACCAGCGGCTTGCTCATATTTTGCTTGATTGTGAGAAAATGATTCACCTGCTGGTAAAAATCAGGAGGAAGGGTTTTAGTAGAAGCAATGAGCAAGGCAGGAATAAAAACTAATACTAGCAGAGAAACATAACGAATTATTTTTTGGTGCGTAATCTTCTTCTGTACATGCATTATCGTTGCTAAATGCAGCGTTCCCTTTATTAAGCAAAGGTCTCCCCGCTTAGCGGACAGACCTTTGCTGCTTATATCTAGGCTAAGAAAGAAAATAAAGGTCTAGTTAATCAGGATAATTTCCCCGGCTACGAGAGGTAGGCTCTTCCTGCCCTTCCATGCCCTTATGCTGGCCCTTGTCCATGCCTTCCATGCCCTTATGCTGGCCTTTATCCATGCCTTCCATGCCCTTATGCTGGCCCTTGTCCATGCCTTCCATACCCTTATGTTGCTGGCCCTTGTCCATGCCTTCCATGCCCTTATGCTGGCCTTTATCCATGCCTTCCATGCCCTTATGCTGCTCCGCGGATAGTACTGTGCTTGCTAGCATAAGCGATAAAGCAACGGCGGAAATTAAAAGCGAATTTATCTTTTTCATGAGCTGATTCCTCATTTTCATCAGTTAGCAATATACCTTCTATAGCTTCCGCTATTTGGAATTAAAGGATTGCAATTCCCTTAAAGGTTCTAATCTTTTTACTGATCTTCAAATTCCTCCTTTTCCTTGACCTCAAAGTGATTGAACTCAATCACGAGCATCCTTTTTAAGGATATTCACTCTAGAAGGATAATTCTATACAGGTAAACCCTTAGTTAAGAGAACTGGCAAAACCAGAAATCATAGGGATAACTTAATGAAAGAAAGCAACTACTATTGCTAAGTCATTCCGCCTGGGAATAAAGATTAGTAAATACTTTTCCATAGATATCAAGCACAGTGATTAGTAAGGCAGCAATAATAGGACCTACAATAACACCCACCATTCCGAACATAAGAATACCACCCAAAGTAGCTAGCAAAATCAGCAAATCAGGCATTTTGGCCTCGCTGCCCACAATTCGAGGACGCAGGATGTTATCCACCAAGCCTACGATAATTATCCCCCATAACGTCATCCCAATGGCCCAACCTATTTGATCCGTAGCTATCAAATAAATTACCGCTGGAATCCAAACAACGGGGGCACCGAGCCCGGGAACCGCAGAAAGCACTACCGTGATGGTACCCCAAAAGATAGCCCCTTTAATCCCAGCTACCCAGAAGGCGAGCCCTACTAGGATTCCCTGTAATACCCCAATGATGAGAATACTCTTTAAGGTCGCCTTTGTAACTGAAAGTCCTTTTTCAAGAATATGGGAACGGTCTTTTTCAGTAAGGGGAAGATAACGTATTAAGTTAATAAGCGAATCCGGCCCCCATATAAAAAAGAAGAACATGGCATATAACATAATGAAAAAATTTACTATGAAACCGATCGTGCCTTGGGTGGCCTTAGAAATTCCACTTGCGATAAACGCGCCTGCATTACCGGCAAACTCCCCTACTTTAGCTAAAATCCGCGTTCTATAAGGCTCAAGCTGATCAGCAAACGGCAGCCACTGTGGAAATTCGTGGAGGGGGGAGGCGTTCTGATCAGGAATTTTTTTCTCTATCCAGGGGGCAATGCTATTGCTAATTTGAATTGCTTCGGCAGCTACGGCGCCGAGCAAACCTAGCAACGGCAGGCCTATCATTAGAATAGCTAACAGGATCGTAGTCATTGACGACAGCACCTGTCTGCCATTAAATTTCTTTAAAATCCAAGCATAAACAGGATACAACAGGGCTGTGAAAATAATCGCTAAAAGAATGGCAATAAGGTACTCATGAATCATCACTAAAAATACTGCCAGAATGGATACCAACAGTATCATAATAAAGTTTTTTCGATAGCGATTCTGTGCTTCATCTAGTTGGATCATATCTTTTTTCCTATCTCAAAAATTAGCTTGGGTCATTTAAATCATTGCTCAATAATTTACGAGCTTTTATCCTTTATATAGTCTAGACTTTTATTCTCTAGCCGGTATTAGATAACTCAATGGATAGGGTTTTTAGGGCTCTAGATCAGAGAATAAACAGCATTTCTCTTGAACAGGTAGGCTGGCAAGCGTTTCATGCAGTAAGACAAGTACCGGTGGTGGCCAGGTCTCTTCCGGGATCAGGAATAGCCCTTTCTCTCAAAAGCGTCGGTTGGAGTGAATACTGCGTGTATACATAGAAACAGGGATTGATAGATCCCTATTAATAGGGCGTGAGAATTTAAATCCTGGCGCATCCAGTGCCAATGCAGCTCCTCTTCCACCCAGATACCTGGGTCCGGGGTATCGCTGAGGATGAAGATATTAATTACCGGATGATTCGCCCATAGCGTATATATCTTGCATCTAGCAAGTCCAAATTTATTACTGGTTACCTATCTGAGAAGCCAAATCTATTTAATATTTTCAACTCGGATGGTTTTTAGCACCATCAAAAATGTAACTCACTAACTTCCGACACATTTATCAGGCTCAAGGACTGCTCACTATTAAGGGCCTGCATCTCGCACCTAAAAAAATCTTAACTGCAAAAACAGTTTGATTGTACTATAAATTTATTACGTCTCAATAGAATATTAAAAAAATAGGGAAGATAAAAATGAAAGTCTATTTATCTCTTATTTCTACTTTAACTGACTTAAAAAACACTATTGGAATAAGTATGGCCCATTCTAGACCCAACATTCATGGCCACTACCGCCGGTCCACCCCTAAATCCTTTGTGTACGGACCCGCTAAAAGCCACGGTGGAATTTTATCCATAGTCATTGTGCTCTTATTGATTGTAGTATTAGCAACAGGTGCGGTGTGGGTATACCTTGGACGCCAGGATGAAGAAGTAAAGGTGAGCAACAAGGATAATGATGCACTCGTTCCACAAGTAAGTGCAACTAAATCCACGGAACCCGGATCTACTGAACTAGCTGCGGACGATCAAAAATATAAATCAGTTCCTAAAGAAAAGAAAACCACGCCAGAAGATGAAAAGGACGAATTTGCCGCGATTTTAGAGGAATTAAATAGGGAGGAAGAGAAGGCTGAATTCGAGAAATCCAGAGAGTCTTCTCCACAGCTAGCGCGGGAGGATAAGATGCCTGCCCAGGCACCCCCTGAACAGGCCGACACCCCAAATAAGGAAGACACATTTGAACAAACCTCCAAGGAACCTTACGAGAGAGGAAAAGTTCCAACAGCGGAAGAGCTGGGGAACACGGACTCTTCCCGCTCTAAATCTACCAAACTTCCTCCCATTCAATCAGAACAACCCAAACCTTCGGGAAAAGGCCAGGAAGGAGAAGGAATTAACTCAAAATTAATCACTGTTCAACAGGGTGATTCTCTCTCTACTATTGCCGCGAGAGTCTACGACGATGCCAATAAATGGCGCTTGATTTACAAGGCAAACAAGGACAAGATCAAAAATCCCAACCAATTATCGGTGGGGACTAAGCTAACCATTCCTGCGTCGAAATAATAAGGAGGTTGCAAATAAGGAAGAAATTTATAAAGATGGCCAGTCTATTTATAATTAGCTTGAAATATTTAAAAAATAAACTATTGTTCTTTAGAAACTCGTAGTAATAAACTAATCTTTTAAACCCCTATGAAATAGAGAGGATCATAAAAATGATGAAAATTAAGCTTGTAATCATTGCCCTACTTCTTTCGGGAAGTGCTTGGCTAAGCGGCTGTGAACAAGAGGGACCGGCTGAGCGTGCGGGTGAGAATATAGACCAAACGATGGAAGATGCAGGTGATCGCATGGAGGATGCAGGTGATCGCATGGAAGACGCTACCGATTGACGAATAAAAGGTAATTTAATCAATATTATGGAATTCTCATCCCAATAAGCGTTCACGATGCTGCCAAGGGTGAGTGAAGATAGATAGATAGAACAAACAGCCCAATGTGGACAGCATTGGGCTGTTTCATCATGTTTATTTTTTTCTGCCGGTACATTCTTAGCAGCGCGGTCCGCTAACCGGTATCTATAGCAATAATACATTGCCTAAAGCTTCAGCAGACCAAGGCCCAAAATTAAGAGGCAGCGCAAAGATACAATTACTATACAAAATAAGCGTGCTACAAGATAGAGGGTTCAGATGTACCCATGAACATTTTTACCGACGCACCTCTTCTGCTCTTGGGTACCCTTGCAGTAACCCTATGGACGATACGGCAATTATCCCGCCTGCCCTATTCATTCTTATACCAAAAGAATTAGTAAACCTCAGTAATCGAACAGGCACAATACTGGCATATTTTTCCTCTTGTTAACTGCTCCCTAAGAAACCTCTGCTCTCATGCAACTCCAGCAAACGCTTTACTCTGAAAAATTACTTCACCATGCTTCCCTAGTTCTAAAATTGAGTGAAAGGAAAATTTAAATGTCCCATAACTAAACCTGGGGTAGGCCACGCAGTCACACAGCTAGAGGAGGAAATGCCAGCCCCGTGCTACTCCCCTTCCAAACACGCTTGAGAAGCATCGCCCGCCGCCTGCGCGCCTTATCGGGGGGTTACTGGTGTTTTTCCACCGTGTCTGCTTTTTTCTGGATACGAGCAATATCGTCCATAAATTTCTTACAACCCGTTAATTCTTCACTTTCGCTATTTTCGCTAAAGATATTTTTAAAACCTTCAGCAATAGGCGTCACAAGCACTTCAGCAGCCACTTCAAGCAATGAATCTTCACCACCAATATCAAGCATAGGATTTAAAAGATCCCCCTCCATAACTATTTTAATGGGCGCTCCCGTTAAAGAGAAATCTTTTGCCCTTGCAACCAACATGTACTTTATTAATTCCTTATCCAGATTCACAACCCCATTACCCACTACGTTGGAATCATCGGTATTGATGAGCAGGGACTCGGTTTCGACGCGTCCTGAATCAATATCAAATAATCCCACCAGGCAGTTCATTTCTGTCTTTGGATTATCAGCCAGCCAAGAAACAAAGGCTTCCGTCACATCAATCTGCAAGGCTTCTACCAGCAAGCTACCGATATAGCCGTCCTCTACTACGAAATTAAGATCCCCACTCAGAGTTGAAGCCATGTCTTGCGGTGAACCACCATTAGCATGCAAGTTAACCACAGCATTAAAATCTCCTCCAATGATGTCATCAATATTAAGCTTATTATCAAGATCGGCTAAGCTTTCAGAGATTTGCTTGAGCTCAAAATTATTAACGTTTAGCCTAAGATCAGCTTCTGTTAAGTTATTCTTTGATTGATCGATCAATCCCTCCAGAGAGATCCCTCCTCCTAACATCCTTACTTTTATTGGATGAAGCGCTAACTGTTTTTCCTTGATCGCAATATTAAGCTTGCCCCCCTGAATAAGTTTATCCCAATCACCGCCAACATATTTATCCACTTTCATATGCAGATAGAGTTCCAGTTTTTCTGGGATAAAAGATTCGAGAGGATCATCATCGAAGAGCTTTTTTTTCTCGCTTTGTTTTTCTTGCGCCTTAACATCAATATCCGTGGTTTCTTCTTCTAGCTCGGCTACGCTTTTCTTAGTTAGGGATCTAAAATCAGGGCTAGACAGCACCGGAAATAGTAAATCGCCTCTAACAAGCGTTCGCTTCTCGTTCGAATCAATCTTCAACGTACCTGTCATTTGACTCTGACCATAGGTAATATCCATCTGATTCACATTTATCAACATCTTCTCTAGATTCGCATCAATAGTGGCAAAACTATCATAAGAGCGAAAATTCTTAATTTTTAAACCAGCCAATTCGGCCAGCTGCAATAATGTTTCTCCGGATCCTTTTACACGGGATTTACCCCTTATCAGATTAAAATCATCGGAAATATCGCCGGTAAAATAAAGTTCTATCGTACCGATATGTCCTGTCAACAGGAGTAGTTTGTCCACATTTTCTGCATTGATTGGCTTTTGGTTAAGTTGAAAACCAATTGGAATGGAATCAACCTTTCCCTGAAAAGAACCTTTCCTTTTAGTAGAATAAAAATTTTGCAGCTGAATATTTTTTGCGAGCAGAGTATGGGTTTCTTTTTTTACCCTACTTTGGTAAGTCACCGTGAAATCGTTTAGCCTAAAATTTCTGATTTTCTCTACTGAAAAATAACCTGGGGGCTTCTTCTCTTCTGGTAAAAAAATATCCCAATTAGTTTTATTCTGTTTTTCAAGCAAGGAAATCCGGCCATCTCTAATTTCCACATCTAGGATGTTGATGTTTCCTAAGATCAACGGAAAAAACTCAAACTGGAAAAAAACTTTACCGATAGTCGCCATATTAGGCTTATCCGCCCATTCTGCATTTTCTAGTTTTATTCCTTTTGCTGTAACGCTGGGTTGCAAGGATAATAAATTTAGCTTGAGCTCGCCAGTTATCTCAAATTCTCTGTCATACTCCTGTTCAATATAGTTAGAAACCCATTTTTTAACCCTATTCTCATCAATCATTACTCCAGCCAGTATCACCAGCAGCAGCAGGGATATCAGGATAATTGCGAATAGGATAAATAATTTTTTTAGCATAAATTCTATTCATTGATTTAAAAATGGCAAATCGCTGGAATAAACCTTTAGTATTTAAAACCCTTGCCAGCCTTTATTTCTCTAGAACTCCCTTCCTGTTTTTTAATAGAATCTCCATAAAGGAGGATGGTTATGACTTCTAGTTGAATAGACTGGGAGGGGGGGGGAATTACTCATAAGTTATGGTTGCTTATTTTTTCTGATGACTTTAAAAAAAGAAAATTTGAATAAAATCGTCAAATTTTATATGTAGGGGAATATCCTTATAGAATAGTCCATCCTCAGAGTATAAAATAATTACTGATTCTTGACTCTCTCTTCTTTAAGCCTGGCCTCTCGCCGGGCTATTTTTTTGACTTTTAATTACTGTTCACTGCTACAGTGTATAGAGATAGGATAATAAATCTTCTTTCTCTTGGGAGGTTAGATCCAATTGCAAAACCAAATTGAAAAATTCTACCGTGTCAGCTAAAGTCAAGAGCCGACCGTCGGCAAGATAAGGGGGTGAGTCCTTGATGCCCCGCAGGGTAAAAGTTTTAATCGGTCCATTGGCCACATTGTACTGGCTATTGATCATTTCCGGCTCGTAGAAACGTTCTAAATGGAGATCATGCATCTGATGATCCAAGAAGGCTGGCGGTATATGGCAAGTGCTACATTTGCCTTTACCAAAAAAAATATTTTCGCCACGCAGTTCTTCCTCCGACGCCTTTTCGGACATCAAACGGCCCGTTGCATCTAATTTTGGCGCCGGTGGAAAATCGAACATATTTTGCATCTGAGCCATCATTGAAACTTGCTCAGTACGATTAGGCAGATGAACCCCTTTTTTTGCTGCAATCACATGATCCCCGTCAAAATAGGCAGTTCGCTGCTCGAATTGAGTAAAATCCTCCACCGATCGCAGGGAACGCTTAGAGCCATGGATCTGCTGGTTGTACATGCCTCGCAGGCTTACCGTATCCAACCGAAACCGATTTTTCTGGGGCCTAGTATCGGGATTAAGATGGAAAGCAGCATTGGTGTGCCCGTTGACATGACAATCGAGGCAGGTAACCCCTAACGTGGGCTCCTTAACTTTCCTATCCTCGGTCTGGTTAAATTCTTGCTGCGGGAAAGGAGTAAGTAATAACCTTAAACCTTCCATTTGAACAGGAGTAATGATTCCATTCAAAAGCCGATAGTAATTTTTGATGGTCAGCACCTCGCCCTGGGAGACATCTCCTAGTGCTGGATGTGTCGTCAAATAGATAGGCGGAGGAAACTCAGGCAAAAAGCGATCGGGTAGATCGAATTCCACATCGAAGCGAGAAAGATCCCGGCTTTCCGCTTTTTGGATAGCCTCGATTTGGTTGGGGGGATAAACTTGACCCCCTACACTATGCTTAGGATGGGGAAGTGGCCGAAAGCCTTTGGGAAATAGATCCCGCTGCTTAATTTCCTGGGCGCTCATCTCAGAAAGCTGTTCCCAGGTAATTCCCTGCGGAAGCTTTACCCGAATTCCTTCCTGCACAGGTTTTCCCGCCGACATGGTAACCGTCTTGGAAGGCTGGTCTTGAAGCTCATAGCGCCGCTCCAAGAGGGATTTATGACGCTTCATGACGTTGGGTTTATCGGCGACATCTTGTTGCTTCACTTCATCGAAACTTTTTTCTACAGCGACTTTTTTATAGCTCGTTGCTTGTTCAGCCGCTAATAGAACGCCGCTACTCCCAGATAAAATTAAGGCTGAGCTTATCACTACCCAATAATTTTTATAAAGACATCTTTTCTTTTCCATGATTGCCCCACAATACTTTTTAAGTAGGAAAAACATTTACCTTAAGGATAATAGCTAAGGAATAGGGAACAGTCTAAGTATTTTGTAAAACAATTAATTTAGAGATAGAGAAGGTTGGAAATAAATAGTCTATTCAAAAGAATAGATAAAACAGGAAATTTACAATCTTCCCCCTGAGGATCCCAGTTAGGATCGCCAGGGGGATTTTTTAAGGAAATTAATCGTCCTGTTTTGTTATTTCAACATGGTCTGCAATAAGAAAAGCCTCCACATCCTCAATTTCACTCTTTATCTCTTCATTCAGAACCCAATTGTATTCACGCTCAATGTCAACAAATTTTACCGCGCGAACCTTCCCGGTAACCGCAACCTCGTCGTCTTCCTGAACATTAAGATTGCCTTTTGGCATCACCACAACTATCTCATCATTGAAAAGCCCACCACTTTCAAGGATAAAGGATCTCTTATCAATCCTTTCTTCTACTTCACCGGAAACAGTAACTTTCTGACCATCGTAGCGTTCTATATTATCCAGTAGCTCTTCCACGTCTTCTACCGTCTGGGATTGCCCACCTGCTTGCTGCCCGCCCATCTGAGAGGATGGGTCAACACCTGAAGAGGGCGAGGCAGTCGTCTGGGCGACACCCATGGCAGGTAGCGACATAAGCGCGGCGCTCACCATAGCGGCTATAGCCATTTTAGTCATAGTGCTTATGCTTAATTTACAAAAAAGTTTGCTCATATTTGTCTCCTTTACTTGTCATAAAGTTTAGTTTGTGGAACGTCTCTCTACCATGCGTAACTATAAACAGAACTCTTTCATCAAAATCGCTCTAAACTAAACTATAGAACGATTTCTAGAATTGTCTAGTCATAGAATATTTTAAGATGAAATTATTTTTTCTTAATACTAAGTACAAATATAATTTGTAATTATTACGTCACCAAGAAGATTTTACACAAACAAAAGTGCGGTTGCTTGCGAAACAAAATAAAAGAGAAGCGAGCTAAGCCAAGGAAAAACCTGCTTCAGTCATTGTTTTATTTCACTTACGCGATAGCTAATATTATCGGCATATTTTTTGCTTCAAATATTAAGGCACGTGATAGACGTGAAATAAATTATTAACCTTTGGAGGAAAACTATGAATACCCCTATAACTACCCCCGGCAGCGATCAACCTCGAGTCATTGGAGGCGAAGACAATACTAGCGGACCTGGTCCCTACCTCATGACCGCAAACTCTCTGGAAAATAATGAGGTATTCAACCTGGAAGGAGAGGAGTTAGGTAAAATCAAGGACATCATGATAGATGTACCTAAAGGCCGCGTAGCCTATGCGGTGTTATCCTTTGGGGGAATCCTCGGCGTGGGAGATAAATTATTTGCCGTGCCCTGGAGTGCTTTGACTTTGGACGCGGATGAGAAGTGTTTTGTATTAAGAGTTAATAAAGAAGTCCTTGAAAACGACCCCGGCTTTGATAAAGACCACTGGCCATCAATGGCTGATCAACGCTGGGCTAGCGACGTACACAGCCGTTATGGAGCCCGCCCTTATTGGGTCCCTAAGGATTATTGGCCTACCAAACGTGTTCGCCAGGGACGGCAAACACGAATGTGAGAGAACATTCCACTTTCCTATATTTCTTTAAAGAAGTGGGGCTTCGGTCTTTTATTTTTCCTAATCTCTCTCTGCCGTTTTTGTTTCAAAAGGGCTCTAAGGAGGTTTTACTGTACGTTGAATGGAATCCGGACTTCCCCAAAAAATCGATTGCTCTGGGCACTGCTCAAGTCGGCCCGGAAGGTCACACGTGACTGGTCATCCGATACGCGTTCGAAATAAAGATAGCCTTCAATGCGGCCTCCAACATCCAGCACACCTTCCGGCAATGCCCGTTTGAACATTTCTTGAGTCGGTAAGGGGATGTTTATCCAGTAAGCATTGTAGGTATCATAGTAGAATGGGTCGTAAGCAAATGTGCCGCGATAAGCCGTCATAGCAGGATAGATGTTGGCGTAGAACGGGGCAACTGTAAAAGCATGGTATACGAAATGGGGTTCGGTTATCGCCGTATAGCCAGTGTCGATTACAGGCTCCGGAATAGAGCCCACAATTCTATACAACGGCAAGGCAGCGTAGCGCGTGCCGTCATCGGCAATGAGGGCGAAATCATTGTAACGCAAGCGCAGCGCCGTCTCGCTTTTGTTGTCGATGACTACCCGCACCGGCGTCACTTCATTTTGGATGGGCTGGGGACCGGGCCATTGGTCGGTCTGTACGATTACCTGGACTCCTTTCACCTGGCTGACAGCAGCTTCCTCTAAGTGCGCCACCACATTTGCTGTGGAGGCTGGCTTTAAATTAGCTGCTGGCGGCGTGCAGCCGACAATAAATAGTATAAGGGGAGTAAACTTAGTGAGCATCTTATTGAATTGCTTCATAACGACTTTCTCCTATATATCTGCAGGGCGGTTGCTACTATAAAAATAATTACTGGCATGACCGCGTATTTAAATACATAGATAGAAGTAAATGTTTTAGTCATACCTGCCATTCGATGCTTATTAGGTTAGCTATAACTTTTCTGCGCCTCCTCTCTTCAGTAGCCCTTATTTTATTCGGCTTTGTAAGTGGCACAGCCACGTTAGTTAGCGGCTGGTATGGCACTTTGTCAGTACCTAGGACAAACAACGCAACGATAAGCAGAAAGATGGCAATAATGTTGACGGCACTGGAGCAATAAGTTTGCCGGTCAGAATTTTTCTAATTTTAATGCCTCTTAGAGTTAGCTATTTTTTACCTTCCAACATGCGATTTGGTTTAAATCAATTTTAGATACCTAAAGAAAATTCTTCCAAGGTCTTAATTTAAAATTCTAACCAATAACGATGGGAATGGCCTTTGGCGTCCTTGACATATTACTAACCACGTCCCTTCCCATCGGAATACGGGTACTGATACAGATGCTTTATGTGAAAGATATATTAAAATTTATCTTAACGGAAAACAGTACAAATCGCTATTGGAATGATATAAGGACGCAAGCCTGAAATAGATTATATTTAAAAACTTATGTACTTCCAAAAAATCTGAACTATACTTTTATTTCATAATTAACTAATTGCATTAGGAGGAAAAAATGTTCGGATGGGCAGTAACTTTTTTAATTGTTGCACTCGTAGCAGCTCTCCTTGGTTTCACTGGGATAGCCGGTATAGCGACAGAGATTGCATGGATTTTATTTGTGGTAGGAATTATTTTATTTGTGGTTTTCTTGGTTTTAGGACGACGAGGACGGCCTCCTCTCTAGAGCGGATATGGCTTCGCTCAGGACCGGTAGACAAGGATGTCTCCGGTTTGTAAGTTGGACGCTTCAGACATGCAATGAGATAGGAGATAGCACGGTTAGCTTAGCAGCGATTATACAAGGAATTATTTATTCCATTAATTCAAGCAATACCAGCAACGGTCCAGGCCAGATCCCCAAGCCGAGAATTCCCAACACACATCCCCTGTAGACAGTAAGGTAACCGCTCCTGGTGGGCATGGTAAATATAGATAGGAGAGAGTAAAGATACATCTCGGCGAGAAGTAAAAAGCCCCATAGCCACTTTCATGGCTATGGGGCTTTTTATTTTAATCAATCATCCTTCTCGGTTATCTCAATGCTATCCGCGATAAGGAAAGCTTCTATATTTTCAAGCTCTATCTTAATCTGGGGATCTAAGTCCCAGCCGTATTCACGCTCGATATCAACCAGGGCCACCGCGCGCACTGTCCCTGTCACAGTCACCTCGTAGTCTTCCTTAACCATCAAATTACCGGCAGGTTTCAAGACTACCATTTCATCCTCAAAAAGCCCCCCGCTTTCAAGAATGAAAGCTTTTTCATCAATGACTTCTTCCACCTCACCGGAAACACTCACTTTTTTACCATCATACCGAACCACATTATCCAGCAGGGCTTCTACATCTTCTAGTTGCTGGGGTTGAGCCCCCGTCTGAGCGGAACTCATAGCGGGAACCGCCGCCAATGCAGCACTTGCCATTACTAGCACCGCCATTTTGACGAGCATATCAAAATTTATTTTATCCAAAGACGCCACCATATTAATCTCCTTAAAAAATAGGTTAACAAAAAATTTAGCTAAATTTATGAGCACTTCTTTATAAGAAATTTTTGTGCCAATCACTCTACTAAGTACAGGCACCTTGTATAGACTATAGAACAGCTTTTGTAATAATCTAGTTTTTCAAAAAAATAATTCTACCCTGCTAGGCTCTGGCCGGAAATTTATAACTATTCGGTTATTGATAAAATTCTATCGAGAAAGCCCACATAATTTCCATCCTAGGTTAGGCCGTTAAAATATTATTCAAGGCTATATTACAAATCAATCATACTCCCGCATCTGATCGTCCTGGCCTCTTTATTTAAGCAGCACGGCCTACTTTCAATTATAAGGAGCTTTAATCCCTAATCCAGTTCTCTCCTTTTGCAAAGTAAGCAAGGAGGAGGACAGAATTCAACTCTTCTCTCTCGCCAGCATGGCAGAGCTGGTGACGACTTGCACGCGAGTACCTTTCCTAGCAATAAACGCGCAGCCACGGTTATTTCAGAAAAACCCCGTAACCCGCGCCTGATAGTGATTCCTGTCTCTGGGATCTCCATACACTCAGAATTTTTCCAAAAGTATAAATCCTATAGCGAACAAAAAGTATTATTGAAAGGCGAAGGTAAAAGTTAAATACCGCTTATATTTTTAAACGTATGTTCTTATGATTTTATACTCTCTAAAAATCTTGAACTATACTTTTATTTCGTAAATATAGAATACACGAGGAGGAAAAAATGTTCGGATGGGCAGTAACTTTTTTGATTATCGCGCTTATAGCAGCGCTCTTTGGCTTTACAGGATTGGCAGGAGTGGCTACCCACATTGCGTGGATTCTATTTGTGGTAGGGCTTATTTTATTTGTGGTTTTCTTGCTTTTAGGACGGCGGGGGCGGCCTCCTCTCTAGAGCGGATATGGCTTCACTCAGAACCGGTAGACAAGGATGTCTCCGGTTTGTGAGTTGAACGCTTCAGACATGCAATGGGTGGGGATAGCACGGTTAGCTTAGCAGCGATTATACAAGGAATTATTTATCCCATTAATTCAAGCAATACCAGCAACGGTCCAGGCCAGATCCCCAAGCCGAGAATGCCCAACACACACCCGCTGTAAACAATAAGGTAACCGCCTCCTGTAGGCATAGAATAAGTGCGGACAGGAGAGTAAAGATATATCTCGGCAATAATCTTGACATAATAATAGAGCGCCAGGGTCATATTAATCGCCGCGATAACGGCAAGCCATATCATTTCCCCGTCAAGCACTGCTTCTAGCAAAAAAACTTTGCCGGCAAAACCGGCCAGGGGCGGGATGCCTGCCAGCGACAACAGGCATAGGGCCAACACCCCGGCTCCCATAGGCGCGCGTTGACTTAAGCCACGAAGCGCTTCATACGAATCGCTGCCTGCCGCGCGTTCCAAATGAGCGCCCACTGCAAATGCGCCCAGGGTCATAAACAAATAAGCAGCGAAGTAATAACCAATGGCCGCCAAAGCCTCCGGCGCCCGTTCAGCCACGGCTACCGCCATGAGAAGATATCCGGCGTGGGCGATGCTCGACCAGGCCAGCAAGCGTTTAAGATGATTCTGCCCCAGGGCGACGACATTACCCAGCGTCATGGTCATGGCGGCGCCTATAGCGAGCCAGAGGGGCCATCCCACCATTTCACCGGGCATTCCTTCCAGCATAAAACGCAGCAGGGCCGCTATGCCAGCCGCTTTGGGCACAACGGCAAGAAAGCCGGCCACTGGCGCCGTCGCGCCGGAAAATACATCCGGAGCCCACACATGAAAGGGCGCCAACGTAATCTCAAAGCCATAACCAACGAGAATCAAAATCAGGGCCAAGGTCACCCACAGCCCATCAGCGTCCTGCAAATCCGATCCAATCACTTGCAAATTAAGACTACCCGTCAAGCCGTAAAAGAAAGTCAGCCCATAGGCCATGGTGGCTAAGGTGACCCCCGCATAAATAAAATATTTAAGGGCGGCTTCTAAGGCAGGCCGGTGGTGACGCTCAAGGGCGGCCAGCACATAGCCCGCCATGCTCATCATCTGAAAGAAAAGCACGATTAACCCCAGATCCCGGCTAGAAGCCAACCCCACGGCGCCCAAAGTGGCGAAAATCACCGCGACCGCTGCCGGGGCCTGCTGGGAGTGGCCGCGGAAATATATCATGAGCAGCGCCACCGTAAGCAGACTGCTTAATTCAATAATTAGCTTGAAAAAATGGGCGAAACCATCAATGGCGTAACTACCGTGAAAGGCCGTCACCGGCTGCCAGGGAAGCATTCTGGCAGTCGCCACCAGGCAGGCAAGCAGACCCAGCAGGGCCATTAGCCCTGGCAGCATCCGCCATTTACCCCGCACCCAGCCGGCAAGGGGGACCAATAGCAAGCATGACCCCCCCAGGATAAGCTCGGGGATGAGCGCCCAAAGTTTCATCCTGCCGCCAAACTCCGGACGGTCTCTTGAATCACCCCCAGCAACCCTGCCGGCAACAGCCCCAGCCACAGGGATAACATTACTAAACTGCCCATGACCGCCAGCTTTCGTCCCTCCGGCTCCTTCATAGCCCCTGTCCCCGTACGGGGCTCGCCCCATAGCACCGAGATCACGATACGCAGATATAAGCCCGTGGTGATCACTAACGCCACCAGGGCCACCCCGGCGATCCAGAGATTCCAGGAAACGGCCGCTCCTAATACTTGAAATTCTCCAATAAATCCCGAAAGCCCGGGTAATCCTAGGGAGCCGAACACCAGCACGCCGGTCAGCAAGGAAAAAGCGGAAGCTTGCCGGGAGAGTCCCCTAAGCCGGCCCATCTCCCGCGTCCCCGTTTGATCTTGAATCATTCCCACAGCGAAAAACATCCCCCCCGTCAACAAGCCATGGCTGATAATCTGATAAATACCGCCATTTAAGGCTAACTCTTGGGTGCCGGCGGTGGGCGCCAACACAGCTAAGGCCCCCGCCAACATGATATATCCCATATGATTGATGGAGGTATAAGCAATAAGACGCTTTAAATCCTGCTGGGCTAGCGCGGCTAGTGACCCATAGACGAGGGAAACCAAGGCCAGCGCCAGCAAAAGCCAAGCATAATCAAACACCACCTGCGGCATAATGGGCAGCATGATGGCGAGCAGGCCATAAGCGCCCATCTTGAGTTGAATGCCAGCAAGCATCACGCTGCCTTCGGTGGGCGCTTCCACGTGGGCATCGGGCAGCCAGTTATGAAGGGGCACGGTGGGCAGTTTCACGCCAAAGCCGATGAGCATCCCGAGCATGACCCAGCCGCCAGCCCCGCCCGCCTGGGCCAGGGGTTGAGCCTCAATGATAGCAGGCAGGGAAAAGGTATGGGGCTCCATCAACAGATACAACGCCAAAAAGCTTAGCAGCATCGCCAAACTGGCGGCCCGGGTATAAAGAAAAAATTTCATGGCGGCGTAGCGGCGATTGTCGTGGCCCCAGATGCCGATAATGAAATACATGGGCACTAGGCCCACTTCAAAGAAAAGATAAAACAGCAGCAAATCCTGGGCGGCGAAGACCCCCAGCAAACCGGTTGCCATTAGCAGGAAAAGCGCGGCATGGCCCTTGGGGCGATTGTCATTTCGCAGCACATAGACCATCACGGTGACCAGCAACCATGCTGTCAGTAAAATCAGCGCCAGCGAAAAGCCATTGACGCCTACATCGTAGGCCGCATTGACGGGAGGGATCCAAGGCAGCCTAGTGCGCCACTGCAATCCTGGCCTGCCGGTATCAAACCCAGCCAGTAATCCCAAGGCGGCGGCAAAGGTCAGCACCGCACCCGCCAATGCGACCCAGCGAATCAGAAAGGGGCGTGAACGGGGCAGGATTAACACTACCAAGGCCGTGATTAAAGGTAAAAAAATAGTCAGGCTCAGCATAGTAAATAGGATACCTTGCGGTTTAATAGCCTCTTTCCAGCAATAGCCAAACCATGACAATCCCTACCCCTATCAGCAGAATAAAAGCAAACACGCTCAAGGTATAAAGATAAAGTTTGCCGCTCTGCGATAGGCGCAGCTTTTGCCCGGCCCACTGGAAAAACCCCGCCAGGCGGTCATGACCCACCCCCCATATTTGCGACTCAAAGCTTGCCGTTGCCCGACCAACCGTCATAATCGCGCCGCTGCTAGCGTGGGCGCCGGCATTGAAAAATCTTTCATACAACAGAACACCCTGGGCCAAAAACAACGCTCCCCGGCAAAAAAATCGTCCTGTTTTATCAAGGCCCTGTTCCAATTGGCCTCCTATCCGATTGGCGACTAACTCTATCTATTCCAGTGGGGAAAGATCGCGCTGCTCCATCAAAGCCCCGTTCCAACCAGACCAGCACCAGCGCGCCGGCTTTAGCAGCACGGGCAACCCCAGAGACTAAACCATGGATGATAACGACCAGCCTGCTAGGCCAACCGCCCAGGGCGGGCGCTGGCCCCCAGTGGTAAACCCGCCATGCGCCCACTCCTAATCCCACCAGGCTTGCCAGAATGGCACTCAGGGTCCAGGCCCCAGTCAGGGTCGCGCTGCCGGCCTCGAAGGACAACATGGACTCGATGGGGGTTTTAATGATCGCTCCCAACCCGGCGGCGGCAAGGGCCAAACCCAGGGCAGGTCCAACTAGGGGCGCCGATTCTCGCCGATTCGCTGGCATGACCGCCTGGGGCGCTAACCCGAAAGTGGCCATAGCGGCCCGGCCTATATAGATTCCAGCCAGTAAAATCAGCACCAGCATGAAAACTCCCCAAGCGGTATGGACGGAAACGGCCTGCCTTAGCAGTTCCTCCTCACTCCAATAGCCCGATAACAAGGGAAAGCCCGCCAACGCCAAGGCAGAAGCAATAAAGGCGCCCGCCGTCCACGGCAAGCGCTTTCCCAACCCGCCAAGCTGACGCAGATCCCGGGTGCCGGTGGCCCGCTCCAGGGCGCCAACGCTGAGAAAAAGCGCCGATTTGAAAGTGGCATGGACGGTCAAATGAAAAGCGGCGCCCAATGGCCCTCCGAGCCCCAGTGCAAGCATCATTTCGCCCAGCTGGGAGACGGTGGACCAGGCAAGAAGGCGCTTTAAATCATATTGGGCGGTCGCCACCAAGGCGGCGATCAGGGCGGTGAAGGCGCCAACCCACAACACCACTGCTAACGCTAAGGGGGCATGCTCAAACAAGGGAAATAACCGCAACACCAAAAACACCCCAGCGGCGGCCATGGTGGCCGAATGAATCAAGGCTGATACCGGCGTCGGAGCCGCCATCGCTTCGGGAAGCCAAGCAGTCAAGGGTAATTGAGCGCTTTTTCCTATAGCCGCCAGAAAAAACAACAGAGCCAGCAGATTGAGCGTCCCAGCGGTAAAAGCTCCATCCTCCACCTGCTGAAAAAAAGGCGGTAACTGGGTGGTGCCGGTGATCATCAGCATCCACAGCCAACCAAGCAGTAGGCCCATGTCCCCCAGCCGGGTCATGAGCAGGGCCTTGAAGGCGGCTTGCCGGGCCTTGGCTTGCCCGTGGTGCTGGCCAATTAATACAAAAGAGGCCAGCCCTACTCCTTCCCAGGCGATAAATAGCAATAGCAATGACTGACTCAGCACCAAGGCGAGCATCATCCCTACAAAAAAGCTCAGCCACGCAAAAAACCGCTGGCGGCCCGCCTCATCGGCCATGTAGGGTACCGAATAAACGGCCACGGGCAATGCAATCCAGGCAACCAGCGTGGCCATCCACCAACCCAGCCTATCGGCCGCCAGACTCACCGTCAGCTCAAAGGGGCCCACCGTGAACCAGGTCAACGCCACCTCGGCATCGGCGCCGGATAAGGGCAACACCGCCAGGGCGGAGATAAAAATCCCTCCGACGGCAAGTCCACTCCCACGGCCTGGCAATCAGCGCCGCCATGGCCAAGGGAGCTAGGGGCACTGCCAGTAGTAACACCCTCATCCCTTTAACTCTTTATATTTATCCACCTGCACGGTCTGGTGGCGGCGATATAACAACATCATGATTGCCAACCCGATGGCCATTTCGATCGCCCCAATGGTCACGATAATGATCACGAAAATTTGGCCGGAATAATCCTGGGGAGCGGTGAACCGCCAAAAAGCCACCAGGTTCAATCCCGTCGCATTCAGCAGCAGCTCAATTCCCATCAGCACCATCACCGCGGTGCGTTGGGCGATGACGGCATATAGCCCAATGGCGAAAAGAACAGCCGCCACCAGCAAGAAGGCGGTTAAGGGAATAGCGATCATGGGGCCATCTTTAAGGACAGCATAAATTTTATTTTTCCCTATCGCGATCCAGCCCTAAGGGTTTAAGTGGATCGGTTTTCACCGGGGCGGGCGCATCCTCTACCGCGGCCCGGAGTTCCTCCCGGTGGGCCGAGTCAGGATATTTGCCAGGGCGTTGCAGCAGAACGGCGCCGAAAATACCCAGTAGAATAAGCAGCCCCGCGCCTTCAAAAGCGATCATGTATTTATCCATGAGCAAGTGGCCAATACGGCGGGGTGAGTCCGGATCCGGCATTTGCGCCACCACCGCCCAATGGGGCCGCCACAGCAGCAGCGCGATCAGTAAAACGCCGATACCTAGCGCCAGCCCAGCGGCCCCCCGCTTAGCAGGGGTAAACATGGACATGTCGTTACTCTCCTCCTTCTCCCCTTCCTCTTGGTGGCTGTCCCTGGCCTGATCACGCTGGTCTTCTTCCTTATCCGAGGAATCATTAGCGTTATTCCCATCCGTTCCGGATGGGGAGCGGGCCAAACCCAGGCTAAAGAACCACTCAGGACCCCGAAGCCGCATATGAGTGCTCATCATCCCACCGCCGGGATCGCCGCTGAACAGCAGCATGAACAGAATCATCACCAACATACCGCCGATGTACATCATGATCTGCAACAGGGCCAGCAAGTCCGCAAGCAATAAAATAAACAATCCCGCCACCCCAATAAATGAAGCCATCAGAAAAATACCGCTGCGAAACATGCTCATGGTCGTAGCCATGCCCAAGGCTCCGGCGATGCTGATAAAAGCGAAGATCCCAAAGGCGGCCCATTGCAGCACCGGACTCACTTCCATCTCAGTGGCCTCCTCCAGGAGAAAAGGGGTCTTGACCGGCACCCAACAAAATTAATCCGCCCACTAGCAGCACGTTCAATAAACCTACCGGGATAAGTACTTTCCATGACAGGCTGAGCATTTCAGCCACGCTCAATAACCGCACCTGGCGCCCCAACCAAATCATGAGGACCATTAGCCCCACGGTCTTGATGACCATCCAAACCGGCCCTGGCAGGAACGGCCCGCTATAGCCGCCGAGAAAAATGACTGCTCCCATGGCGGCGACCACAAAAAGCACCCCTGACAAGGCGAGCCGCCAGAGCAAACCCTTCCAGCCGCCAAACACGCTTAGCACACCCCGGCCAATGGGATCGGCAAAGGGTTCCAGAAAAGGCGCCCGATACACTTGCATCAATCCCGATATCACATAAAGAATAAAACCAATTGGCTGGGGGATGAGATACCAAAGCTGGGCGTTGGCCTGCGCCTCAACAATGTGGACCGTCGATAAGGAGCGGGCCATCATAATCGGACCGATAATCGCTAGCCCGAGGGGAATCACATAGGCAATCAATTGGGCGATAGCCCGATAACAGGATTCAACACTATCGGGGGTGTTGGCACCCCATCCGCCCAAGGCAATACCCAGCACTACGAAATCAACCACAACGATGAAATAAAAAAGCCCGATATTGACATCATTGCCTACCAGGGAAGGACTAAAGGGAATGCAGACCATGGCCCAGCTCACGCCCATACACGCGATTACCGGCCCGGCGTAATAGAGCCAGGGATCGGGCTGAGTTAACCGCACATCGGCGGCAATTTTCACGGGACTTGCCGGTCCCCGCTCGCCGTTAGCGCCAAGCCACTTAGGCTCCAGCCAGGCCGTAAGCCCTACCCCCGCCAAGAGCGCGGCCACGGTGGCTAATACGCTTGTCATCACTCCCATTTCAATCCGCCCATTCCCCACACATAAGTAATGCCACCGCCCAGCAACGCAATAAATACCAGCATATCGAGAAACGCTTTCAATCCAATCTCTGCAAAGACTACCGCCCAGGGATACATAAAAATCATTTCCATATCGAAGGCCACAAAAATAAGCGAATAAGTGGCAAAACCGAAACGGTATTTCTTCCAAGAATCGGGCGCCCGCAATGGCCTGGAGGGAGGACGCCAGAAAGCTGCCGCGAGCAATGACAACCCCAATACAGATAATCCAACAAGCGCCACAATGGCGTAAGTCTGCAAAATCATTTTTGTACTTAGCCCCGTTAAGGAACGGCGTAGTTGAAAATTAAAGACGGGCGAGCAAAATAAATCTACTTTTTATTTGCTGAAGTGCTTTATTTAGAAGAGCGAGTCTTTCCAAAGAAGCATTTTTAAATACGGCTATTAAGGGTTTTCCCGTATAGAAAATTTCTTCTCGGGAAATACGCTTATTAAACTAACTCCGCTATTTTTTATAGAACCTTGAAAGGAAATTATCATTATGAACAAACTTATTTTTTCTATTTCATTACTCCGTAAAGATAGAATTTTTGCCTCCTTAACTATCTTATCAATGATATTTTCAAGCGCGGCCTTATTGGCGGATGAAGAGTCGCAACAACAACGCGCCGATAACCAAACCACTCATCAGAGCCAGGAATCTGACCAAAGTTTACGTATTACCGGCTCCTATCCAAACATTTACAAAGCCACGGGAATAATCGGCAAGGAAGTTAAAAACAAGCAAAATAAGAAATTAGGCAAGATCAGCGATTTAGTCATTGATAAATCAGGTCAAGTGAGATATGCGGTCTTATCCCATGGCGAAACCCTCGGCGTGGGAGGAAAAAAGCTCGCTATTTCCTGGGATTTAATTCAGGTTTCTCCTGAAGAGGAAAGTTATACCCTAGTCATGGACGCAACGCCGGAAGAATTGGCGAATGCGCCTTCTTTCAATAAAGATAATTGGCCCGCCAACGCGCAGGTGACCGATACCAGTTCCCTGAAGGAGCAGCAACAATCTTCTACCGCGGGTAGCCAATCTACTGATCAACAATCAACAAACGAAAGATCACAATTTCAGCAACAAGACAACGGAAGCTCGACTCCAAAAACAGTCACCGTCCAAGAGGGCGATACCCTTGCCGACATTGCCCACCATGCGTACGGTGATGCCAATAAGTGGCGCCTAATTTATAACGCGAACAAGGACAAAATTAAAGATCCCAGGGATTTGCTGGTAGGGACGAAATTAACCATTCCATCTTCTAATGAATAAACACTTTCCTTAAATAAAAAAAACAGGCATAGACGGATTGCAAGCCATCCGTCTATGCTTTGTTCGTATCTTCAAAATTGATATTTAGAAATTAATAACAGCCAATAAAAAAATGCCTTTTTCACCCAAAGTCGTTGTGATCACGGGCGCCTCCGCGGGGGTAGGTCGGGCAGTCGCCCAGGCGTTTGCTAGAGGCGGAGTCTCGATCGGACTGCTGGCGCGGGGGCGTGAAGGATTAGAAGGGGCGTGCCGGGAAGTGGAATCCCAGGGAGGAAAAGCTTTGATTCTCCCAACGGATGTGGCTGATGCGGATCAAGTGGAGGCGGCCGCGGCTGCCGTTGAAAAAGCCTTTGGCCCCATTGAGGTCTGGATTAACGACGCCATGACCAGCGTGTTCTCTCCGGTCAAGGAAATGACCCCCGAGGAATTTCGCCGCGTCACCGAGGTGACCTACCTCGGTTGCGTCAATGGGACCCTGGCCGCCCTTAAGCGTATGCTACCCCGCAACCGAGGGGTGATTATTCAGGTGGGTTCGGCTTTGGCCTATCGGGCCATCCCTTTGCAAGCCGCCTATTGCGCGGCCAAACATGCCATTCGGGGCTTTACCGATTCGCTGCGATGCGAACTGCTCCATGAAAAATCCCAAGTCCGCGTGACCATGGTGCAAATGCCCGCGCTCAATACGCCTCAGTTTGACTGGATTAAATCACGGCTGCCTCGCAAAGCCCAGCCCGTACCGCCAGTCTATCAGCCGGAAGTAGCGGCCCGGGCTATTCTTTGGACCGTCAGGCATCCCTGCCGCGAGCTGAAGGTGGGACTGCCCACGATTTTAATCGTAGCTATCAATAAGTTCATGCCGGGCCTGCTAGATCATTATTTAGCCCGCACTGGCTATCAGTCCCAGCAGCGGGACGAACCGGAAGATCCTAACCGCCCCCACAATCTTTGGAATCCGGTCGCTGGGGATTTCGGCACCCACGGCAGCTTTGATGAGATAGCCCATCGCGCCAGTATCTCTCTTTGGGTAACCACCCACCCCCGTTGGTTTGCCCTCGCGGCAGGGTTGATTTTAGCGCTGTTTATTCTAGCTTTTTTATAAGAGTAGGTACCCTCCCAAATTTGCAGACAGCTCGATGATACCCGTTCAGGCGATATTATAAATAACCCTCAGCATAGGAGGTTGAGCAGCATGAGCCAGATAGTCAGCGATTTTCTCTTACACCGATTGAACGAATGGGGCATCAACCGGATTTACGGCTATCCCGGGGATGGCATCAATGGAATCGTCGGCGCCCTGGACCGGCTTCAAGACCGGATAGAGTTTATTCAAACCCGGCATGAGGAAATGGCGGCTTTTATGGCCTGCGCCCATGCTAAATTTACCGGCGAAGTAGGCGTCTGCCTGGCCACTTCAGGACCCGGGGCCATCCACCTGCTGAATGGCCTTTATGATGCCAAACTGGACCATCAGCCGGTGGTGGCCATTGTGGGCCAACAATCCCGCGCCGCCCTCGGGGGAGATTATCAACAAGAAGTGGATCTCATTTCCTTGTTCAAGGATGTCGCCCATGAATACGTACATATGTGCGCTACTCCCGCCCAGGTGCGCCATTTAATTGATCGCGCGGTCCGCATTGCCAAAACAGAGCGCACCGTGACCTGCCTTATCTTTCCCAATGACGTGCAGGAATTGGAAGCCGTTGAGAAACCGCCACGGGCTCACGGCACCATCCATTCCAGCACCGGGTATACGATCCCCCGGGTGATTCCTCATCAGCAAGATCTCCAACAAGCTGCCGAGGTGCTCAATAGAGGCAAAAAGGTCGCTATCCTGGTGGGAGCTGGCGCTTTGGGGGCCACGGATGAAGTTATTCAGGTCGCTGAACTGCTCGGCGCAGGGGTAGCGAAAGCCTTGCTGGGCAAGGGCGCTCTGCCTGATGAACTTCCCTTCGTGACCGGCGCTATCGGCCTGCTGGGGACTAAACCGAGCTGGGAATTAATGGACGGCTGCGATACGCTGTTGATGATTGGTTCAAGTTTCCCCTATTCCGAATTCCTGCCGGAGGAAGGCCAAGCCCGGGGCGTGCAGATTGACCTGGACGGGCGCATGCTGGGAATCCGCTATCCCATGGAAGTGAATCTGGTGGGAGACAGTGCGGAAACCCTGCGGGCCTTAATCCCTCTTCTCACACGAAAAACGAACCGGGCCTGGCGAGAGAAGATCGAAAAAGACGTGGCCCAATGGTGGCAGGTACTCGAAAGCCGCGCCATGCACGATGCGGACCCTATTAACCCCCAGCGGGTTTTCTGGGAGCTTTCTTCCCGACTGCCGGATAACTGCATCATCAGCAGCGACTCCGGTTCCGCCGCCAACTGGTATGCCCGGGATCTTAAAATCCGCCGAGGTATGATGTGCTCTCTCTCGGGGGGCTTGGCGACCATGGGCCCCGGCGTTCCCTATGCCATTGCGGCCAAATTCGCCTTTCCGGATCGGGTGGCTATTGCCCTTGTAGGGGATGGAGCCATGCAGATGAACGGCAACAGCGAACTGGTCACCGCAGCTAAATATTGGCAACAATGGCAAGATCCCCGGCTGATTGTCTTGGTACTCAATAATCGGGATCTCAATCAAGTCACCTGGGAGCAGCGGGTGATGTCGGGCGATCCCAAGTTCGAAGGCTCCCAAAGCTTGCCCGACTTTCCCTATGCCCGTTATGCCGAACTACTTGGCTTTAAAGGCATCCGCGTTGATCGGCCGGAAAGTATCGGCCCCGCTTGGGAGGAAGCCCTAGCCGCTGACCGACCCGTAATACTAGAAGCGTATACCGATGGGAACGTGCCGCCCTTGCCTCCCCATATCAAGCTGGAACAGGCCAAAGCCTATGTCTCCGCCTTGCTGCACCGAGATCCGGAAGCCATCAACATTATTAAGCAGTCCATCAAGGAAATTAAAGAAAGCTGGTTTTCCAGTGGTCAAGAAGAAAAGGGCAATTAGCGATGAACGCCCGGAGCCTTGAAGTTCCCGTCGAAAAATTGGAAGTTTCCGCTTACCAGATTCCTACCGATTTTCCCGAGGCGGATGGAACGCTGGGCTGGGATTCAACAACCATCATCGTGGTCAAACTCCATGGCGGCGGTAAAGCAGGACTGGGTTACTCCTACGGAAGTAAGGCGGTAGCGGTTTTAATTGATAATCAACTCCGCAAAACGGTCATCGGCCAGGATGCCATGGCCATTGCCGGCAGATGGCAAGCCATGGTGAAAGCCATCCGTAACCTGGGCCGGCCCGGCATCTGCTCCATGGCCATTGCCGCCGTGGATACCGCCCTGTGGGATCTGAAAGCCCGTCTCCTTGATTTGCCTTTGGTCACCCTGCTGGGCGCGGCGCGGGCGGAGGCGCCGGTTTATGGCAGCGGCGGCTTTACCAGTTATTCCCCTGAACAGCTTCAGCAACAACTGGGCGGCTGGGCAAACGAGGGGATTCAGGCGGTCAAAATGAAAGTAGGAAGCGATCCGGAGCAGGACCCGAAACGGGTACAGCTTGCACGGGAGGCTATCGGTGAGGGGGTGGCGTTGTTTGTGGATGGCAATGGCGCCTATGGGCGTAAACAGGCGCTGGCCCTAGCCGACTCCTTTACCAAATACAGGGTCACGTGGTTTGAAGAACCGGTTTCATCTGATGATCTGGAGGGCCTTCGCTTGCTTCGCGACCGGGGTCCAGCCGGGATGGATATCGCCGCCGGAGAGTACGGCTATGATCAGTATTACTTCCGCCGTATGTTGGCTGCTGGCGCGGTGGACGTGCTGCAAGCGGACGCCACCCGCTGCGCCGGCATCACCGGCTTTATGGCGGCCAGCGCCCTTTGCCAGGGCTATGGGATTCCCCTTTCCGCCCATACAGCGCCTTCCCTCCACGCCCATCCTGTCTGCGCGCTCCCCCATATCCGCCCCCTGGAGTATTTCCACGATCATGTCCGCATTGAAGCGATGTTCTTCGACGGCGTTCTTAAACCCGTAAACGGCGCCCTCCAGCCGGATACTTCCCGTCCTGGATTGGGCCTAGAGTTACGGGAGGCGGATGCCGTCCAGTATGCGGTTTAAGCCTAAACTTTTAGGCAACTGTAGGTGGTCGTCGTGCGTCCATGCACTCCTTACAATGATGATTGACCATTATAATCTGATTGTTATTGGCAGCAGTCCGGGAGGCGCGTCTCGATCATGCGCCCGGCGTACGCGTGAACGTAGTGGCGCTTCAGACAGAATATCCAGGGCCGCCGCATATCAAATTGCTCGGCTACGAACGGCTTGGCGGGCGCCTCGTTCTGGCACATTTAAAAGCCAATACTCCGCTAGCTGATCGGTTGATCCTGGAAATGGATGATTTGCCCCATTTAACAGAAAATCTTAGCCCTGAAAGGGTTGAGTTTATCTCTCTGGTATTGTCCATCGTGTAGCGTTGCTGCGAGATTCCAATTAGCTATATGCTGATGATTTATGGGTGCTTTTACCGGCTTTCATCGGCCGGCAGTGGAAAGATGCGATCTCGGATTGCTTGAATGGGCATGCGATCATAGGCCATGGGGACAGTACGCTCGGCTGTTTCAATGATGAGAGCGGCTTGTTGACGGAGCGCCTGATGCCGTTGTACGTTCACCGTTAACTTGGTAAGCGTTTCCAGACTCTGAAGAAGCCGAATGAGGACGGCAACATTACCTTCGGCGTTCCGGCGAATTTGATCAAAGGCTTGGGATAGTAAATTAGAAAAAGTGGGACCGCGAGTAATGAGACGTAGCTGCCCGTTATCAGAGTGGTAGGGTGTTTCAATGTGCCGGGCGATGAGACGTGCAAGAATCATCCCTAGGAAGTCAACACAAATAATTGCGGTGGTGGTGTCGTTGATGCCGGGTGACAGCGCCTTGAGCGCCACATCCACGATCTGTTGGATACCGTAGGTCGCGTCCTGCTCCACCGCGCGGCGCCAGTCTATCGTGTAGGCTGCGTTCAGCTCCCAAATGGTCTCATCACCTGGCGACTTGCCAGTTACGGACACAAGGGGGGAAGCTTCGATGACGAACTCGCCAATTTCCTTTTCCATCCGCACGATGATGTCCTGAGCGCAGGCGACGTGAAGCAGGGCATCGGCGTCGATCCCTTGAATATAGCCAGATTGTTGAGCGGGGATAGTTATCCACGCCTGGGCCGCCAAGTCCACTCTTGCTCCTGGAGCATTACCCACATGCTCGGCGGTGGCCTCACCTATCTCCGTGGGGAACAAACGGTCAATGGCTTCAAGAGTCTCTGTGGCTGCCGACTTAATAATACTTGTAGCTTGAATTGAGGTGGCAATATGATGGATGAAAAAGATGAGAAAGCTGATGGCTACGAATGCCAGCAGTAGGGCACCGAGTACCGCTAATCCCGGGACAAATACCCCTTGATCGCCACCGCGAATCGTCCGCAGCACCACGAGACAATAAGCAAAGACGCCCACAAAGACGCCGAGGACTGCTTGGTTGCTCCGATTCCGCATAAAATTTCGTAAGATGCGTGACGTATACTGACTCGAGGCCAAAGACAGAGCGACGACCGTGATCGAAAAGGTAACGCCAGCAACGGTGATCATGGAGCTGGCGATCGCTGAAAGCAGCGCGCGCGAGCCATCCGCTCCAACTCCGAATAGTGTGGGCCAATGCTCTGCCAGCTGCTCGCGTTCTACAGCCGCCTCTAGCTCGATCAGCCCCAATGCAAGGAGGACTGCACCGATGACAATACACATCGGGATGAACCACAAGCTTTCGCGTAGAGCTTCCCATAGATAAGTCAGTTTATTCATTATGTAGTATTGCCACTAAAATTCATTGGGCTTGCTGACGGGTAGCTTTTCTAGCGTCCCCTGAGAGAAAGGACGCCCAAATTCAAAGCGTGCCTTGCGCCGCCATCGCCCGAATTCGATCAGCAGTGCGGCAGGCAATGGCCTGGATGGTCAGCGATGGATTGACACCGCCGACGACCGGAAACACCGAGCCGTCGCAGACCCACAAATTGGGAATGTCCCACGAGCGACAGTCAGCGTCGATGACGCTGCTGCGCGGATCGTCGCCCATGCGTGCAGTGCCCCCTAGATGGCAGGTGTCGTCGCTCTCGGCCCAGATGTCGCCGGCACCGATTGCGGCGAGGCTTTGGGACATGAAATCGACCGCGTGTTTCACCAGCGCCTGGTCATTGTCGCAAAGCGAGTAGGTTACCCGCGCGAGAGGCAATCCGTATTGATCCTTTTCGTCGGCAAGAGTGACGCAGTTGCGCTCCTGCGGCAGCACTTCGCCGACGATCTTAAGCCCCGCCTGGTGATTATATTTTTCCATCTCGCGCAGCAGCGCATCGCCCCACAGGCCGCGATTGCCAGCCTGCGTCGCAGCCCAGGCTTGTGGCAACGGACCTTGAGCCATGTAGGCGTAACCGCCGAAAAAATCCTTGCCCTCATCGGTGTAGTTCCAATGCTCCGTCAGGGTCAGAGAAGGCGGTCCCTTGTACCAGCGGATCTCATCCTCCATCACGCCAAAGACGCCCTGGTTGGTCTGCGCCATGAGATACTTACCAACCAGCCCGGAGCTGTTCGCTAATCCATCGGGGTAACGCGCGTTTGCCGAATTCAGCAGCAGCCTTGGAGTTTCAATCCCATAACCTGCGACTACGACATTGCGCGCGCGCTGGAAGCGCCAAGCGCCTTCGCGGTAATAATGCACACCGGTGGCACGCCCGGCGTCATTGGTTTCAATACGCCCAACCATCGCTAGATCCCTGATCTCCGCACCGGCTTTTACGGCGCGGGGAATCCAAGTGATCAGCGCGCTCTGCTTGGCGTTGGTGGAACAGCCCGTCACACAGAAGCCACGATAGACGCACGGATGCGAGCGGCCGCGCGGGGCGGATACGGTCGCAAGCGGTGTCTCCGACCAGGGAATACCCATCGCCTCACAGCTTTTCGCCAGCACCCAGCCGGCAGCATTAATCTCGTGCGCGCGGTACGGATAACGTGGCCGCGGCGGACCCCAGGGATAAGTCACCGGCCCGGCTATTTTCAGCGCCTGCTCGACTTCGGTGTAATAATGCCACATCTCGCGCCAGTCGAGCGGCCAGTCAGCGCCATAGCCGAGCAGGGTGCGCGACTTGAACCGCTCAGGACGCATGCGCAGCGACACCATTGCAAAATGCACCGTTGAGCCGCCAACCGCCTTGCCGCTATTATTGCTGCCGAGCGTCAGCGGATTATCGCCGTCGCAAAGGCGCTCGTCGGTCCAATAGAGTTTGCCTTGGTGGGTTTCGTCGGAGGCAAATTCTTCAAGGGGCCGCCACCATGCGCCGGCATCGAAACCGATGACCGAAAAGCCCGCTTCGGCCAGCTTGGCCGCCAACGTGCCGCCGCCGGCGCCGGTGCCGATAATGGCGAAATCCACTTCCTCATTCTCACCGAATTGTCGCATCGGCACCCAACCGCCGACCCGCAGGGGATCGGGGGCGCGCCCGTCCTTGCCGCGCGGCACATGCAAGGCGTCATCCGACACGTTCGTTGGCCTTGCGCGCTTTGGCTTCTTCGCCCGGCTTGGCCTCTACTGCTTCCCACGGATCGCGGCGATTGTAGTACATCCGCACATAGCCGCGGGGGCTCGCCGGGCCGCCGAAACCGATTTCGTTCCAGGAAGCCGGATGGGAATAATAGGCAGAAAGGATGTCGTGGGCGACGCGGGTGGAGAAGAATGTATCCGCCGGCATACCGCCCCATTCTGGACCGCCGAGCTTGCCGGCCTGCATCGCCTTCAGCAGTGTGTCCTGGTCCATGGCGACGAGCCCGTGGAAACGTTGATTGTGCTTCGCCACCGCCATCGCGTCCAGCGCGGCGAGTCCTCGTTGCCAAGCTTCCTGCATTTTCGGCATATTGGCTTGACGGTAGCCATCGCGTTCGTCATTAGCCATTTTGCGGTCCACCAGAGCAGCAATGGGAACCGGCGCTCTGCTCTTCGGCTGCGGCACGATGCGAGCGCAGAGCGCGGTTAGCGTTTGCCATTCCTCAGCATTGAAAAAACGCGGCTCGTCCGGCGTAGCGAGGCGCGCGGCAATCACGCGGCGGGTCGGCTCGTTCCAGGAGGGCGTGTTGCGCTTGGCAAGCACGTCGTAGCCGGGATAGCGGTCAGGCATCGTCGTGCTCCTCCAGCAGGCTAAGCGCGGCGAGGCCAGCGAGAGCGAGACCCGTGAAACTGGGCGGCGCCGGTATGGGTGGGCCATTGAGCACATTCTGGCGCCAGTTGCGCCAACCGCCCATGTTGCGGGACACGCCGTAGACGTGAAAGCCGGCGCCAGCGAAGCCGATCAGCGCGGTTAGGCGTAGCCACCAGCGGGTGAGGCGGCGGGGCGGCTTGGGGTGACTCCCCGCAGTTTCAGCCAGCAGCGCTGCCGCCATCGGAGGCGCCGTCACTGGCGCGTACATGAACGGATCGTGAAAGGCACCGCGAAAGTGCAGCAATCCCGCTTCGGCGGCGGTAGCCACCATGCCGGCGCTGGAGAGCGCCGCCAAGGCGCGGCCAGCTCGTAAGCCAAAAACCCGGACCGGTTTGCCGGACCCGTTCTCGCGCAAGCGTTCCGAGTAATAGCCCAGCAGCCCGGACAGGGTAACGGCGGCGGGCGCGCCCAACGGTGAGCCATAGAACAAATTCTGCCAGGAGAAGCCGCCCGGCCGCTTGCTGACGTTGTAGATATGAAAACCGGTGCCAATGAAACCCGTCAGCGCCGCCGCCAGGTAGATGGTGTCGCGGGCCTTATGCACCGCGGGACGGCTATCAGCAGTGCCATGGGTGCTGACAGCCAGGGTTAATGCCGAGACAATCAGCGGCGTATACATCGCTTTGTTTTGAAACGAGCCGCGGTAATGCTCAACCGCGCTGTCCAGCAATGCGGACGTCGCAATTAATCCTGCGGCGCGGTTTAAACGCCGCGCCGCCCTGATGGTTGGTTGCGGATTGACGACAGGGGAAAATGTGCAATCCGAGTACTCACGCCTTTTCGTTCTAGCGGCAACCGTTGGGTACCGCAGCAAAGCCGCGCCTCCGAGACAAAGAGCGAGAGTAACCAGAACACCGGTTCCTAGTTGCTGGTCGGTAAGCATTGATTCTTTCCTTGTCTGTAACTAGGGTTGATTAAATACTAGTTGATATCAAACCATACCGCTAGGACTGGTAGGATGAGGCAGCGCCTCCTCCTTATCCTGAATGGCGGGGAAGAAGACAATAATACAATGACGATGGACTATTGGACTATTATTTGGATAGCGAGAGATGTATAGATTATAAGGAACCTCAGACGTGTATGGCTTCCCGAACGAATAATTTCCCCCCGGCAGCCGCGGAAACACTGGCAGCCGACCTGCGCCAGCGAATTCAGGGCGAGGTGCGATTTGATCATGGCAGCCGCGCTTTATACGCTACCGATGGCTCCAACTACCGCCAAGTTCCCATCGGTGTGGTGGTTCCTCAAAATCGGGAAGACATTATCGAAACCATGGCGGTTTGCCGGGAGCACCAGGCGCCGGTCCTCGCGCGAGGGGGCGGGACCAGTTTGGCGGGGCAATGCTGTAACACGGCGGTCATCATGGATATGTCCAAATATTTGCGGCGGGTACTTGAACTCGATCCCGAACGCCGCCGGGCACGGGTGGAGCCCGGCTGCGTGCTGGACGACCTGCGCGACGAAGCGGAACAACACCACCTTACTTTCGGCCCCGATCCTTCAACCCACGATCATAACAGCCTAGGGGGTATGATCGGCAACAACTCCTGCGGCGTTCACTCCATCATGGCTGGCCGCACCGCCGATAATGTCAACGCCTTGGAAATCCTCACCTATGATGGTCTGCGCCTGTGGGTCGGTCCTACTTCGGAAGAGAAACTGGAACAGATTATTCGGACGGGCGGAAGACGAGGTGAAATCTATTCGGGCCTGAAAGCGATCCGGGATAAGTACGCCGACTTGATCCGGCAACGCTACCCCAAAATACCACGTCGAGTCTCTGGCTACAATTTGGACGAATTGCTTCCCGAGAACGGTTTTAACGTAGCCCGGGCTTTAGTAGTAGGCACTGAAGGCACCTGTGTAACCGTGCTCCAAGCTGATCTGTGCCTCATTCCAAGTCCCCCTAGTCGTACCGTGGTGGTGCTCGGTTACCCCGATGTTTACACCGCCGGCGATCATATACCTCAAATTCTCGAGTATGCTCCCATAGGGCTGGAAGGCATGGACAATCTGCTGCTCAAGTACATGAAAAAAGAGCATATGTATCCCAAGGGCCGGGCGTTGCTACCGGAGGGAGGCGGCTGGTTGCTCGTGGAGTTTGGCGGTGAAACAAAGGCCGAGGCAGACGAAAAAGCAAAGCGCCTGATGCAGGCTCTTAAGCAATCGGACAATCCACCGAATATGAAACTCTTCGATGATCCCGAGGAAGAAGAACGTATTTGGAAAATACGGAAAGCGGGCTTAGGAGCCACGGCGCATCTACGGGGCGAGGAAGATACCTGGCCCGGCTGGGAGGATGCCGCTGTCTCTCCGGAGAAAGTGGGGCCGTATCTACGGGACTTCCGTCAGTTGCTGAAACGCTACCATTATGACTGTTCCCTCTATGGCCATTTTGGCGATGGTTGTATTCACGTCCGGATCGATTTCGATCTTATTACCAAGGAAGGCATTAAAAATTTTAAAGCCTTCACCCATGATGCCGCGGATCTGGTCTTGAGCTACGGCGGCTCCCTGTCGGGAGAACATGGCGATGGCCAAGCCCGCGCCGATCTGCTGCCAAAAATGTATGGGGAGGAATTGATCCAAGCCTTCCGAGAGTTTAAGACCCTCTGGGACCCGCTAAATCACATGAATCCAGGCAAGGTGGTTGATCCTTATCCACGGGATTCCAATTTACGGCTGGGCGCTGATTTCCGCCCCCCTACGCTCAAGACCGTCTTTGCCTTTTCCGAAGACGACGGCAGCTTTTCCAAAGCTTCCTTACGTTGCGTGGGGGTAGGCGAATGCCGTCGTAACCACCAGGGCGTGATGTGCCCGAGCTACATGGCCACGAAAGAGGAAATGCATTCCACCCGTGGCCGGGCTCGCTTGCTCTATGAAATGATCTACGGCATGACCCATGAGGATGCGCCCCTAACGGCAGGCTGGAAAAGCAAAGCGGTCTATGATTCCTTGGATCTTTGCCTATCCTGCAAGGGGTGCCTTAGTGACTGCCCAGTAGATGTGGATATGGCCACCTACAAGGCCGAGTTTAACTATCATCATTTTCAAGGCCGGCTGCGGCCGCGGGTGGCTTATTCCATGGGCGGGATTTATGAGGCGAGCCGGTTAGCTGCTCTAGCGCCTTGGGCGGTTAATTTTTTCTCTCAAACCCCTATTTTCTCCCATGTAGTCAAATTCGCCGCCGGTATTGCCCAGGAACGGCGGCTACCCCGCTTTGCGCCTCAGACCTTTAAACGCTGGTACCAACAACGGCCACATCGCCCCGGCAACCCAGGGGGCCATAAGGTGCTCCTGTGGCCCGATACGTTTAACAACCATTTGCACCCGGAAATTCTGGTGGCTGCCGTAGAAGTGCTGGAAGCTGGCGGCTTCCAGGTGATCGTGCCCACGCCTGCCCTTTGCTGTGGCCGCCCTCTCTATGCCTGGGGCATGTTGGATAAAGCCAAAAAGCGGCTCACCCACTTGCTCGATGCCCTGACCCCGGAAGTCTCTCAAGGAGTTCCCATCGTGGGTCTAGAACCGTCCTGCGTCGCCGCCTTTAGAGATGAATTAATCAAGCTGTTTCCCAAGGATGATCGAGCACGACGCATCAGCCAACAGACCTTTATGCTGGGCGAGTTTTTAGCCCAACAGAAAAATTATGAACCGCCACTACTCCACCGCAAGGCCGTGGTTCATGCCCATTGCCACCACCACGCGGTGATCGGCCTGGAAGGGGAAAAGCAAATTCTGGAACGGATGGGACTTCAGTATCATTGGCTGGATTCTGGTTGCTGCGGCATGGCGGGTCCTTTTGGCTTCGAGGCGGATCATTATGAGCTATCGCTTAAAATCGGAGAGCGGGTACTGCTGCCAGCCGTGCGCGCGGCTGAAAAGGATACCTTGATTATCACCGATGGTTTTGCCTGTCAGGAACAAATCACTCAAACGACCGATCGTTCTGCGCTGCATTTATCGCAAATTTTGCTGATGGCCCTCCGGGAAGGCCAACGAGGAACCCGTGGCGCTTATCCGGAACGAAAATGGTGAACGGAAAGGGAGAAATCCTGATTCCAAGTTTTAAATATTTTTACCCTAGGAGGTAGATTGATGAGCACGCCCATTGGGAAAACTTGCTGGGCTATCGCCGAAGGCTATATCCCCCCCAGCAGCACCGGGCCAGCGCCCCAAATGACCAGCCATGAAACGGCATGCATCCTTAATGCTACCGACCAAGAAGCCCAAATAGCTATCACCGTTTACTTTAGCGATCGGGAACCCATCGGCCCTTACCAATTTACCATCCCCGCTCGGCGTACCCGCCATGTCCGTTTCAATGAACTGAATGATCCGGAGCCTATTCCAAAAGACACGGATTACGCCAGTATCATTCAATCTAATGTGCCTATTGTGGTGCAGCATACCCGGCTGGATTCACGCCAAGCAGAATTGGCGTTGTTGTCAACTATGGCCTATGCTAGCGAATAAGGCAAGGCAGTAGAATTTTATCCGTTAACTTAAATAGATTTACTTCCCACAATCAAGCATGCCAGAAAAAAGTAAACAACAATTAGCGACTGACCGTACCGAGTTAGCATTCCACCGCAACTTACTCGCGGAGCAGCGAACGTTTAGCGCTTGGATGCGCACGGGAATCGCGGCGATAGCTCTAGGCTTTGCAGACATTAAACTGCTGGCGGAAGCCGAGCCGAAGTGGGCGGTCTATGCCGCCGGCGTCATCCTGATTGTGATTGGCATGGCTATTCATATCCTTAGTTTCTGGGGCTATTACGTGACTTTCCGCGCTTTAAAGGAAGAGGGACTCCCTGGATTGCCTATCTGGTCGGTTGTTCTTATTACCTTATCTCTCTTTATTGCTGGATTACTCATATTAATTTTGCTCCTTGCGGGACTCATCGACTCTCCTTAATTGGGTTAATGCAAAAATAACCACTCGCCATTGCTCATTAACATTTCATTCGCTTTTAAGCAGGAAGCTAGTCGCGATAATAAAGGAAGTATTTAGTATTTTCCTGTCCTTATTGCGGAGATAACCCAATCAAGTTTTAATCACCGGCAATCCGAGGCCCTTTTCCAGATCTGTATGGGTTTTTATAGCTATAAAATCCAAATACAAGAATAGCTGAGCCAAATCCAGGAGCGATGGTAAGCATGGAGTTTCTAGGAAGGTAGATAACCATCTAATTATTTATTTTTGCGCACCCAGCGATCATCTTTTTTCTCATACTCATTCTTTACGGCCGCCCAGGCAACTTTATGGGAGACTTCTTCCCGGGATTCGTCACCCCGACGCTTAGCCGGATCGGCGTACTGTTCCCAAGCATTATTGTAGGCTTCTTTATAAATTTCCTGTCCATGCTTGGGTAGATTATCTTTAACCGAATCAGGCAATTCCCTTAAGCTTTGGTAAGGCATGATATCTCCTTCTTTTCGATAGTGTATATAAGGGGGTAATTAGAACAGCCCCATCTATCTTAATAAAGATAGGTTATTAGGAGAAATTTTCACCCCGTAAAGTAAAAATAAAATTATCTTCTAATTGTCGTCAGTAAGAGAGGATTTTAAGGACATCTCCTATTCCAGGTTTCGTACATCTCTCATTATTTTAAGGGAAATGCCGCCTTGCAAATGTTTTTCGTATACCTACACTTAAATTAATCGATAAATATTTTCGCTATTTTTTTACTGTTATAAAAAATTGAACTAGGTGAAAAATGTAATGAAATTACACTATGTCTTCAAAACTATTCTCCCATTACTTCCAGAGGATTCACCTGCATGACAAATGAAAACCAGGAGCCAAAACCTCCTTTTCCAGAACAGCATCAAGAAAGACCTGGGCAAGAATCCGAATTACAGCCCCAGCCCCGTTATTCAGCTCCCTTATATAAAGGTGCGAATAAATTACAAGGGCAAGTGGCCTTAATTACAGGGGGCGACTCAGGCATTGGACGGGCGGTTGCCGTCCTGTTTGCCCGGGAAGGTGCAAATGTCACCATCATCCATCTTGCCGAAGAAAATACCGATGCCCAAGAAACCCGGCAGGCAGTTGAAGCCGAAGGACAGAAAGCATTATTGGTCTGTGGTGATGTGAGTGACAGCGCCTTCTGCCGAAGCGCCGTGGAGCAAACTATCCAGGAATTCGGCCAGCTAAATATTTTAGTGAATAATGCCGCCTATCAGCAGCACCGGAAGGAACTAGACGAACTTACGGAAGAGCAATGGGATCACACCTTCAAAACCAATATCTATGGCTATTTTTATATGGTAAAAGCGGCGGTACCCCACTTAAAATCGGGAAGCGCGATTATTAATACGGGGTCAATTACTGGCCTTGAGGGCAACGGCGCGCTGCTGGATTATTCTTCTACCAAAGGCGCTATCCATGCATTCACCAAATCCCTCGCCCAAAAGCTAGTAGAGGCCAGGATTCGTGTCAACTGCGTATCTCCAGGTCCGGTCTGGACACCACTCAACCCAGCAGATAGGCCCGCCGAGGAAGTCAGCCAATTTGGCGCTCAAACTCCCTATCAGCGACCCGCTCAACCCGAGGAAATCGCCCCTGCTTATGTTTATTTTGCGTCAACAGCGGATTCCAGTTATGTCACTGGCGAGGTATTAACCCTGCTAGGCGGTAGTACGCGGGCGGGATGATTGAATCTCTTTTTAAGAACGCACAATAATTTTTGCAAGGCCGCGGGTTACCTTAACCCCCAGCTTGCTGCGCATCCGATAGTTCCTTAATTTGTATTAAGGTTGTGGAAGCATCCTGGTAGCTGAAACGGAGGGGGTGATATCTCCCTGCCTGATGGAGAATTAAACTGGGAAATCCCTGGGCGCCGATCCGCCTCGTGAATTGTATTTGCCGAAACAACTCTTCCTGGGTGGCCGCTGAATTTAAATCAGCCATAAAACGTTGCTGGTCCAACCCTAGTTCCATGGCCAATTCCATAAGGGTACTATCATCAGAAGGGTTACGCGCCTGAAGATAGTAGGCTTGCTGGATTAGCAGGATCATGGTTTCCCCACAGGAGGCTTCCTGCTTTGTCGCGGCAATCACCGCACGGCAAGCTGGATAAGTAGAACGGCGTGGCTGGCATTGGGTCCAGAAATCAAAATTAAACGTTGTCCCCGGCACCTGTTTTTTTATCGTTTTCCAAATCCCTTGGATTTTCCGTTGCAGCTCAAAAGGCATGGGCTGATTCGTATCGGGTGCCAGCCCCCCCAATACATATTGGATCGGAATACTTTCAGCAAGAGCCGCGTGGGTTTCTTGCCAAACTGGACTAAATGCCCAACACCAGCTACACATGGGATCGTGGGCATAGTAAAGAATGGAAGACATTGGTATAAATTTTAAATAGAGTAGCCGCTATTCTATCGGGCCGTTCGGAAACGCGCCGCCGCTGCAATTATAAACATAAGGGGAATACCCAATTCAAAAACTTCTTCTACGGTCTCCACCAACTTTGCCATATTATCGCTAACAATGATATTCACGCTTGCGAGCTTTCTCGATAAACCATCCAGGGTTTTAGTTATCAATATCAGCAATATCCCCCCACCGACGCCTAAAGCCGAGGGTTCTCCTTTTTTTATGGCATTTATCAAGCCATTAAAATGAGTTTTTATTAAGCGAATCAGAATATATAGCAGCAGCAAGACTATAGCTATAGCAATCACTTTCTCTAATAGGAGCACCTCAGGACTCACATAAAATTTAATTTTAGACACACTCATCGTGGTAAAGCGATTATGGAAATCCAGTTCCCTTAACCCAAAAAGAATCAAAATAAATGCCGCATAAGTATAGTAAATAAACTTTCTTCTTATAAGAATAACGAGTATCGCGCCAACAAAATAGCCGATAGCCGACAGTGACTCAACGAATCCTCCCTCCTTAATAAGCACCGCTCTAACATCCGCGCTAGCTGACTGCAAGAAGATAGTGACGTCAACCAATCCCCCTAAAATAAGTCCATATAATCCATAATAGTCTCTATTATTCACAAAAATATTCCCTCCCATAGCTTCTGAATTCCGTCTGTCCTAGAACATTATTTACCCAAATTATGAGTTCATGTTAAAGATGAAATCCAGCTTTAATAAATAAGTATTCCGGAAAAAATATCGAGAAGAATACGGCCTGTGTCGTGCTGGTCAATCTCGCCTGCGAAATGGCAAGCACAAAATAATTTCTAGCACACACTGGACGGGCGTTAAGTAGCGCTGTGAGTGGGAAGAGGCAGCTATCGAATAGGATGAGGATAAAAGTTAACGCTTTAAATCCTTCTCGAAGGCGCTTAGAAAAAGCGGCATCCCACCAGCGCTTTCATCATAAACGCCGAGGTGCGAGCCGTGTCAGGCATATAGATCAAATAATGCATACTCGAACAATAACGCTTCCGTGCTATTATTTCCCGGGAAGCGATTGGAGAAAGATCACGCCAGAGGGATGAGCTGCTCTAGTAGCCGGCGGACTTTCTCCATCCCTCTATTAAGATTTTGTTCGACACTCGCCATCTCAATCAGATTCTCACTGCGACCGGCTGCCTGGTTGGCAATGACCGCAATCGCGGCGTAGCTTAGCTCTAATTCTCGTGCAAGAGCAGCCTCGGGCATGCCAGTCATTCCCACCACATGGCAGCCATCCCGCTCCAAACGATCGATTTCCGCCGCCGTTTCTAGGCGAGGTCCTTGGGTAGCACCATAAGTCACCCAATCGGCCATGCTTAACCCAGCCGCCGCTGCGGCCTTGAGCAGCAAGCTCCGCAATTTCGAGCAATAAGGATAGGTAAAATCAACATGGACAACCCCTCTGAGGTCTTCTTCAAAAAAAGTATGCCCGCGACCCCAAGTGTAATCAATAATCTGATCAGGAAGTGCAAGTTCGCTAACAACAAGCTCGGTGCTAATACTTCCCACAGCGGCAACAGCTATCACCCGAGTGGCACCTGTTTTTTTGAGAGCCCAGAGATTAGCGCGATAATTAATCTTGTGAGGCGGAATCGTATGCCCGGAACCGTGGCGAGGCAAAAAAACCACTTCCTTGCCACACAGGTGACCATAGGTGAGTGGACAGGAAGGCTCCCCAAAAGGAGTATGTACCACTTGCCGCCAGGTAACCTCTAAATTTTTTAAGGTAGCCAACCCGGTGCCGCCGATAATTGCAAGATCTGTCATGACAATACCCTTATCACCCCTTTACCGCGTAGATTCCAGGCGCGTTACGGAGATATTCCTTATAGTCCATACCATATCCAAATAAGTAGCGATCACCGGTTTCAAGTCCCACGAAATCCGCCGGAGCGCCTTGCTTGCGCCCATGACGCTTATCCACTAACACGGCACTATAAACCTTTGCACCTTCTCCCTGGCAATATTCCCTGATGGCGGTTAAAGTGTGTCCCTCATCAAGAATATCGTCCACTACCAGTACCACTCGATCCCGAAGTGAAACCCTAGGCTTGCGTAGCCAATGTAATGCCCCACCTTTAATAGCCCCCTGGTAACGGGTCACATGGATATAGTCCAGCTGCAACGGAAAATCAAGCCGCGGCAGAAGACATCCGCAAGGAATCATCCCCCCCACCATACAACATAACAACAAGGGATTATGACGACTCAGCTCCGCCGTAATCTCCCCGGCGAGCCGATCCAACGCCGCCTCCACTTGAGACTGTGTATAAAGACGGTCCGCTTCCCTGTAAAGCAGCTGAATCTTCTCCAAACTATCTCCCATACCTGTGACTTCCCCGGTCGAGAGGTAACGCTGAGGTTACCTTATTAAGGTAGCGAGTTCTGCCCGAACCCGAGCCACGGCTTCTTGCCCTTCGGCAATAGCTTCCTCCGCCCGGTGAAAATCCAACAGCGCGAGATCGTTAAGACGAGGCGTGATGGATAGATCTGGCGGATCTCCCGCCAAACGGCTGCGGGTAATATGCACTTGCATGATATTAATACTATTGGCGACGATATCAAGCAAGGAAGGAGGAATATCCATCCCTTGACTCTCATTTTGCCCTTCGGATTCACTCCCAAAACTGGCCCATAAGGCTTGCGTTAGGGCAGAGCCCAGGCCCCGGGGGTTCGGCGCGGCCAGGAGGCGAGGTTGATCCGCCGAGCGCACCACCACCCGCCGGCCCAATAAACCGGCATTGAGATCTACCGCAATGACTCGCGTTGCACCTAAAGCACGGCAGACGCTTACCGGCACTGGATTCACCAAACCGCCATCTACTAACCAATGACCGTTCCAGTTTACGGGAGTCAACAATCCGGGTAAAGCGGCGGAAGCACGCACCGCCTCCAATAAAGAGCCTTGTTGCAGCCAAACTTCCCGGCCATTTTCCAGATTAGTCGCCACGGCTGCAAAAGGCATGGGCAAGTCTTGAATTTCCTCATAGGGAAAATACCGGGCCAAAAATTTAAAGAGTTTTTTACCCTCGATAAGCCCGCCACGAAGCCGAATATCAAAGAAGCCAACGGTGTCTCTCCATGTTAGCGAACGGACCCATCGTTCCAAGTTATCCAGAGTTCCGGCTCCATAAGCCGCCCCCACCAACGCCCCGATGGAGGAACCCGCCACGACATCGGGAACAATGCCCTTTTCCGCCAAAGCACGGAGTACGCCAATATGGGCCCAGCCGCGGGCGGCACCACCCCCCAAGGCAATCCCTATACACGGGGGGGATTGGGAGCTGTTAGGGGTGGTTATTTCAAGTCCATGGCCAACATTCTCTGAAATCAACGGAAAGCTCCTCCAAAATCTTATCCTCTAGGTGTCCACCCTTGCCCATTAGCAATATCACCTAAACTTACAGTCGTCTAGGTTAAAAACTCATTGAAGAAATGCAGGGACGTATAATGCTCTCCTCGGCGAGCGTGCGCCGCGTAGTGGGAAGCATCGAGGGCGAGGGCCACATTACTTGCGTTTTGCCATGGATTCGCGTTTTGCGTAGTTACTCAGCACGGTTTCAACCAAGTTTGATAGGGTTCGGTTTTCCCTCTTAGCCAATGCTTGCAGTTGCTTTTTGAGATCGGGATCAACCCGTACATTTAAATATTCCCTTGCCATTGTTATTGAAGCCCTGTTGTATTACGATTGGAATATGGTAACGCAATGGGCCCACAAATTCAGGTTTTACCCAATTCCCCAGCGGAAACGGCAATGGACCATTGAATTCGGCCCTGCCCGGTTCGTGTGGAATTGGGCGCTGAAAGCACGAACAAAGGCGTGCCGGGAGAGCATGGAGGCGTTGAACGCTATCCGTCTCAATCGCCACCTGAGCAGAGCCATCGCCGATGGTGGCTTGTACGAACCGCGGCGACAGGTTGCGTACAAGGCTGCCTGGACTGGCCGTGAAGTATTATAGTGGACCGCCGGGAAACGCGAATGGGTCAGACTAGCCAGGTGAGGAGGGACCGAACCGCAGCTAGTCATGGCGAAACTCCAATCTTATATCATCCGTTTGCTGGGGTGGCGAATAAACATCTGAATAACGCAAGCTTCTTTTAAAGACTAAAAACATCATAGGGAATAAAAACATGCGTGAATTTGCCCGGTTTATTATGCGGGGCCGCCTCTACGCGATAGCTACCGCGGGATTGTTCGGTGCGCTGGCTGTTGCGCTCCCTCCCCTATCTCTCTTTAGTGGTGCCACAGTCGGCTTAACGACCTTGCGCCACGGCATGAAAGAAGGGCTGAGCATTACCGCGGGGGCGACATTAGTGGTGGCGGCGATATTTTTAGCCATCACAGGAAGGGCAGACTTATCCCTTCTCCTGCTGCTGGGATTATGGCTCCCCAATACCCTAGGGTGTTGGATCTTGCGGATCACGCAATCCCAAGCCTCCACCCTGTTAATGGTTGGAGGCTTCTCCGCCCTGTTTGTTGTGAGCATGCACGCGCTAACGGGCGATGTCACCGCCTGGTGGCAACAATGGATTGAACAGGCCATGACCCGGGCAAATATCGAGGGCGTCACGGTTGAGGAAATCGCTCAAGAAGGGGCGCTCACCTTGATGAACGGCCTGGTGGCCATGATTTTTGGGCTTAATCTTATGTTGACCATTCTGCTGGCCCGCTGGTGGCAATCCCTTCTCTACAATCCTGGAGGCTTTGCAAAAGAGTTCTACGAGTTACGGTTGCCCCGCATCCTCACCTATCTCACCGTGCTTCTCTCTGCTCCGGTGCTTACGGGAGCTCTCGGCGAGAGAGGCCACATATTGACCGATCTGTTTATCGTAGCGGTCATGATGTATTTGTTCCAGGGATTAGCCGCCATGCATAGCATGACGGCTGCTCGCAACTTATCCCAATGGTGGCTGTTGCCTATCTACCTGGGACTTTTCCTGCTGCCCCCTCATTTTATCATTGGGCTGGCCCTGGTCGGAGTCGTGGATGGCTTGATTAATCTTCGCGGCAATCCCCCCCCTCCGCCTACCAAAGCGTAACGTGAACAACCGAATTTTGGTATCACTGAATCTCTCACCAAGCCGCCGGAGGTGGGTAACCGCCTCCGGCTTCCACGGAACACAACCTTGGAGTTTCGTCATGGCTGATTTCAATTTTGTTTCCACAAAACTCGGCCTGGAGAATTCGTGTTTCCCGGCAGTCCTCGACGAAGGAACGACTTTGGTCTTGGGTTCTTGACCGCTCCATGCGCTTTGACTTCGGGTGCTCCCCACCCTAGGCTCCGGGAGCGAGAAAACCATAGCGCGAATTCATAGCAAAACGTGAGCAACTTGGCCCACGATTATATCGACAGTAAGACTCAATCGCCCTTTTCCGCTGCCTACTGAAACGACCAATAGCTAATCCATATCCAGCCACTACAGCACATCCATTTCTCCGAGCATCAGCTGGTCACTGCTCCAAAACCAATCTTCCGGTTTTCCAACCATACCGGCTCACTGCAGACTCAAGAGTTCTTATCTCGCCAGTCCCAGCAAATAATTTTCCTAATGATTAAAGCGCTGCGTATAGACGTTCTTCACCTGCCATATCTCCTGCGATAAGGTTCCGTCAACTTTTTCCATTACCCAATGATAATAGTTGCTCATCTACCAATAGGCATGCACAACCCCCCATTAAAACAGTTGCAAACAGCGCCAACGAATTCCCACCAGGGCTCTCTATCTTCACTCTTTAGCTAGAGATGTCTTCCTACCTATTCTCAAAATCACATGATATAGCACACCCACGAAACCCGATGGTGGATTCTTTCTCTTCCTGTTCCGGGTGGATGCTCTCGTGCCTGACACGAACAGCCTCCCGCACTTGCTCAAGGAGCTTAGGTTGAGACTTGGGTTTTGAGATCATGCGTCTATTACAGATTGGCAAAATAAATAACTTCAGCTACAAGTATGATGTCAACGATTTTTTCCCGTTTTATAGAGAGGGGATGCGTCTTATAAGACGCAGCTTAGTCAGTCTATTTCATGTTATGCAGCTTAATAATTATTGAGTAATACCTATAGAGGGACGCTAATGAAAGTAAAGGAGTTACTGAAAGAAGTTGAGGCGGATGGCTAGCAACTCGTAAGAACTAAGGGAAGTCACAGACAATTTAAACATCCATCAAAACTAGGCACAGTAACAATCGCAGGCAAACCCAGTGTGGAGATGCCAAAGGGCGCATTAAACGCCACACTTAAGCAATCTGGATTAAAGGAATGAGGATAGAAACATGAAATATGCCGTAGTAATTGAGCAGGGCGAATCCAGCTATGGTGCGTATGTCCCAGATTTACCTGGCTGCGTCGCCGCAGGAGAGACACGCGAAGAAGCAATAAAACTTATCCAGGAAGCTGTCGAATTTCATACTCAAGGACTCAAAGAAGATGGAGAAGATATTCCAGCTTCCACCTCAAGCATCGAGATCATCGAAGTCGCTGCATAACGAGTAGCTCCAGCGCGACGCGCAAAAAACGCGCGCGGCTGAGCCAAGCTTATTATACGTTTCGCAATTAAAGGCTGGTTGATATGACGATATCAGGTCGTTGTTTGTGTGGAACGGTGAGCTATGAGTGCAGCTCTGATCCCGTTCTTCAGTTTAACTGCCATTGCCATGATTGTCAGAAGTCTACGGGGGCTGCTTATGCGCCTGTCATGTTCTTTAAGAGAGAAGATCTGCATATTAATGGCCCCCTCAGTTACTTTGAAAGCTTCGGAGGCAGTGGGAAAAAGATCCGAAGAGGATTCTGCCCGAAATGTGGGGCACAGGTAATTGGGGATGCCGAGATTGCTAAACCTTTAATATCGATTCGGGCAGGAACGCTTGACGATACTTCGCTTTACAATCCGAGGGCTGATATCTATTGCAGCCAGGCTGCCAATTGGGACTGTATGTCTAAAGACCTCCCCAAATACCCTGCGATGATAGAGTCGCAGAATGTCTAACAAGTAGCGTCAGTCGGACCCCCGGTCGCCACGGCGGAGCAAAGCGCCGCCTATCTCCCGAACAAAGGACACCCATATATTGTTACCCTTCCCGTTTTCTGTTTTGATCCGCTAGACTTCCACCATGACACAAGCGCGCTCGGTTCGAATCAGCCTCGTCGATCGCCGTACTACCACTGCGTCGTGCGTTCCTGTGCAGCGTTGATGACTTCTCCGGTCGCAGCTACGAACATCGCCGCCCATGGGTCGTCGACAAACTCAAGAGTTTATCGTCCGTATTCGCTATGGCCATCTGCGTCTATGCCGTGATGAGCCATCCCTACCCTGTCGTATGGTAAGAGCAGGGTTTGGGCTTCTGTATCCTGCGGTTTACATCTTAGTGGACTGTATACTATAATAGACACATGATCGAAGTCGTCAAATCCGAGACTTTTAACTGTTGGCTCAAAAAACTGCGGGATCGTCGAGCAGCTGTCCGTATCAGCGCAAGAATTGATCGGCTGGCTTTCGGCAACCCTGGTAATGTTCAGCCTATAGGCGAAGGGTTGAGTGAAATGCGGATCGATTATGGTCCCGGATACCGGGTGTATTACATGCAGCAAGGTAAGGTTTTGGTTCTCATATTATGCGGTGGTGACAAACGTACACAGCAAGAAGATATTGCCAAGGCCAAACGCATAGCTGAAGAATGGAAGGGTTGAACATGGCCGAAAAATTCAGTCATTATGACAGTGCTGACTATCTTGAAACGGAAGAAGATATCCGTCTTTACCTAGAAGCCTGCCAAGATGAAGGTGGTGATGATCCAGCATTCATCGTTCATACTCTCGGGGTTGTTGCTCGTGCTCGCAATATGAGTCAACTAGCCAGAGATTCAGGTCTAACCCGTGCAGGCTTATATAAGGCACTTTCCCCGGAAGGTAATCCCAGCTTTGCTACTGTCCAAAAGGTAGCCAAGGGGCTCGGGCTAAAGCTTACTATCCAACCAATTTCACAGTGAAAGTTGGTTGCAATTAGCCCTCTAACAAATCGCTGCAGGTGACGTTCGACCCGCTGCCCATTTTTGCTTGCCGCAAAAATGGTCATCATCTCAAACGCACCTGATCTCAGACAATAGGTCGGCGCAAACGCCGCCTTATCTTCCGTTGGAGCGGACACCGCTACGCGGCTTTGCCTCGTTATGAGTCCCAGCCCACCCCGCTGAGACAGCAACCATTCGATTTGTAGAATGCCAAACGAGCTGGCTAGCTCGGCGAAAAAATATAATCGAGTAGAAATGGATAAAAAGTTATTTAAATGATCCAAAAAGAAAGCGATATCGAGGAAAAATTAATCCACAAGCTCCAAGAGCTAAAATACACCTACCGCCCCGACATCCGTGATAAGACCGCACTGGAGCAAAACTTCCGCGAGAAATTTGAAGCGCTCAACCATGTCCGCCTAACGGATGCGGAGTTTGCCCGCCTGCGCGACGAAATCGTCAACGCCGACGTCTTCCAGGCCGCCAAAACCCTGCGCGAATACGCTCACTTTCAGCGCGAGAACGGCACGTCACTGGACTACATGCTGGTTAACCTCAAGGACTGGTGCAAAAACGACTTTGAAGTGATCAACCAGTTGCGCATCAACACCGATAACAGTCACCATCGCTACGACGTGATCCTGCTGCTCAACGGCCTGCCCGTGGCGCAGATCGAGCTGAAAACCATCGGCATCAACCCGCGCCGCGCCATGGAGCAGATCGTCCAGTACAAAAACGACCCCGGCAACGGCTACGCCAATACGCTGCTGTGCTTTATGCAATTGTTTATCGTCAGCAACCGCGGCAACACCTACTACTTTGCCAACAACCACAGCCAGCATTTCGCCTTTAATGCCGATGAGCGTTTTTTGCCCATCTACCAACTAGCCAGCGAAGACAACCGCAAAATTACCCATCTGGATGACTTTGCCGAGCAGTTTCTCGCCAAATGCACCCTGGGCCAGATGATAAGCCGTTACATGGTACTGGTGGCCAGCGAGCAAAAGCTGATGATCATGCGCCCGTATCAGATCTATGCGGTCAAAGCCATAGTGGATTGCATTCACCAGAACCGGGGCAATGGCTACATCTGGCACACCACCGGCAGCGGCAAAACCCTCACCTCCTTCAAGGCGTCCACCCTCCTCAAGGACAACCCGGACATTGAAAAATGCCTGTTCGTGGTGGATCGCAAGGACCTCGATCGCCAAACTCGCCAGGAATTCAACAAGTTTCAGGAAGGCTGCGTGGAGGAAAACACCAACACCGAAACCCTGGTGCGCCGCCTGCTGTCCGAGGACTACGCCGACAAGGTCATCGTCACCACCATTCAAAAACTGGGCCTGGCGCTGGATGAAAACAGCAAGCGCAACCAGCAGCGCAAAGACAGGGGCAAGTCCACTTATAAAGAGCGGCTGAAACCGCTGGGGGACAAACGCATGGTCTTTATTTTTGACGAATGCCACCGCTCCCAGTTTGGCGACAACCACAAGGCCATTAAAGCCTTTTTCCCCAAGGCGCAACTCTTTGGCTTTACCGGTACGCCCATTTTTGAAGACAACGCCAACCACAAACAGATCGACGGCACCATCGGTTCCTACCGAACCACCCAGGACATCTTCGAAAAGCAGCTACACGCCTACACCATCACCCATGCCATCGATGACCGCAACGTGCTGCGCTTTCATATCGACTATTTCAAACCCGAAAGTGCAAGGACGAAAGAATCGGCCCATGCCGCCAACAACGGCAAAAAGCAGCCCAAGGCAAAACCCGGCGAGGCCATCACCCAGCAGGCCGTGGTGGAGTCAATTCTCGACAAACACAACGCCGCCACCCACCAGCGGCGTTTTAATGCCCTGTTGGCCACCTCCTCCATCAACCAGGCCATTGCCTATTACAAACTGTTCAAAGCGGAACAGGCCGCGCCACAAGAACAAGACCCCGCGTTCCAGCCGCTGAATATCGCCTGCGTGTTTTCACCCCCCGCCGACGGCAACAAAGACGTGAAGCAACTGCAAGAAGACTTGCCCCAGGAAAAGGCCGACAACCAGCAAGAGCCGGAGAAAAAGAAAGCCGCCCTCAAAACCATCATGGCCGACTACAACGCCCAGTACGGCGGTAACCACAGCATCAGCGAGTTCGATCTCTACTACCAAGACGTGCAGCAGCGCATCAAGGATCAGCAGTACCCCAACAGCGACTACCCCCACCAAAATAAGATCGACATCACCATCGTGGTGGACATGCTGCTCACCGGTTTCGACTCCAAATACCTCAACACCCTCTATGTGGACAAAAACCTCAAGCACCACGGTCTGATTCAGGCATTTTCACGCACCAACCGCGTGCTTAACGACACCAAGCCCTACGGCAACATCCTCGACTTTCGGAGCCAGGAAAAAGCGGTGGATGAGGCCATCGCCCTGTTCTCCGGCGAGGAAACCAGCCGCTCCCGGGAGATCTGGCTGGTGGACCCTGCCCCCAAGATGATTGAGAAATACGAGCAAGCCGTGGCGGGGATAAAACAGTTCATGGCCCAGCAAGGCGTCCCTAACCACGTAGCGAATGAAGAGGAAAACAACAAGGTGCTAGAGCCAAAAGCCGTCTACAACCTCAAGGGCGACGCCGCCCGCGCCGAGTTCGTCAACCGCTTTAAGGAAGTCCAACGCCTGAAGACCCAGCTCGATCAATACACCGATCTCGACGAAGCCCAAGCGGAGAAAATCAATCGTCTTTTGCCCGAGGAAGCGCTTCGAGCCTTGCGAGGGTCCTATCTGGAAACCGCCCAGCGCCTCAAAGACCAGCAGGGCAAAAGCGGCAGGAAGCCAGCGATGCCCAGGAAGCCATCGAGCAGCTCGATTTTGAGTTTGTGCTCTTTTCCTCGGCGCTGATCGACTACGACTACATCATGGGCCTGGCCGCCCGCTTCAGTCAGGAGAAGCCCGGCAAGCAGACCATGAGCCGCGAGCAGTTGGTCAGCATGCTCGCCGCCAGCAGTAATCTCATGGAGGAACGCGACCACATCATCGCTTACATCAACAGCCTGCAAGCGGGCGAAGGGTTGAGCGAGGAAGCCATCCGCGATGGCTACCAAGCCTTTAAAGCGCAAAAAGCCGACAGCGAACTGAGCAACATGGCCGCCCGGCACAACTTGCAGGCTGGCACCCTCAAAGCTTTCGTGGAGGCCATTCTCGACCGCATGATCTTCGACGGCGAGCAGTTAAGCGATCTGTTCGCGCCCTTGGAGCTAGGCTGGAAAGCACGCAGCAAGGCGGAGCTGGCACTGATGGAAGAGCTAGCGCCGTTTCTGAAAAAGCAGGCCCAAGGGCGGGAAATTTCAGGGTTGGCGGCCTATGAGTAAGGCAATGAAGAATGACAAACAAATGCGGGTGCCCAAGCTGCGCTTTCCTGAGTTTCGGGATGCGGGAGAGTGGGAGAAAGTTGCGCTTTCAACGCAAGTTGAACTCCTCTCGGGGCTTCATCTTTCACCGGACGGATATACAGACACGGGAGACATCCCGTATTTCACAGGGCCATCAGATTACACAAATGACTTAGCTTTAGTGAGTAAATGGACAACTCGTAGTGCAAACGTAGGGCGCGCGGGGGATACACTAATAACTGTAAAGGGGAGCGGTGTGGGCGAGCTGCTTAACTTAGAGCTCGATGAAGTGGCTATGGGTCGTCAGTTGATGGCAGTCAGAGCACGTACAGCACACGGAGAGTTTATTTTCCATTTTCTGATAACGCAGCGCCTGCGGCTGATTGCTCTGGCCTCTGGGAACCTTATTCCGGGACTCTCACGGGGCGACATCTTAAGCCTCAAAGTGCCAGTGCCAAGCCATGAAGAACAACAAAAAATCGCCGATTGTCTCTCCTCCCTCGATGCCCTGATTGCCGCCCAGACAGAAAAACTCGACGCCCTCAAAACCCACAAAAAAGGACTGATGCAGCAACTCTTCCCCCGGGCCGGCGAAACCGTCCCCCGGCTGCGCTTTCCCAAGTTTCGGGATGGGGGGCGTTGGACAAGTAAAAAGATGAGTGACGTGTACCGATTCCTCTCAACAAATACGTATTCAAGAGACAAGTTGAATTACGAAAAAGGGGAAGTAAAAAATATTCATTACGGAGACATCCATACAAAATTTTCTACGTTGTTCGATGTAACACAAGAATACGTTCCATATATTAATAGGACTGAATCGCTAGAACGGATAAAAGATGACAGCTATTGCTTAGAGGGCGATATCGTATTCGCAGATGCTTCAGAGGACGTCGAAGATGTAGGGAAAAGCATTGAAATCGTAAACACTGGTAACGAAAAAATACTATCTGGACTGCATACATTGCTGGCGCGACAAAAAAATAATGACTTAGTTATTGGTTTTGGTGGTTATCTATTTAAGTCTGGCTTAATTCGAGAACAGATCAAAAGAGAATCTCAAGGCGCTAAGGTTTTGGGCATCTCCTCCGGGCGGTTGTCAAAGATTAAAGTTTGTTTTCCATATGAAAAACGCGAACAACAAAAAATCGCCCATTGCCTCTCCTCCCTCGATGCCCTGATTGCCGCCCAGGCGGAAAAAATCGACGCCCTCAAAACCCACAAAAAAGGACTGATGCAGCAGCTCTTTCCTTCGCTGGAGGAAGTCCATGCATGACTCGATTGCCCCAATACGCTAACCGGATTTGCCGGTATCTGGCATGTGTGCTATTGTATACAAAAGAACACATGAGGGTATTTCCATGACCACAACCATGACATTGCGCCTTGATCCGGAACTCAAAAATCGCCTGGATCAGTTGGCTAAGGCGATGCACCGTTCCAAATCTTTTCTTGCCGTGCAGGCGTTGCAAGACTTTATCGAGCTGAACGAATGGCAGGTAGGCGAAATAGAAAGCGCTATCAAGGAAGCCGACCAGGGCGACTTTGCCTCGCAACAGGCTGTCAGCCAAACCCTGAGTAAGTGGCGAGTGGGTGGAAGTTAAGTGGTTGAACAAGGCATTGCAAAACCTTGATGCGGAAGCCGCCTATATTGCTCAAGACAACCCGGCCGCCGCCAGGCGGGTGGTGCAAACCATTGTGGATGCCATCAACTTGCTGTCCGATAATCCGGCGCTGGGCCGACCAGGCCGAGTGCCGGGTACGCGTGAACTGGTGGTTGCTGATACGCACTATCTTGTGCCCTATCGCGTGAGGCCGCGCCTGCAACAGATCGAGGTTCTGCGTGTGTTTCATACCTCAAGGCGTTTGCCCGAGCATTGGTAGAAAAATATCATCCAATCCATAGAAGAACGCTACCCATGAGCAAGGATCAACTCAGCCAACTGGGCAAAACCCTTTGGGCCATCGCCGACGACCTGCGCGAGGCCATGAACGCCGACGACTTCCGCGATTATGATACTAGTGTATATCCTATTGACATATCCAAACAATTTCCCTAGCATTGAAGGAGTACAGGGATGTACGATGACCCCCTAGCGGCGATGCGAAGTGAAACGGCGCACGGAGCGCGAGGGCCGCCTTACTTTCGTTTCGCCATGGATTCGCGTTTTGCGTCATTGGCCAGCACCGTCTCGACCAAATTCGATAGCGTTCTGTTTTCCCTCTTAGCCAACGCTTGGAGTTGATTTTTAAGCTCAGCATCGATACGAACATTGAGTAACTCCCTAGCCATTTGATAGCACCATACAATGGTTTTACAATTGATGTATGATAATACAATGCGCCTACAAGTTCAGGTTTTACCCAACGCCCACGCAAAAGCGGCAATTGGCCCTTGAGTTTGGCCATGCCCGTTATGTGTGGAATTGGGCCTTGGAAACCCGAACGAAGGCGTATCAAGCGCAGGGGGAGTCGTCGAATACTATAAGTCTTAGTCGCCAATTGACGGCACTGAAAAAGACGCAATGCCCCTGGTTGAGCGAAGCCACCGCTAGTTGCCATACCCAAAAGCTCAGGGACCAAGATACGGCCTTCAGGAACTTTTTCGCAGGTCGAGCGAAGTATCCCCGCTTTAAGAAGCGCCACCACACGCAATCGGTACGCTATCAGTTGGACCAACGCCATGTGGCGAAGAACTTCAACGCTGAAAGCAAGCTGTTGAAGCTGCCCAAGCTTGGCAGAGTTAAGTTGAGATGGTCCCGTGGTATCGAGGGCATCCCCAAGATGGTCACGGTCAGCCAAGCCCCGGCGGGCCGTTACTTCGTTAGCCTGACCTGCGAGGTGGAGATTCTCCCCTTGCCTGTGCGAAGGAACGCTATCGGCGTGGATGTGGGGGTTAAGGATGTGGTCATTACTTCCGAAGGCTGGAAGTCGGGTGCGCCCAAATACACCTATCACTATGCCCGGCAATTGAAAATGGCCCAGCGTCGCCTGAGCAAAAAAAAGAAAGGCTCTCAGCGTCGCCGCCAGCAGCAACAGCGGGTAGCGCGCATCCATGCCCGGATAACCGATAGCCGCCGGGATTTTTTGCACCAACAATCCTCCAAGATAGTCAACGAGAACCAAGTGATCTGCCTGGAGGATTTGAATATCCAAGGGATGTTGAGAAACCGACGCCTGAGTAAAGCCATAGCTGATTGCGGGCTGTATGAGCTCAGACGGCAAATGGAGTACAAGGCCGCCTGGTATGGCCGGGAGGTGTTGATCGTGGACCGCTGGGCACCCACCAGCAAGACGTGCTCGGCGTGTGGGGCTGTGCAAGAGTCCATGCCGCTCAAAGTGCGCGCATGGGCTTGTGAATGTGGGGCCACCCACGATAGGGACATCAACGCAGCCAAAAATATTTTGTTTTTCGGTACGGCGGGGAGCGCCGGAACCTCTAAAGCGCGTGGAGCGGTAAAACCCCCAAGGGCCGTGGCCTAGCCGCCGCCCGAGGACTGCTGAGAAACGCGAATTCTCCAGGCTGACAAGGTGAGGAGGGACCGAACCGCAGTCAGTCATGGCGAAACTCCAATACACAGGAAATGATGTGCGGAGGTGGTCGTCATGGAACATACCAAACTGTTCAAGAGTAACCGCAGCCAGGCCGTGCGGCTGCCCAAGGCGGTGGCCTTCCCGGCGGACGTGACGGATGTGGATATCGTGGCCATCGGGCGCGCGCGGCTGATTACCCCCGCCGGTGACGCTTGGGACGTCTGGTTTGATGGCCCGGCGGTCAGCCCAGACTTCATGGACGATCGTGACCAGCCTGACGAGCAGGAACGCGAGGCATTTTGATGCTGCGCTACTTGCTGGATACCAACATCTGCATTTTCACCATTAAGAACCGACCGGCGCGGGTTCGTGAGCGCTTCAAGCAGTTTGCCGATCAGTTGTGCATCAGCAGCGTGACCTGGATGGAGCTGGTGTATAGCGTGGAGCGCTCAGCCAACCCGCAACACAATCTGGCGATTGCGGAGGGGCTGGCGGCGCGTCTCAGCGTGCTGGATTACGACGTCGAAGCGGCCAGCCACACGGGGCAGATCCGTGCTGAACTTGCGCGCCGTGGAACACCGATAGGGCCGTATGATCAAATGATAGCCGGACAGGCGCGCAGCCGTGGGCTGGTTGTGGTCACCAACAACACGTGCGAGTTCGCACGCGTTCCCGGCCTGCGATGCGAGGACTGGACAAAGCCATGACCCGGGATCAACTCAGCCAGCTTGGCAAAACCCTTTGGGCCATTGCCGACGATCTGCGCGGCGCCATGAATGCCGATGACTTCCGCGACTATATGCTGTCGTTTTTGTTCTTGCGCTATCTGTCCGATAACTACGAAGCGGCGGCGAAAAAAGAACTGGGGCCGGACTATCCCAAGCTGGCCGACGACGACCGCCGCGCGCCCTTGGCGGTGTGGTATGAGGATAATGCCGAGGATGTGGCCGCCTTTGAAAAACAGATGCGCCGCAAGATGCACTATGTCATCCACCCGGATTATCTATGGAGCAGTATTGCCGAGCTGGCTCGCACCCAGGATGAGGAGCTCTTGCAAACATTGGCGGGCGGCTTTAAACACATTGAAAACGAGTCCTTCGCCAGCACTTTTCAGGGCTTGTTCTCGGAAATTAATCTGCGTTCGGAAAAGTTGGGCAGAACCCTCGCGGACCAAAACAGAAAGCTTTGCACCATCATCACTAAAATCGCCAAGGGCATCGCACGGTTCTCCACCGGCAGCGATATTCTGGGCGATGCCTATGAATATCTGATTGGCCAGTTCGCCGCTGGTTCCGGCAAAAAGGCCGGCGAGTTTTACACCCCCCAAAGCGTCTCCACCATCCTCTCCCGCATTGTGACACTGGACAGTCAGGAGCCCTCCACCGGCAAAAAGAAAAAGCTTAATCGCGTGCTGGATTTTGCCTGTGGTTCCGGCTCGTTGCTGCTCAACGTGCGCAACCAAATGGGGCCGCGGGGTATCGGCATGATCTACGGCCAGGAAAAGAATATCACCACCTATAACCTGGCGCGCATGAATATGCTGCTCCATGGCATGAAGGATACCGAGTTCCAGATCCACCACGGCGATACGCTGGAAAACGACTGGGCTATTCTCAACGAGAGGAACCCCGCTAAAAAACTCCAATGCGATGCGGTCGTGGCCAACCCGCCGTTCAGTTATCGCTGGGAGCCCGACGAGGCCATGGGCGAGGATTTCCGCTTCGAAAGCCACGGCCTTGCCCCCAAATCAGCGGCGGATTTCGCCTTTCTACTCCACGGCCTTCACTTTTTGAGCGACGAGGGCACCATGGCCATTGTCCTGCCCCACGGCGTCCTTTTTCGGGGCGGCGCGGAAGCGCGTATCCGCACCAAATTGCTGAAAGACGGCCACATCGATACCGTGATCGGCCTGCCCTCCAATCTGTTTTTCTCCACCGGCATACCGGTATGTATTCTGGTGCTGAAAAAGTGCAAAAAGCCCGACGACGTACTGTTTATCAATGCCAGCGAGCACTTTGAAAAAGGCAAGCGCCAAAACGCCCTACGGCCCGTGGACATAGATAAAATTGTTGATACCTATCAATACCGCAAGGAAGAGGAACGCTACGCCCGGCGCGTCAGTAGGGAGGAGATCGAGAAAAACGATGACAACCTCAATATTTCCCGCTACGTCAGCACCGCTAAGCCTGAGCCAGAGGTGGACCTAGATGACGTTCATAAAAAGCTCACCGCTATTGAGCAGCGCATATCGCAAACAACAGAAACCCATAATCAGTTTCTCAAAGCATTGGGGCTGCCAATATTGTGACGGTGATTGCGAGCAGCAGAAAGGACTCATAACAAAGCGTTGCACCGGACAGGCCGATGAACGCGGCTTTGCCCCGCTATGTCTTGTTGCGTGATGCGCAACGCGGTATAATCGCTAGGTGATTAAATCGTTTCGCCACAAGGGGCTGCAGAGATACTTTGAATCGGGCTCAAAAGCCGGTATCCAACCCAAGCATGCGAAACGATTACGAATGCAATTGGTGGCTTTGGATACTGCGACTACAATCGAAGACATGGATATCCCTGGTTTCAAGCTACATTCGCTGAAAGGCTCGAATGAAGGACGCTGGTCTATTTGGGTCAATGGGAATTGGCGTGTCACATTCGAGTTTCGCGATAGGAATGCCTTTATTCTGGATTACGAGGATTATCACTGATGGCTATGCACAATCCCCCACATCCCGGCGAGTTCATCCGAGAGGTATATATGGAACCTTTCCATATTACGGGCCGAACGCTTTCCAGGAAACTTGGCGTGTCGCCGTCGACGCTTAATCGTCTGCTCAAGGGTAGTAGTGGCGTTAGTCCTGAAATGGCTCTCCGCTTATCCAAAACGCTCGGCCGTTCTGCCGAAAGTTGGTTGACGATGCAGAATAACTATGATTTGTGGCAAGCAAAACGTACCGTAAATCTCGATATCGTCGAAAAAATCGAGTTTGACGCTGCATAACGAAGCGCTAAAGATGACCGCCCAAAGCGCTGCCGCGCTTTGAGTCCCCCCGCAGGCTTCGCCGCTCCGGCGGCAACCGGACTTCGACATTATGCGTCACCATGAAATTATGGAGAGCGGATGAGCGCGAAGCGAATAGTAACCGTTGGATGCAAACTAGCATCGAAGAATACACAGCACGCATAGATTGAGAGAGTGGCAAATGTGACGCCTACATAGATCTGGATAGTATCTGATCATGTATAGATAAGGGTCGTACATCACCAAGCTGCTCGTTATTTGAGAAAACTGTCCCAAGATCAGCAAGTCAAAACAAAACATGTACTGATCTAGATGAACTCAAGAATGTCGTCTATATAGACCATATTGGACCGCGTGGCGATGTATAAGAATATTTTGAAATAAAGGAACTGAAATGGGAAAAGAAACCAGATTATTCAAGAGTGAAGAATCGAAGAAACGGGCCGAAGTGAGTGAGTTTCTGCGCCAAATTGCTGAAAGAATCGAGAAGGGTAAAATTGTTTTGCGACAGGGAACAGAAGAACTTGTGCTACAAATCCCAGAGAATCTGATTTTGGAGGTCCAAGTCGAGGACGAGGACAAGAAAACCAAAGGCATCCAACATAGCTTGGAGATAGAAATAAAATGGTTTGATAATGATGGGCCAAGTGGTTCATTAGAGTTAGGCTGAGGCAGCAACAAGCTACGATTGATTTAGGCAACGGTCTGAATGAGTGGGAAGATCGAAGATGGATGAAGACGGGTTTCGCAATCTCAAGAGACCGAGATATCCGCTGCTGGATTTCATTAAAGATGCGCTCCGTTGGGCGGACAAGTGACCACACGTGCGAACACCGGCTCATGGGCAGGATGGATGATCCATTTTGTTTATGGTACCGAAAGCTGAGGAGGTTTCCATGAAGGCATTCGTAATGTTAAACATCGGGCAAGTGGGGGTCGTTGAAAAGGATCGTCCGACCTGTGGGCCTCTGGACGCGATCCTGCGTCCGACGAAGGGGCTGATCTGCACATCTGATGTGCATACCGTCCATGGTGCGGTTGGAGAACGGGAGAACCTCACCCTGGGACATGAAGCTGTCGGCGTGGTCGAGGAAGTTGGAGCGCTAGTCGCCAACTTCAAACAGGGAGACCGGGTAGCGGTGGGTGCTATCACCCCGGACTGGGGTTCAGACGCTGCCCAGGGAGGCCATTCATCGCAGTCTGGTGGAGCACTGGGAGGCTGGAAGTTTGCCAATATCAAAGACGGCACCTTTGCCGAGTACGTACATGTCAACGAAGCAGACGCCAACCTCGCGCTGATCCCCAAGGGTGTGCCAGACGAGTCGGCTGTGTATGTGTGTGACATGATGAGCACTGGATTCATGGCCGCAGAGAACGCCAAAATCCCCATCGGTGGCAATGTCGTAGTCTTCGCCCAGGGACCCGTGGGCCTCATGTGCACTGTGGGAGCACGACTGCAGGGCGCCGGTTTCGTGATCGCGGTTGAAAGCGTGCCCAAGCGCCAGGAGCTGGCCCGGCACTTCGGGGCCGACGAGGTGGTGGACTTTACCAAGGTGGACGTGGTAGAGCGGATTCTTGAGCTCACGAACGGCGAAGGCGTGGATGCGGCCATCGATGCGCTAGGCACATCCCAGGTGCTCCAACAGTGCGTCAAGGTGACCAAGCCCGGCGGTATGATCTCCAACGCTGGTTACCATGGTGATGGCGAATTTGTCGAAATCCCCCGCGTGGAGTGGGGCGTCGGAATGGCGGAGAAGGACATCGCGACGGGTCTCTGCCCAGGCGGACACCTACGGCTCTCCCGTTTACTGAGGTTGCTGGAAACCGGGCGGATCGATCCCACTCCGATGACTACCCATACCTTTGGATTCGATGAAATCGAGAAGGCATTCCGCATGATGGAGAAAAAAGAGGACGGTATGATCAAACCGATGATTGATTTCGAAGCCTGAAGAATCCTGTCAAGTGCGCCGACCCGTTAGGCGCTGTGGAGTAAACGCCCTGATGAACATTCATAAAAAAATAGTTGTTGACGAACAAGGCAATCCGCAAGAGGTAATCATCCCATGGGATGAATTTCAAGAACTTGCAGAAATTTTGGGCTTAGATTTAGATTCAGAAGATCTGGAAGATTTGAGACAGGCTCGTGAAGACAGAGAGAGCGGCAAACGCGACGCCTACATAGATCTGGATAGCATCTGATCATGTATGCAATTGTGGTACATCGCCGGGCTGCTCGTTATTTGAGAAAACTGCCTCAAGATCAGCAAGTCAAAATAAAACATGTACTGGCCCAGATGAAGAACGGTCCGCTTGGATTATCAGGTATTAAGAGTATGGTCGGTGATTGGGCAGGTTATCGTAGAATACGAGTAGGCAATGTTCGGATCATTTTTTGGATTGATGAACTCAAGAATGTCGTCTATGTAGACCATATTGGACCGCGTGGCGATGTATACAAGGATAAAACCTAATAGGTCCATGCACGTGGACTGCTCCCTTCGGTCGCGGCAGGTGATCGGTTTGATAGGTCAAAGTTGAACCCCCAGTCGCCACGGCGGCGCGAAGCACTCATCCTGAGCGCCCCCTCCGTGCAGGGTGTCACTCAACTTCGACCCGTTATACGTAAAAAGACCAGAGAATGGATCATTCGCTAGTTCAAAGGCAGAAAGAAGATGCCAGCCATTTATTGTCTGCTAGATATTGAGTCGTACGCTCATACCGTTGCGGCAGAAAAACCAACTATCAAAATCCCAGGAGAGCTTACCAAGATTTCAAAGCATCTTAAGCATTTAGCAACCGGTTATAGCAAGCTCTGAATAGAAGTCGTATCACTTCCAAAAAACAAGCCTGAAGATGAAAGCGTATAACAAGGTGCTCAACGTCGTTCGCTTCGCTCAATCAGGAGAAAACTTTGTAGTTATGATTCGAAAAGCTATCAATGATGCGATGACAAAAATATTCAGTAATACTTCATTCGCATCGTTTTCGACATACCAAAGACTTATTAATTCACCAATCAGTACCACGAGTGCAACATCAAGAATAAAGGTAACCTTTACGCGCCCAATTAACAGATAGGACTGGAAGACTCGAATAAGCTCAAATGAGGCAAGAATAACTACTGTATCTTTAATCATGTTTTCAGCTTCATGAGTCCAATTATCTGGATAAGAATGATACAGATGGATTAACAAATTAATAAATCCAGAAGCCATCCAGAAATAAATGGTGATCATGAATATTCCAATAAAAAAACCAATGATTACAGAGTGCCATTCATTGGATAATAGGTATGTTTTGTAGGTTGGATCAGGTGTGATTGTATTATCTTTCATAAATACTCTATCAGGGTCACATTAAGTGCTATTTAATAATGAGTATGTTTCAATAAAATGACAAATCCTAACAAGTGCGAGCAAGGGACGCTCCTGACGTCGCGTTCCTGCCGCTAGCGATAGGGCTGAGGTATACTTATCAGCAGAAAATGCCTTGGCTCTGTTTCAGAAGTGGAAAAAGAAAGGTATGTGGAACCTGGCTATGTGGAGGAAGAATATGTCCCAGAACCGTTAAAAGTTCGTCTTACTCCTGAAGAAGAAAAGGCTATTGGCCAGAATCCAGTCGAACTCATTTGGCTGGCGGAGCAAGTTTACGAGTACTGGAGAGCCAATACACCGTCAGCATAGTCATTGGCTCCAGGCAACGCACAAAAGTGTCCTACCATCAACCAGAAAAAGTAACTCATAGGATGAATTCAGTATGAGTTACTTGAAAAGTTCTCCGTTCATCCTCAATCCGGCAAAACCTTCACCGAGCGCCGGGCTTGCTTCTGTTCCCCACGGCGGCGTTTCTCCTCCAGGCGCCGTTGCTTGGCGGCCCGCGAAGGCTTCCTCAAACGCCTCGGCTTGGGTTTTTCCGCCGCTTGCTGTAGGAGGGCGACCAGGCGCTTGATAGCATCCTGACGGTTACGCTCCTGGCTGCGAAATCGCTTGGCGGTTATCAGCAACTCCCCTTCCTTGGTAAGGCGGTTGCCCGCCAGTTTCATCAACCGTTGACGGACATCCTCGGGCAGGGAGGGAGAATGGGCGGCATCAAAGCGCAATTGCACCGCCGTCGCTACCTTGTTCACGTTTTGACCGCCGGGGCCGGAGGCAAGCACAAACTGGAAGTGGAGTTCTTCCTCTCTGAGCTGAATGTGTGGTGTTACGGTAATCATATATCAAGAAGCAAGAAGGTAGCTGCCAGATTCCACTAATCCACGACTGTCAACGGCAACTCCCGGCGCGCAACTAAGGTTTTATTTTTCAGCCTTATCCACCTGCAACAAGGGCGTTAATGCCGGCCAGATATTATCCAGCATTAATGTCTGGGCCTCGGCGCGGGGATGAATGCCATCCGCTTGCATTAATTCCGCCTGAGTGGCGATCCCTCGGAGGATGAAGGGCGCGGTTGCCACCCCGTATTCATCCTTCAGATCGGTAAATAACTGCTCAAACCGCTCGGTATATAAAGGTCCGTAGTTAGGCGGCAGACGCATTCTAACGAGCAACACCTGAGCGCCGCTCTGCTGGGATTTTTCAATAATCCGGGAAAAATTTCGGCGCATTTCCGTCAGGGACAAGCCACGCAAGCCATCATTGCCTCCCAGTTCAACCACCACAATTTCCGGCTGATGGGCCGCCAGCAGGGAATCCAGGCGGGCAAGCGCCCCCCGGGTGGTTTCTCCGCTAATACTGGCATTCACCACCTGATAAGGGTAGCCTTTACGAAGTAATCGTTCCTGAAGACGGGCCACCCAGCCTTGCTCTAGGGAAAGACCATAGCTGGCGCTAAGGCTGTCTCCTAGAATGATAATGGCTGGCTGAGCCGCAGCTCCTGGGACAATGGGCTGAAGCAGTAAACCCACTAATACACTGAATCGAAATATGGCGAATAATCTCATCATACGCGCAGAACACCTTACCAAACGGGTGGAAAGCCCAGAGGGCCTACTAACCATACTGGATGATATCAGCTTTTCCATCGCGCCTGCTGAAGCCTTGGCGGTTATTGGCGCTTCCGGTTCCGGTAAATCCACCTTGCTGGGGCTACTGGCCGGTCTGGACACACCGACCTCCGGGCGGGTTATTTTAGATGGCGTCGACTTGCAGACCCTGGATGAAGACGGGCGGGCTCAGTTACGCAGCGACCGGGTGGGTTTCATCTTTCAGAGCTTTCATCTCCTGCCCAATCTCACCGCCCTGGAAAACGTTATGCTGGGCCTGGAGCTGGGGGGGCACACTCAACCACGGGAAGCCGCCTTGGCGGAGCTGGCGGCCGTTGGCCTGGGCTCTCGAACTGGCCACTATCCTAATCAGCTCTCGGGCGGCGAGCAACAACGGGTCGCCATCGCCCGCGCCTTTGCGCCCCGCCCATCCATCCTCTTTGCCGATGAGCCCACCGGCAATTTGGACAGCCAAACCAGCGCTAAAATCAGCGATCTCCTGTTTACCATGAAAAGAGAACATGGCGCCACGCTAGTGCTGGTCACCCATGATAAAACCCTGACCAAGCATTGTGACCGCACCCTGGCCCTGGATAATGGCCGCCTGCTACCCTCCTCTTCTAACCGTCGGTCACTACTGCCCTGGAAGCAGACGTCATGAAAATATTAGCGTTCTCCCTTGCTACCCTGAAGCGGGACTGGCGTTCTGGCGAAATCCGGTTAATCGCCATGGCCCTTATCATCGCGGTGAGCGCCGTTACCACCGTTAATTTTTTCGTTGAACGGCTGCGCCAGGCCATGGAAACGGAAGCCGGGACGGTGCTAGGCGGGGATCTGGTGGTGGAATCCCGCGAGCCGTTGCCAGAAACATTTACCACTCAGGCTCATACCCTGGGGCTGAAAACCTCCCAGACTGTCTCCTTTCGGAGCATGGTGCCCGCGGGCGATCGGCTACAGCTCACGGAGATCAAAGCCGTTGAGGAAAATTATCCCCTGCGGGGCCGGTTAATGGTGGGGGAAGATCCCTTTACGGAACCTGGGGCAACTAAGCAAACCCCGCCGCCTGGCACGGTATGGATGGATCCTCAGCTCACCCAGACCCTCCAACGAACAGTAGGCGATGAAATTGATCTAGGACAGTTACGCTTAGTAGTAGACAAACTCTTGTTCCTGGAGCCGGATCGGGGAACTCAGGTTTTCAATATCGCCCCCCGGCTGTTAATAAATTTTAAGGATGTGGAGCGTACCGGCTTATTGCTGCCGGGAAGCCAGGCCCGCTACCGCCTGCTCCTGGCGGGTCCCCAACGGGAGATTCTATCCTATAAGCACTGGGCCGGAATCCATGCGCCAGACCATGCCCGGGTGATGGGGGTCCGGGATGGACGGCCAGAGCTGCGGACCGCTCTCCAGCGGGCCGATCAGTTCCTCACCCTGGCGGCCCTGACAAGCGTTTTCCTGGCGGGTGTGGCCATTGCCATTGCAGCGCGGCGATACGCGGATCGGCACCAGGACAACTGCGCCATCATGCGCTGCCTGGGCGCAACCCAAAGATGGATTATCCAAACCTATGCTATGACCATGCTGTGGCTGGGGCTCATCACCAGCCTTCTCGGTTGCGTGGTGGCTTGGCTCGCCCAATCGGTGCTGGCCTATCTCATGATTCAACTCTTTCAAAGTGAACTGCCCCCCGCCTCTCTCTTGCCCCTGCTGACCGGTACCCTGACGGGCCTCATTGCCCTGCTCGGCTTTGCCTTGCCGCCCCTGATGCGGCTCAAGGATGTGTCACCTTCCCGGGTACTGTACCGGGATAGGGAAAGTGCTCAGCAGGGTGGCTATAAGGTCTATTTAGGCGCGTTCATCGCCATTGCGGCGCTTATTCCCTGGCGGTCGGGAGAAATGACCTTAACCCTCTATGTTCTTGGTGGCAGCCTCTTGACCGTCTCGGTGCTGGCGGCTTGCTCCTGGCTGCTCATCAACGGGCTAAAACTGCTACGCCCACGGGTGGGCGTAGCCTGGCGTTATGGCCTTGCCAGCCTGGCGCGGCGGGCGGGAAGCAGCATCGTGCAGACTATCGCCCTGGGACTGGGGATCATGGTGATGCTGCTACTCACCGTGGTACGCTCTGATTTGCTGGCGAACTGGCAAGCTAATCTCCCTCCCGATGCCCCTAATCATTTTGTCATCAATATCCAGCCGGACCAGGTCGAGGCCGTGCAAACTTTTTTTGCTGAGCAAGGCCAACCCGTGCCCCGGCTTTACCCTAATATCCACGGCCGCTTAATCGCCATCAATGGGACTCCCATTGCGGAAAGGTCTTACCGCGACCCGCGCGCCCAACGGCTTTCCCAGCGTGAATTTCACCTCACTTGGGCCGCTAAACTCCAAACCGATAACCACATCGTGGCCGGCGACTGGTGGTCCTCCCAACCCTCACCCCCGCCTCAGTTTTCGGTAGAAGTTGATCTGGCCGAAACCCTCGGAATCAAACTGGGCGATTCCCTCACCTTTCAGGTAGCCGGTAAAAAAATTGAGGCCCCGGTCAGCAGCTTGCGGGCTATTGAATGGAACTCCTTTAATCCTAACTTTTTCGTCATGGCTTCACCAGGATTGCTGGATGATTCGCCTGGCACCTATTTGACCAGTTTTTATTTGCCGGAAGGCAATAACGCGCTTCCAACCGCCTTGGTAAAGCAATTTCCCAGCGTCACTATTCTCGATGTAAAAGCATTGATGGCACAAATCAGAACTATCATTGATCGGGTTACCCTGGCGGTTGAATTCATTTTTATTTTCACCGTAGCCGCGGGGCTGGTGGTGTTATTCGCCGCTATTCAATCCACCAATGATGAACGACGCCATGAAAGCGCCGTATTTCGAACCCTGGGAGCAAGCAGAGGCACTATCGTGCGCGGCCTAGCGGCGGAATTTCTCTCCCTGGGAGCGGTAGCAGGAACTGTAGCCGCCATTGGCGCCCTTGCTATTGGCTATGTACTGGCGGAACGGGTACTGCATACTGGTTTTCATTTCAACGGCTGGCTACTTATTCTCGGCTTGCTAGCCGGCAGCCTGGGTGTGAGCCTTGCCGGCCTTTTAGGTACCCGCTCGGTGCTGCAAGTACCACCCTCGGAAACATTGCGGCAAGTTTAAAGGATAAAGAGCAGGAGGCACCTTCCCTGTTCCTCCATGCCTCCTGCTGATTTTTTCTATTGGGGTGGCACGCAAAAAGCGATGCCTTCCTCTACCCAGCCTCCGGCCACTAAGGGCGTGAGCAAAGTCCGGTCGGTCACAAAACGGTGGTTGCTCTCCTCCCCCCGGGCAAAGCCATTGTTATAGGCTCGGTAGACGGGAGCGAATGCCTCGGGGCAGTGCTGAGCCTCCCCCTTGCCCTGGGCGGGGATAGCCATGAAGGCATAGCCCTCGAAGTTCCAGCGGGGCGCGGTGGGGGGCGTTTGGGCTTGTAGATCCAGCAACAAGCCGCACTCCTGGGGAGAGGGGGTAAAGAAATGACTATTGGGGCCGGGGGAGACGGAGCCATAGAAACGGCACAGATACACCCCTACGTTGCTGCCTAACAGGCTCCAGGCTTGAAAGGTATGGCCGGTCCGCTCCCAGCCAGGTCCCGCTCCGCCGGCCTCAATGGTAGCGACATCCTCTGGGGAAGCCGTCATAAAATAATGGCCTAAATCGACATTGAAAAATTCCGTCACCTTGGCTTCTCCCCGCGCCTCTTCCGCCGGCACGACTTGGCCCTCCCCAAAGCAATCAGTCTGGGGGCAAACAAAATAGCCGGCGGCGCTCACGCCTATCAGCAGGCCGTCCGTATAGACCACCGTATGGGGAATAGCCAGCAGACCGTTGCTCAGGGGTTTCCAGGCTTTCCAGTCACTGAAAGGCGCCGGGGTCACCTTAACCCCCGTGTCGGTGCCCGCCACCAGCAGCGGGGGCAGGGGCGCCTCTTGGGGCACAAAGGCCAGCCCATGGACCGGCTCCTGCAAGGCGGTCAAGTGCCAGGATACGCCCCGATCTTCGCTCCGGTACAAGCCTTGCCCCGAGAGGGCATAGGCCACCTGGGGATCGCCCGGATCATGGGCTACCCGCACCGTATGGGCCGGGAAGCTGCCATCGTCCACCCGCTGCCAGGTGGCACCCAAATCCAGGGATTCCCGCAGTTCCGCCGGACGGTCAAAAAACTCGGAGGTAATCGCCCACAGTCCCGTGCCTTCCGGATTAGCTACCAGATTATAACGATCATCCCCCAGACGATGACTCGCTAACTGCTCCTGCCAGGTGAGGCCATCATCCTCACTGTGGTAAATATATTGCCCACCAGCACCTCGAATCCCTACAAAAAGAGAATCCTGCACTCTAACTGGCGGACCGGTGAAGGCGGCATTATTCAAACCCACTATGCTGCGGCCCGCCCAATTAAGGGCGTCGATGAGTTCGCCTTCGGGGGATAACCGGAACATTCCATAGAGGCCAAAGACCAGGGTACTGCCATCTTCAGCTTCAATGGCGTTAAAATCCGATACATTCAGATAAGTAGGCTGAATATTAGGCGGATCAAAGACCTCGTCCACATCCGAGGAGTCCGGATCAGGGTTGGGTGTTTCTAAGGGAGAGTCTTTAAGGGGTAACAGGATTTCTAGGGCCGTTTGGGGCGGATGAAGTCGAAATATGCCCCGTGGACGATTTTGATAGGGTTCAAACTTGAACTTATCGGAATACTGCAACCACACGCTATCTGTCCTTACCAGGGGGGCCAGGGCGGGAGGCAATAACTCCGATCGTCCTGGGGTCATAAAGATCTGGGGCTCCACGCAGGAGACCTCTTCCGGACACAGGGGGCGCCATGGGGCCGCCTGGGTGGTGCTTGGCTCCGCAGGCGAGATCCCAATTCGAAAACCCTCCGCTCTTAGCTCAGCGATATCCGCTTCATCCAGGTAAACTTCCTCTATCGTATAAGTGCCGCTTTCCGGATCGAAAGTCAAACTGGTTCTAAATAAATTACCCCACTCGTCTTCATCAACGTATATGGGTGGCAATACAGAGGGATCAACTTCTTCTGTATGGATGGCGGATTTACCTCCATAAGAAGCGGTTCCAAAGGTTGCGACCAGTAACAGAACAATCCACACATAACGCATGTGATTTCTCCTTAGTTGGGCGGCTGCTTTTGATTAGCCCTCGACTTAGGCGCTTAAGAGTCAAGGTAGGGCGGGAAAGCGAAGCGCATCCCGCCATGAAGGGAGATCGATTTCGGCGGGATGCGCTCCGCTTTCCCGCCCTACGTGTTTACTCTGCTCTCTTAAGAAATGCCGCAGGAGCAATAATATCGACCTCGTGAAACGGATTTAACGTCAGCAAATCCGCATCTCCGGTCACAATGATCTCCGCCTCGCCGTTAAGGGCCACATTGAGAAATTTATCGTCCTTCGGATCACGGCAAGCGGCGACGCGATACGTAATCGGTACCACCCTCACGATCCCTCCCAATAGGCGAATCATGCCAGAGTATGATCCACAGCCTTCGCAGCAGTACCGTTCGGGACGAGCAGGCGGCTGATCCACAAAAAAAACGCTATAGGGATAGATAAGCCACGGCGAGACTGAGGCCCACAAAGCCGCCGGCAAAGGACAGCGTTGAAATCCAGCGCGATGGCTGTGGCCGATCGCCCTCCGGAATCATATCCTCGATGGTGGCCAGCAACAGCAGGCCGACGATAAAGGCAAGCGCGGCATGCTGAACGAAATCATTCTGTCCGCCCAGCAGCCAAAAACCCATCGTAGCGCTTGCTGCGACCAGCAGGAACATAAAGAAACAAAGCAGCCAGCGCCGGCCGCGTGGCACTTTATTATCTTGAAGATTCTTGGTGGTCGCAAAACCGCCAGGGATATTAGCTACTGCCTGGGTCATGCCAATCAGCAGACCGAGGTCGCTGGTAATCGCTGAACCCGCACCGGTCATCAGGCCGTCGCTAAATAGATCAGCGCCGATGACAATATAGACCATCAAAGCCCCAGTGCGAGTTCCGCCAAACTGACCGCGTAACGCTCTAGCGCCCTGCCATAATAACAGCGAGAACCCAGCGCCACACAGGAAAGCGATGACAATGACCCACATTGGAATTGTCTCAAGGATGCGTGGCATTAAATCGACCGCAACCAGTGCGATGGCAATACCCGCGGCGCCATGCAAGGCAGCCCCAATAACCCAGCGCGGGGAGCGCAAGTGCTCCGCAAGAGCAACGCCTATTAGATTACCCCCTGCCGGCAGCAGGGCGTAGGTCAGCACAAGCAGAAAATCGGTGAGCACGGGTCTCCTTACTTAGCACCCAGGAGGGACTGAAGAAAAGTTTATGCTAATTGACGGTGTGGCTACTTGCAAGGTTAGCCCCTTAGGCAAGCATAGCAATTAACAAGCGAAACCGCTCGCAGTGCTATTGGACTTTGGTCCAATAGCACTGCAACTGACGCCCCCGTCATAGTCGGTTATCTAAAGTGAAGGCATAGTGCGCGCATACCTGCCTCCAAACGCTTAGGAGTTATCATCCCGTGTGCCGAAAGAGCCTGAAGAGACAGACATTTGCGCTTATTCCAGCTCGTACCTGCCGCCGCCCCACCCTAGCCTATCAGCACTGGGTATTTGTCCTGATGGTTGTCCTCACAGCTAGCGGCGCAGGCGCCTATGCCCAGGAACTGTGGAGCCAAGAGCTTACGGAAAAGCTTGCCAACATCGGCACCAACCGCTAGTCCATCAAGCCGGAACTCGGGCTGTCCAAGGCATGGGGACCGTGGACACTAGAAGTCGCCACAGGCATTACCTTCTACACCGATAATGACTCTTTTCTCGGTAGCCGAACCCGCGCACAGACCCCCCTCTACTCGGTGCAGGGACATCTCATTTACAGCTTCCAAACGGGGATATGGGTTGCGCTGGACGGTACCTATTATACTGGTGGGCGTACAACTATCGATGGAGCGGAGGGTAGCAGCTTACAGCAGAACTCACGCCTGGGCGCGACCGTTACACTGCCGGTAAATCGGCACAACTCGGTTAAACTCTACGCCAGCACCGGCGTATCCACCCGCACCGGAAGCGACTTCGATGCTGTCGGAATTGCCTGGCCATACCGCTGGGGCGGGGGACTTTAGAAAATAGCATATCCCTTTGATAGATTGGATGGGATTAAGGGATATTTTTTTAAATTCATATGCTTATCATCTCACTTGCCCGCACGCTTAAAGCTTACTGGCGGCGAAGAATTATCAACCGTCACCCCATTCCCCTGGCCCACTGGGAAGCAGCGGTGGCTTGTCTGCCCCTTCTCCAGGGTCTCAGCCTAGCGGAGTTAAGCCACCTTCGAGATCTAAGCACGTTATTTTTACATCATAAATCCATTTATGGCGCTCAGGGTTTCAAAGTTAATGAGAAGATGCGCTTGGTAGTGGCAATTCAGGCTTCTCTCCTTATCCTCTGCCTGGATTGGGACGATTACCGGCATTGGCGTACAGTGCTTCTTTATCCAGGAGCATTCGTGGCTAAACGTGAAGAACGAGATGAAAGCGGTATCGTCCACGCGGTGCAACATCCTCTGATTGGGGAGTCCTGGGACCGGGGGCCGGTCATTCTTTCCTGGGATGATGTAGCGCACACAATGGCACCCTCCGAATCGCCAAGTAATGTGGTGATTCATGAGTTTGCCCATCTCCTGGACATGGGCAATGGAGCCGCGAATGGCATGCCTCCCTTGCACCGCACGATGAACCGCCGCACCTGGACATCCGTTTTCTTTCAAGCCTATAAAAACTTGAATGAGCGCTGGGCGGCGGGAGAACCCATCCCGCTGGACTCTTATGCCCTAGAGAGCCCCGCCGAGTTCTTCGCCGTTGCCAGTGAGGTCTTTTTCGTTTCTCCCCAAAAACTGCAAACCGCGCTTCCTCAAATCTATCACCAGCTACAACTGTATTACCGCCAAGATCCCGCCAGTCGTACCCTACTCTTTTAAATAGCCGCTTAAAAAAGAGTGCGTTTATGCTATTTTCCTGATATTTTTTGGAAAAACATCAGGAAAAATTGACCCTGTGGATTTGCTTTCTCCGCTGCTACTGTTAATGGTGGCTAACGGTGCCCCGGTAGTAACTGCCTTGCTACTGAAAAACCGTTTCAACCAGCCCCTGGATGGGAATCTCCATCTCCCGGATGGCTACCCCCTCTTTGGCGCCTCTAAAACTATTCGGGGTATTGTCGCCGCTCTCCTGGCAACCGCATTCATCGCTCCCCTTTTCAACTTCTCCTTCATAACCGGCGCGCTGGTAGGTTTTTGGGCCATGGTGGGAGATCTCCTGTCCAGTTTTATTAAGCGGCGCTTGGGACGACAGCCCTCTAGCGCTCATATGCCTGGCTTGGATCACATTCCCGAGGCCCTTCTCCCTCTTTGCTTTTTACGGAGCCAAATGCTCTTATCTTGGCCAGAGGTAGCACTCATTATCCTGGCCTTTACTTTGCTCGATCTCTTCCTGTGGTTTTTATTGAACCGGCTTTATTCTCTTTTCCATTCCCGCTAGCGGCACAATAGCAGCCGATTTCTGCCTTACTGGGAGGTGGTGGAGATTTCAGTGTAGAGTTCCACTGACACCATTTAAAAGGTCTAAAGCGGCGCATGACTATGCAGAGTCAAATAGTTGTTCAGCGGCATCGGCTTGATGGTAGATCTGGCTAGACTGACTATACGCTTACTGCGCCTTATAGACGGTCTGACCCTCCTTGATCGTTTCCAATACACGTATGTTCATGATCGTTGCCGGGTCAACCTGTGTCGGGTCTTGGTCCAATATCACGAGATCGGCCAGCTTGCCCTTCGTAAGCGTGCCCTTACTATCCTGCTCGAAATATTGCCAGGCCGCCCAGTCGGTGATTGACTTCAGCGCCTGATAGGGACTAACGCGCTGGTCCGGCCCGATTACCTCACCACTGCGGCTGGTCCGGTTGACGGTGGTGTGGAGAATCATGATCGCGCTCGGCAGCGCGACAGGCGCATCATGATGCTCGGTGAATCGCATGCCGCGCTTCAGGGCCGAGGCGGTTGGTGAGATACGTGCTGCTCGTTCCGGGCCGAGGGTCTCATCCCGATGCCAGTCACCCCAATAATAAGTATGCATGGAGAAAAACGATGGCAGGATGCCAAGTTTTTTCATCCGCTCGAGTTGGCTTTCGCGGACAGTCTGTGCATGGATCATCACGGTACGACGGTCATCCTTGCCATATTTCTCGCTAGCCACGGCTACAGCATCAATCATCGCTTCAGCCGCTGCATCGCCGTTACAATGCACCAGCAGTTGCCAGTTCTTCTGGTAGGCAAGGTTAAACAGTGCCTGTCTCTCCTTGTCGCTCGGAATGGCCGGGTATCCTGTATAACTATCCGGTTTTTGGGGAGGCGGATTAAGATAGGGTTTGCTGAGCCAGGCCGTTTTGCCTTGCGGCGAGCCATCTAGGCTCAACTTTACACCCGCCACACGAAAATGATGAGTGTAGTCTTCGTGGATTCCGACTTGCTTGATGTACTCGATTTCTGATTGGAGGTCGAGATAGACTGCGACATCGATTTTAAGTTTGCGCTCATCGGCAAGTTTTCGCCAAGTCTCGGTCGCTGCCTTGTTGGCCCGACCTTCCTGTGCCGTAGTGAAACCGTGTTGGGTGTAGGCATCTACCCCAGCCAGGGCAATTTTCTCGTTAGCTTCCGAATCGAGAGCTCCCAGGATTTTGAAAATCGGCCCGAAGGAGGCCATCTCCTCAAGCACTCCGTTTGGCGTCTTGCCGTCGGCCTGGCGGCGAATCACACCACCAACCGGGTCATTGGTTTCAGCCGTGATTCCAGCCAGCTCCAGTCCCTTATGGTTCATCGCGGCCAAGTGGCCGGATTGATGGATGATCACCACCGGCAACTCGGTGGATACCTGATCCAGTTCCTTTGCTGTGGGATGACGCCCTTCCGCTAGTCGTGAATCATCATAGCCGAAGCCAATGATCCAGCCCGATTTCTTAATAGCAGCAGCGTTTTTATCTTGCCATTCCTTGAGCAGCGCCACGAGGGATGCTACGTCCTTGCCGCCGCCATCTGGAGGCGGTAGCAAATTGGCTGCGAGTTTCTGAAAACCAGCGTTGAACACATGGCCATGAGCGTCGATGAATCCCGGCAGCAGCGCCCTGCCGTCGAGATCGACCTTTTTTGCCGCCGCACCTGCTAGATGTTCGGCCTGCGTTTTGGTACCAACAAAAAGGATGCGGCCATCCTTAACAACCAGGGCCTCCGCATAGCTCGGAGCACTCCCCTCCATGGTAAGTATCGAGCCGCCATAATAAAGGGTGCTACTCCCTGTATCAGGCGCTGCCTTGGTGGAGCTAAAGGCCAGCGTGATGAGTAGAGTCACCGCCATCAATGATAGCAGGAGTTTGCTAGGTATACGCATACTAACTTTCATTTTGTTATCTTTCCAAGCTTTGTAGCCAACGCTACGATTACCTTGTTGTAGGCATCAATTGCAAAATATTGAATCAGCAATACGAGTGACGGCTATACCTAATGCTTTGGAGATATCGAATTTAAAAAGCTTTACAGGGATTTTTTGGGTAATTAAGTCAATATTTTGAATGTCCTTCGCTTCAATTTGCCGCTGCTTCACCGGCAGGCGAAGCACATTCATTGCAACCTTGGGTTGGGCAAAACCTAGATCAGCGGCAAAACCGGACAGACAATAGTATGGCAGAAACGCATTGACGCCGCATGTATGGCATTCTATGGTCTCATATTTCTTGCTATTTTCTCCCGAAATGAGGTCGAAATGAGCGTTTACAGTCATGCGCGAGGCATTGGAGACCTTCCATCCGTCTCCGAGAAAAAAAGCATTCCTTTTGACCGAAAAATCAAAATGGATGGCCTGAAATTTCTTGGACGCCTCGTTGATAATTCGGTGCCAGCCGCATTCTTTGACCCCCAGTATCGGGGCGTGATGGATAAGCTCAAGTACGGGAACGAAGGATCTCGCCAGCAGTTGCGAGCGCAGATGAAACAAATGCCGGAAGAGACAATATTTGATTTTGTTTCAGAAATTGCTCGAGTGCTCTGTCCTTCGGGGCACTTGTTCCTCTGGATTGACAAGTTTCATCTGTGCGAGGGGACTTCGAGCTGGTTCGACGGAACGCCGATGAAAACTGTTGATCTGATTACTTGGGACAAGGAGCGGATTGGTATGGGGTACCGTTCACGTCGCAAAGCTGAGTATTTACTTGTCGCCCAAAAGAAACCTGTCCGCGCGAAAGGCGTTTGGACGAACCACAGCATACCTGATGTTTATCAAGAGAAGTTTCAGCGTGATATGTCGTTTGCACATCCTAAGCCCATAGGACTGCAAGCAAAGCTGATTGATGCCGTAACGAACTCTGGCGATGTCGTGATCGATCCTGCGGCAGGTTCTTTTTCGGTGCTCGCGGCGGCGCAACAAACAGGCCGCAAGTTCCTCGGCTGTGACATAGCATTAGGGGAATTCGAATGGTCTTGATGTCTTCTTCGCGCGGGCGCACAGATGGCAAGTCAAACTACTGGTATGTGGTCGGTAATGATGAACTTGCTCAACTTGTGAGCCGGGTACAGGCGACCGCGATACGAATCGGGCATGAACTCGAAGACATGATTGCTTCTCGTTCGGATACCTCGATCACGATGGAACGTATCTAATCCGCAAAAATGCGCTGGCGAGCCATATCCCGTATACGTTAAACGTTCACCTTTGTTGCTTCAACCAAGAGGATCGTGGGCATATCGTATATGGCCTCAAGAAGAAAATAATAGAGGATCAGGCTCTCACCGGGAGGGAGCTTTGCGCGCTGTTGGAAATCGATTTCGATGAAATTCAAAACGAGCGAATCCGCGATGCTCGCGAGAATCTCCGCTATTTTGTATCCTGCTTGCTCTCGATCGACGAATTGCAAGCCGAAATCAAGCGCCAACTTACGAGCGAATCCGCATAACTACCGGCAGGCACGGGAGTTCGATCTGCCACTCAACGCCAAAAATCAGCGGCGCGGCTTTGCCGCGTCCGACTGCATGCGCTTGTTAGCGGATATGTCTTTGAGCGAACCTGATATGTACTTATGAATAATGCTTGATACCAGGGTTTGATAGGGAATACCTTCTTCTGATGCTTTCAGTTGAACGGCCTTCAAATCTCTATTGGAAATTCTAATATTTATCCGTTTGTCTTTGCGTACCGTGTTCTTTGCCGCACTGACTAGTTCAGCCCTTCGTTTTTTGGTAAGGACTGATTCAAATTCGCCGGCTTCGACAGCTCTGAGAAGCTGCTGTTCTTCTTTGCTTAATTTAGCATTACTCATGTATCGTCTCCGAGATAAATCTTTGTAAATTTTCGACTAGGAATGATTGTTTTTAGAAATAGTTCATCCTCATTCTCGACGTATGGGACAAGATAGACGTAGTCTTCAACTGCTACGACGAAGATTCGTTGATGTTGTGTATTTGGGTGGACAATTTCGTCCAGGAAGCGGCAGAAAACCGGTCGCTGTGCAACCGTTGGTTATGCCCTAGGCCCGATTTCTGGTACAGAGTCCCAAGGACGGATATTCTTCAACTGGTCTTCAAGAGCATCCTTTGCAATCTCTGTGTCGTAGGCTGCTTGAGCCCGCAACCAATAACCGTTGGAAAGACCAAAAAAACGGCAGAGCCGGAGATCCGTGTCTGCAGTTATCGAACGCTTTCCGGCAATAATCTGACTGATCCTCTGAGCCGGCACTCCGATTTCTTTAGCCAAGCGGTATTGAGAAATCCCCATAGGCTCCAGAAATTCTTCTTTCAGCAACTCGCCTGGCGTTACAGCATCAATGTTCCGCATGAGCTACCTCCTACTAATGGTAATCAATAATTTCGACATCTTCCGCACCGGCCTTCGCCCAACGAAAGCAAACCCGGAACCGCCTGTTGATTCGAATGCTGTGCTGACCCTGGCGGTCACCAGACAACGCTTCCAACATATTGCCGGGCGGTACTTTAAGATCATCAAGCTGACTGGCAGCCTGGAGTTGCCTGATCTTCCTCAACGCAACACGCTCAAAGTTGACAAAGCGCCTGATACGACGACCGTTCGCCAGCTTTTCGGTATCCTTACACTTGAACGATAGGATCATGACTCAATAATAACGCAACGAGACAATAACGCCAAACGTTACTATTGAAAAACTCTTAGTGAAGGGCACAATCGGGGAGTTGACCGGCAGGTTATCCTGGGTAATAGATGTACGGCATCTGATGATGCAGGAGGTTCTGCCAGTCGAACGATTGTTTGCGACGCGGAGCGGCGCGGGCAGCCGTTTGGCGCCGTTGGCTGGAGCGCCGAGTTAGGCCAAACATAAGCATTAAGCAACATGGGTTTTCACAGGCGTAACGTGCATATCGGCGCAATGCTGACGGGTTTGCCAGAGATCATAGGCGTTTTGCAGCCTGAGCCAGTGTGCTGCATTCGGCTTGCCGAATGCCATTTCAAGCCGCAACGCCATCTCCGGCGTAATTACACCACGACCGTTGAGTACCTTGGAAAGGGTCTTTCGGCTTATGCCCAAATGACGGGCAGCCTCAGTGACCGATAGCCCCACTCGCCTGGATGAGCGGGATTATGCATATTCATGAGCCAACCTCGTCAGTGGTAATCTTCGTAATTCACAGTTTCTGCATCACGGCCCACAAAGCGAAACGTCATCCAGGTTAGAGAGGATTAGCCGCAGTCGCGTAGCATGTTTCGCCTGAGTGCCCGACTTGCCACTAGCTTGGTAAAACCGTTCCATGCCTTTGTGAGCAAAACTCCTAATCATTAAGAATTGTAACCGCTGAGGTTACGGTATGCAACCTTGTAGGTTACGCCCTCTAGATACAAGGTCTAACGACCAGAAGCATTGGATTAACTCTGATAATACATCAAAAATTTCGTATGCTTTATGATGGAACTCAGCAAGCTCAGCTACAGTGTAGGAAACAAAGCCCCTTCTATGCTTATTCCCTTCAGGGATGCCTCCGGAGAAGTTTGTGCCGAAGATTTCATCGTCATTACTCCGTGACCAGCAGAAATGAGCGAATTTGTTTCTGGCTGATCTAATATGCGGTCGCAAGACAGAACACCACGGGTTTACCCGTGGATGAATGAGCCCGGCTGCGGTATGTTGTGGATTTATTTTTGCTTCACTGTATAATGTGTATTTATTAACTAATTATACACATACTCCCATGAGAACAAATATTGTAATTGACGATAAATTGATGGCAGAGGCTTTAAAAGCTACCGGTTTAAGAACCAAAAAGGAAGCCGTGGAAGAAGGTCTCAAACTACTGGTTAAGCGGAATAAGCAACAGGCTATCCGTAAGCTGCGGGGTAAATTGCATTGGGAAGGTGATTTAGAAGAGCTGAGAGGCGGCAAGTGATTCTTGCCGATACCGGTGTTTGGATAGATTACTTCAACGGTGCAGTAAACGAAAAAACTGATCTCCTTGATTTTGCGCTGGATGAAGGGACCATTGCCATGGGGGATCTAATTCTTTTGGAGATACTCCAGGGGTTTCGCGAAGATAGCGAATATAAAAAAGCAAAGCGCACTCTGACCACACTCGACCAGTACGAGTTATTTGGTCACCATATGGTTGACAAGTGTGCCGATAATTATCGATTTCTGAGAAAAAAGGGAATTACCATCAGGAAAACTGCCGACCTTATAATTGCTACATTTTGCATTGAGAACAGATTTCAGCTGCTATTTTCTGACAAAGACTTTGCCCCTTTCGCGGACTATTTAAATCTGGAGCAGTTTCAACCAAAAACATAACGCCACGCATCACCGGCAGCAAAAAGCGCCGTTCCCCGTTCCTCGTCGCTCTGCTTTTTGCTGGAAAGTTCCTACGCAAAAGTGGACACCATTGTGGTGGATTGATCGACTTCGAACTCCATGGGTGAACGATACCCCAAAGGCGAGTGAAGGCGGTAGCGGTTGTAAAACTCGACGTAGCTGCGCACTGCGGCGTACAGTGCTACCGTCTGAATTATACAGAGTGTTCCCGATTTGCCTTGAGGACGAACCATCGGAGTTATATGTGCTATTGCCAATTCTCCTGGATGAACTGCCATCAGAGCCGTAGATGGTGTTGCCGATGCCTCTATAGCTCGTTCCATCTGAGCCATAGGTTGTACCCCCGATATTTCGATAAGAAGTTCCAGACTGGCCATGCAGATATTCCTCTGCTTGAACAATGCCAGAGATAAAAATGCTTGCAACTATAGCCAATATTGCTTTTTTCATGGGATGTACTCCTTTCTGGTTGATTGCATAACGACCAAGCTAACCGGCGCCGACGAAGGAGGCGTCCGAGTTGAGCGCCGGGTTAGGCATTTGTCCTCCGGAACAACCTTTTACTCACTTGCCGTTTATTTAAAGATTTACCCTACTTCCTGCATCGGTCGAATGCGAGGACTAGGAAGTGCATACCCCTCTTCTTCGAAATGACGAATAACATCTTCAACAACCTCACATAATTCACCGTATAGTCTTACTGGATCATCTCCGTGAATTCCTGTAATCAAGTCAGGGCATTTTCCAATATAAGTTTGATCTTCTTCGCTCCACTCAACCCATTTATGATACTGATCGATCTTTTTCATTTCTTCACCGTTTCTATGGCTTGTTTCACCTGCTTTTCTTGATAAGGTTTCGCGTCGTCACCAGACTTTCCGCTGAGCGTCACGGCACCGGCATACTTGGTATGCGTAAATTTGCGATGCGATCCTTTACCGCCACCTGAAATTTCGTAAAACCCAACTTCTTTTAGATCTTGGACAAGCTCTCTAATTTTTCTTGCCATGTTTACAAATTCAATCTACGGCAGCAAACCGCGCGATACCTAACAGTTAAATAGTTCAGCATCTATGCCCTGAATTCTCTCGCCAAGCCTCTTTTGCAGGCAGTAACAAACTCAGCTTCTGTTGGTGCTGGTTGTGTATCGTAACCTTGCTCTTTCAGTAATTGAACCATTTGCAAGAAGATTTGATAATCTTCAGCAACTTGTACATATCCATGATCTGACTCAAGCCATGCAATAAGCTTTTACTTGTCGGATTTCTTACCCTGGTCATGGTGAATAAAGTTCTTCATCCAGTAATTGAAGCGACTTTGGGGTCCGCTGGAACTACTTGTTAGAAGCTATTTGCTCAAGGCGCTCAGCCAACCAAACTTTAATTACCGATTGCCGCGTAACACCCAAACGCCCTGCCTCCCGATCCAGGGATTCGACCATCCAAGCCGGAAAATCGACATTTACCCTGCGCTGTTCTTGAAGGGGCCTCCGCGCTTTGGACAGATCCAAGGATTTGGTGACATCTTCGCCTTTCTCGAATTTCGCATCAAAGCTCTTAGCCTTCATAAATTGCTACCTCTTCAACCCGTGAGCGGCGCACCGAGATTATTCGGATGTTGCCATTTCGGGGCGTAATGACCGCCGACCAGTGCTTCCCTTCGATTTTGCCGATTACCAGAAAACGCTCTTCATCGGACGTTAACGCTGGGATTTCCATGAGATAGGGATCGCTCCAAAGCGCTTGGGCTTCGACGAAATCGATGCCGTGTTTGCGCCGATTGCCGTTGCTCTTTCGCTCATCAAATTCGAAGGTGTACATTGGTATAGAAATTATACCTTTTTGGCGAAGATCGCAAGGCTTGTTCTGCTTCTAACGTCTAAGCTCAGCCGCACTTGAGGGCGACTGACCGAAGCGGTAGGGAAGGGAGGGAGCGGCCAAGGGTCGGCTGCAGCGCATTGTTAGGTTCATAGGCCAATATCGAAATAGTGGTTAAGTATCCAGATTGCGCATGCTCCAAGCACGACAATAATCACTCCTATAGCGATCAATCCCGTTGGTTTTTGGTACCACTGATGATCGTTACTAGTTACCACCACTTTCGTTTCAACGTCATGTTCTGGCTCGAAATCATTCTCTAGTTCCCCGATCGCTTGGTTCACGATGCCGATCATAGGATTTAGGTGGGCCATGAGAAGATCAGCAGAAAGATTCGTAACCCTTACATATTTCGCGTGACCCATAAAGTTGTCGTAATGATTGCGGTCGTACCTTAGTAATGGTGCAACATTGTCAATCCATTGCATACAGTCATTAGCTGATTGAAAGAGCGGACCCTCCCGCCTTTCTACGCGTAGCTCTTTCAATCTGGCTATCCGCTCCTCTCTGTTCATGAACCTAATCGGGGAGTTGACGGGCGGGTTCTCCTGGGTAATAGATGTGCGGCATCTGATAATGCAGGTGGTTCCGCCAATCGAACGGTTGTTCGCGACGCGTAGCAGCGCGGGCAGCCGTTTAGCGTAATCAACTCCCCGATCCGCGCCGCGCAGCGGCGCGAACGCCGCATTAAGGTGTGAGCAACGCCGCCACCACACCTTAACCATTGCGCCTTAAACACGAAACTCAACGATGGAATGAAAGGTGCTAAGCGTTGAGAATCACTCTTAAATGCTTTGTTATGTGCGTTACTCACCAGCCCAACGATACTTACGAATAAGGTCTTCTTTTTTAGTATCAAACTGCCTTAGATCTGAACCAATTACAGCTTTAAGTAACCACCCAGCATCTTTGCCTGCATCTTTTACAGGATCCTCACTACCTTTAGCTTCGTGTTTTTCGTACAAAGAAATTAATGGAGTTCCTTGCCAATAGAAATTTTCACCGCCCATTAGATCTCGAAGAGAGAACCACTCATCCTTACGATTTTTACACCAACAGTAGACAGCACCTTGCAAAAATGACTTTATCGATGCCTGATCTTCCTCAGATACACCAGTAATGCCTCGGATAACTTCTGTATTAATGAAACTCATTTTTTCTCCTAGCACATAATCGGGGAGTTGACGGGCGGGTTCTCCTGCATACATAGGCGTACGGCGTCTGATTATGCAGGAGGTTCTGCCAGTCGAACGGTTGTTCGCGACGCGTAGCGGTGCGTCTCACGCGTCTGCCTTCCGTAACTTGTTATATTCTTTCAAAAATCGCCTCATCTTGGCTCCTGTTTTCGAGGTAGATATTTTCCCCAAAGAAACCTGTTCAACAGCCTGGATATATTTCAACCGTTCATGGGTGATGTTCATAAGCTTTATTGCGTCGTCTTGAGTAACGACCTCTCTAGGTTCTCTAAAGACACTATCAACCAAACCAGCGTAAAGGCTGTTATTTTTCATGTCGTTGAGGTGAGGCGTGGTTTTTAATGCAGCCTCATGTTCCCTGACATCAGAGTCATCAGCTCTAATTTCGCTTTGAAAATAATCATGAACGTGCATTGCGTTGATCTTATCCTGGTGCCTCTTCAAGCGGTGATGCAGCTTTTCCCAGTCAACTTCTTCGCCGTTAACAAGATCCAAGCCCGCACCAACCAACATTGGTATTTTTGCTAATTCCTCGCAACACAAATGCGCCAAACAGTAGGCTCGTGGAAAGAAACCGTGTTTATATAAGAGCTGAGATTCCGCAAATAGACTCTCTGCGTTACTCAACAGCTTTGCACGAGCCGACTCAATTTCTTCGATAGACAAAGCTTTCATGGTTCTATCATATATAACGCGGAGCACAGCGGCGGCCCGTCAGGGACGTCTGGCGTCCGAAGACAGCGTACTGATGCGAATTGTTAGAGATTTTGCTCAAGATAATCATCCGTTGCACGAACCAACTCCCGTAGGAATCTGATTACCTTCTCCAACTCATCTTTCTTAATCAAATGGGCGGCCGACGATCCATTATTGATTGGCTTCGAACGATGAACGGCGTCTCCGCGCTTTGAAATCCACTGATTTAGGGATTTTCGAGCCTTTTCCGGGGTTACGTTCGCCCAAAACCATGCTGAAGTAACGTCTAATCCAAGATAATCCTGAAAGATCTTTTTGGTCTTGTCTGAGGTTGGGTTATGGAACTGCTTCAGCTCTTGTTGGAGTTTTTTCTGTATAAACTCCCCAACGTAGCTACCCGAGACGACATTGAGACGTTTATCCATGGCCTCTGTGATACGGTCTTCAACGTATGTTTCCCACGCTGTCAGAGCCATGACCAAACCAGCTCGCTTTAGCACCTCAGCATTTGCTGGAGGCGGATTGCAGTTGATCGCATCGAAATGAGCAAGCAGCTCTTCTGCGTCTTTTATTCCATGCTCAAACGAGCTCTTTGCTTGTGACATATTCACTTCTCTAACGCCGCATTCAGCGGCTTGTCCGCTGCAACGATTTGTTATTTCTCGACACGTAAAACCTCAGATCCCAGGGGGTGAGATTCAGAATCGAAAAAGTCCAATGACTTCTGATGCAACTGCTCTATGATTCGAGCCTTGAAATCCAGGATGACCTCAGCGCGCTGGTGCGGCCAAACACCAATAGCCAATCTGTCCACTGAGCTTTGAGAAATCGCATCGATGATATGTTGATCGTAGTCGCGATGCAGGGAGTGCCCAATAATTACAGCATTACCTTCTAGACCGCTCAGATTCGAAAAGCAGAACCGTAGATAGTCATTTTTACATATTCGAGACAATTTCTGTTGCCAATGTCCCTCAGAAATAAAGAGAGGGAATTGATCCCTCGCATTAAGATCAAACAATTCGAGCAAATTGCCGTTTTGATTTGTCGCCAGCTTCTTCGTGCGACCATCCGGAAGTTCAACTAAGTGAATGGCCCCATGGAGGTAATGAATCTTTGTACGCCTAGGGAATACCTCAGTGTTGCATAACTCAAAAACCCCGTCAGCACCCCAAAAAAAGTCCCGAAACCGATCCACACCTTCGTGCATTATTGACCAATATGGGATCAAGTCGTAGTTGGTCGTGAACACATCATCGTAGCCACCCAACTGTTCGTTTATCGCCGCAGCGTTGAACTGACCGTATGCGACATGAGAGTAATTGACGGCATCTGCCAAAGCACGTTTCGTGTTCTGATAAATCGCTTCAATTTCATCCCCTTGAGGTCTCCCGAGTTGCTCGTCAACCATCCTGGCGTGGAAAAGTATTCGCAAGACGTCCTCGAAATTTGAACTTCCGACATGATCAAATAGAGTCACGGATTCTTCGTTTAGCTGATGCTCAAGGTCATCTTGTCGTGCAACCTGAAGAAGGCTGTCGTAGTTGAAACCACTCCATACGTTAATACTGAATCCATTACCAAGCAGCAGAGACTGCCAATTCTCCTTAGCCAAATTTCCCCAATCGGCAAGGGCATCATCAATCCGGACTCCAGTCATCCCACCTCCACTAGCCGAGAGACATAATCGGGGAGTTGACGGGCGGGTTCTCCTGGATAATAGATGTGGGGCATCTGATTATGCAGGAGGTTCTGCCAGTCGAACGGTTGTTCGCGACGCGTAGCGGCGCGGGCAGCCGTTTGGCGCAGTTAACTCCCCGATTCGCGCCGCGCAGCGGCGCGAACGCCTGAGTTCAGCGGCGTTTGAGGCGACGCCTGCTTTGCGGCAGCAAAGCAGGTGGTGGGCCAAACGTCCGCTGCAACGATTTGTTGAGCGTCACTTCGCAGAAAGCTTGGGCCATGCAGCCCTCTTTGCAAAATTGAACACATCTTCTGAAATTTCACACTCAATGGCAGAAGTAGATATCAACCCAATTTCGCCACCTTTTGGTAAGACTTGACTCCAAACGCGAACTTGCGCTGTCCAAATGCTGGTTCGCTTTAGAACCTGGCCGTATGTTGTGGTCCCCATCACATCGTAGTAGAAAAACTCGAAATCGAATGGTTCGTATGCAACGTCCTCTTCCCCGGCCCTATCGAGTAACGCCTCGAACAATCCCTCGCCAACGTCGCCGTCATCGTCGAGATACAATTCATCGCGGAGATTTTCCAACACATCGGCGCTCAGACCTTCGACATAAGCCTCAACCAAGACGGACATCGTTTCGACATAAGCATCCCAATAGATCGATTCTTCATTCTGAACCTGAGCTTTGATCTCTTCCCAAACTGAATCTAGCGATGAATCTTCTCCCGAAAGAGTCGCGGGCATTCGCGAAAGCTCATGTATGAATGCGGAAATAGCAACCTCGGTTGTCGACTTCGATTCATTCACCGAATAGCTCCCAGTGACGCCCAACGATTGAACTCTGCTACCGTCGAACGAGCGCCAGCGAGTGAGACGGTCAGCAGGAGTGACTTGTTATAAGGCGTCTTGCTCGGCATTTGGCACCCGCGTGTCTTTCATGAACTTAAGCTCTGCTTCCAATTCAACTATTCGTGCAACGGTGACCGTCTCCATTGTTGAGGCATAAATGAGCGGCTGAATACTGCCCCCCTCGTATTGTGAGGCTGAGAAGTCAGCATGGCTTTTCTGGTAGGTACGCCAGGCTTGATTAGCTTCATCTAACAGAGCAGATTCTTCAGGAGACAAGAACTCCTTGATTTGTTCTAGTATTGCATCAAGTTTACGCTCGGCGCTTTGATAGGCATTTCCGGCAACAATATTCATTTCTGCCTGTGTCATCGCAGTACTCATCTCAATTTCACGAACTTGTTTAGCCTCTTCTTCGTAGCTGATGCTTAGTACTTTCGCAACATCTGCCCGCTCCATCAGCGCATCTTCAAGGCTCTTTAGATCCTCAAAGGTGTAGTTGGTGTTGTCGAGTTCTTTTCGAAGCGAGAGAAGTTTTTCGGCTTTGTGGATGTTTTCAAATACTGGCGCTTGTTCTGTCCTGCGACGCCAGAAAAACCACACAGCAGTCCCGACTCCACCTAGCAGGAGCAGCACGACATCTTTTATAAAATCTGGCAACTGCATTTTTTAAGCCTTATAATCGGGGAGTTGACGGGCGGGTTCTCCTGGGTAATAGATGTGGGGCATCTGATGATGCAGGGGGTTCTGCCAGTCGAACGGTTGTTCGCAACGCGTAGCGGCGCGGGCGGCCGTTTGGCGCAGTCAACTCCCCGATTCGCGCCGCGCAGCGGCGCGAACAATTTATTCTCAAGTAAATACGCGCCCTGATAAATTGATATTGCCGGCTTTTTCAGGCACTTTTGCCCTGATAATACCCAAAACATGTATTAGCCTTGATAACCTGATATTAGCTATAAATTCAGGCAAGTTCGCCTGTATATTCGTTAGAATATTATCCACAGAGATATCAAAAACAGTAGACCAGCTTTCAGTAAGTTCGTCTTCTTGCTGGCAAACTTTAATCATCCTGAGAAAAGAAAAAGAACAGAAGCGGATTAAAGAAAATTAAGGGGAATGGCAACGAGGCATGTTTGACGCAGAGATTGGATAAGCAGGTACTTCGGAGTTTGACTCGAAGGGGGATTTTTAACGGCTTTTCAGGTGCAGCGAAGCCGATGCAGGGTGATCTCAGGTGGGCAGTTGAAACGGACATCGACAATAGAAACCCCCGATCCCACCGATGTGTAGCCTTGCATCTGGCGGTACCGCCAAGGCCCGGCGCAGATCCGGCGGGGGCAGCGAGCATTGACCATGACGGGGATACCCCCCGGCAAGCAGATCTGGCCACCATGGGTGTGCCCACAGAACATGACATCAAAGTCACAATGGGCGGCACGTTTATAGATTTCCGGGGAATGGGCTAGCAGAATTCGGGGAACGGATTCCGGAATTTGCGCGCAGGCTTTTTCCGGATTATCCGCACGATAATAATGAGGATCGTCAACCCCGGCGAGATAGAAACCGACCTCACCATCCCGCTCGATAGGTACCGCTTCGTTAAGCAGCATCCGCACGCCCATGGCTTCCAGCCCAGGGACCATGCGAAGGCTATCATGGTTACCAAGCACGCCGTAGACTGGTGCTTCAAGATGAGTCCGCAGCTGCGCCATGGCCTCTATGGCTGGCTGATAAGGCCCGTATGTCTTCGCCCGTAAATCCCCGGTGATGACACATATATCATATTTTACCTTCTGAACTTGCTCAATCAGCACCTGGGGAAGCTGCCCGTTCATGTCCAGGTGGAGATCGCTTAAATGTAATAGCGTATATCCCTCAAAAGAGGGTGACAGACCCTTTATAGGAATATCATTATGGCGGACCCGAAGGGCCAAGGCATTGCGTTTACCTCGCCCGTGGAGCGCCAAACATCGCAAGGTGGTGCGAATAAAGAAATGAATGGAATACCAATTCTCGATATGAAAGGAATCCTGCTCCTGGGAAGAGGCATGGGTTTTATAGTTCCCTTCGGTGCCCAGGCGCCGCTTAAAGTGGAAGGCGCCAACGCGCTGTTCAAGTTGTTTTAAAGCCAGGAGTTCCTGATCCAGAGGTGAAGTCTCCTCCGCCTCCTGTGCCTCTGCCCTCCCGGCGGAAGCAGCATATTCATACGTTGTTTGTTTCATCATTAATCGCTTAATTAAGTATGATGGTTAATTGGCAATTCGGGCCTGGATCACCTTAGCCTCGATCCGTTCGAGCGCACGTGGATCTGAAAGCGGCCCCAGATTCGTCTTGAGGCGCGCGGTCTGACCTGCGGCAAGAATTCCTTGAAACGCTTGCTTATGGGACTGGACGTGCCCCTGGGAATCCAGATAACGCACTTCAATGCCAATATCGCGGACGGGGAGCGGTGCCTGATTAGTCACCCGGACAACGAGATAGCCACGCCGATTTAACTTGACCTGAGCCGCTAGATATTTTTGGGGATTATTAGGCAAATCCAGGTAAACCAAGGCGCGTCTTGCTTCAAGGCCCAAAGGGGTTTGGGAGGCGGCTGCCTTTTGGTAGTAGGTCATGGCGCCTTGCCGATCTCCTTGCGTCAAGGCTAAATCACCTAAGGCTTTATTAGCGCTTTCCGTGGGTAAAAGGGCTATACTCTGCTGCAGATCTTGACGCGCCTTTTCTGAATGGCCTAATGCTTTGTTTACCAAACCCCGCTGATTATAAAAATAAAAAAAATGATCATTGCGCTTAATAGCCCGATTATAATCGGCCAGAGCTTCCTGATAGCGTTTCCTTGCCAGATAGACATCACCGCGCAAGCCATAGAACAGGGCTTCCCGGGGCTCTTCAGTAATGGCCCGCTCCGCTAAACTCAGCGCCTGCTCCAGGTTGCCCTCTTGAAGTGCTTTACGGCCTTGATCATAAGCAGCATAGGCCGTTTCTACCTGCCTCAGGGGAGCAAGCTTGGCTTGGTAGCGTTCCGCCCCTAACTCACCTCCGGCAGGCAAAGTACGGGCAGTCATCTCATTGGCCTCCACCCGTTCCAGGGAAGGAGGATGGCTTGCCAATAACCCCGAAAGCCAATTTTCCTGCTGTCCCTCGGAGAGACGAACGAAAGTTTCCTGCAAGCTCACCGCTGCCCAAGGATCATAGCCGGCGCGGGACATATAGCGCATGCCATAAAGATCCGCTTCCCGCTCCGCATCGCGGCTATATTTCCGATTGACCAGTTGCGCCGCCGCTTGCGCCCCGCCCAACACCAGGGGCGTGTATTCACTCACTCCCGTTGCCAGCACTGAACCTAACACCGCCCCCTTCAATAATAAATCACGCTCCATGCCTTGGGCGCTATGACCGGCTGCGGCATGGACGATCTCATGGCCTAGCACCGCCGCCAGCTCAGCTTCATTGTTTAGCTCCGTCAATAAACCCCGGTTGAGAGCAATTTTACCACCCGGCAGGGCCCACGCATTAGGGGTGGAATCGTTAATAACCGAGAACTCATAGGGCAGCGAACGATCACTCACGGCCGCCAGACGCTGACCCACCTGGCTCACATAGGCTGTGAGTGCGGGGTCAGCCGTATAATCCCCTCCCTGCATCTGCCGCATCGTCAAATAATTCTCCTCCCCCATCTGAATTTCCTGGGTTTCGGAGACCAGCGACAGCTCCCGCTCGCCTGTTACCGGATTAATCGCACAGGCGCTAAGCAGTGCGGCAGCTAGTAGCCATAAAGCGAAGCTTACTCGCCGCTCATAAAAGCCTAGGATGATCTCTGAAAACCTAGGCTTATTCACACCGTCCACACCGATGCCGCTAGCGCGGTCTTACTTGGCTCTTGCGTGCGTTTTACGTCTGGCTTGAGCGTGTCCCGACGATACCGGTTTAAATTAATCGCGGCATTGAGATCGCGGTCTATGGTTAATCCACAATCACAGGCCAATGCTCTATCCGCGAGCGTGATGTCGTGAAGCTGTCCACAGCCTGAACACATCCGGCTAGAGGGGAAGAACCTATCTACCAGCTCAACCGTGCAGCCACGAAGAAAGGCTTTGTATTCAATCAACTGGCGCAGCATCCCGAAGCCCGCATCGGCGATGGACCGGGCTAGTGTACGGTTCCGAACCATCCCTTTAACATTGAGATCTTCTATGGCGATTCGATCATAGTTTGCCGTTAAACTATGGCTCAGTTCATGGAGCACGGCTTTCCTTTGTTGAGCTATCCGATAGTGCAATTTGGCTAACCGCTGCTTGGCTATCGCTCGACGGTTGGAGCCTTTGCGCTTTCTGGATAGACTTCTACTTAAATGCTTGAGTTTCTTTAGGCTCTTTTTTAACTTGTTGTTGGAAGGAATCACTTCATTGTCAGAAGTCACGGCCAGCGACTTGACGCCAAAATCCACGCCTACGGAGGGGGATCGGTTTTGGCTATAGTCCTTATAGTCTGTCGTATCTACCAGAACGGAGGCGAAATACTTACCGGCTTGCTTACTCATCGCCACTTGCTTGGGCGTTCCCTCGAAGCGCAGCCGCTGGCGCATGGGGATAAGTGTTTTGAGTTTTTCAATCCTCAGCTTGCGGCCCTTGACCTCAAACTTGGTTTTCTCACGTAGGGCGAAGCTATCGTTGATGTCTTTTTTCTTAAACTTTGGAAAACCGGGCTTCCCTCCCTTTTTCACCCGCCGAAAAAAGTGCTTGAAAGCATCATCCAGGTCATCAATGGCGTTGCGGGTCACGCGACTGGAAACTTCGTTATACCAGGGATACGCAGGACGGATGACTTTTATATAGTACTGGTAGGCCGCCGCCTTGCTCCACTTATTATCCGGCTTGGAGAAGTGCTCCAGTAGTTGGTTATAGCAGTGCCGCCTTGAACCGCAAGACTTGTTCAGATATTCGGCTTGGCTTGCTTTGGGCCTTAGTTCAATCTTATGTGCCAGTAACATGCTCTTACATTCCAATTTTCGTAGATTATCTTGGATTTTACTTAACAGCTTCATGCCCTACTAGGGAAATCGCCGGATGCCGGGTACGGTTAGTCGCCCGCTCCCCATTCTTTGCTATCATGGGTTCCATATCCTCAATCCAAGGAAATTTAGTATAGACAGTGTTCCCCAACATCTTGGCCGCGCACATCATCGGCTTCTACCCCTTCAGAGGGAACATCTTTGGAAAAAGAAGGTTGGGAACCTTTCTCCCCACCGAACCTCTTCTACATACTTAAGTACCTGCTGGATAGCACAAAATCCGGCAGACACAATACCGCTGACACTCCCTGAACGAACACCCTCTCCCAAAATTTCCGCTATTCTGCTCGCCTTCCCATTAAACCGCGCCGGGGAAAAGCTACAAATTTAGCCGAATATATGAATATTAGAGGCTCTTATTTAAAGATAAGCCCTCTGAGGGTGGCATGCTATGCAATAATTTTAGCAAAGAATTAACTAAGATTTATGGCAAAAACCTTCGCCCCTAGGAGCGGCGGCATACCCTGCCAAAGAGTCGCTGAAAGCCAGCAGCTGCTTTGCGCTAAACAAAAAACTACTTGGCTATCATAGCCACCTATCTTCACCACAGGATATACTTGAAAATGAAATTTGTCGTTTCTTATCCGCAAACTAATTGGGACTACGTAAAATTCAGGCTAAGCCGGATTATCCGCGGGGAGGACCGCTCCAACGATGTTTTTAAGGGGTCGATGGGCGGAAAGATCCAGTTGCTCGAACACGACGGAAGCTTCGGTGGAATCCGCTCGATCGGTGAAATCTATTGCGACAAACCTTTCGGGAGCCAATTCGTCGAAGGCGAAGGCCTGTATTTTCTTACCGGACTGCCTTGTCCCGAGGACGGGACTCCAGGTAACGAGCACATCGTCCGGCTGAACGAGCAGGGCCAGATTGACCTCGAAATTCGCAGCCCGTTGTTCTCGCAACTACGCTCGATCCGGCGCACCGAAAACGGTTTGCTGGTCACCTCGAGCGGCGTCGATGCAATTCTGGAAGTCGATTTTCAGGGGAACATCCTGTGGTCCTGGTGGGCCACTGAGCACGGATACGATCATGCGCACGGCGGCGGCATGCGGGTCATCGACAAAACGATCGATCACCGTCTGAAGTGCTACCCTGGACGCTTGCAGACGACGCATATGAATTCGGCGATCATCGATCCCTACGATCCCGCGAAGATCATCACCGTGCTGTTTTACCAGGGCGCACTCGCGCGCATCGACCGCGAAACATTGAAAACCGAGGTGGTCGCCGAGGGACTCAGCGGCCCCCATCATATCCGGCCCCATTCAAAGGGCTACATAATCTCCAATTCACGCAAAGGCCAGGTCATCCTTTTCGATCGGAACTTCAAGTCCAGGAAAACTATTCAGGCAACCAACCAGTACTTTCCGATCAAATGGGTGCAGGATGCCATTGAAACGCCTTTTGGAACCCACCTAATCGCGGATTGCAACACTTTCCGGCTGCGCGAACGCTCCGCGGACGGCGAGGAAAAGACGTTCAAAACCCACCTACCGAACCGAATCTTCCAGATTGAACCGGTTTCCGACTCCTTCGCCCTGCCAAACCTAGTCTGATATAAAAAAGGGACATCCGCTTTTCTACGATTGCAATCTAGCGTCCCGCTGCAATTTGCCTCATTTGTGGCGTTTTGCTACAATTAAGAAAATCCTTAGGAGGGCATCAAAATGGCCACTAATAGCATACGCTTAGATCAACATCTTATTGAAAGAGCAACCATTATAGCCAAAGCGCTTAATCGCACGCCTCCCAAACAAATTGAGCATTGGGCAAAAATCGGTGAAATGATGGAAGACAATCCCGATTTGCCCTATGAGTTTGTCAAGCAGGCTATTATTGCAAAAGCAGAACGAGAAGCCGGGAAGCTAGAGACCTACGATTTTGGCTAAAGCCACCCGTGTCTTACAGTCCCCAACGTTTAAGAAAGCAGTAAAAAAGCTTAAAGCTAACCAGAAAAAAGATCTCGACACAGCCGTCAAGGATCTGATGGCCGATCCCGCTCTTGGGGAGCAAAAAAAGGGAGACCTCTCATTCTTACGTGGATACAAATTTAAAATGAACAAGCACCTGATTTTGCTTGGATACAGCTTTGATGATGGTGCTCTCGTTCTCGAATTGATGGCCCTAAGCTCACACGAAAATTTTTATCGCAATATCAAACAGCGCTAGTAAGTTGTCATCGGGGAACTGACAGGCGGGTTCTCCTGCATACATAGGCGTAGGGCGTCTGCGTGGAGCCGTTTGTTATGCCAGTTCAAAGCTTTGTAACCAACAATTCAATTGCTTCCCTGCATTTTTCCCTCTGCTCTTTTGCTACTTGAATCCTTTCACCATAGACCTCATATGTATGCTTATCCATCTTGCTAAGCGGAAGACCTTGATTCGCCGCTACTACTCCCGCACTATTAAAGTCTCTTAACTCAATACTATATGCGGATTCGAAATCTTGAAGGTTATTTATATGCTCAACAGGATCTTCAAATTTATCTGGATTCTTTTTGTATTCAGAATACATTTTATCAATAGCTTCATTTGAAAGCGCTTTAAAAGCGTGGGCAGCACCCTTTTTTTGTGTAAAGCGGTTACCCAAAAGGAATGATATCTTTGGTAGCACTAACCCATGGCTTTTAGCCTTAGAGGCAAATGTATATTTTCCATAAACAGGATGAATTATTGCGGTACCCCATATTAAGTTAAATAAACCAGTGATCGCAAATATCGATGAATCATCGGCGTTAATGGGAACTAATAGTTTTTCTCCGCCAACTATCGCAAGCTGAGTGTAAATTGAAAAGCTAGGATTAGTATCTATAAAAAATGTACAGGGTCGTTCGGAATTAATTGGCTTTTTAGTTAAAAATCTTACGATTGAATGAATCTTAATCCAGGGGTTATCTGCGGCAGATAGTGGTGTTGCTTCTGCTCTTTCAGAAAGCAGGGGAGCAATCAATTCTAAATTCCCATCACCAGATATAAGATACATGTTGTTCGAGAGGTTGGGGTTAACTTCTCTTAATTTCGTGGAGTATTTTGCAATATCGGCATCTCCATTAAGTGTTGCTTCAGTAATATAACCAACTATAGTTTGAGGCTCATTCATCGAAATCAATTGCTGCAATTTTAATTCACTATCTTTTCCACCGCCCATAAGCATTGATGATGAATTAGCTTGAGGACACATATCAATAACGACAACATCCCTATCAGGGTTATTTTCAGCGTAAACAGAGGCAATATGGAAAGTAATTGTACTTTTTCCAACGCCGCCTTTATTGTTCCACATGACATAGCTCTTATTGCTCATATTATTCTCCAGTATATTTTTTTATAGCTGAAAAGTGTATTTACCAGACTAATCGGGGAGTTGACGTGCGGGTTCTCCTGGATAATAGATGTGCGGCATCTGATGATGCAGGCCGAGCGGCGCGAGCGGTCAGCATAACGGGACGGCTTTGGATCGTAGCGGAAAAGCCGGCCTCTGTTAGTGCCAATGTTAGAATGTAAGCACACCATGCCGGCTTAAAACTGGGAATCATTCTCACATGGAACGCCATCGTGATCTCCATCCATTTTAGTATTTGAACAATTCCTAGCAAAAAATTCTGCCTCAGCTCTTGACTTCATCTGACTGCAGTATTGCCGTCCATCGCATCTAAACCCTGAAGCTTTATGGTCATCTCTTTTAAGAGTAGAAAATTTTTGAACTGTCAATGAGCCCTCAACCGGCTCTACTTTCTCACATATAATGCCTTGTGGAATGTCGCCATATAAAACTCGGCCATCTTTCGTCATGCACTTTACTGGCTCATTAGATCCGAATCCGTTTGCAAATTCTCGTATAACTGTCAATTCACCTTGCCTATAGAGCAAGCTACCGTACCATCCGGCAATTATAATCATTGCAGTTACAATTATTTTATTCATCGCAAACGCATATTCTCCTTTTCCGGCTAAATTCTAACAGGTTGACGTTGAGCGGCAGCCCGCGTAGCGGTTTGACGGTCGGCTTGATTCACTTGTTTGCGACGCGTAGCGGCGCAGGCAATCGTTTGGCGCAGTCAACTCCCCGATTCGCGCCGCGCAGCGGCGCGAACGCCCAAGCTCACAGGGGAGCGACCGAAGGGAGTGAATCCTGTGCAGCTGATTGTTATGTGATTAATTGCACTAATACTCATATCCTAAATTATGGAAATGGGCATTAGTCATTTCTGTTTTCTTACCTTCATACGTGTACTGAAAACCTTTGATTGCCTTACCATCCTTGAAATCTATTTCTTTAGCTAAATTACCGCCTTGGTAATATTGTTTAGCTTTTGTTCTTTTCCCATTTTTGAACCATGTTTCCCAGCTTAAATTTCCCTTTTCAAAATAATCTCTTTCAATGCCAGTCTTCTTTCCATCTTTGTAGGTTAGGTCTGCACTTATTTTACCTGTTTTTGTATAAGATTTATCAGTGAAAAGTTTTCCGTTTTTATAAGTTACTAACCAATTTAGATTGCCATTTTGATAATAACCTTTCCCTTCCCCAACCATCTCTCCATTTTTATAGTTCTTTGTAAACTTAATACCACCAGACTCAAAATATTCTTTATAAACACCGTTTACCTTCCCATTTTTTATTACTGCCTCATATTCAGGCTTTCCATTATCAAAATACCTTTTTTTTAGTCCATTTGGCTCATCCTTAGTGTAGTTTTGTATAAGCTTAAGAGCACCATTTTCATAATACTCTTTATAAATGCCATCTATTCTTCCTTCGATAAGATTAGTTTCCCACGATAGTTCGCCATTTTTAAAATAGCCTAGTTCTAGACCTGTTTTCTTACCATCTTTGTAGGTTGTTTTCTTCTTAATATTTCCGTTGTTATAATATTCTTCCAAAAATCCATTTATTTCACCATTTTTGATGCCTGCTTTGAGTTCTACATTCCCATTTAGATAATATTTTTTACTTTGCACCAGGGTTTTATTCTTGTATTTTTTTTCCCACTCTAAGTTGTTATCTTTATATCCATAATAGATTGATATTCCTTCAACTCCATCTGTATAAATAACCCGAGACAGTATGTTTCCTAGCTTGTTGTACGTTTTAACAGTTCCATTCAACTTGTCATTTTTGTAAGTTCCAGACTTTCTGAGCTTCCCGTTTTCATGAAAATTCTCAAACTTTCCGTAATGCAAGCCATTCACATAGTTTGCATTTTCTGACACTGTCCCATCTTCAAAGTATGCTTCTGATTGTCCATTTAAAATATCATTAACGGTTCTAAGCTTTATTTTTATTGCCCCTGATGGGTAATAACTAAATGTGAATTTTTCAATTTCCTTCCCATTTTTTGAATATTGTATATTTTTTACACTGCCATCATCATTATAAGTTCTTTTTGTTTCTATCTCTGGTTGTGCTGGTTCGATTTGATTTTGCGATTGTATTTTCTTAGTTGGGGTACCGCTTACTTTAGGTTGATTTGCCATACAACCTGATAAGACTACAATTAAAGTCCCTATGGTAATTAATCTATTTCTCATGATATTCCTTGTTTACTCCATTTCTTCACATAATCGGGGAGTTGACGGGCGGGTTCTCCTGGATGATAGATGTGCGGCATTTGATTATGCAGGAGGTTCTGCCAGTCGAACGGTTGTTCGCGACGCGTAGCGGCGCAGGCAACCGTTTGGCGTAGTCAACTCCCCGATTCGCGCCGCGCAGCGGCGCGCGATAGCGCGTCCGCAGCCCTGCCTTGTTACGTGAAAAAAATTAGACAAAGTGCACTTTCTCTGATGACTCAATCCAAAACAAATTTCTGCGAAGCAACCACCAACTTTATTTCCGCCTCAGCGGCGTGACAACGCCATGCTTACCACCCAACGAACCCGGCACAACCTGGCCGAGCTGCCTTGCCAATACTGTTGATAGGACCACGTTCAGCTGCGCTCGCCGAATCAATGATGGTTTCGACTCTCAAACATCCGAGACAACGGCGATGACGCCAGACCTGTCGTTGCAAAGTGGCGACTTTTGATTGGCAGCGATACTTCAGTGCCAAACACGTAATGCCGCCATAAACGGCGCAAGCTTGCGAGCGTCCGGCGACCGTAGGGAGCGAATTTGATGGCCTTGTTAACTGTTTTCATTACTGAGCCATAAATAGTGTTTTTTGCCCCACCTCGGTAAGGACTAATTGATACTCGTTCTCTACACGGGCTAAGACACCATAGAAAAATCCCTCTTTACCATAAAACACTCCGAGACCTTTCTTTAGATTGTAGAAAGCACGCTTGCCCGATATGGAAAAAAGTTTGTAACGCCATTGTCTGCTCTGACGTAATAACCAACTCGATAGAGTTTTGAGCCTTCTTTCATCAAAAGGCGATTCTCGCCATTGGCACCATTATCATAATTCGAAAAACTATTGTCGTAATTGCTTGGTGAGTTATCGTAGTTGCTGACAGAGTTGTCATAGTTGCTTGAAGAATTATCGTAGTTACTTGGAGAAAAATCGTACGGCAGTCTCGATTCGTCTATAAAAGACACCATTAGGTCAGCATGAGCTAATGGTGCAACTAAAAAGATTAATACAAATACCCAATGCTTCATGGTGTCTCCTGACAGTTAATCGGGGAGTTGACAGGCGGGTTCTCCTGCATACATAGGCGCACGGCATCTGATGATGCAGGAGGTTCTGCCAGTCGAACGGTTGTTCGCGACGCGAAGCGGCGCAGGCAACCGTTTGGCGTAGTCAACTCCCCGATTCGCGCCGCACAGCGGCGCGAACAATTTATTCCCAGGCAAATGCGCCTGCACATTGTTTGGAAAATCATCCACTAAATATCCTTCGTCTCTTTACCAGCAAACTTTAACCGTCCTGGGGAAAGAACCTATCGCGGCGGCTTATCGGTCATCATGACCGATGACAGCCCGTTGAAAATAACAATACGGAATCTACCTGTGGATTTTTTATCCAGGGCAGAAGCAACCTTAAGGAAAGAAGAAGCAGAGTGAGTTGAGGGAAACCGGGGAGTTAAATCAAATTCCGCAGCATCAACTCGGGAGGATGGGGGTTCAAATAATATTGTTGGTTGACGTAGGGGTTGGGGTGACGGCGGAAGTGATGCTTGAGCAACGTCATTGGCACAATTAAAGGCACTAAACCCAAGCGGTAGCTTTCCATGGACTCGAGTAGTTCCGCCCGATCCGCTTTATCTAGCTGGGCGCGTAAAAAGCCTAGCAGGTGCATCAGTACATTGGTATGGCCCTTGCGGGTAGCGCGCCGTCTCAAGGCGCTCATTAATTCTGCCTCATAGGTCGGCGCTAATGTTTCCAGGGACTCACTGCCCGCTTTCGCCACTAAACGTCCCAAACGCCGATATGCTGCCTGACTATGAGCCATGACCATAAATTTATGCCGGCTGTGGAATTCAACCAGGGCGGCGGGCGTTATCCCCGCCGCCCCTATTTGCCGCCAACGATAATGCACGAAAACCCGCTCAAAGAAGTTCTCCCGCAGCACCGGATCGTTCAAACGCCCCTCCTCTTCTACCGGCAGCCACGGCCGCCGCGCCATGAAAACCTGGGCATAGAGGCCGGTGCCCGTCCGGGAGGGGGCGCCGCCGGTGCCGTGAACGCGCACCCGTTCCATCCCGCAGCTGGGGGAGTCTTTTTTTAATATATAGCCGTCAATATCTCCCAGTTCTTCGGCCATGACTTCCCCAAACTGGCGCAAGGGGTCGGTAACATCCAGCTCCGAATGCCGGACGCCCCTGGCCCGTAGCCCCTGGCTGGTTTTGACTATCCGAATGGGTTCCCGTGGCGTTCCCATGCCAATCGCCACCTCCGGGCAAACGGGAACAAAGTCAAAGTAGGCATTCAGCGCTTCGGTGATGTAGGTATCCCGCTTATGGCCACCATCAAAGCGAACTCTCTCTCCCAACAAGCAACTGCTTATGGCAAGGCGTAGACGGGGAATTTCGGGGGAAGAGAGGGAGGGCGGAATTTCGCCCCTGGCAGAAAGAGGGTCCATGGGTGTCCTTTGTTAAACTAGGGATCAAATCGAAACTACCCAGACGGGCGATATTTTCCTTAAGCTTAGCAAGCCCGCCACTGCCCAGCCACCACGCGGGGCAAACCGGCCAAATCACAAAAATCAGCTACTTGCTGGTAGCCTAACTGGGTAAATAGGGCTAACAGGGACGGTCCCTGCTCATAGCCATGCTCCAGCAATAACCACCCTCCATCAAGGAGGTGCTCTCGGGCAGTCATGGCAATATGGCGTGCCGCCCCTAAACCTTTATCTTTTGCGATCAAGGCGATATCAGGCTCAAAGGCTAAACCATTCTGGGTTAGATGAGGGTCCCCTTCGGCAATATAGGGAGGGTTGCTGGCAATGAGGTGGAAGCGTTCCCCCACTAACGGGACGAACCAATCGCCTAACCGGAAGGTTACATTGCATAGCCCAAGGCGCCGCCCATTTTCCCTAGCCACCTCCAAAGTCTCTGCCGAAACGTCGGTTGCAATTACCCGCGCCCGAGGCCGCTCGCTCCCCATGGCAAGCGCGATAGCGCCGCTACCCGTTCCCAAATCGGCAACGTTAAGCGCCCGCTCTAAATCTAGCCGCTGGAGGGCCAATTCCACTACTTGTTCCGTTTCCGGACGCGGAATCAACGTGGCCTCCGTGACTTGCAAGTTAAGAGACCAAAACTCCTGCCAGCCGCGAATATAAGCCAAAGGTTCACCCTTGGCCCGGCGCTGCAATAGCCGTTGGAAGCTGACCCATTGGGTTGGCGTCAACCGCCTATCGGACCAAGCATAAAGATAACTCCGTTCTACCTTGAGCAGGTAAGCTAGCAGCCTCTCAGCCTCTAAACGTCCGCCATCCCCGGAAACTAAGCGATTTCCGGCGAATTCAATTGCCTCGGCTATTGAAAAATTAAGCGTCACAACCAAACTTATCTATTAAAAAATGGTCCTAAATTTAATTTAGGGGTTGCATTCTATGAAATGACTGCTTATATTATACGCCAAGTCAGCTAACGGATGATCCAGTAGTGGTAAACCTTATCCTAATAACTGAGATTTCGCTTCTTTTCTCTAGCAATCGGCGGGGAAAGGCATGAATTCTCACACTCTTGCAGTTCACTCCCTTCCAGCTAGCTTTTTCCTCTCCCAAAAAAGCCTAAACTCTAGCCTAACCATAGTATTGGCAAAGCATTTAAGATTACTATTTATAAAAATAATAATGTAGAGAGAGAGGTTCAAGACCTATTAAAAGGCTCCAGTCTGGAGCCTTTTTTTTCTACCATGGAAAACGTCCGGACAGATCTTCTATTACCCATCCGAACGCTTTTTTATCGGTAAATCAAATGGCAGTGCTCTTCCTAATGTCCCCGTAGCCTAGGCTCTTCCCCAGGGCCATTTCCAAAAACCTGATCGAGCTTTCTGAGCTTGCTCTGCGGCGTATGCGGCATCTTCCTCCTGTATTATCTCATCCATGATCCCTTGGATCGCGGCCCGGCCCTGTGCTTGCATATAATGAGAGAAATGGGCAGCCATTTGTTTTTCGGCGGCGGCGGCTACGCCTTGTTCAACGGTCATTTGCAAGGATGCATGGAATTGAGCCTGCTGCTGTTCCAGGAAAGCCGCTACAGTCTGGGCGCTGACGGAACGCATGGTTTTGATTGTCTCTTCAGCCTTACTTGCCATTTCCTGGTTAGCCTTCAAAGTAGCTGTCTCAGTAATCGCCAGGGCTTTTTTCTCGGTCCGTTCCTGCGCAACCTCTAGCACTCTATCAGCGATACCCTGGGAAACAGCTTCGGCGGTTTCCCTTGCAATCCGTTCGGCCAACTCGGTAACCAATTCTTCAATGAGTTGACGGCTTACTTGATCCGCCGTTTCCCGCGCAATACGCTCTGCCATTGTTTGTGCAGCTGCGGAAGCTTCAGCGACAGCCTGTTCCACAACCTCTTGCGTAGCCAGCGTAGCGGCGCTTCTCTCAGCATCAGTTTCCATCATCGCAGACGCCTTCTCTTGAATAGAGGTATCAAGCACCCCACTAGCGCTGATTGTGGTTTCTGGGTTAGCTTCGGCTATCATCTCCTTAAGCACCCGGTCCAGGTTTTCTTCCCCTGTCGGTTTTGCCAGTACATCTCTTGCACCGATTTCTAGGGCAGCGCTTCGATCTGCCGCTCCTTCCTTCCCAGTACACATAACAACGGGCAATGAACGCGTGGCTTCCCGCGACAAAATAGTACGAGTTGCTTCCAACCCACCCATACCAGGCATCATGACATCCATAAAAACGATATCAGGCCGATGATGTTCCAAGTATTCCAAAGCCTCCTCGCCAGAGGCGGCATCATCCACATCAAAATCGCGGCTTTTGAGTAATTTGGACATGGCGAGCCGGGCAACCTTGGAGTCATCAACAACTAAGGCGGTATGTAAAGCCATAAACTTGCATCCTTCCTTTTCTCATGGGTAGAGAGACCAGTGACAGAAATTTTTAAATTAAATTCTCAAGGTTTACTATCGGACCGGCGACTCCAGGCTTGAGATATAAAACGTGAGCCCGTTCTAAAAATTTTAATAGAAAAAATGGTTTTCCCTTCCCATCACTTGATCCATAGGGTCTTCTGGTTAGTAAACTCCCGCATCCCATGCCAAGACAGTTCCCGTCCATAACCGGAACACTTGATCCCGCCAAAGGGCAAGCGAGGATCGCTTTTTACCAGCCCGTTGACGAAAGCCGCTCCGCATCGCAGCTCCAGGGCCAGGCGCTCAGCCCGGGAAGTATTTTGGCTCCAGACACTGCCTCCAAGGCCGTAACGGGAAGCATTGGCCATCGCCACCGCTTCTGCTTCGTTCGCTACGCGAATAATGGCGGCCACGGGGCCGAAAAGTTCCTCATCAAAGGCTGGCATGCCTGGCTGAACCCGGTCTAGGATAGAAGGGGCATAGTAGGTTCCCGTCCCTGGCAATGGCTGGCATCCGGCAACCGCCACTGCTCCCTGCTGAATGCTCGCCGTCACCTGCTGATGAAGCCCCGCCCGCAGATCCAATCGGGCCAATGGCGCCAGGGTAGTCTGTTCATCCAGCGGATCACCAGGCTGCAGTGCTTCTAAATCAGCTTGAAAGCGGGCAATAAACTCATCCGCTATTTCCTCCATAACGATAAAGCGTTTAGCGGCAATGCAGCTTTGCCCTCCATTGATAAAACGGGATTGCACCGCTACGGGAACCGCCTGCTCTAGATCGGCATCAGCCAGCACAATAAAAGGATCTGCGCCTCCCAGCTCCAGTACTGTTTTTTTCAAATGCCGGCCGGCGCACTCGGCCACTTTACGCCCGGCTGCCTCGCTACCTGTGAGGGTTACACCCTGGACTCTCGGATCAGCAATTACCTTTGCCGTCTGGGATGAACTCACCAGTAAGGTACGAAACACCCCTGGGGGAAAACCCGCCTCAAGTAAGGTCTGCTCAATGGCAAGCCCACACTGGGGAACATTAGCAGCATGTTTCAGCACCGCCGTATTTCCAGCCACTAGAGCAGGCGCGCAAAAACGAAAGACCTGCCAAAAAGGAAAATTCCAGGGCATAATCGCCAATACAGTACCTAACGGCTGGAGCGCAACATAGCTGCGGCGGGCATCGCTTTCGATCACTTCATCGGCGAGAAAGCGGGGGGCATGCTCCTCGTAATACTCACAGACCCAGGCGCATTTTTCGATCTCTGCCCGGGCCTCGCCGAGCAGCTTGCCCATCTCCAGGGTAATAAGGCGGGCCAAGTCCTCCTTGCGCTCTCGCAACTGCTGGGCTGCCGCCCGTAATAAACGGCAACGCTCCGAAAGATCGCGAGCAGCCCAGAGGGGACTCGCCTCTTGGACCTGCTGAAGGACGCCATCAATGGCATTCTGATCCCAAGCATCAAAGGTTTTGAGGGATTGGCCGGTGGCGGGATTAACGGATTCAAAAGCCATACTGAGTTCTCCTTAGGGCGAAAAATCAATCCAATTTATCAGTATAGAAGGCTAGACCGCCGCCTGGCTGAAAGGAAATAGGGTTCATGGTCGCAACATACTGAATAGCAGGGTAATCTTTAGATGATATAAAGTAATGGCGTTATAATTGAGCCCATCCTGACTTTAATCTTGAACTCAGCGTAACGGAGCACAACTATACTGATGAACATACAGACCGTCTGCATCCTGGGAGGCACAGGTTTCGTGGGCCGGTGGCTAAGCTCCCACTTGGTGGAGCAGGGCTATAAGGTGCGGGTACTTACCCGGCACTGGCAGCGGCACCGTGATCTACTCGTCCTGCCGGGCTTGCGGCTTATGGAAACCGACGTTTACGATCCGGCCCAACTTGCGGCTCAATTTAATGGCTGCCAGAGCGTCATTAACTTGATTGGCATCCTCAATGAAAAAGGACGTAACGGCCATGGCTTTCGCCAGGTTCACGCAGATCTCCCGGAAAAAGTGGCCCAGATTTGTCTAGATACGGGCATCAAGCGGTTGCTGCACATGAGCGCGCTCAATGCCGACGCTAACCAGGGCGCTAGTTATTATCTGCGTAGCAAAGGGGAAGGGGAAAACCGCGTTCTAGCCTTAGCGAGGCAGGGGCTTGAAGTGACGATCTTCCAACCTTCTGTTATTTTTGGCCCCGGGGACAGCTTTTTTAACCGTTTCGGTAGCTTGCTCAAACTTTCACCCTTTATCTTTCCCTTAGCCTGTCCAGAGGCTCGCCTTACTCCCGTCTACGTGGGAGATGTAGCACGAGCCTTTGCCCGCGCCCTCTCGGATAAAGAAGATTTTAGCCAGAGCTATGAATTGTGCGGCCCCAAAATTTACACTCTCAAACAACTGGTTGAATATACGGCTAAGGTGCTGGAACTCAAACGGCGAGTCATCGGGCTTTCCGATAAACTTAGCCGTATTCAGGCCAGCATCTTTGAGTATGTGCCAGGAAAGCCTTTTTCCAAGGATAATTATGCCTCCTTACAGGTACCCAGTATTTGCCACCGAAATGGACTGCATGAGCTGGGGATCGAGCCCACGGCTATTGATGCCATCGTCCCTGGGTACCTAGGCCAAGTTAGCCAAAGATCCCAGTATCTTGAGCTACGGCGGCATGCCCAGCGTTGAAGGAATACAGGGATGTATGACGACCCCCTAGCGAGAGTCCGAAGTGAAACGGCGCATCGAGCGCGAGGGCCAGGTTACTTGCCTTTTGCCATGAAGTCGCGCTATGATTTTCCCGTTGCCACAAGCGCGACCTATCTTCGGGAGGAGGAGAAGTGATGCGCGTGGAGGGTGATACCAAACTCTTAGCCTTGCGCGCTAAGTCGTGGCCAGCTAAGGGCACCCATTGAAGCGCGAATTCTCCAGGCTGATGAGGTTTTGTAGGAACAAAACTAAAATCAGTCATGGCGAAACTCCAAAAGCTAGTTCGGGCCTAGAAGGTCACCTCTATGGAAGTTTATCTGGTGGGCGGCGCCGTTCGTGACAAGCTCCTAGGACGTCCCGTCAAGGAGCGGGACTATGTGGTCGTGGGAACCACCCCAGCTAACCTGCTCGCCCAGGGCTACCGTCCGGTAGGAAAAGATTTTCCAGTATTCCTTCACCCCCAAACCCAAGAGGAATACGCTCTGGCCCGGACCGAACGCAAGACCGGGCCGGGCTATAAGGGCTTCGAGGTGGATGCCGCCCCTGATGTTACCCTAGAGGAAGATCTGCAACGCCGGGATCTAACAATAAATGCCATTGCCGAGGCTGCCGACGGCAGCCTTTTAGATCCCTTTGGAGGGCAACAAGATTTAGCGCGGGGGATTTTGCGTCATGTCTCGCCGGCTTTTGCAGAAGATCCGGTTCGTATCCTCCGGGCGGCCCGCTTTGCCGCCCGTTTTAATTTTAAGGTGGCCCCCGAAACCTTGGCCCTCATGGAAGCAATGGTGACCGCTGGCGAGGCTGATCACTTAGTGCCCGAAAGGGTGTGGAGGGAATTAGAACGGGCCCTCGGTGAATCCTATCCCCGACGTTTTTTTGAGATTCTCAGAGCTTGTGGAGCTCTGGCGCGGATTTTCCCTGAAATTGAATGTCTATTCGGCGTCCCCCAACCCCGGCGCTATCACCCGGAAATCGACACCGGCATCCACACGCTGAAAGTGTTAGAGATAGCCGCTCACTTGAGTTCGGATACCCAAGTCCGTTTCGCTGCTTTAACCCACGACCTGGGCAAGGGACAAACGCCCTCCCATGAATGGCCCCATCACTACGGCCATGGAGAGCGAGGGGTCGCGCTGGTCCTTACTCTGTGCCAACGCTTGCGAGTCCCTAAGGCCTATCAAGCCCTCGCGGTCCAGGTGGCCCGTTACCATAATCTGGTTCACCAAGCCCAGGAATTGCGTCCTGGTACAATCCTTAAACTGCTCAATAGAGTCGACGCCTTCCGGCGGCCTTCCCGATTCGAACAGTTTTTGCTGGCCTGTGAAGCGGATGCCCGGGGCCGGTCTGGACTAGAAAACCGGCCCTATCCCCAGGCTAACCAGCTTCGATTAGCCTTTCGCGCGGCGGCTGCGGTAACAGCCCGTCCTCTGGTGGCGGCCGGTTTGCGAGGAGAGGCGATTGCAGAGCAACTCCAGCAACAGCGAATAAAAGCCATAAAGCAAGCCGTTCACACTGAACGAGGTTAGTTCAATAAGAATTCAGGCTTGTCTAGCAAGGAGAAATACGTGATGAACCGTCAGCTAAAGCAGACGGCTTCTTGCGGCACGCACGCGCTACTGCGCCACGTTAAGCCGCACAGGCTCCATCCGAGCCTGGCCACGCGCCAGGATATTCCTAGCAGCGTTGACATCTCTTTGCAGGCGCAAGCCGCATTCGGGGCAGTGGTGCTGCCGCACGGAAAGCGACTTTCGCACAAGTGTGTCGCACCCAGAGCACGCTTGCGAGGTGCCCTGCGGAGGCACTTCAACCCACACCGACCCGGCGCTTTCAGCCTTGGCGCGGAGTATGTTCAGAAACTGGCGCCAGCCAGCATCCGAAATCGACCGACTCAACCGGCGGTTCCTGACCATGTTGCTCACGGTCAGGCTCTCCGCCGCGATGAAGGCGTATCGACTCACCAAATCGCGGGCCACCTTGTGGTGGTAGTCCCGTCTTTTGTTGGCTACGCGCGCATGTATCGCGCGCAATCTGGCAACCGCTTTAGCTCGGTTCCGGCCACCCTTTCTCTTACGCGAAACCGCGCGCCCAGCAATCCTCAACTGGCGCAACGCTTCTTTTTGGTAACGCGGATTATCGACGTGCTCGCCTTGATCGGTGGACAGAAAATATGCCAACCCAACATCCAGGCCCACCGAGGTATCCTCGGCGCGGGGGGCTGGCCCATCGCCGATATTGCAACTAGCGATGACAAACCACTTCCCGGCTTCATTTTTGACTTGCACGGTTTTGACCGCCCCTTCTACAGGACGATGCTGGCGTACTTTGACCAGGCCCACATGCTGAAGGCGCAGTTGACCATCAAGCAGCCGGGCGCCGTCACCGTGCGCCGGATACGTCCAACTATCGAATCGGCCACGGGCCTTGAAGCGTGGATAACCGGGCTTTTCACCGGCCTTAATGCGCCGGAAGAACGCTTGGAACGCTTTATCCAAACGGCGCATGGTGGCTTGAGCAGACGAGAAATTAAGCCGAGCGTACCACTCATTTACACCCCGTTCGGATTTAAACCAAGCCGATTGCTGCGTGTACTTCACGCTTTTCTGGGCAATTTCGTAACGCTCTTTTCGCTGAGCCAGGCATTCATTATACAAGCGTCGATGCGTTTCGAGCATGGTTTCAAGCTCGCGCGCCTGATGGGCATTCGGATAAAGACGGTATTTGAAGGCATTGATCATCTACTTGCCTTTCTGGTTTTCGATGTAAGCGCGAACAGTGCTTTCGGATACGTGGCCTACGGTCCCGGCGTAGTAACTACGATTCCAAAGTGTGGGAAGCCTGGATCGGAGGATAGGAAATTCTTTTCGCAATTCCTTGCTCGTGGAGCCTTTGAACCTGTTAACCATTTCCGCCACACCCCAACGAGGATCAAACTCAACGAACAGGTGGACATGATCCGGCATAACTTCCAAAGCATGAATTGTCATTTCAAGTTCATCCGCCTTCTTGTGGAGCAAGGCACAAAGGCGTTCGGCAATCTCACCCACAAGAACCCCGCGGCGATATTTGGGGCACCACACAAGGTGCAATTTAAGACTAAAAACCGCCCCGGCATTTTTGGCGTATCTACTCATCTGGCTATGATGCATTCGCCAGAAACTTACTTCAATAACTTCACTACAGGAGGTGAGCGCTTCCGCTGCCAGCTAAAGCAGGCAGTCCCCGCGCTCAATTATATCTAAATTTATAAATATTGAGACATTTGTGTTATATTCATTCATACTGTTGTGATGAGATGTTCAATTGATTTGCGCAAACGAGTAATCGATTTTGTAAGGGGCGGTGGAAGCAAGGCGGAAGCGGCCCGGAGATTTCAGGTAGGCCGCGCGAGCATTTATCGCTGGTTGTCGCAGGATGATGCGCTGTGTTACGAGCGTCCCGGCCCTCGCCGTTCACACAAGCTGGACTGGGAGGCTTTACGGGTCCATGTGGAAGACAAGGCTGCTCTCACCTATAAAGAACGCGCCCGGCATTTTGGCGTTTCGTATTACTGTATTTGGCATGCGATGCACAAAATGGGGTTAACCCGTAAAAAAAATGACGGGGTACACGCAGCGCTGTAATATGAAAAGAAAGAGCTTTCTTCGCCTTCGTGAACGCTATCGCCGCCGCGGCAAAAGATTTGTCTATCTTGATGAAAGCGGTTTTGAGCCGGAGGTTTCCCGTCGTTACGCTTACGCTCCAAAGGGGCGGCGTGTTTATGGTCTGATCTCCGGTCATCGCAGACCGCGAACCTCTTTATTGGCCGCCCGTATGGATGAAGGCTTTGAAGCGCCGTTTCTATTTGAGGGAACCTGTAACACGGCTGTGTTCAATGCATGGCTGGAAAAAGAGCTTTGCCCCTTGCTCAACAGCAACCACATTGTCATCATGGATAATGTTCCGTTCCACAAAGCCGTTTCTTCACGTGAAATCATCAAAAAAACAGGGGCGGGAATTTTATTCCTCCCCCCTTATTCCCCTGACTTTAACCCCATAGAAAAAGACTTCGGAAATATCAAAAAAATCAGAGAATACAACGAACACGAAACCCTTGAGAATATCGTTGCAGCGTATCAGTAATTATAGATTTAGCTATAAACCCGCGGGCGCTGGTTTTTTCTCCCAAGCCGGGCATTGAAAAGGGGGGTTCAACCCCACAAGCTGGTAAAGCGTGTTGGGTTTTAACGGGAACTTAAAACGGGAAGGCGTCCTAGGAGGATAGGGTCGGCCATAAAGCTGCCTCTTCCCGAGCAAGCGAGGGATGAATACGCCTCAGAGGCGCTGTATGGCCCGTAGAGCGGATAAAAGGGACACACTCTACTGCTCTCTGACCAAAAACGTCACCAGCGGCCGTTAAAGCCGTTTCAGGACATACGCCCTTTCTAGGCCATCTACCGGTGATAGGACCGGTGAGTGGGATATCGCGGGGTGGTGTTTGATAAACACCTATTTCATTTGCTTTCCTTGGCAAAGTAGGCGGCCAATGTCTTGGTACCTCCCGCTTCTTCTTCACTAGATTTTTGGTGGCGTTGAACATACTCGGCAAAGTCAATATCACCGTTCCATACTTGGTTAAGTATATCTTTATTAACTTCGGCCATACCAAAAACACTTGCCACATCAGTCCGGCGCTACAGCAGCTTTCGGTAATCGCAGTCCAGGATCGGTGCCAGTTTCTTCGCGTTGGCGTTGGCGTTGCCGATCACGCCCTTGTGGTGTTCCATCTCGGAGAGATGGTGCTGGCGGAGGCCGGTCTTCTCGGCTAGCTCGGCTTGGGTCCGTTCGGCACGGTGACGATACAGGCGCAAGTAATAACCCGGCGTGCGGTAGTCATCGCCGTGGCGCTGCTTAGCTTCATCGTGAAGCGTCTTGGCCGATACCCTGTCTTCTTCCAAGTATTGATCCAGCGTGGCGCGGATCATTACACACGGATGTTTATCCCGTTTCTGTATGAGATGAGGGACGGGCCGAATTGGCGCGCCACTTGATTTGGCGCAGCGCGCCAAAAGCATGGGGGCTGCCCATTAAGGGTTAAAAAGTGATACGCTGCGCTTCTGGGGCTATCATTAACCGGAACCGGGGACGGCTACTCAGGCTTATGTATGGGGGTAATGGCTGGCGGCACACGGGGCCAATAAGCCGCTCCGGCCTCGTTTATTAGCCCTACCGACCCTGCCCCTATCAAGGCGCGGCGGTTATTAGAGGGCATCGGATGACTGAGGATAAGAATGAATGAAGCTACGCCCGTTTTCTTCTGGTTGATAGGGTTACAGAAAGCCGACCTAGAGGAAATTATTAACAACCTTTCGGTAGAACAGCGTGCCCGCTTGCGTCGGGTGTTGGAAGATGCCGGTGCGGGGCGAGACTTGCGCTTTGAGGCCGCGGTACAGGTATCCGAAAAGGTATTAGATATCATCGGCCAGGAGGCGCGCCAGCTAGGGTTTGATATGCCCCGCCCTAACCCGGTGCACACGCCGGTTAGGATAACCGACACGCCGCCCAGCGATCCAAAGAATTTTCCCGAAAATAGACGAATACGGTTTGCCGAGGTGGTGCAGAAGGCGAAGGCATGTCTTGCGGATAAGAAAGAAAATAAGCATGAGCATAAAAAATGACGGCCGCCACTCGAGCCAGCAATCCCGGCGCCCTTGTCCAGTATGTTTTCTTTTTAGCGGATCAAGACCAGGCGCGTGAGGAAAAAAGCCCAGGCTACCAGTCCGCCAAGGCATTCGTAACCCAGGCGAGCGCCGCCCTCGGGCTGGATACAACCCGTGATTCGGGGTTTAGAGCCCATAAGTACAATGACCACGCCGGCCACGAATTGGTCTGGATTGAGGCCCACGAGGCCGAGATTGTTATTCTCACCTTAGACCGCCCACCCGATTTTACGACGGCTAAGGCTGTTTGGGATGAGGCGCTGGCAACCATCGCGCCCTTGCTGGAGTCTATCGCGCCAGAGCATCTTCAGGGTAAAGCCCACGTCCTCATCGGACTGGGCGAGGCCGAGCGGTTAATGCCCCAGGCCGAGCACACGTTAGCCTCTGCGCTCACACTTTCCGCCCAGGCACCCTGGGGAAGTCTGTGGGCGCCGAAAATAGAAGGCCCCTTTTTACTGGCCCTCAAGGCCGAGTGTTTACAGGCCGGGGAGCAATTTATCTCCTGGGAAATTTTCGCGCACGCGCTCTATCACCTCACCAAAGGCATGGACCAATGGCAGGACTACCAACGGCACCGAAAGGCACTGGCGCAGTTGGAGCAGCAGTTGGAGCGCGACATCGGGCAAGCCTATGCTGCTGCCACTTCCTCTCATCAGCCGCTCCTGCCCGCGCTCACCAGAGCCGGTCGGGCGCTTAATGGGCTGCTCAAACCCGTTTCCTTGGCAAGCATCAATCTTAAAAAGGCGCGATTGAATCTGCAGCGCGCCTTAGCGGGGGTCTTTAGATCCGATCAGGGCCTTATCGCGGAAATGAAAAACAGCCTGCTTGGTTTCGAGGAAATTCTTGATGCGGAAGCAGGCATTTTGCGAGAAAGAACGGCTGAGCTGGAGCGCATGACCCAGCAGGCCCAACGGGAAATGCAGCTTGAAACCGCACGGCGCTCGGAAATGCTACTGGCGGCCGCGCACACGGTGGAATTTGTCGTGGTGCTCTACTATGTGCTCGCGGCCTGGGGGCTGGTGATTGGCAAGCATTCTCAGCAAAGCATTCATCCGCTCGGGAAGCTGTTGTGGGGCCTGGGGGTCAGCGGTGCGGCCGTTTTCGCCACCTACTACGCCCTCAGCAAGTGGGGGGAACGGGCCGCCTTGGGACTGCTTATCGGTGTGGTCGTGATGGCGGTGGCCCTCGCCGGGGTCTTACAATGGGGGCCAGGGTGGCTGGCGCAAATTATCTATTGAGGCCCTTCTCTGCTGGATGACAAAGCGCCTTCTCCTATCAACGATTAATTGTATCCGCGCTGAGGGGCGTCTATGAGTAAATTAAGGGAACTTTATAAGGCAGTACTTGCCGGCACTCTCCCCGTAGAGGAGATTTTCGCACAGCTAGAAGAAGCTATCCAGGCAGGCTGACTCCAGACCCATGAGATTAACGCCTTTAATGATGAGATTGAACACTGGCGCAAGGCTGGTAAAAGCTCCGAGGAAATCTTCCTGGCGGCATGGATAAATTACCATGCCATCAATTTGTTGGCACCGCTTAGCTTGCGCGCCGCCTGCGCGTGGCAGTTTTTGCAATCGATGCCTTCAGAAGCCGTCCCATTACAGCTTACCCGTATCCAGGCGCTCGAAGATGTGTTGCGGCAGCTCAAGGACGAGAAGCCTGAGTTGGTTGCCTCCTTGCAAGGCGAATTAGGCAATGCGTTGGCAACATCATCGATGGGCTCCTCCCGGGCCTATAATCTTGAGCAAGCCATCCAGGCTTATCAGGCTGCCCTTGAGATCCGGACCCGAAACGATTTCCCCGAGCAGTGGGCCACGACCCAGCATAACCTGGGCAACGCCTATGGCAAGCGCATTCGGGGCGTGGGGGCGGAGAACCTGGAAAAAGCCATCCAGGCTTATCAGGCCGCCCTTGAGATCCGGACCCGAAACGATTTCCCCGAGCAGTGGGCCATGACCCAGCATAACCTGGGCAACGCCTATGGCAAGCGCATCCGGGGTGCGCAGGCGGAGAATCTGGAGCGGGCCCTTGAAGCTTATGAGGCCGCCCTTACAATCTACACCCGCGATGCTTTCCCCGAGGACTGGGCTATGACCCAGCATAGTCTGGGCAACGCCTATCGAGATCGCATTCGGAGCGCGGGGGCGGAGAACTTGGAGCGGGCCCTTGAAGCCTATGGCGAGGCCGCTCGCATTTACACGACCGATACGAATCCTGAAGCGGCGCGTCAGGTTCGACTCGGTCAAAGCGCAGCTTTACTTAAGGCAGGCCGGTGGCAGGCGGCCCTGGATGCGAGTGAGGAAGGGCTTGCGGCTTCCCGGATCTTGTTTGATATTAGCTTACATGATCCGGAAGTTCGGGAACGGGAGATTGGCACATCGGAAATGTTATATGCCCACTGCGCGTTTGCCCAGGCGCAACTGGGCAGACCTGATAAGGCGCTGGCGATTCTAGAAGAAGGCCGGGCCCGGGAGCTGCGTTACCGGGCAGGCCGGGATCGGGCCGATCTGGAAGACCTTCCAGAGCAGAGAAGGGCCGCTTTTTTGCAAGCCGCGCAGCGGGTCCGCGATTTAGAAGCGGAATGGCGGCGGCCCGAGGAGGAACGCCCGGCCGATCTAGCGGATAAAACGCGCCAGGCCCGCCAGGGTCTGGAGCAGGAAGCGCAACAAATCCGCGTGTTAAAGCCGAATTTTCTGCGCGCGTCCGTGGATCTCCATGACATTCGCGCGGTGCTTCCCGGCCAAGACGCCGCCCTGGTGGAATTTGCAGTCACCGAGGCGGGCACCCTCGCCCTGGTGCTGCCGGCGGGGCAAGGGGCGTTGAAGCGGTCTGGATGGAGAGCGTGACCGAAGAGCGGCTCTGGGAGGAGTGGCTCTTGAGAACGGATGAGCCTTCGGGAGAAATCATCGGCGGTTGGTTTGCGGGGGTAGTGGACCCGGAGGTGTGGCGTCATGGTTATGCGATGCAACATCTACTGAGGCGTGTAGGTAAAGAGTTGCTCGCCCCCGTGGCGGAACACCTCGGCGAGGCAAAGCGCCTTCTCCTTGTCACCCATGGCGGACTCCATCTGCTACCCTTGGAGGCGGCACCTTTTCCAGCCGGGAACGGGGCAATGACTACCTTGAGTGAGCGGATGGCCGTCTCAGTCACCCCGAGTGCGGTATTCTTAGCGGAGAATCGCCAACACGCGAGGGGGTCCGAACAATCTTGGAGGCTGGTGGCTTTAGAGAACCCCCGCAACGATCCTCAGCTCCCATACACGTCCCTTGAAGTGGCCCGCATTGCCCATTATGCCGGCGCTGAGCGGACCACGCGGCTACGGGGCAAAGAAGCTACCCTCCCGGCCCTGGCAGAGAATCTGGCTGGAGCTACCTTCAATCACTTTTCATGCCACGGCCGATATCACTGGGGTAGCCCCCTGTTATCCGCGCTGGAACTTCATCCGGCCGAGGGGGAGCCCACGGTTGAGGGAGGCGAGCCGGGTCATTTGACCCTGTTGCATCTCTATCAAGGCAAGGTCGATTTCACCGGGGCGCGGCTGGTGACACTGAGCGCCTGCCAAACCGGCATCACCGAGGTCAGGGAGCAGGCCGAGGAAGCCGTTGGGCTACCGGGCGGCCTTTTGGGAGCGGGGGTGCCAACCGTGGTGGCGTCCCTGTGGAGTGTGGCGGATCTCTCCACAGCGTTTTTAATGAGCCGGTTTTATTACCACTTGCTCTGCCAAGCGCACCCGCCCGATAGGGCCTTGCAACAAGCGCAAGCGGATACGCGAACCGCGACCTGGAAGCAGATTCGTGAGGAGCTGGAGGAGCAGGCAGTTCTAAATGCATCCGATAAGCTTGGAGACGAAGGGGAACTTGACCAACGGCCTTTCGCGCAGCCCTACCATTGGGCGGCTTTCCAAGTGTGGGGTGATGGTTGGACGCCTATTATCCAGGAGGATGCATAAAAACAGCCCGGAAGCGACTGGTTTGGCAACCCTACAAGGAAACAAGCGATGGCTGGACAGATAGACACACTGATTGAGCACTTGCAGCAGCCTGGGATTTACCATCATGCTGTGGAAAATCTGACCATGATTGAGACCCACATTTCCTGGGTAGTGCTTACTGGACCCTATGCCTACAAAATTAAAAAACCCCTTGATCTAGGTTTTCTTGATTTTTCTACCCTGGACAAGCGCCGTCACTATTGTGATGAGGAGCTGCGAATCAACCGCCGGCTTGCTCCCGAAATTTACCTGGAGGTAGTGCCTATCACCGGTAGTACGGCCCAACCCCATCTCGGGGGAACCGGTATCCCGATAGAATACGCGGTCAAAATGATCCAATTTCCCCAGCAGACCCGCTTGGACTACTGTTTGCAGCGGGGTGACTTATCCCCGAAGCAGGTGGAAGACTTAGCTGGTAAAGTCGCTGCATTTCATCAAAATGTTGCAATCGCTCCCCAGGACAGCCCCTATGGTGCGCCCAAAACCATAGGACAGCCAGCCCTGGAAAACTTTCAACAGATGGAAATCTTCCTTAAAGAAGCGGAGGATCAAAAAAAATTGGCTCGCCTCCGGCACTGGACGGAGAAAAAATGGCAGCAACTGCAAGCAGAATTTACCGGTCGTAAAAAGGCGGGCTTTGTACGAGAATGTCACGGCGATTTACATCTGGGGAATATCGCCTTAAGAGAGGGTAAATTCATCATCTTTGATGGGATTGAGTTTAATGAGAACCTGCGCTGGATCGATGTCATGAGCGAGCTCGCCTTCCTGATCATGGATCTGGAGAATCGGGGTCGCCCGGATTTAGCCCACCGTTGTTTGAATAGTTATCTGGAGCACAGTGGCGACTATCCAGGCTTGGCGGTGCTTGCTTACTACCAGGTTTATCGCGCCCTGGTCCGAGCCAAAGTCACTGCTATCCGCCTAGGACAAACGCCCCCAGAAACCCAGGCTATCAAAGAACGCTGCCGTGATTATCTGAATCTGGCCTTACATTATATCCAACCGGCCAGATCTTTTTTGCTCATTACCCATGGTCTCTCTGGTAGCGGCAAAACCACCTTGAGCCAGCCCCTCATTGAACGCTTCGGTACCATTCGTTTACGTTCGGATATTGAACGCAAGCGCCGCCATGGTTTGAAACCTCGGGAGCGGCTCAATAAGGGGATTGGTATCGGAATGTATTCCGCAGAGTCCAGCCATAAGACTTATCAGCACCTCCAACAGCTTGCTCAAACGATCCTGAAAGCAGGATATCCCCTCATTGTGGATGCGGCTTTTCTTAAGCAGCAACAACGCCAAATATTTCAGGATCTAGCTAATAAGCTCAACATACCCTTTGCCATTCTGGATTTTCATTGCGATCCCCAACAGCTACAGCAACGGATACGGGAGCGCCAACATAAAAATCAGGATGCCTCCGACGCTGATCTCGCTGTTCTGGAACATCAACAGGCCACGCAGGAGCCCCTGACCAAGGCAGAGCAGGCAATTACCCTGGCAATCGATACTTCCCAGACTCAGGCCATGGAAACAGTCATCCAGCAGCTACAAGTCCTTACCGGGGAAAAAGCCCCTAGGGTCAAATAGGAGCAAATTTTAAGATCTCCCAAAGAAAATTTGCTATGGCTCTTGGAACCCATAGCCTCCTCCCCCCGGCGTTTCGATAACAAATACATCTCCCGGCTGCATTTCAACACTCCCCGTGCTAGATAGCACTTCCCTAGCGCCGTTTGCCCGGAGCACGTAATTGCACCCCACCGCCCCTGGCTGACCCTCGGCCAGCCCAAAGGGGGGCACTTGCCGGCGGTTAGAAAGAATGGAAGCTGTCATGGCCTCACGGAATTTAATCCGCCGCACGACACCATCACCGCCCCGATACCGGCCACCGCCGCCGGAGTCTGCACGGATATAAAATCCATCGACCAGCACGGGAAAACGCCACTCCAATACTTCCGGATCGGTCAGGCGGGTATTGGTCATATGAGTATGCACTGCGGAAGTGCCATCGAAGTCTGGCCCTGCCCCGCTGCCACCGCAAATAGTCTCATAATACTGATAGCGCTCATTACCGAAGGTGAAGTTATTCATGGTCCCCTGGGCGGCCGCCATGACCCCCAAAGCACCATACAAAGCGTCAACGATGCACTGGGAGGTTTCCACATTGCCAGCAACGACTGCGGCCGGATAGCGAGGATTGAGTAGACAACCTTCAGGGATAATAATTTCTAATGGCCTAAGACCGCCGGCGTTGAGGGGGATATCTTCCTCCACCAGGGTGCGGAAAACATACAGCACCGCTGCCTGGCAAATCGCTACCGGGGCGTTAAAATTGTTCGCTTGCTGCGGCGAAGTGCCCGTAAAATCCACCCTAGCGGAACGCTGCTGCCGATTAATAGTGATGATCACATGGATACGGCTCCCATTATCCATTTCGTAGCTAAATTCACCGGATTTAAGGGCGGCTAGAACCTGCCTGACCTGCTCCTCGGCATTATTTTGGATATGCCCCATATAGGCATGTACTACCTCTAGGCTAAAGTGTTTCACCATTTGCCGCAGTTCATGGATGCCCTTTTCATTAGCGGCAATTTGGGCACGTAGATCGGCCAGATTTTGTTTAAAATTACGTACTGGATAAGGACTCGAAGTCAGCAGTTCAATGAATTCTTCTTCCCGAAGGCAACCCTGATCGACCAGTTTAAAATTGTCGATGATCACGCCCTCTTCCTCTATGGTTTTGCTATCGGGAGGGATGGAGCCGGGGGTAATGCCGCCAATATCCGCCTGATGCCCCCGGGAACCCACATAGAACAAAATTTCAGTACCTTGCTCATCGAATACCGGGGTGATCACCGTCACATCCGGTAGGTGGGTGCCACCGTCGTAGGGGGCGTTCAAGACATACACATCCCCAGGACGAATGTGACCCCTATTGCGGCGAATCACCGTTTGTACCGACTCCCCCATGGAACCCAGGTGCACCGGAATATGGGGGGCATTGGCTACTAGCTGACCGTCCTTGTCGAACACCGCGCAGGAGAAATCCAAGCGTTCCTTGATATTTACCGAGTAAGCGGTATTAGCCAAAGTAACGCCCATCTGTTCGGCAATAGCCATGAATAAATTATTAAACACCTCCAGCATCACCGGGTCCACCTCGGCACCCACGGCGAAACGTTTGGGTAGCGGCTCCATCCGCGTCAAGATCAGATGATGACCTTTGGTGGCTTCAGCCTGCCAACCATGCTCAATGACCGTGGTGGCATTGCTCTCGATAAGAATGGCCGGGCCACAAATATAAGCGTCGGCCCCCAGCTCCTCACGCTTATAAATCGAGGTGGGATAACTGGTGCCATCGGCGAACATAACTGTAATGTCTACCGGCCTCGCTTTCCCCCAGTAGGGGAACATCCCCCTGATCTTATCTTCGGCTGCCTGGGCACCCCCAATGATCTCCACCGCCACCGCTTCCACGATATGGTCTTTCTCGGACGCGATAAAGCCGAAGTATTGCTGATGGGCTTGCTCGAAACCCATACGTATCGCCTGAAGATCGCCAAAGCCAACGATGAGCGCGGTATCGCTGCCTTCATAGCGCAGATGGACCTTTTTTTTCACCCGAATAGAGCTCTCCTTAACGCCTTGTTGCCGCATTTCCATGCGGCCCGTGGACTCCAATTCCTGAAACGCTGCTTCCATGTGGGCGACCAGGGAAGCAGAAAGGAGAGCTTCGATGGGCTGCTGCTTAATCACCCGTAATTCGGCTAAGCCCATCCCATAGGCTGAAAGCACACCCGCCAGCGGATGAATAAATACGGTCTTTATGCCTAAGGCATCCGCCACCCGGCAAGCATGTTGCCCCCCCGCAGCTCCAAAGCAGCATAGGGCGTATTCGGTAACGTCGTAGCCGCGCTGGGTGGATATCTGCTTGATGGCATTGGCCATGTTCTCAATCTCGATCTTCAAAAATCCCTCGGCCACCTCAACCGCCGAGAGTATTTTCCCAGTAGCCGCCTTGATTTCAGCAGCCAGGGTTTCAAATTTCTGCCGCACGATGTCCCGGTCAATAGGCTGATTCTGATTGGGTCCGAAAACCTCGGGGAAGTATTCTGGCTGGATTTTACCGACCATGACATTGCAGTCGGTGATGGTCAACGGCCCGCCTCGCCGATAGCAAGCTGGCCCCGGATTGGCGCCGGCCGACTGGGGTCCCACCCGGAAGCGTGCTCCATCGAATTGGCAAATGGAACCGCCACCAGCCGCCACGGTATGGATGCGCATCATCGGCGCTCGCATGCGCACTCCGGCCACTTCTGTTTCGAAGACGCGCTCGTACTCGCCGTCGTAGTGGGCGACATCGGTGGAAGTGCCACCCATGTCAAAACTGATGATCTTGGAAAACCCGGCGCTGATGGCGGTCCGCACCGCACCGACAATGCCCCCGGCCGGCCCTGACAGGATGCTATCCTTGCCCTGGAAGAAACGGGCGTCGGCCAGGCCCCCATTGGATTGCATGAACAGCAAACGAGTATCGCCCAGCTCGCTGCTCACATGATCCACATAGCGCCTGAGGATGGGCGACAAATAGGCATCGACCACTGTGGTGTCGCCCCGGCCGACGAGTTTCATCGAAGGGCTGGCTTCCTGGGAAAGGGAGATTTGGGTATAGCCTATCTTTCGGGCCAGTTCCGCCACCCGCCGCTCATGCTCGTGATAACGGTAGCCATGCAAAAAAACAATAGCCACCGAACGAATACCCTTCCGGTAAGCCGACTCTAACGGTTGACGGGCGCTATCCAGGTTAAGGGGAGTCAGCACTTCGCCCTGGGCTGAAAGGCGCTCCTCAACCTCCTCCACCCGTTCATAGAGCATCTCTGGCAGGAGGATATGGCGGGCAAAAAGCTTTGGCCGGCTCTGATAGCCGATGCGCAGCGCATCCCTAAATCCTTGCGTGATCAGGAGCAAGGTGCGCTCCCCCTGGCGTTCCAAGAGGGCATTAGTCGCTACAGTGGTACCCATCCGCACTTCTTGGATCCGCGCGATGGGAAGAGGCTGATCCTTAGCCACGCCGAGAAGATCCCGGATTCCTTGCAAGGCGGCATCCGAATAGTGTTCGGGATTCTCCGATAAGAGCTTATGGGTTAACAAGCGGCCGTCCGGTCGCCGCGCCACGATGTCGGTGAAGGTCCCGCCCCGATCAATCCAGAACTGCCAAAGATGTTGCCTTTTCCAAGATTGTGGTCTATTCACCTTACCGAATGGCAACACAAGCTGCTTGAAATACGCGAGTAATTCCCTCATATAATATGGTCCCATCAGCGCTTCTTATAAGGAGCTTTCATCAATGATAAAACGCGTGATACTTTTTTTGGCAACTAACCTTGCGGTCCTGCTGGTACTTAGCATTTCCATGCGTCTTCTCGGAATTGAGAGCCTGCTTAATCAGCAAGGGACCGATCTTAACCTTAACGCTCTGCTCATATTCGCCGCAATCATTGGCTTTAGCGGCTCTTTAATCTCCCTGGCGATCTCCAAGTTTACCGCCAAGCGCCTTACTGGTGCCCAGGTTATTGAACGCCCCCGCAGCACCACCGAGGTTTGGCTGCTGGAAACCGTTCAACGCCATGCACGAATGGCAGGGATAGGCATGCCAGAAGTGGCGATTTACGCGTCCCCGGAACCCAATGCCTTTGCCACTGGCTGGAATCGTAATGCCGCCCTGGTGGCTGTAAGCAGTGGTCTTTTGGAGCAAATGAATCAAAATGAAGTAGAGGCGGTGTTAGGCCATGAAATTAGTCATGTGGCTAATGGCGACATGGTGACCTTGGCCTTGATTCAGGGCGTCGTCAACACATTCGTAATTTTTCTCGCCCGGATTATCGGCCACTTAGTGGATCGGGTAGTCTTTAAAACCGAGCGCGGTTATGGCCCCGCTTTTTTCATTACCACCCTCATCGCTCAAACGGTGCTTGCCATTCTCGCTAGCCTCATTGTCCTGTGGTTTAGCCGCCAACGTGAATTTCGGGCTGATGCGGGGGGGGCCCAGCTGGCCGGCAAGGAAAAAATGATCGCGGCGTTAGAGCGACTAGGCAGGATGGCCCAGGAGGGACTTCCAGAGCAACTTCAGGCTTTCGGAATAGCGGGGGGGGAGAGATCTCAAGGATGGAAGCGTCTATTCATGTCCCATCCGCCCATTGAAGAGCGGATCGCCGCGCTTCGGGCTGAACACTAATAGAGAACTTAACTCTTGGAACCAGAAAAATTAATATTAAATACCACCAGAAAACTCATAGCTCAGAAATTGATTGGGTTCCTGAATATAACGGCCTTGGGCATAATCCAGGCCAAATTGCCAAAGCAGAGCTAAGGTATTGGCATCGGAAACGAATTCAGCGATGGTAGGCTTACCGGCTTCCTTAGCCATTTCAATGATAATTTTAACGGCCTCCTGGTTTTGCTCATCTTGGAGAAGGTTTTCGATGAAAGCGCCATCAATTTTAAGATAATCCACATTAATATGTTTCAAACAATTGGACGTATCTAGCCCCGTACCAACATGCTCCAGGGCAAACTGGCACCCTAACACCCGAAGTCCCTCAACAAGCTGTTGTACTCGCTTTAAATAATTGAGGGCAGAGCTCTCGCTAATTTCGAAAATCAGCGAACGGGCATCCAGCCCACTCTCCTGCAAATGCTTTTTAAGCCAAGGCAGGAGGTTTTTGTCATGGATAGAAGGGTCAGACAATTTGACAAAAAACCGGATAAGCTGGCCTACTTGATGCCGGCTGTGCAAAACACTCATGGCCTTGGCAATCACCCAACGATCGATCTCGCCCATTAATTTAAGCTGAGCGGCTGGTTCTAAGAACTTTTCTGGAAGAATATAGCCACCTGCGTCATCGGTCATGCGCAGCAAAACTTCAAAAATCTCTTCAGTCTCCCCGTGGAGGCTAACTATAGGCTGATAGAACAGGCAAAAACCATCCTTATTATTCATAGCCTCCCGGAGTTGGACCTCCCATTGTTTTATTTTTTCCTGATCGGTGAGGTCCTCGATCACTGGCCTATAACGCTCAATCCGATTACCACCCGCCTCCTGGGCTTTGAGGCACGCTTTATGGGCCCGCTCTAGTATTTGCTGACCCCCCGGCGCACTCTCTCCTATTCGGCAAATCCCGATGCTGCAAGTAACATTAATGCTACGTTCGTCCATCTCCACTAAATGCCGATCCACGGCTTGACGCAATTGTTCAGCCAAAGCGTCCTCTTGCTCATCACTTCCATGAGGAAGTAAAAGAGTAAAAACTTCATCTCCAAAGCGAGCCAGAATCACTTTTTCATCACAATATTGTTGTAGAATTCGAGCCACATCAACAACGACTAAATCGCTGGCTCCAATTCCAACCCGCGCCCTGACGCGATTGAATTGATCAATAGCGATATAGAGCAAACTACTCTCTCTATCTCCTGCCCTGGCCGCAATTACCCACTTTTCCATCAATTCCAGGTAATGGGGCCGGCTAAAGAAGCCGGTCAATATATCTCGTTGCTGAACCTGTTTAATCCTTTCCTCCGCAGCAAGATCATAAGTTTTATCCCGAATGACAATTTGGGTGCAAAACTCACCTTCAATACTCGCGGGAGTAAATTCCCAAGCGGCGGTAAAAGTATGGCCATCTGCTTTGTGCGCCCGTAAGGTAAAATGGGCACTTTTCCCCTCGCTAGCACCATACTCCTTAAGAAAAGCTTTAAAACGGTTGTGCTCCTCGGGGGCTATCATATCCAGCAGGGGCATCCCCTCGATTTCATCAAGTTCATGATAACCAAACAGTTCCAGATAAGCCCGGTTCGCATAGATATGCATGCCTTCATGCACATAGCCTACCGCATCCCGGGAGCTCTCTAGCAAGGCGCGGACCTGACGCTCGCTTTCCCCTAAAACCATCTCACTGTGGCGGCGCGCCCGGCGGTTTTCCAGATCTTGAAGTTCGCGCTTAATAACAGATTGAAGGCGGAGAGGGCGGCTCTTAAGCACCACATCTCGGACACCGGCAACATACATTTCATCGATATCATCGGAGTCCGTTTTCTCATCCACTACAATAATAAGCGAAATATCCTTTTCCGATTGAAGGAGAATCTGAGCTGCCCGTGCTACACTGAATTGCGGCAACATAGCTGCACAAACGATAATATCCCAACTTTGCCCTTCTATTGCCTCCCGAAATTCTTCTTCTTTCTCCACCCGAGAGGCTCGCGCCGCAAATCCCATCTTGCGCAACAGATTGGTCACCATTTCCGCATCCTCAAAGGAGGCATCCACAATTAACAACCGCACAATGTTTTTGGAACTTAGCATTGAGTTTTCAGTGATCTCAGTGAGTATAATTTAGATTTAACGCCTTATTGGGGAGCTTGATAGGATTCAGTGAGATCCGGCGGATCAATTTCCTTCATAATTTTTTCTATCCAATCGTAGGCTTCTTGATTGACTTGGGCAGCTGATTTGCCGTGGGTATCGATAGGGGGACCAATTACCGCATCGATGACCCCAGGATATTTGATAAATCCGCCACGCGGCCAATAGCGTCCCGCATTATGGGCTACTGGTACCACAGGATAACCTGTAGCTTGAGCTAAGGCAGCGCCCCCGATGCCAAAACGGCCCATGGTGCCAGGCGGCATCCGGGTTCCTTCCGGGAATACCACTACCCAACGGCCAGCGGCAAGGCGTTGTTGGCCTTGTTTTATGATTTGCCTAAGAGAACGACGCCCCGCCTTACGATCAACCGCGATGGGCTCCAATAAAGCGAGACCCCAGCCAAAAAAAGGAAGCCATAACAATTCCCGCTTCAGTACCCAAATCTGGGGCGGGAAAATCTGCTGCAAGGCAATCGTTTCCCAGGCTGATTGATGCTTGCAGAGTACTACCGCCGGGCCAGGAGGAATATGCTCCGCACCCCGGACCCGAAAGCTAACTCCACAGGTTTTCTTAAGCCACCAAAAATTGAGACGGCCCCACTGAATCAGGAAGAGGTAACGGTACCGGAAAGGTAGAAAAAACAAGCATAAACCTACCAGACCAAAAATAAAGGTAGAGAGAATCTGTCCTAAAGAGAAAAGAAGGGAGCGCCAAAGTAATTGCTGCTGAGTCTCCAGGGATGGAGAAAAAGTGCTGCCCATGGCGCGGCTGGGTTTCGGGGCTCGCTTATCCATGCTTTAGCAAGGCATCGGCGACTGAGCCTAGATCATCGTAAATTTCTACCCCCATCGGCAAATCGGAGCTTTCCGCCGTCCTCTTGCCTTTTCCCGTGCGCACTAACAGGGGGATGGCGCCCACCGCTTGAGCCGCCTGCAAATCTCGTAAAGAATCGCCAACTACCGGTACTCCATCTAATTGAATGCGCAAACGGCGGGCGAGATCATGGAACAAGCCTGGGCGGGGCTTACGGCAACTGCAATCTTCCCCTGGGACATGGGGGCAAAATAAAATTGCTTCGATGCCACCTCCCATTTGGGCTAAGAGATGGTGCATCTTACTGTGAATTCGGTTGAGCGTGGGAACATCAAAAAAACCTCGTCCTATCCCCGATTGGTTAGTGGCAACGATAATTTGATAACCTGCCTGATTAAGTCGAACGATAGCTTCCAGGCTGCGAGGAATCGGTACCCACTCGGCCGGGCATTTGATATATTCGTCAGAATCCTCATTGATGACCCCATCCCGATCCAAAATAACCAAGCGCATGGCTATTCTCCTCTTGACTCATTCAAGCAGTATTACCCTCCTTCCACCTCCAGCTAGAATCAAGCCTGCAAGCGGGAAATATCCGCCACCTGAAGAAATAATGTTTGCAAACGAGCTAGTAAAGCTAAACGGTTAGCCCGCAGTTTCGGATCTTCCACCATGACCATCACCTCGTCAAAAAATTGATCTACCGCGCCCCGCAAACCGGCTAGAGCCGTCAGCGTAGCACGGTGATCCTGCCTCTCTAATAAAGGCATCATTTCCCGTTCCAAACTGTACATCTGAGTTGCAAGAGTCTGCTCCGCGGGGTCTTGCAGTAGATCAGATTCAATTTGTGCTGGAAGTTTTTCCCCGCTCTTGCGTAGAATGTTTCGGATTCGCTTATTGGCCGCCGATAAAGACTCAGCTTCTGGAAGCTTGCGGAAAGAAGCCACCGCTTTGAGACGGCGGTCAAAGTCCAGAGGTTGGTCCGGCCTTACAGCTAAAACTGCTTCGATTTCATCAGGCCGAAAGCCCGCTTCCAAATAATAACCCCGAAGACGTTCTAGTAAGTAAGCATGGACTTGAACTGCAGTATTTTTCTCGGTTAAACGATCATTATAGGTTTCACAGGCTCTCTTGAGTAAAGAAGGCAGATCCAGCGCAAGCCCGGACTCGATAATAATACGCAATACACCCAGCGCAGCCCGACGCAAACCATAGGGATCTTTATCACCGCTTGGCGGCGCGCCAATACCGAATAATCCTACCAAGGTATCTAAGCGATCCGCCAAACTTAACGCCTGGCCAGTGGCAGTGCGTGGCAGCACATCACCGGCAAAGCGGGGCAGATATTGCTCTCTAAGCGCTTCGGCAACTTCTTGAGGTTCATGATCGTGGAGGGCATAATAGCGGCCCATACTCCCTTGTAGCTCTGGGAATTCGGTGACCATCTCAGTCACCAGGTCACACTTGGACAACAATCCAGCACGCTTGGCCCAATCCCCATTGCCGCCAATATCCTTGGCAATATGCCAAGCAAGTTTAGCCAACCGCTCAGTCCTCTCAAAAACGCTGCCTAATTTCTCTTGGAAGGTGATCTTTTTAAGTCTCTCGCAACGGCTAGCCAGAGATTCCTTGCGATCAGTGGCATAGAAAAAGGCTGCATCGGTAAGGCGGGGCCGAATGACTCGCTCATTGCCCTCTACCACAACCTCCGGACGTTGACTCTCAATATTACATACAGTAATAAAGCAGGGCAGCAAATGTCCTTGCTCATCCTGTACTGGAAAATACTTCTGATGATCTTGCATAGTGGCGATGAGCACCTCTGCCGGCAGTTTGAGAAAATCTCCATCAAACTGGCCAGCCAAGGCCACGGGCCATTCCACCAAGCCCGTCACCTCATCTAGCAAAGCTTCTTCAATCAGGGCTTTTCCGCCCATCTGCTGGGCAGCCGCCACTACCTGGGTATAGATGGCTTCCCGGCGAACAGCAAAATCAGCGAGCACCTTACCTTCAGTTTCCAGCAGAGTTGCATAAGCAGCAGGCTCTGTCAGATAGAGCGGTTCGGGATGATGAAAACGATGTCCCTGAGTTTCCCGACCCGCTTGGACACCCAGTAGAGTCGCCGGGATCACCTCTTCTCCAAAAAGCAAGACTAGCCAATGAACCGGGCGTATGAACTCCCCTGGGAGATCACTCCAGCGCATGGGCTTGGGAATGGGTAACGCCTGAAGTGCCTGGGCCAGGATAGCTGGCAGTAATTCTCGGGTGGGCGCCCCCTGCTGACGTTGCCGGTACACTAGCCAAGCCCCTTTCTCATTCTTCAAACTCTCTAGTGCCTCTACCGGTACGCCGCAACTACCGGCAAACCCTCGGGCCGCGGCGGTAGGCTTACCCTCTTCGTTAAAGGCTGCAGCCAATGCTGGCCCCCGGCGCTCCAGTACCTGTTCAGGTTGAGAAACGGTCAAGGCTTGTACCCATACCGCCAAACGGCGCGGCGCACCATAGCCTTTTAAATCCCCATAGATTAATCCCGCCGCCTGCAGCCCATGGCTAAGTTCTTGGAGCAAACTCTCGGATAGCTTGCGCAGGGCCTTAGGAGGTAGCTCCTCAGTACCAATTTCGATTAAAAGATCCCGGGTCTCAGCCACAGGCCATCTCCTTACCAACGCTTGCTAATATGGGAAAACCCAAAGCCTGGCGCCGCGCCAAATAAGCCTCAGCCACCGCCCGCGCTAGCGCCCGGACTCGCAAAATGTAACGTTGGCGCTCAGTCACAGAAATGGCATGGCGGGCATCCAAAAGATTAAAAGTATGGGAAGCTTTCAACATCATTTCATAGGCAGGTAAAGACAAGCCGGCTTCAACCAAGCGTTTACTTTCTGTCTCGCAGCTGTTAAACCAGGCGAATAAGCTCTCTGTATCGGCCTGCTCAAAATTATAGATCGACATCTCTACTTCATTCTGATGAAAGACATCCCCATAAGTCACTCGCCCGAGTGGGCCCTCCGCCCAAACCAAATCGAAGACGCTGCCGACTCCCTGCAAATACATGGCAATCCGCTCCAAGCCGTAGGTAATTTCACCCGTCACTGGGCGGCACTCTAATCCTCCCGCCTGCTGGAAGTAAGTAAATTGGGTGATTTCCATGCCATTCAGCCACACTTCCCAACCCAACCCCCAAGCACCGAGGGTCGGTGATTCCCAATTGTCTTCCACAAAGCGGATATCATGTACCAGGGGCGATATCCCCAACATATGCAACGATCCTAAATAGAGATCTTGAATTTCCAGGGGTGACGGCTTCAACACTACTTGATATTGGTAGTAGTGTTGAAGCCGATTCGGATTATCTCCATAACGCCCATCTGTAGGGCGGCGCGAAGGTTGGACATAAGCGGCGTTCCAAGGCTCCGGCCCGAGAGCACGCAGAAAAGTAGCCGGATGAAAGGTTCCTGCCCCCATTTCCATATCATAGGGCTGAAGAAGTACGCAGCCCTGCTCGGCCCAATATTGTTGCAGCCGCAAGATAAGTTCCTGAAAGGTTGCAGGCATGGTTCCTGCAATATCGCGGGGCTTGCTGGTCAAAAGATCCCCCTTCTTTATTCTGTGGTGGCTTTTAATTTAATTAAGCGCCAACGTATACTGTCCCGAAAAATTCAAGCAGAAACGATGACGAAACTTTTATTCATGGACAAAGCTACATAACCTTCATCTTCTCACCGCTCTAGGCTATAAAATAAATCGGCGCCGGTTTCAAGGCCCGTTTCGGCTTGTACGCTCCAATTTTTGCTCAAAATATAGCGCATTCGAAAAGAGCTAAAACGCTCAAATAACCCGATTCCATAACCAATGTAAAGACTGGGTGAGAGCTGCTTGCCCAGCATCAACATCTCACTTTGGGTATCCCCATTCCCATTACCGTTATCAGCGGATTCAATCCCCACATCTTCCAAACCAAAGATTTTTCCAAGCCGTTTAGCAAGGAGGGTGCCACCGGACAAGCCAAGAGAAGTCGCAGCTTTAGTCAATAATTCGCCGTCACCCCCAGAAGCTCCCGCCAAAGGCCGCCCTAGGATCAAATAGGCCAGGATATTGCTCTCATCCATCGACGGCTCAGAAAATAAAGTGAGCACTGGTTCACTGGCAGCCCCCCGGATGCGCGCTCCAACGACTATATTACCATTATCAACCTCACGTACTGCTTCTACGCTCAGCCGGGGATCATCAATAGGTCCGGCAAAAACCACCTGACCCTGCCGAATATTTAACTGCTGTCCATAGGCTTTATATTCACCCTTAACGATCTGGAGTTCACCGCTTCCCCGTGTAGCCTTTCCGGGAGTTTCCGTCACTAATAGGCTCCCGGTTATTCCCCCTTTAAAACCAAAGGCCCGCACTGAAATATCATCGCCCAAAATAATTCTGACTCGGGCATAAATGGGCACAGCCTTTTTTTCAGTTTCCTTTTCCTGGGATATGATCACTACGTCTTGGGAAACTGGCACCCCCCCTCTGCTCTCAATATCCTTGATCACTAAAGTGGCCTCTGGTATTACAACTTCCCCTTCCACGCGAATCGCTTCTTCTGCCTTCGTGATCTGCAACTGAGGTGAGATCAATACCCTGATATCCGAGGTCCCCATGGCTTCAAAACGTTCTCCGGTCACCGTCACCTTAGCGGGCCAACCCGCCTCAGGTTCCAGACGAACCTGGCCATTGACAGCTAACTCTCCCTCCCCCGAGTGTACCCCGCCCGTGAAAACGATCCTATCTTGCTCGCTTGCCTCTGCCCGCAACCGGATCTTTATCAACTTTAACCCCAGGGGAACGACCTGGGCGCTTCCTTCTTGAAGCACAACTTCTCCCAGTAATTGAGGTGCGGCAACCTGTCCTCCCAAGGTCAGATCTGCCCGCAATTGTCCCTGAACCGCTTCCAATTCTGGTATCAGCGTTTCCAAAAAAGCGAGATCCCTAAAAGCCATTGAGATCTGGCCATCTAAAGGCAATTGCCCCAAGGCAGTTAGATCCAAAGGAGCAGAAGGCAGGCGCAGAGAGGCCCTAACTGGCGCTGTGCCAGGATCGGCTGAAAGTAGCTCAAAACCTGCTTTCCCTCCCCTATCTTCCAAATTAAGCCTGGCCTGCATGTCTTGATAGGGAAAGCGCAGAGACTGCCCCTCAGGTGTCACTTGGGTTAATTGAACCCCGGAAGCCGCAAGCTGCATCCGGGCCTGGACTAACTGGTGAGCCTCTCCCTGTGCCTGCACCTCGCCCCCAATCACCCCTTCCAGTGCTGTTTTTTCCGGTAAAAGCGGCCCTAGCATTGCTAACGGGAAATCCTCTAGCTTGAAACTTCCTCGCCAAAAACTTTCTTCCTGCCAACTGCCACCTAGGCAGAGCTGGGCAGATTGCTGCCGCCAGCACCAAGGAGCGAGATCAATATTGCTGCGACTCAGAGTAAGGGAAGTGGCGCTCACTGCCTCCCAGTGACCCATGAGCGAGTCCGTAAGCTCGGTCTTGGTAATTTCTCCCTGCCAAACCTCCTCTTTCCAGGAGCCTTGGAATCCAAGGTCCAGGGAACGCTCCGGCGCCTTCACTGCCAGACTCAGTTTATGGTGCAATGGCGTGCCGCCCCCCTCAATAGCCACAGAGCGGAGAGTCTGGTCTGCCAAAGTGAAATCCGAGGCATCGATCCGCACCTGCGATGACTGCTTCCCCTGTAAGTCCACATCCACATTAGCCATCACCGATTCCACTTGATAATCCTGATAGGCCAGAGCTTTCCCCTGGAGTCGAAAGGTAAGTTCCGGGCCTGTAAGCGGCCCTTTCGCATGCCCCTTTACTAACAAATCCCCTTGAGCCTCCGGCAGCAGTTGGGAAAGATCCGGGGAAGAGAGATGCCACTTTAGCGCTAGCCGCTCATTGACCGTTCCCCCCAAAGAAAGCCGGGAATCTCCCGAGCGTAACTTTAAATCGGCAATACGCCAGGTATTATCTTGTCGTTGAACTCTTCCCTGGGCCGCTACTGGATAGCCCCGTAGGGAGCCAGAAAGGGCGTGGAGATCAAGCGTGATATCCTGGGCGTCCTCCTCTAAAACACCGTTAGTATCACTGCTAAAGGACAATACTCCTGGCCATTCTGGCCATTCCTTCGACAGATTAAGCGCTTCTCCGTCTACTCGCACATCCCAGGCCAAGGCGGGAGTCCAGCGGAAATTGCCCGAACCACTCAAAACCCCATCCAACAATTGTCCCCGTAACTTCTCTAACTCAAACTGGGTGGTATCGCCGGTACCCATCAAATGCCACTCGCTGGTGGGAATATCCTGACCGGCAAGAGCGCTGTTCAATTGTAACCGGTAGGCGGCTGGCGTTCCTTCCAAGGTCAATTGGCCCCGGTTGCTGGAAACTTGAGCCGTCCCTCTCAGGGGCCAAGCCATATCTTGCCACTGGCCCGCAAGGCTCATACGAGGCTGGTCTTCTGCCATCATCACCTCCCCCCGGAGCGCTAACCGAGCAGGCCCCTCAACTTGCCGCAAGGTCAGCCGGTCCAGGAGCCAATGCCCCATGGCAAGCTGTTCCACCGAGAGACTGCCCCTCACTTCGCCTGTTTGAGCCTCCTGAATCTGATAGGAGGCTCGTACCTTAAACTGTTCCAAGCTCCCTGCGCCCTTAAGGTCTAACCCAAAACGTACTGCTGGCCACTGGGCAGATAAATGCTGCAATTCGACCCCGGGAACCTCCAGCGCCGCAACCCAGCGAGGCTGTTCCAATAGCTCAAAAAGCCTGCTTCGGAATTGCAGATGGAAGGGAGCTTGAACGGTTTGGTGTAGAGTCAACTGGCGAAGATCTCCTTTCACCCTACCAATGCCAGTGACCTTCCCCAACTCGGGAACCGGTGCCCCCCAAGCCAGGGCGAACGCCATGGGATAAGCCTCCTGGAAAGCCATCTCTCCACTCACCTGCACCTCTCCTTGGGGAGCAGAAACCCCCAATTCGCCTACTTGTAAGGCTTGGCCATCGAAATTCCCCTTGAAGACAATAGTATTAATAACCACAGGGGACGATCCAAGGGGAGTTAAGGAAATATTTTGCAGCCGGACGTCTTCTGCCTTAGCTTTTAAAGGGATCTGTATTTCGGGAAGCACTATCGGCTCTTGCGAGGCCGTAGACTCCCCTGGGCGTTTTTGGCGCCAGCTGACTTCTCCAAGATGAAGCTGCTCCACCCAGAAAGTTGCCCCCAACAAGGCTGCCGGCCGCCAGGCAAAGTGAAAATACCCGACTTCAAGAGTAAAATCCGGAGTCCGGTAGCGCAATCCGGTCAGGGTAAGCGCCTCCCCCAAAGTCCCCTCAACCTGTTGGGTTTCTAACTCTCCCGGAATCACCTGGGCCACCTGGGCCAATAATTGCCGAGTTCCCACCTCAGTCAAGAGCAAATAGGCAAGCCCCCCTACCAGCAGCACTAACAACAGCAGAATAAAAGCGCCAATCGAACGCAGTAGCTTCACAGATCAGGGCCTAAATTAACATGAAGACGGAAAGGCGTACCAGATTTAGAAAGAGCGAAGGCAAAATCCACCCGGATAGGGCCCACGGGGGAAATCCAACGGACACCCACCCCTGCTCCCTGCTGTACCTCCAGCGAAGAAAAATTATTAAAAGCATTTCCCGCATCATAAAAGGCAGCGGCAGCCCACTTATCCAAAAAACGATATTCGTACTCCACACTCCCCACGAGAATATTTTTTCCGCCTATCACTCGACCCCTCTCGTTAGTGGCGCCCAAAGAGCTGAAAGCATAACCGCGTACACTCTGATCGCCACCAGCAAAATAGCGCACCGAAGGAGGAAGATTCGCAAAATCTGAAACCCAAGTCGCACCCGCGTCCCCCCGCACCAACAAACGACTGCGGCGGCCTAAACGCCGGATGATTTTTCCTTGCAAGGTGAGCTGGAGAAAAGTGTTGTTGGAAAGAAGTTCCTGAGCAGCGCCTTGTAATTCTAAACTAAGTCGGTTGCCTCGCTGGGGATAAACAGGATCGTCGGCCTGCCTCCGAAACCAGCTAATCCCTGGAATTAAAAGTTTAGCCAGGCCTGAATCACCGCCGACGTCAAAATCCTCCCACCGGTAGTCTAAAAACAAGGTTTCCTGCCAACCGCCCGGCCGGGCGACAATCCGCCGAGCTCCAAACAGCGCAATGTGGCTATTGCTAGTGACGGTTGAACGTCGGCCAATACTGGAGGCAATCCTGACTTGATCGGTGCGGGGATCGCCGATAGGAATAATATAACTTGAATCGAGGGTTTGGTTAATTTTAGAAGTATTCAAGGCAAAGCTAAAACGATGCCCATAGCGGTTGACATACCGGTTCTTCCACCCCAGATTAAGTCGCGGCCCCGTATTGGTCCCAAAACCTACTCCCACTGAATAGCGATTGCGCTTCTCTGCTTGTAAGTATACCGATATAGGCACTTTAAGCTCCGCCGCTTGTTGTGGACGAGGTTCCACCTCTACTACCGCAAAATAATCGCTATCCACCAACGCCGTCTGTAGTTCAACTACTTTTGAACTTTGATAAAATTCTCCCTCCTGGAAAGGCACATAGCGGGTCAAGAGCTGAGGCCGTAATACGGTTTCGGTAAAGGTAACCGGGCCAAATTGGTAGCGGGGACCGGTATCAAAACGCAAAATAGCACGGGCTGAGTATGTCTCCAGGTTTATTCGCAACACCTGCTGGGTAAAATTTGCCTGGAAATAACCGCGCTCGGCAGCCAATCGCTGCAAGGCCGACTTTCCCTGCTCATAATGGGTCTGATTTAGAAATTCCCCCTCCTTAATGGGGAAATTCTGTTGTAACGCCTGGAAAGCAGAATCTTCCGCCCCCCCTCCTGTGACAGTTAAATCCACCTCCCCCACCCTCATCCGGGGACCCGGATCGATGCGATAGCGGGCTAGCCATCTCTTAGGATGCTGCTGCAGTTCCGCCTCGATCCGGGGCTGGTAGTAACCATATACTGCAAGAGCGGTTTTAATCTCATCCTCCGCCTTGCCATGAAGCCGGCGAATGACTCCCTCGGCTAATTGAGCATCTTCCTTCTGGTGGGCAATGCTCAGATAAGCCATGACGTTTTCCAGGGCTTCCCCTTTTACACCCTCTACTTCTGTTTCAAGATAGACTTGGGACCAAGCCGCTCCAATCTTCACGAAAAATAATAAGAGACAGAAGAAAATCCGCACAGGGAACGCCAACACTATTTTATTAATTTTCAAAGATAAATCCCTTTAATGCGCTCCTGCATACTAACAATCTACGGCATTGTCGCTCAATATGCGATACTTAAAATGCACCGGGAAACAGATTAAAATATCTTTTGGGATAGACGGCGCGTCCCTTAAACACGCTTAGTCTGGTCTTGAGCATAAAATAGCTATTTTAAAGCGGGGTTTTTAAGCAACTCACAGCGGTATGATGGGTGATTGCCTCAACTAAGCGTAACGTAATCAGTCCCCCTCTTGTATCTGGAACTGGATGCCCTATATTACCTCAATATCAGTGCTCAGCTGATGGATTGCATAGTAAACCAAACCAACTGATAGAAAAATAGAAATGCTCTCTCCAAGCGCCATGATTCCCACCATGAACTACCCGCTAATCTTGACCTTACTTCTCTCAGTCCTATTTCATGGAATACTGCTATTAGGCATGGATCAACTGAAGTTCTTTCCTCCCCCTACGCCAATCCCCCTCCCCTTGGAAATTATTCTCGTTCCCTTCAAGCAAGAAAAAATTCCGAAAAAACCGAACGTTCTTGCCCAAGCCGGCAAAATAAGCAAAAGCGAAAAAGAGGAAAGACATCCACTAGCGCCCAGCGCGCCTTCCCCTTTAGCCGCTCCCCCACGGGTACCCACCAGTCCAGCAATCCAACCTGCGCCGGCAGTTTCTAAGCAAAAACTTCCTCCGCCCAAACAGACAGCCCTATCTCCCTTACTCACTCAAAAACGGGCTACCCCTTCCCCTAGCAAACCACAACAGATACCGGCGTCCACCTCCCCAGAAATTCCGGAAACGACCTCTCCCCGCCCCTCGGCCCGAGAACTCATCGCCGCCCTAGAGGGACAGCTTGCCAGAGAAATTCAGCGTTATGCCAACCAACCCCGTAAGCGATACCTCGACTCCAACACCACGGAGTACGCGGCGACCGCCTACCTAGATGCCTGGCGTAAAAAAATAGAACGGGTCGGGAAAATGAATTATCCAGAGGAAGCCAAACGGCGGGGACTCTCGGGAAGCCTCATTCTAGTGGTCGATCTTAATCCGGATGGGACGGTAGCTAATATTGTGGTGCGCCATTCTTCTGGCCATCAGGCATTAGATAAAGCGGCTATCCGAATCGTACGCTTAGCCGCCCCTTTCGCCAACATACCTGCAAACGTACTCCAAGGCCACGATATACTTTCTATCACCCGGACCTGGCAATTCCACAGCGGGAAAGATTTTAGTTCTCGCTAAGGTCGGGGTCGCAAGAAAAATGCTGCTTGGTATAATGATGCTTAATCATGAAAACAATGTGCTATTTCCGTAATCATTTCTTGATAGCCATGCCTGCTCTGGATGATGTCAATTTTGCTCGCACGGTCACCTTCATCTGCGAACATAACCAGGATGGCGCCATGGGCATTATTATCAACCGCCCTTTGAGCATCACGCTTGACCAGATGCTGCAACATATAAAAGTTAAAGACTGCCCTCAAGAGGTAGGAGAGATGCCCGTGTTTCTGGGTGGCCCTATCCAACAAGAGCGGGGATTTGTGTTGCACCGTCCCATTGGCCAGTGGGAAACTACCCTAAGGGTTGGCGATGAAGTGGGCATTACCACCTCCCGTGATATCCTTGACGCCATTACCCAAGGAAAAGGCCCTCCACAGACTCTCATTGCTCTGGGTTACGCTGGCTGGGGTCCTAATCAACTGGAACAAGAACTAGCGGAAAATGCCTGGCTAAGCACCCCTGCCAACAGTACGGTCGTTTTCGACACCCCCTACCAGCAGCGCTGGGAAGCAGCCGCTGCCCTGGCAGGAGTCGATCTTTCCCGTCTCTCCGGAGAAATTGGACACGCATGAGCGCAACCCTTGATGCCCCCTCTCCCTCAAAACCCCGGATCGTCCTCGGATTCGACTTTGGGCTGCGCTATATTGGGGTGGCTGTTGGTCAAGAAGTAACGCATAGCGCTAACCCCTTAACGACTCTGAAAGCCCATGAAGGAAATCCTGATTGGAACCAAATCACCCAACTCATCAGGCAATGGAACCCTGACTTGCTGATTGTCGGGTTACCGCTTAATATGGACCAATCTGAACAGTTTTTGACTAAAGCAGCCCGCCGCTTTGGTCATCGTTTGCACGGCCGGTATGGCCTGGCCGTAGAATGGGTTGATGAGCGTTTATCCACCGTCGAGGCCCGGGAACGGTTAAATATTAAATCCTCCGCCTCTGGCCGCCGCCAAGGCATCGATCAGATGGCTGCCCAGTGTATCTTGCAGACTTGGTTAACAGAACAGCAAACCATCCGTCACTAAAATTACGGATTTTCTGCGCGAGGTCCTTATGAATATCCCGCAGCCCGTTTCGTTAAATATAGATGCTTTATTCCGCAATCTAGCAACAGGCCTGAACCAGCGGATGGCTGAACAAGAGCGGAATAAACCAGCCATGATTGGTATTCATACAGGGGGCGTATGGGTTGCGGAACGTTTATTGAATCAGCTAGATAACCTCGTCTCTGACCCCTTGGGTGTACTTAACATTGCCTATTATCGGGATGATTTCACCCGCATCGGCATGCATCCCCAAGTGCAACCCTCTCAGCTGCCCTTTTCCGTGGCCGATCGGCATATCATCCTGGTAGATGACGTCCTCTACACTGGACGAACAGTAAGGGCGGCGTTAAATGAAATTTTTGACTACGGCCGCCCAGCCAGCGTCACGCTTGCCGCCCTGGTAGAGCGCGCTGGCCGGGAATTACCGATACAAGCAGATGTGGTCGGCCATCATTTGGATTTAGCGCCCAACGAGCAAGTCAAATTAACTGGCCCAGATCCTCTGCAGTTCAGTATCCAATATATTGACCCCACGGAATGAGCAACCTGCAACTGGACCAGAACGGCCAATTACGCCATTTCCTCAGCATCCAGGGGTTAAACCGGGAGTTACTGACCCGAATTTTGGATACAGCCGAGTCTTTTTCCACCATCGGCGCCCAACACGTAAAAAAGGTTCCCCTGTTACGAGGAAAAACCATTGTCAATCTCTTTTTTGAAAACAGCACCCGAACCTTGAGCACTTTTGAGTTGGCGGCCAAGCGCCTCTCGGCAGATGTTATGAATTTGAATGTGCGCACCTCCTCGACCCAGAAAGGGGAAAGTCTGCTGGATACCCTCCGCAGCTTGGAGGCCATGCATTGTGATATGTTCGTGGTCCGCCACTCTGATAGCGGTGCCGCTTACTTTATTGCTCGTCATGTTCCTTCCCATGTCAGCGTAATCAATGCCGGAGACGGCTGCCACTCCCACCCTTCCCAGGCCATGCTGGATATGCTCACTATCCGCCGCCACAAGGGCTCGTTTCCCAATCTGCGGGTGGCTATTGTCGGCGATATCCTCCACTCCCGGGTAGCTCGCTCCGAAATCCACGCCTTGGCAACCTTGGGCACGGGGGAAATCCGAGTGATTGCTCCCCGGACACTATTGCCGCGCAACGTGGAATCATTAGGCGTTCACATCTTTCACGATATGCGGGCAGGACTTAAAGGGGTAGATGTAGTGATCACACTGCGGCTCCAACGGGAACGCATGGAAGGGGCACGGCTACCCAGTGAGCGGGAATATTTCCAGCTCTATGGCTTAACCGAAGAAAAACTCGCCCTAGCCCGGCCAGAGGCTATCGTGATGCATCCGGGTCCCATTAACCGGGGAATAGAAATCGAATCGGCCGTAGCCGATGGACCCCACTCGGTCATCCTGGAGCAGGTCAGCCATGGTATTGCTATTCGCATGGCGGTCATGGCCATGACCATGCAGATACCGGTCCCTGAAGCCAAGGAGGCCCGCTAATGCGCACGACCATCCGGGGCGGGCATCTCATTGACCCCTATAACAAAATAGACGGACTCCAGGATCTCTATCTGGCTGAAGGCCGGGTGGTGGCCATTGGCAGCGCCCCCGAAGGCTTTAGGGCTGAACAAGAAATTGATGCCCAAGACCAAATCGTGTGCCCAGGGCTGATTGATTTACAGGCACGCTTACGGGAACCAGGCCAGGAACAAAAAGGAACTATCGCTACGGAAACCCTGGCTGCCGCTAAAGGCGGCATCACCACTCTCTGTTGTCCACCGGATACCCTCGCAATCATTGACACCCCTGCCGTGGTCGATTTAATCGCCCATCGGGAAGCCCAGTACCAACGAACTCGAATTCTACCCTTGGGCGCCCTTACCCAAGGACTGCAAGGATTACAATTGGCGGAAATGGGTATTCTGCGGGAAGCAGGCTGCGTGGGAGTCAGCAATGGCCTGATGCCCATTGCCAATAGCCAAGTGATGCGCCAGGCCATGGAATATGCAGCCACCCTGGGAATCACCCTTTTTCTTTATTCCCGGGATCCTTGGCTCGGCATTGAAGGCTGCTGCCATGAAGGGATCGTCAGCGCTCGCCTCGGCTTAGCGGGCATCCCCGAAACCGCGGAGACCGTCTCCCTGGCCCGAGATCTGCTACTCATTGAACAAACTGGCGTACAAGCCCATTTTTGTCATCTTTCCAGCGCCCGGGCGGTGCGAATGGTCCGGGAAGCACAAACCGAAGGGTTGCCAATAAGCGCGGATGTAACAGCCTATCATCTCCACTTGACCGAGCACGATATTGGAGAATTTGACAGCCAGTGCCACGTCATCCCGCCCCTGCGCTCCCTGCGGGATCGGGATGCCCTCCATGAAGGTCTGCGGGATGGTACTTTCAGTGCCATTTGCTCCGATCATCAACCCCATGAGTTCGATGCTAAGCTGGGCGCTTTCCCCATTACCGAACCAGGAATCTCGGGACTGGAAACCTTGCTGCCCCTCTCTTTACGGCTAACCCAGGACGATACCCTGACTCTTGCCGAGGTTATCGCGTATCTTACCTGCCAACCCGCTCAGGTGTTGGGTATTGAAGGCGGCCATTTGGCGCCGGGGCAACGGGCAGATATTTGTATATTTGATCCCCATTGCCATTGGACCTTCAAGCCTGAAGAAATGGCCAGCCAGGGGAGAAACACCCCCTTTGGAGGCTGGGAATTTCAAGGAAGGGTCACTTATACTCTCCTGGAAGGGCGGGTGGTTTTTGCTGCGGCAGACGAAACACCATGACACCCCAATCCCACCGGGACACTATCCTGATAGAGGAGGGAAAAATCCTGGCCCAGGATGCCCACCCAGGGGAGCAATACGTGCTGTGGGTTGCCGCCCCTGGTATCGCTTCCCGCGCTACCCCAGGCAGCTTCGCCCATCTCCAGTGCGATTCGGGTCTCCCCATGCGCCGCCCCCTCTCCATCATGCGAGCCGATGCCAAGCATGGCTGGGTTGAATTTCTTTACAAAGTGGTGGGGCAGGGTACGCAGCTGCTAGCCCAGCGAAAGCCGGGTGAGCAGATCAGCATCCTGGGCCCCATCGGGCAACCCTTCCGGGTGGACCCCGCCTATCCCCGGCCCTTGCTCCTTGGCGGCGGGGTAGGCATCCCTCCCATGGTATTTTTAGCCGATACCCTGCGCCAAGCCGGGCATTTCAATCCGTTGGTGCTCATGGGTTCGGAAATCCCTTTCCCCTTCCGGCAACGGCCTTCCCAATTTCTAATACCGGGGCTACCAGAGGGAGTCATCGGCGCCATGCCGCTCTTGGAAGGTTGGAAAATTCCCAGCCGATTGGCTAGTCTTCAAGGCTATCCCGGCTGTTTCGAAGGCTTTATCACCGACCTGGCTCGCCATTGGCTGCACACGCTTGCTCCAGCCCAACAGCGAGAAGTTGCCATATATGCCTGCGGTCCCCACCCCATGCTAGCGGCCACGGCCCAACTCGCCCGGGAATTTGGCCTCCCCTGCCAAGTCTCCCTAGAAGAATTCATGGCCTGTGCCGTGGGCGGTTGCGCTGGCTGCGTGGTAAAAGTCCAGACCCGACAAGGACCCGCCATGAAACGAGTCTGCGTGGATGGACCCGTATTTGATGCCGAGGCGGTGTTTACCTGATAAGAAAGCGCCTATGCTAGCATCTCACTCTAGGATTTTAGACTCACTTTAAGGCAATGAACGACCAACAACTCCTACGCTACAGCCGGCAAATCTTACTACCCCAAATTGATATCGAAGGCCAGCAAAAATTGCTCGATTCCCGGATTCTAGTGGTGGGCGTGGGCGGTTTAGGGTCACCTATCGCCTTGTATCTAGCTGGAGCCGGGGTAGGACAATTGACTCTCGTTGACCCCGATGAGGTAGAGCTTTCCAATCTGCAGCGGCAAATTTTGCACGATAGCAACGTCATCGGCTTACCCAAGGTAGAATCGGCACGCCGCCGCCTGCAGGCTCTGAACCCCGAGGTGGAAGTGCGGCCAATAGCCGCTCGGTTGGAGGGAAAGGACTTAGAAGCGGTGATTGCCCAGGCGGACGTAGTTGTGGATGGGAGTGATAATTTCGCTACCCGCTTTGCCTTGAATATCGCTAGCGCCCGGGTAGGCCGGCCCCTGGTTTCTGGCGCCGCCATTCGCATGGAAGGACAGGTGGCGGTGTTTGATAGCCGGCAACCGGACGGAGCTTGCTACCATTGCTTGTTTCAGGAAGGCGGGGAGAACGAAGAAGAGACCTGTTCCCAAACCGGCGTACTAGCCCCCTTGCTAGGAATTATCGGCAGCGTCCAAGCGATGGAAACCCTTAAGTTGCTATTGGGTATAGGACGAAGTTTGCATAATCGGCTATTATTACTCGATGGGCTGAGCATGCGCTGGCGCGAAACCCGAATTCAGCAAGATCCCCAGTGCCCTATTTGTAACGGCTCGCGAGAGAGATGGCGGGAGTTGGCTTAATGGCAGAAGTCATACTTCCCCGCCCCTTGGTTAACCAACTGCTGCACCAGGCACAGGTAAAGCCCCAGCAGGAAATATGCGGACTGATCAGCGCCCGTAACGGTCTCCCTTCCCGCTGCTATCCCATCAATAATATTGCGCCGGAACCACAACGGCATTTTTTCATGGATCCCCAGGGCCAAATCGCGGCCATGCGCCGTATGCGCGAAGAGGGTGAGGAATTATTTGGTATCTATCATTCCCATCCTGAAACTGCGCCTTTGCCCTCAAAAAGCGACCTTGCCCAAGCGGCTTACCCTGGCGCATTATATTTAATTATTTCCCTCAATACTAAAGGCGTCCTGGAGATGCGAGGCTTTCGGTTGCAAGGAGAGGTATACGAGGAGATCGAGCTACAATTATAATTTACCTCTCAGGCGCGGGGAAAATACCGGTAATAGCGTTTCTCCTGCGTAAGCGTTTCATCATCCAAATGGGATCGGTTACGATGAAAAAATTGATAGCGCTTAGCTTGCTGAGTGGATTTCTCTTGGGAAATGTTACCTATCCTAACTTGACGGGCTATCTGTCCGCTGATTTGATTCTAGGAGATAATACTTTTCCCGCCTTAAGAATATGGGATTTTGTTGATCGCTTGATCAACCCCCATCTCTTTGTTTCCAATACCGCTCGCTCTGAAGGGGATACCCCTACCTACCTTTATACCTATATCCCTGCCGATGTTTCGGGTACTCACACGCCACTTGCCGCGGCTGTCCGTTCAGAAGGAATGGCAGAGGCGGCAGGCGCTTTTTTTTATGGCGAGACTGAAGGGCCGGGCCCCGCCTTTGGCGGCAACAGCCTTGCCGCTACCTACTCAGGTGCTCCAGCGATCGGGTTCGAAGTCAATGGATTAAATTTTTCTGGCAATCCCCTAGCTCCAGTGCGGGGCATCGATATTGTCAATGGTGGAAATGCGGCTACACAATGGGCATTAGGAATTGAGACTTCAACTGACCGGCCCCAGGGAAAACCCAAAGTCGGTATTATGCTAGCAGGCTCCGCCCATGGCTTTCCCCATGCCCCCGCAAGCGAAAGCGGGATGGTTATTGATCATATTGATTCCGGTGAAGCCATCCGTATTCAGGCCGGTGATCGTATCAGCTTTAATAACGAAGGGACCATTTACATGAAATACAACCCGGCAACCCAGCAAATCGAGTTTTATAATCAAGACGAATTAAAGTTCGCGATTCCTATGTAACCGGGGTTGGGCGCATGAATTGAAACCCTCTCTTTGAATACTTTTATTAAAGTTTGAAAACTTTTCCCTTAACCAAGGAATACAGACTATGAGTTTTGGAAATATCGTTGGACAGTTACTACAAGGAATGAGCAGTCAAAGTCATTCTAGGCTAGAGCGTACGGCTAGCCCCGAGGGTCTTGGTGGCCTAGTGGATATTGCCCAGAAATTTCTTAGCAATAAGCAGGCGGGCGGCATGACCGGAGGACAGGTTGGTGGCCTTGGCGCCCTGGCTGGGGCGCTCCTTGGTGGTGGTGGCAGTGCGGCAAAAGGTGCTCTCGGCGGAAGTGCCATGGCGATTTTAGGCACATTGGCAGTCAGTGCGCTTCAAGACAAGCAAAATACCCCAACCTCGTCAGGGAACCTTACCTCTGGGGCACAACCTCTGCCGCAAGAGCAAATCGAGGCGCTGGCTGCGCCCCAAACAGAACAACTTATGGTCCGGGCCATGATTACCGCGGCCAAGGCGGATGGGCAGCTTGACCAGAAGGAAATGGATAATATCTTCGGCAAGATCAGCGCTGACGGCGTGACCGATGAGGAACGTCAGCTCGTCATGGATGAATTAAGCCGTCCAATGGATTTACAAGCGCTAGTCTCGGCAGTGCCAAACAAAGCGGTTGCCGCCGAAGTATATGCCGCTTCATTGTTCGCCATTGACATTGATACCGAGGCTGAAAGAGCTTACCTGCAGCAATTAGCCCAGGCTCTAGGACTAGATAGGGCAACGGTTAGCCGTCTCCACGAACTAACGGGTTCGCCTATTGCCTGAAAAAATAGGCGCTTGACAACGCCGAGTGTCTATTAAATTGACTAGCCGTAATAAGACTCAATATCTTGCCGGCTTAATACTCCATACGTTCGTATGCGGGTGGGTCCTATGCGCCGCGTCACATACAGCATTTTAGCTTGGCTAGCATCAAGGATTTCCAGGGCTTCCTGGAGGGTCGCATAGAAAGAGACAGCCTGGATATCTTCCCGGACTGCGGGAATTTCCATGAGATTGAGAGACCCTTGTTCTTCATCGCTTAAGGCTCGGGCCACATCAGCAGCCTGCACTACGGAATGGGGCTGGAAATCCTGTTTCACCAGCACCCAACGGGGATTTTGCGCGAGGGCTTGAAGTGCGGCTTCCCGATCAGTGATAACGGGTAGTTCTACAAAGTGGCGATCCATCACGCTTGCCACCCCGGCTTGCCGGAGCCTGAGAGAGATGGGCGCATAATGATAGTCTAGGCCGTGAGTTCGCAGTAGCATCAGAAACAGAGCCTGTTGATGAAGCCCCTCTCGCGCCACCAAATTAGCTACGACTACTGCTAGCATTCCTGGAAAAAGGATATAGGTACCGGCGGTCAGTTCTACCAAGGCCATAAGGGCCGCCAGGGGTGCTTGTAAGGTTGCGCTCATCATGGCGGCCATCCCCACCATGGCATAAAGGGCAATAGGGGATGCTTCTTGCGGCAGCAAAGCCGTGCCAATAATTCCTAACGCACCGCCCGCCGCAGTGCCAATAACCAGGGTGGGACCAATAAGCCCTCCTGGTATGCCCAGGCCCACGCAAGCAGTGGTGGCAAATAATTTAACGATAGTGATGACGACCAGAGCACTCAGACCAAATTGACCCATAAGTATGGCGTTTACCGTATCGTAACCCAGGCCCATGATTTCGGGGACGGCAATACTACAAAGGCCGACTAGCAGCCCAGCAGCGGTGCAGCGTTGCCACACAGGGCGCTGCTTCTCCAACCCGGAAAAAAAGCGCATTAACCGATTATAAACAGCCGCCAAAATTCCCACGACGAAGCCAATCAAGACCAGATAAGGGAAATCAAGCAGGGAATGCATTTCGGTGGGAGGCACGAAAAAAGCGGGTGAAGGGCCAAACACGGCCCAGGAGATGGCAGCCCCTACCACGGCAGCCAGAATGATAGGCGCCACCCCGGCGAGTTGATATTGCATCATGATGACCTCCATTGAGAAGAGGACACCTGCCAGAGGAGTATTAAAGGAAGCCGCGATGGCCGCCGCAATACCGCAGGCTACTAAAGTACGGAGGGCATTATTAGGCAATTCCAGCCATTGTCCCAGCAAGCTGCCACCAGCAGCCCCTAGATGCACACTAGGGCCTTCCCGTCCCACCGAGTGGCCACAGATAATAGAGAGTGCGCCCGTCACAAATTGCTGCAGGGCATTACGCCAAGGCAGGCGACCCTGGTAATAGGCAATCCGCTCTAAAACATGCACCACCCCCACCGCACGATAGGTATGGGCAAGCTCTTGTAGCAATCCGATGCTCAGGCCCCCCACGATGGGGAACAATAACCGTTCGAGCCAATCGAGACTTTCAAAATCATCTACCTGGTGGCTAGGAAGCAGGGCAATCTGATCCACATCCACCGCTAGCCGAAAAGCCACGGTCCCTCCTCCCGCCAGCAACCCTGTCAGTAAGCCAAGGAGGGAGAGCTGGGGCAGGGCCTCTGCCGAAGCGACACGGATTCGCAGATTTTCTAAGGGAGTTTTTAGATTGAACAAATTGAACAACAGGTTTACAAGGCTAAATAAAATGTACGTTAGACTAAAAAATTACCAGCTCGCCTATACTGAAATCTGCTTAAAAATCGATAAGCCCGCAACCGAACGTTTCATGGATAGCATGAAGCGCTCCCCAAATTCACCACCGCATTCGCTACGAATTATGAAATACCGCCGCTTCAAAACCTATGGCAAGCGGAAGTAAACCTGCGGAAACAAGGTCGACAAATCACTTACTGCTGCTTGTGGTTACTATCACTAATCTCAAAACTAACGCTATTTAAACCTATCCTTTTACCCCCTTGCTAGGGCAAATAGAATAGCGCTATGGGCTAGGACCCAGCACCTCTTTATGGAAACCTATCAGCTGATGCCTCATTTTATGGAGGCTCGCTACATATCCTGAGCTTTTCCCAGCCCAGAGCGGAAAAATGCTATGGGAGAAACAACGCAAGCCGCGCTACAAGATGGCTCAATGCTTTTTAGCCGCCTGTAGCTCCAATGCCAATTGATAAAGGCGATTTTTTTTAAATCCAGTAATATCAACCGCTAGGGCAACCGCTTGCTTCAAAGGTAAAACCGCCACCAGGGGCCGCAGTACCCGTAGGGCCTCCTGCTGGATAGCGTCTTGTTCTTTTTCCGCGCCATGAACCAATAATACCAATTCCCCCCGACTCGACTCTGGCGTCTGCCTGGCCCAACTAAGGAGGAAAGAAAGCGTTCCCCCCTGGACTGTCTCATAGCGCTTAGTCAACTCCCGCGCAACCACAGCCTCCCTATCCGGCTCAAACGCTTCTATCATTGCTTGGAGAGTCTCTAGCAAACGGCGAGGCGCCTCATAAAAAATCAGTGTGCGGCTCTCCTCGGCTAATTGCAGCAATCGAGCCTGTCGAGCACCCGTTTTAGCAGGCAAAAAACCCTCGAATACAAAGCGATCAGAAGGCAACCCCGCCACCGATAAGGCCGCCACCAAAGCGCAGGGACCAGGGATAGGCAGCACCTCTATCCCTGCGTGCCGTGCCTGGCGAACAACCCGGTAGCCGGGATCGCTGATTAGCGGTGTCCCAGCATCACTAATCAGCGCCACCGAAAGACCCTCCCGACAACGAGCAATCAAAAGCTCAGCCCGTCGCCTTTCGTTATACTCATGCAACGAGATCATTGCCGTGGTAATTCCAAAATGACGCAATAAAGCCGCGCTGTGACGGGTATCCTCAGCAGCAATCAGGTCTGCCTTCCGTAGGATCTCCTGAGCCCGGGGACTGAAGTCTCCCAAGTTGCCAATAGGCGTCGCCACGACATAAAGAGTACCGTTCATAGAATAAAGATCAGATAGACTGCCTCTAGGCTGCTTTACAGGTAGCGGTTAATATTACCCGTTTTAAGTATATTGATGTGACATGTATCCTCTTATTCCTATGGTGATCTTTTTTCGAAAAGCAGGTAATTACCTGCCGTTAGCGGGCCTTGCCATTCTGCTTGGGCTAACCGCCTGTACTTCACCGTCTCCCAAGGTTTCCCCCCAGGCACCATCATCAGAACTTGTCCAGGCTAAGGCCCTGGCGGCCGAAGGACGCTATCGTGCCGCCGCTACAGCGTATACCCAGCTGGCGGCTGACGCGCAATCGCCGCAGCGTCAAGATTACCAATTACATGCTGCTGCTGCTCTGCTCCAAGGCAATTATCAGCAAGAAGCTAAAATGCTCCTTGAGAGTATTGCACCCGAAAGCTTAGAATCGCCATTGAAGCTCCGCTATCATCTTCTGGCTGCCCAGCTTGCAATAGCAGAAGGAGAAATGAAAAGGGCCTTGCTCCTCTTAGAAGGCGTCGAAAGCTTAGGACCAAGCCTAGAGCAACAAGCCGCCCTCCATCGGCTCCGGGCGCAAGCCTATGAGCTTGAAGATAACCCCCTTGCCGCAGCCCGCGAACGAGTTCAATTAGAACCCTTGCTATCTGACGCCCAGGCCCTGCAGGAAAATCAGCGCGCCCTTTGGGGCCTGCTCATGGGCCTCTCTCCCTATACTTTTGGGTCTTTGCCTCAAGAACCTCTCTCCCCTGCTCTCCAGGGTTGGTTAGAACTCGCGCGACTTTTTCAGCGCTACCAGTTGGATTCTCCCGATTTACAGCAAGCGATAGAAAACTGGCAGGCCCGTTACCCTGGGCACTCCGCCTCCTTGCCCCTGCTTCAGGCCGAGATGGCCACCCTCCCCACGACGGCCTACCAACCCTCTATCGCTTTATTACTCCCCACGGAAGGCCAGTTTGCGGCTTCCGCCAAAGCCGTGCAAAATGGCTTTTTTGCAGCCTACTACAATGATAATAATGGCTGGCCATCTAACATTCGTTTCTATGAGGTCAAAATTGACTCTGAAACCGGTAACAGCAATATCTATAGCATTTATCAACAAGCACAAACAGAGGGCGCCTATTTTGTGGCAGGACCGCTAACTAAACAGTCATTGGCACAGCTTGTCGCAACCGGTGATTTGTCATTACCCACGCTGGCCCTTAACTATCTGGAGAAATCCCATGAAGGCATTGAAAAACTTTATCAATTCACGCTTTCTCCGGAAGATGAGGCCCGGGAGGTCGCTGAGCGGGCCTGGCACGATGGACACCGCAACGCCCTAGCCCTCATTCCCAATACCCAATGGGGTCAACGGGTGAAAGACGCTTTTGCCGAGCGGTGGGAAAGGCTAGGTGGCACCCTGGTAAAGTCTCAAGCCTATGATCCGGAGAAAGAGGATTACTCCCCTCTAATTCAACGTTTACTCGATCTTGATGATAGCCAATCCCGTCAGCGAGCACTCCAGGAGTTAGCCTTTGAGCCAGAGCGGCGCCATGAGGCTGATTTTATTTTTCTCGCCGCCTTTCCACGGCAAGCCCGCCTCTTAGTCCCCCAGCTCCGCTTCCACCGAGCAGAGAAACTGCCTGTCTATAGCTCTTCCCATATCTACACGGGGTACCCCGATCCGGAAAATGATCAGGATCTAAACGGCGTACTATTCTGCGATATTCCTTGGGTTCTCGATAAAAACGCACAAAATGATCCCAGTTACCAAAGCCTGGCCGCTGCTTATCCAAGAAATCTTGAACAACTGAAACGATTCTACGCTTTAGGCGTCGATGCTTACCGAATCATTCCCCATTTAAAGGCCCTCCAGCAGAATCAGGATATGACCTTTGATGGAGCCACAGGGACATTACAGATGGATGCTGGACGACATTTGCGCCGCACGCTGAATTGGGCTCAGTTTAAAAAAGGGCAGCCCCAGCCGGTGGCTAAATAATTCCCTTGTCTAAAACGAAATGAAGCCAGCCACCCACCGGGATAAGGGAGAGCAGGCAGAACAATTAGCCTGTCATTACCTGCAAGCGCGAGGGCTGCGTCTAACCCAGCGTAATTATCACTGCCGTCTTGGCGAGATCGATCTCATTATGGAAGACCGAGAAAGTTTGGTTTTTATAGAGGTGCGTTACCGCCGTAAGGGACGCTTTGGAGATGCCATAGATAGCATCACTCCAGCCAAACAGGCCCGCCTCATTGCGGCGGCCCAACACTACCTCCAACGAACCGGGGGGGCTCAAAATAAACCCTGTCGCTTTGATGTCGTGGGAATCACATCTGAAAAGGGAGCGGATAACATTATGTGGCTGCGGGATGCCTTTCGGGTAGAATCATAGGCAAACTTTACCAATACATACCTGGCGACGTATTTTTCCCCAATGCTACCACGGTAAACTAGAACACTCCTCAATGATGCCAACAAACAAGCCAAATCTTTCCACTAAAACAGCCATGAACAGCCGAGAACGTATCGAACAACATTTTTTCAGCAGCGCCCAGCTTAAATTATCGGCTATGAAAACCCTGGCCCCCGGCATCGAACGTGCCAGCCGCCATCTATTGGAAAGCCTCCAGCATGGTCATAAAGTTTTAAGCTGCGGTAACGGTGGTAGTGCGGCCGATGCCCAACATTTCTCCTCGGAACTAATCAACCGCTTTGAACGGGAACGCCCTGGTTTACCCGCAATCGCTCTGACTACGGATTCTTCGGCCTTAACTTCTATTGCTAACGATTATCATTATGATAATGTTTTTGCGCGTCAAATCGAAGCCTTAGGCAATGCAGGAGACATCCTCCTGGCTATTAGCACCAGTGGACAATCAACCAGCGTTATCCACGGGATTAAAGCCGCCCATGATTGTGAGATGACTATTATTGCATTGACCGGAGGCGATGGCGGTAAAATCGCCCCTTTACTGACTGAACGGGATGTGGAAATTCGCGTGCCCGCCCACAGTACCGCCCGTATCCAGGAAGTACACCTGCTCGTGATTCACTGTCTATGTGATCTGCTTGATCATGGCCTGTACCCGGAGAAATAATCCATGAAACTCAGCCTCACTATTTTGCTATTCTGTTTCATAATAATTTTTCAAGGCTGCGTTGCTGTGGTCGCAACCGGAGTCGCCGCTGGCGCGGCTACCGGTGTTTCCACGGCCTATGATCGCCGCACTTTCAATACCGTCATCGATGATCAAAGTATTGAACTTAAGGCCAGCGCCGCCCTCCGCAATGACCAGGAGCTCCATGAAAATACTCATATCAACGTCACTAGTTACAATGGCATCGTCTTACTGACGGGGGAAGCGCCGAGCAAGGAGCTCAAAAAAAAAGCCGCGGAGCTAGTTAAGCCGATTTCAGACGTCAAGCAAATCTACAATGAAGTAGATATTCTGGCACCTAGTTCCCTAGTCTCCCGTTCCAGCGACTCCTGGATCACCACCAAGGTTAAAACCAAAATGACCGCTAGGAAAGGACTCAATCCCGCCCGCATTAAAGTGGTGACTGAACGAGGCACGGTTTACCTGATGGGACTGGTAACTCCCCAGGAAGCCGAGCGGGCCGTTGCTGTAACCAGTCATACTGGCGGCACCCAGCGAGTCGTCAAAATTTTTGAGTATTTACACGAAACCGCCCTTGAACAATAGCGCTCCGACAGCCACGCCGGAATTTCTGGCGGCCCTTATCCAAATCGTAGGCGAACAACGGGTTCGTTCCGATCCAGCCGACTGCTGGCCCTATGGCTATGACAATAGCCGTCGGCATGCCTTGCCCGAATGGGTCGTGTTCGCCCTCACCCACGAAGAAGTTCGCGACCTTGTCCGTCTCTGTAATAAGGCTCGCGTCCCCATTGTTCCCCGTGGACGAGGGACCGGAACTACTGGCGCAACAGTGCCGATTAGTGGCGGTCTAGTGCTTTCCCTAGAGCGTATGAACCGCATCCGCATGCTTGATCCCACTAACCGGGCAATGGTGGTAGAACCAGGCGTGACCAATCAAGAAGTTCAAATAGCAGCTGGCCAGCAGGGATTTTTCTGGCCTCCAGACCCCACCAGCGCTGCTTTCTGCACCCTTGGCGGCAACCTCGCCTATAATTCTGCCGGCCCGCGCGCGGTAAAATATGGCACTCCCCGGGAAAATGTGCTGGCTCTTCGGGCCGTCACCGGCGCCGGAGAAGAGTTCCGCTGCGGCACCTATACCACTAAAGGGGTTGTCGGCTACGATCTTACCCGGCTACTTATCGGCTCGGAGGGAACCCTCGCGATTATTACCGAAGCAACCCTTAGATTAACGCCCTTACCCGAAGCCAAACGAACCCTCCGTGCCGCCTATAAGGATACGGAAAGCGCGGGTCAGGCGGTAGCCGATCTAATGAGCCAACCCCTCACCCCTTGCGCCCTAGAATTGATGGACCGCCAGGCGGTAACCCTGGTGCAAGCACAAGGTGGGATCGAATTACCTCCGGGGACGGGGGCGTTACTCATGATAGAGGTGGATGGCCCGGCCACGGCAATGGAAGACGCCGTTACTCAACTCAAAAAAGCAGCTCATAATGCAGGGCTTCTGGAAATTGTTGCGGCGCGTACCCCCCAAGAAAGTAAACAGTTATGGGCAGCCCGCAAGGCTCTTTCGCCTGCCCTGCGCACTCTGGCCCCCAAAAAAATTAATGAGGACGTGGTAGTTCCCGTCTCCCATTTACCTGCACTCATTAGCGGCCTTGAAAGGCTAGCAAAAGAATTTGCCATCACGATTGTCAATTTTGGTCATGCAGGTAATGGTAATCTCCACGTCAATCTATTGACCGATCCGGATGAGCCTACCGAAAGGGAGCGTACGAAAAAATGCCTAGAGCAGGTTTTTAAACTGGTTTTAAGCCTCAAAGGCTCCCTTTCCGGGGAACACGGAGTAGGATTAGAGAAGCGCGATTTCGTGGCTCAAGAACTCGACCCCGCTGCACTGAATCTAATGGAACGCCTTAAAGCCCAGTTCGATCCCCAGGGGATACTCAATCCACAAAAAACGCTCCCCTTAAAAACATCAACTTAGATTTAAATACCTTGAAACTCATTTATTGCGCGCCGAATCTTTTGCTAGTGAAACATTTTCAAAATTTGCTGGAGGCTCACGGGATTGGCTGTATCGTAAAAAACGAAAACCTTAATAGCGCGGCCGGCGAACTCCCTCCCACGGAATGTTGGCCAGAACTTTGGCTCACTGACGAGGCAAACTATGGCGAAGCTGCCCAACTTTTATTTCCCAGTGCGAATGAGCAAATTCAACCATCTTGGACTTGCCCTCGCTGTGACGAATGGCTGGAAGGACAGTTCAATCAGTGTTGGAACTGTGGCGAATACCGGATTAACTAGAAAACCTCTCAGATATTTTAATTATCTTTCGCTCGAAAATATATCCTCTTAAAGTTTCTCCCTCTAAATACGATAAATATAACTGAACGCCTAAACGTTGTTTTGTGAACACAAACGCAAAACAACCAGAATTAAAACCGCTTGATTAATTTCTTTATATATTTTTCTTACCCGATGGAAAAACAAGTTAGCTGTGAGCACCTGAAACCCGGAATGTATGTTTCCCAATTAGATCGCCCTTGGGTGGAAACGCCTTTCTTGTTTCAAGGCTTCTTTATTCAAGGCTCTGAAGATATGGATGCGCTTCGGAAGCATTGCCATTATGTGTACATCGACGCAGAGCGGGGCGCAGACGTTGAACAAGAAATCGCCTCCCCTGCCTCCGGGCAGAAAATTGCTGCCAAACCGGCGCTCTGTCCTAACCAGGCGGTTACCTATGAGGATACCGTTTCCTTTGAGGATGAGTTCCCTACCGCCAAAAAAAATCATCAGCAAGTCTGCACATTGATGAACTCCATCATGGAAGAGGTACAGGCGGGTAGAAAATTGAATACTGCTGCGGCGCGGGAGATCGTCAACAAAACAATGCCGGGTATTCTGCGCAACCCCAATACCTTCATGTGGTTATCCCGACTTAAGAAGCAAGATTCCTATACTTATACTCATTGCGTTGATGCTTGCACGTTGGCCATCGCCTTTGGCCGCCATCTAGGTTTGCCGCGGGAAGAGTTAGAAACCCTCGCCCAGGGAACACTCCTTGCCGACATCGGCAAAATGAAAATACCGCCGACCATATTACAAAAAAAAACCCGCCTTATCCCAGAAGAGTTTGCTCTCATTAAAAAGCATGTCCACTATACGGTTGAGATCTTAAAAAAAACCGAAGGAATCAGCGAAGAAATTATCGAGGTCGCTTATCATCACCATGAGCGCTATAACGGCAGCGGCTATCCTCAAGGGTTAGGGGGCGATGATATACCTTTGTACGCCCGAATGGCGGCTATCGCCGACTGTTACGATGCCATGACCAGCAACCGGCCTTACGCCAAGGCGCTTTCTCCCCATACGGCAATCCAAAAATTATATGAATTTCGCAATGTCGATTTTCAGGACGAACTGGTGGAGCAGTTCGTGCAATGCCTGGGAGCCTACCCGGTGGGAACCCTCGTTGAACTAAGTACGGGGCAAGTCGGGGTCGTGCTGGCACAAAACCGAGTCCGCCGTCTGCGCCCCCAGGTGATGATACTGCTCGATGCTAATAAAAAAACCTGCAGCTCTTACTCCGTTATCAACCTACTCCATGAGCTTGATGATGAGGAAGGCAATCCTCTCATGATCACGAATGTTCTGGAAGCAGGCGCCTATGGCATTAATCCCAGGGATTTTTATCTCTAACGCCCCTATTTTTTGAAACTATGCCTCTCTCAGCGTTACCCTTGCCCCAACGGGATGTAATATTGGCAAAGCTCCACCAGCATCTACAATCGCCCCACTCCCAACTGGTGGGCCTGCTCATTATCAAGTTATGCCATTTTCGGGAGATCAACACCGCTTTTGGCTACCAGGCGGGAGACGCGCTTTTAATCCAATTTGCCGAACATATTTGCGGACATATGCGCCCCCAGGATGAGCTCGCCCGGATTGGAGACGCAGAATTTAGCCTCATTTTGCCCTCCCTCCATACCGGGGGCCAGGCATTGCTAGCTGCCAACCGGGTATGGGAACTCGCTCAACAATACCCCTTTACCGTCAATGGCCATACGCCGTTGCCCCACATCGCTATGGGTATTGCCCTTTGTCCCGAACATGAAAAAGAGCCCGAATTATTGTTGCGGGCAGCCGATTTAGCCGTGGCAGAAGCACAGAAAACGGGAAACCCTTATCACATCTATCATTCCCAGATGCTTGCCACGGCAACGGCGGATCTCGTACTTGAAGAAGAATTAGAACATGCCCTTGAAAATGATGAATTCAGGCTGTTTTTTCAACCCAAAATATCATTTTCCACCAATCGGATAACAGGAACGGAAGCCCTTATCCGCTGGCAGCATCCTACCCAGGGGATGATTCCTCCCGGTAAATTCATACCCTTGATAGAAAAAAGCGCTCTCATGGAACCCGTGACTTTATGGGTACTGAATACCGCCCTGCGCTACCGTGCGGAATGGGCTAAAAAGGGGATTCCCCTCTCCGTGGCCGTTAATTTTCCGCCTACTTTGTTAATAAACCCGGAAATTGCCGAGTTAATACGGCAAGCCACCCGAATTTGGGGGACCGGCCAGGGTGATCTTATCCTTGAGGTTACGGAAAGCGCCGTGATGACGGATCCCAAGCGAAGTCTTGAAACGCTCCGGCACCTTGCCGCTCTCGGCATTGAGCTGTCCATTGATGATTTCGGTACCGGTTACTCCTCGTTAGCCTATCTAAAAAACATGCCTGTCAACGAACTTAAAATTGATAAATCTTTCGTGGATGAAATGGCCGCTAATCAAGGCGATAGCCTTATCGTACAAGCGGTTACGGATCTAGGACATAATTTTAATTTGCGCGTGACGGCTGAAGGTATCGAAGATCAGGCTACCTTAGAAGGTCTTCGAGAAATAGGCTGCGATTACGGGCAGGGTTATTTCCTTGGACGCCCGATGGCACCTCAAGATCTGGAAAACTGGATCAAAGAATCGCCCTGGGGCATGGCTATCGAAACAGCTACGGCATAGGACGTCGCTGCCTATAAGCCTCATCCAGCGCTCTCAAGCGCGCTAGCTTTTCGGCGATCTTGATCTCCACTCCCTGGGAAGCGGGCTAATAATTAAGGAGAATCTCCTCCAATGACATCGGCCCCTGGCGGGGGAGTAAAAACAAACAGGGAAGGGTCAAGAGAAAGATTGATTTCGAGCTTGGAAAAAACAAGCCGAGTAGTGCGGCCAAAACTGTCGTGTAGTTCCATTTGGCGCAAACCGTCATCATCAAATGCCAGTAGTAACCGCTCAAAGGCAGCCTCCTTGTCACGAGGCCGCAGTTCTACCCAAGCTAGGTGGTTATCGGAGGGGAGATTGCTGATGCTGAAATTCTCCGCAGGTAAGCGCTTACCGGATAGCAGCAAGGCAGGCGTGTCTCCTAGCGCCAAACCTTGATTCTTAACCGTTACCTGCGCCAAATCAGGATCATAAAACCAGACATGCTCCCCATCCGCCACGATTGTCTGGGAAAAAGGTTCGTGGTAGTCCCAACGGAATTTACCGGGGCGTTGAAGGAAAAAAACGCCCTTGCTCTCCTCCAGGGGCTGGTTACGCTCATCTAGCAGGATCTGCTGGAATTCGGCACGCAGGCTATGGGTCTTTTGCAGGAAGGTTTCTAGGTGATCTCCAGGTTCCTCGGCGCTCAGGGTAAAAGCCAGACCACTCAAAATTATCCCTAACAGGGCTCCTTGAAACCCTAGCCTACTTCGATAAAAGTTTTTAATAAATACTCCTTCTTTAATTCTCTGGCGGCGGCGGAGCCAAGACTTCCCGGCTTCCATTAGATTGCATGGCACTCACAACACCGCTGTGCTCCATGGCTTCGACTAGCCGCGCCGCCCGATTGTAGCCAATCCGCAGTCGCCGTTGAACCCCCGAGACCGAAGCCCGCTGGGTTTCGGTAACCACCCGCACCGCTTGATCATAGAGGGGATCATCCTCCGCCTCTGTCCCCCCGGCAAATCCATTAGCGCCTTCCCCAAACTCATCGATTCCCTGGGTAATTTCCTCCAGATATTGGGGAGTACCCTGCTGCTTAAGAAACTCTACTACATTATGGACTTCGTGATCATCCACGAACACACCATGTATCCGTCCAGGTATCGCCGTTCCTGGCGGCAGATAGAGCATATCTCCCTGTCCCAGCAACTGCTCTGCTCCCATTTGATCCAAGATAGTCCTCGAGTCCACCCGTGATGAAACCTGAAAAGCCATGCGGGCTGGAATGTTGGCTTTAATAAGGCCCGTAATCACATCCACGGAAGGCCGTTGGGTGGCAAGGATTAAATGAATGCCAGAAGCTCGAGCTTTTTGGGCTAGGCGGGTAATCAGTTCCTCCACCTTCTTTCCCACCACCATCATCATGTCCGCAAGTTCATCTATGACGACAACAATTAAGGGCAGAGGATCTAACAGCAAGGGCTCTTCGTTTGGGGAAGGTGAATACAAGGGGTCCTTCAGCGGCTCACCTGCTCTGATAGCCTCACGTACCTTACGGTTGAATCCAGCCAGATTACGAACACCCAAGGCCGCCATCAACCGATAGCGCCGTTCCATCTCCGCCACGCACCAACGCAAGGCATGTCCAGCCTCGCTCATATCAATGATTACAGGAGCCAACAGATGGGGGATACCTTCATAGACCGAGAGCTCCAACATTTTAGGATCGATGAGAATCAGGCGTACCTGCTGGGGAGTTGTCTTGTATAGAAGACTCAAAATCATGGCGTTAATGGCTACGGATTTACCTGATCCCGTGGCTCCCGCCACCAGCAGGTGGGGCATCTTAGCAAGATCCGCGACAACCGGGTGGCCGCTGATATTCTTACCTAAAGCCAAGGTCAGCGAAGCCCGACTCTCAAGATAAGCAGCACTATGCAGAACTTCCGAAAGATATACGATTTCCCGGGTCTCATTAGGAATCTCCAGCCCCACCACCGGCTTGCCAGGGATAACCTCGACTACCCGAACGCTCAGCACCGACAACGCCCGGGCTAAATCCTTCGCTAATCCAGAGATTCGACTGACCTTAACCCCCGGTGCTGGTCGCAATTCAAAACGGGTAATGACCGGCCCCGGATGGACGGCCACTACTTGTACCTCGACACCAAAATCTTTCAGCTTCTCTTCTACTTGACGGGACAAACTCTCAAGGGTCTCTTTAGAATAGCCTCCCTTAAAGGAGGAAGGTTTATCCAGCAAGGAGAGGACCGGAAGCCCTTCCCCCGCTGAAGGTTGAAACACAGGCGGCGGCTGTTGCCGTGCTTGCCGCGGACTTATCTCCGCCCGTGGCTCCACTTCCCTTCGAATGGGTGCGGGTTCCTTGATTGGGACCGACTCTTTGATTGAAGCGGACATCTTGGGTGAAGCGGGCTCCTGCATGGAAGCCTCCTCCCCGGTTGGATTTACTGCTAATTCGCCAATAACCGGTTCAATACGTACTTTGCTTCGCTGCTTCTCAAACTTAGGCTTGCCCTTCTTTTTCTCATCAGGCGCCCTCTTTATTTCCAGCACCTTTGGCAGGTGGGTAAACTGTCCGCTAATCCGCTTCCCCCAATGCCCTATACGCCAAAATAGCTCTAAGGTATAGTGGCCGGTGGTATCCATTAGCCACACCCAGGAAAGGCCCGTAAACAAGGTCACACCGGTAAGCAATAAGGCTAATAACAACAAGATTGTCCCCAAAGGGCCAAACATACCCAGCAGGCCATATCCTACTATTTCGCCTAGAATGCCTCCCTCGGCCACCGGCAGGCTCCCTGGAGGTGCGGGAAAATGCAGCGCGGCAAGGCCACAGGCCGCACCCAAAGCCAGAATAAATCCAGCAATCCTCAATACCCAGCACTGAAACGAACCCCGATCTTGGCTTCTTCCGCTACGGGCCAGCAAAAAATAACCACCGTAAATCATCGTAGCCGGCAGCAAATAAGCCGGATGGCCCAACAAATAGAGCAGAAGGTCAGCGAGCCAAGCCCCAACCTTTCCTCCTTTGTTATGCACCGCCTCGGCGCTGCCGGTGTGGGACCAGCCGGGATCGGTGGCGGTATAAGTCGATAAAGACAGCAATAAATAGGCTGCCAATGCCAAGCATACGATAAACGCCACTTCTTTAAGGCGATGGCGGATATGAAGACTAACCGGAGTACGCTTGGAACGTTTAGTGACGGTCGAAGCTTGAGCCATAATATTTTTAACGGAGTTGCAATACCAAAAACTAAAGACTTACCAAATTCTAATAAATACTTTCCCATTTTCCTGCCAAAACTCTATTGGCGGCAAACGGCACGTAAGCCTCCTATTCGCCTTTATTTAACAGGAAAATCAGAAACTTAACAGGAAACAGCCCTATTACCGTAAGGGCAGTAACGCTCCATACACATAACTATCTCTCCTTTCTCCCCGTCGACCTGGGCTAGGTGCTGGCCGCAAGGGACTCCTGTACCGCAGCGTGGACCACCACTCCCGCCTTAATGTTGATTCCCGCCGCCAGCGCAGGATGATTTTCCCAGCCTTTTTGGGACAAAATGAGCACATAGGGCAAAAGTGCTGAAGATAATGCTTGAGATGCGCTACGGGGCACGGCACCGGGCATATTCGTCACTGCAAAATGGACTACCTCCTCCCACATATAGGTAGGTTCGATATAGGTGGTGGGGCGGGTAGTTTCAATACACCCCCCTTGGTCAACAGAAATATCTACTACTATACTGCCTGGCCGCATGTTACGCACCATTTCCGCACTCACCAACCGCGGCGTTCGAGCTCCAGCTTGCAATACCGCGCCGATAAGCAAATCCGCGTCCGCAATGGCTTCTTTCAGCTTCTCTTGGTAAGGATAAAGGGCCGTTACATTTTGACCCAGATGATACATTTGAGCCAATCGGTCACGGCGGCGCTCAAATACAATAACCTCACTGCCCAAAGCCGCAGCAACTGCAACAGCGCTCCGTCCAGCCGTCCCCGCTCCTAAAACAACTACCCGCCCTCGAGAGACTCCAGGGAGTCCACCTAGCAGCAAGCCTTTCCCTCCCTGGGATCTATGTAGTAAGGTTGCGCCAACTTGAATACTCAAACGACCGGCAATATCACTCATGGGTATCAATAGCGGCAATTCGTCGCCAACTGCCACGGTCTCAAAAGCTACGGCCGTCAAGCCAATTTCCATCAAGCACTGGGCTAATTTCGGTTCCGCCGCTAAATGCAGAAAAGAGAATAATAAATGGTCAGCCCGGAGCAGTTCCAACTCCGGGCCTATTGGCTCTTTAACCTTGACGATGAGCTCTACAGTATCATAAAGAGAGCGAGCATCAGGGAGAAGAGTAACCCCGGCTGCCTGATAGGCTGCATCAGGATAACCGCTCGGATCGCCCGCAGCACGCTCAATAAACACCTCATGTCCCTGTTGCACGAGTTCCACCGTCGCTTCGGGTACTAAAGCAACCCGCCCTTCCAAGGTCTTGATCTCTCGCGGGATACCTATGCGCATACGCTCTCCTTTACCTCTTTAATGACTACGCGTAATATCTAAGGTTTACCATAAATTAATGTTCTGCCGCTCAATTAATTTAATATGTCTAAAATTAAACACTGTCGCCTCCTTATCCTCGGCTCGGGCCCAGCAGGCTATACGGCCGCCGTCTACGCTGCCCGTGCCGCCCTTGAACCCGTGCTTATCACGGGTGTGGAACAAGGAGGCCAACTCATGACGACCACCGATGTGGATAATTGGCCAGGCGATGACCAAGGAGTCCAAGGGCCAGAGCTGATGGAACGAATGCGCAAGCATGCGGAACGCTTTGGAACCAAAGTTATCCTTGAACATATCAATGAAGTCGATTTTTCCCAGGTTCCCTTTTTACTCAAGGGCGATACGGACCATTACACTGCAGATGCACTCATCATTGCCACCGGTGCCTCAGCCAAATATTTAGGCTTACCTTCGGAAGGGGCCTACATGGGACGAGGCGTTTCCGCCTGCGCCACCTGCGATGGCTTTTTTTACCGCGGTAAACCCGTTGCCGTTATTGGTGGCGGCAATACGGCGGTCGAAGAAGCGCTTTATCTCTCCAATATGGCTGACCATGTCACGGTAATCCATCGCCGGGATAGATTTCGGGCTGAAAAAATCCTAGCCAATCGGTTGCTGCAAAAAGCTGCTGAAGGCAATGTCACCATTGAATGGAATCATACTCTAGAAGAAGTGCTTGGGGATGAAGCAGGAGTTACCGGTATCCGTATCAGGGAAGTTGATACCAATCAGACGAAAAAACTCCCTCTGCATGGGGTATTTATCGCGATTGGTCATAAACCCAATACTGATATATTTACGGGCCAGCTAGAAATGGAACATGGATATATTCAGGTACGGGGCGGCTTCAAAGGTTTTGCCACTCAAACCAGTGTCCGGGGCGTTTTTGCTGCGGGCGATGTGATTGACCCCACCTACCGCCAGGCAGTGACCTCCGCAGGGACTGGCTGTATGGCCGCGCTGGACGCGGACAAATACCTAGATGGCCTGGAGGAGAGGTAAATTTCCGTTTAATTCGCACTGCTATCTCTTTAACGGCGTCGTCTAAGAGCCAGGAAGGTTTGGAAATACCATCACCCTTCCCAAACAAAGAGTCGAACCGACAGAGGCCCTCCCTGCCATAAAAAAATCATTGCCAGAGATTATTGCTATCTCAAGGCGCGAATTTGCCGGACTAATGAAGTTTTGCAGAGGAGCAAACTTGAGATTGGCTATCATAAAACTCTAATGGCTTATTCCGCCCGCTTCCAATAATTGCCATGCCACCAAACAGCATTTCAGTAAGAGGTTACCAACGCCCTTTCCTGAAATGGGCAGGCAATAAATATCGCCTTTTAACACGGATTATCTCTGTGCTTCCTCCAGGAAAGCGTCTCATCGAACCTTTTGCCGGATCGGCAGCCCTTTTTCTCAACGCGGAATATGAGCGTTATTGGGTTAATGATATCAATCCCGATCTCATTGCACTTTACCAAATCCTTCAAAAGGAAGGTAAGGAATTTATTCACTATGCAGGCTGCCTTTTTACCCCCCATAATAATACTCCCAAAGCTTATTATAGGTTGCGAGCCCGCTTTAATACCACCGCTGATGTTGCAGAGAAAGCGGCCCTCTTTGTGTACTTAAACCGCCACGGCTACAATGGTCTTTGCCGCTATAGTGGTTCGGGCATTTTTAATGTCCCTTTTGGCCGCTATCAACGGCCTTATTTTCCCTCTAAGGAAATGATGGCTTTCCACATCAAAGCTAGGCGGGCTAGGTTCACCTGTCTGGATTTCCGCAAAGTCCTTGCTCGCATTAGGCGCGGTACCATCGTTTACGCTGATCCGCCCTATACCCCTCTAAGCCAGACTGCCTGTTTTACCCACTATAGCGGTAATGGCTTTGGCCCCGAGGAACAGAAGGCATTAACTCAAAGCGCCCAGCGGCTCGCTAAACGGGGAATCCCCGTTCTAATTTCCAACCATGATACTCCCTCTGTCCGCCAAGCCTATCGTAACGCTCAATTAACGGGCTTTTCCGTCACACGGCTTATTAGTTGCAAAGGAACTCAGCGTACACCGGCGAATGAAGTCCTTGCACTTTTTATCTAAGTTTTCTCTTCATCAGAAAAAATAATGAATTAATTATAAAGATAAGTGCTTTACAGCTGCCAGTCGCATGCATTGCCTGGCGGCTTACCTTTTCAGGCTTGCGAGCCCTACATCCCCTGCAGCGCCCTATTCGCACCAGGGCGGCGGGGGTCCTGCCCATAGGAGTTCAGATACTTAAACTTCCTCTCCCGGCAGAAGGGAGCTTACCTAAGCGGCTGGTGGCCCCCTCTTTGGGCTATTCCTCCTCCCCTTATCTCATTCAAGCCACCCCTTCTCCGAACTATGTGTAGAGAAGTTTACAGGGGGGGTATTCTTCTAAGCGTTTGAAGGATGGGGTATTTAGGGTATTTTTTAGCCGAGGAGGGGAGAAGTGTTACATAGCTGAAACAAGGAAGGGAGAGGGGGAAGGTGTTGGCGGCGTGTTCCCGGGGGATGGGGGCAAGCTATTGTGTGATATGTCAGTGACTTAGCGCCTTTGGCATGAACTTAGCAGAGGGTAGGTCAGACAGGGGATGTCAAGGAGAGCGCCATGGGATACCCGGTAACAAGACGCCTATGAAAATGAGGGCGTGGCCAGGGTCCACAGAGCGCAGGGAGGCGCGCCTACAAGATGATACTGAATGCTAAGGAGCACACATTGATGAAACACACCACAGTCATGATGAGCGCGGTTGTGGCCGCCTCCCTGTTAAGCACCTCCGCCCTGGCCCTGGACCGGGCCAACACCTCCGAGAAAGGCAGCTTATTGGTTTTCCCGAATGTGGATGTGAGCGGGGATAAGAATACCATTATTCGCCTCCAGAATGATTACTCCGACTCGGTGAGCCTGAAGTGCTACTGGAAGAACGGGACCAAGTTTTTCACCGACTTTCAAATTGAGCTGACCAAGTTCCAACCCATCTGGATAAGCGCCCGGGATGGTGAGGGGACCTACAGCGTCCCCCCCTTTCCCACCTCCACCAACCAGGACTACCTGGATAAGATAGGTCTCGGTGGCGGTGAATATGCCACCCCCAGCCGGGTGACGTTGCCTGAAAATGCCCACACGGCAGGTGAGCTGCAATGCTGGGCGGTGGATGGCGGGGGTGCCAGTGAAATTCGCTGGAACCATCTGGCCGGCTCCGCCACGGTGGTGGACGCCTCCCAAGGGACGGCCTATCAATACAACGCCTGGGGTTTTCGCTGCCTGGTCGGGGGCAATGGGGATGCGTGCGTGGTGGCCGATGCGGGTCAACTGGACCTCAATGGCAACGAATACGAAGCCTGCCCGAAGAAGCTCATCGGCCATTTCAGCCCCGCCGAGACCGCTCTTGGGGGCATGCAGGTGCATCGCAATGAGCTGACCCTGGCCTCCTGTAATCAGGACCTGACCCAGGACCAGCAGTTCCACTTCACCAAGCTGAAGTTTAATGTCTGGAACGAGCAGGAAGCCAAATACACGGGGGCCTATCAGTGCATGGACAGCTGGCATCAGGGGCTGCTCGATGGGGTGCAGAACAATGGCCGTAACTTCACCGCCTCGAGCCTCAAGACCGATGTGGCCCGCTTTAAGGTAAGGGGGATGAAGAGCAGCGTCTGTGAGCGTGCTGATAACCGCAAAACCTTCGCCATTGATGAGAGCATTGTGACCGAAGAGGCCGGGCTGCTCGGGGTCATGGCCACCACCTACGGGTTGGGGGAAAGTGATGGCCTCGCCGAGGCGGGCACTACCCTGCACATGCTCGGTCAGCGTGATGGCTTTATCGCCTACGACCCTCAAGAGGTCATTGAGGAGCGTCCCGCTCGCTAGGGCAAGTGCTCTATTAAAATAAGATCAACACCAACAAAGAACACACCCTTTAGCAAGGGACCCTCCTACCAGGTGGGTCCCTTTTTTTGGGGACCTTTAACAAATCCAACTGCACTATTTGGCCCCGTGGAATTGGTACCCCTATGGTCCCGGGGTGCAGCACCTTTAACTTTTCCCACAAAGGAAACTTCTAGCACGCCAGGCACACGCCGCGCTAGCGGGCGCCCTGGGCCTGCAGATGGGCTAGACGCACTGGTGCAGGAGGATGGGAATCGTAAACCGCCGAATGGATGGGATCGGGGGTTAAAGTACCTGCATTTTCTTTATAAAGTTTAACTAACGCCTGGGCTAAAGCCTGACCATTAGTCATTTTAACGGCGAACTCATCCGCTTCAAATTCATAACGGCGGGAGAGATAAGTCAGGAAAGGATGAAGGAAAAAGGTGAGCACCGGCGCCACCAACATAAACAAGGCCAAAGCCATATAGTGAGAAGGATAGCCAACGCCTAGACCCTGGTAAAATGCGGGCTGGGCGCTCAGCCAACCTAATAAGGCCAGCCCAGCAAAACTAAGCAGCGCCATCATGATTAAATTTTTAAAAATATGGCGGCGCTTAAAATGGCCTAGCTCATGGGCTAATACGGCCTCAATTTGTTCCGAATTCAGAGACTCCAGCAGCGTATCAAAAAAAACGATCCGCTTATTGTTCCCAAGCCCGGTGAAATAGGCGTTGCCATGTCCGGAACGGCGCGAACCGTCCATTACGAAAATGCCCTGGCTTTTAAAACCACAACGGGCTAGCAAGCCCTCAACCCGCTGTCTGAGGCTCTCATCCGTCAGGGGCGTAAACGTATTAAACCAAGGGGCAATAAAGGCAGGGTAAGCCCACATCATCAAGAAAATAAGGCTTAGCCATGACAACCATAGATACAGCCACCAATAGCTCCCCGCATGTTCCATCAACCACAGAGCACCCGCCGCAAGCGGAATACCCAGCAGGAACATCAGCGCTCCCTGCTTGAGGAAATCCTGAAAAAATAGCCACCCCGTAGTCCGATTAAAACCAAAATTTTGTTCTAGCACAAAGGTTCGATAAATTCTCACCGGCAGATCAAGCAAGGTGCCGATGAACACAAAGCTGAGCAATACGGCAATCCCCGTTCCAAGGTCATTCCAGCCCAGCTCCCGCCACAGACTATCAAGCCATGCTAGACCTCCGCCCAGGGTCCACAGCAACACAATCGCAACGCCTAAGCCGTTGCTAATGACACCTAATTGGAGCTTGGCTACGGTATAGTCAGCCGCTTTTTGATGGGCCGCCAGTGGAATATGATCTTGAAAGAGGGGAGGAACCTGAGCCCGGTGTAACCGCACATGGCGAAACTGGCGGCGCGCCAGCCAGACTTCCAAAATCCATATCAAACCGAGAAAAACTAGAAACAGAACACTATAGAGATTTATGGTGATCATATTGAAACCTGTGAGGAAGAGTAGCTTCTGATAGAATGCGGTGCAAGTTATCTCACAACGATTGGCAACTCAACTTATGGCACAAGACTCCAGCAACTTAATCTGGTTAGATCTAGAAATGAGCGGCCTTAATACTATCCAGGACGTCATCCTCGAGATCGCAACCGTGGTCACGGATAGTCAACTTAACATTATCGAGGAAGGTCCAGTGATTGCTGTCCATCAAAAAGACATCATTTTAGACAATATGGACGAATGGAATACCCGTCAACATAATAAATCCGGCCTGGTCGAACGGGTACGCCACAGCCTCATCAGCGAAGCAGCCGCCGAGCAACGGACGCTAGAATTTCTAAACCGCCATACCCCCGCCAATAGTTCGCCCATGTGTGGCAACAGTATTTGCCAGGATCGGCGTTTTCTCGCCCGTTACATGCCAAAACTGGAGGCCCATTTCCACTACCGCAACTTGGATGTTAGCACTATTAAAGAACTGGCTAAACGTTGGGCACCAGGGATCGCTAAGGGTTTCAAAAAAGAGAACACTCATCTTGCATTAGCCGATGTCCACGAATCCATCCAGGAACTGATTTATTATCGAACCCATTTCCTTCATTTACCAGATTAAAAGTTAGCCCCTCTTTTCCTGGCGGACCGGAACGGCTCTTTTGCGCAGTTGCTCCTCCAAAGCCCAAATCACATGCTCCCGCACTAAAGGCGACGGATGATCAGCGCGGGAACGGAGAGCCTGAACGATATCTGGCTGAGGCGCGGCGTTGCCCAAGGCCACGGCAATATTACGCAGCCAACCCACATACCCAATACGGCGAATCGCCGAACCTTCGGTCCGGGATAAAAAGTCCTCTTCGCTCCAGGCGAACAAATCCAGCAATTGAGGAGCCTCCAGCCCCTGGCGGGGGCGGAAATCCTGCTCCCCGGTCACTTGGGCATAACGATTCCAGGGACAAATCAGCTGACAATCATCACAACCGTAGATTCGATTGCCGATCAAAGGCCGCAGAGATTCTGGAATAGCGCCGCGCAGCTCTATGGTCAGATAGGAAATACAGCGGCGCGCATCCAGCTGATAAGGCGCCACAATGGCCTGGGTAGGACAAATATCAATACAAGCCCGGCAACTTCCGCAATGGCTAGTCGTTGCCCCATCCAGCGGCAAAGGTAAATCGGTATAGACTTCTCCAAGGAAAAACCATGATCCCACATCACGGGCCAGAAGATTGGTATGCTTACCTATCCAGCCCAGTCCCGCCTTTTCTGCCAGCGCCTTTTCCATCACCGGGGCACTATCGCTAAAGACCCGATAACCAAAAGGCCCAATAGCCGCTTCAATTTGCTTTGCCAATTTTTGCAGCCGTTTCCGCAATACTTTATGGTAATCTCGCCCCAACGCATAGCGGGAAATATAACCACGGGAGTCATCTTCCAGAATATGCCAAGGATTATCCTCCGTCTCGGGCCAGTAATCCATCCGTGCTGAAATGACTCGAAGGGTTCCCGGAACCAACTCCTCGGGGCGGGTACGCTTGAGACCATGCCGGGCCATATAGTCCATCTCTCCATGGCGTCCAGCCTGAAGCCAGGCCAGCAAATGCTGCTCCGCCTCCCCCAATTCAATATCGGCGATACCTACCTGCTGAAAACCTAGCTGATAACCCCATTGCTTGATGTCAGCGGCTAGAGTATGAAGATCCGGTCCCGTTTTCTCTGCTCCATGCATGGCGTTTATAGTTTCATTGTTGGTGACAGCTTCCCCGTCATCGAGAAGAATTTCCAGTTTCTTAAGCTGCCACAGAGTTTTTACTCGTTTCACACAAGCCTCTACTGGCGGCCCTTCTAGCTTATTCAATTATGAGCTTCTTATGGATTTTAGAACTAGCCCCCGCTTATATCCCTTGCCCGATTGGGCAAGGGTTTTATCTGGATTTTTGCTAATATAGGCTGAAGTCCTATCCTGAATGGGGGTAGAACAACCAGTAAATAGTATTAAGCGCCGGTAGGCGCTGGCCAGTAAAACCCCTGCTCCTCATTCCAAAATAACAACATCCATAGAGGTACCCCAAATGGCTATTCTCCCCCTTAATTTATACACGGCTGCCCAAGTACGTGAATTGGACAGGTGCACCATTGAAGAGTTTGGAATATCTGGCGCCATGTTAATGGAGCGAGCCGGTAAGGCTTCCCTAGAGCAACTACGCAAACACTGGCCACAGGCACAACGCTTAGTGATTATCTGTGGAGTCGGCAATAATGGTGGAGATGGCTATGTCCTGGCCCGCCTAGCCCGTAAAGCCGAAATGTATGTATCCATCTATCAACTAGGGGATAATAGCAAGCTTAGCACCGATGCCCAAGCCGCGCGACAAATGCTATTAGACAGCGGCATGGAAATCCTTCCCTTCCAACCCCAAGTGCTCCGCGCCGCGGATGTGGTAATAGATGCTATTTTCGGCACCGGACTCAGCCGGGGAGTCACTGGCCAGTGGGCCGATGCTATCGAAGCCATCAATACCTGCGGACAGCCGGTGTTTGCTATGGATATCCCCTCTGGGCTCCATGCCGATACCGGGAATATCCTGGGTATCGCCATCAAAGCCCAAGTGACTGCCACCTTTGGGGGCCTGAAACAAGGGATGTTCACCCATCTGGGTCCGGATTACTGTGGCGAGATTGCTTTCGACTCCCTTAGTATTCCTCCCGAAGCCTATCACGGGGTGACGCCTTCGGCCCGCCGCATTACCCTTGAAGATCACATCACCAAACTCCCCTCCCGCGCTAAGGCTGGCCATAAGGGCGATTACGGCCATGTTGTCATCATTGGAGGCGAGAGAGGAATGCCCGGAGCCGCACGCATGGCGGGGGAAGCAGCTTATCGGGTAGGAGCGGGGCTGGTCAGTATTGCCACCCGGGAGAAGCATGCTTCCCTGCTCAACCTAGCCCGCCCAGAATTGATGTGCTACGGGGTAGAGAGCGCCGAAGAGTTAAAACCATTGCTGAACCGGGCTACTACCCTTGTCATTGGTCCAGGCCTAGGCCAGGATCTTTGGGGCCAAACAATGCTCGCTGAGGCACTCAACCATTCCCACCCTCTGGTGGTGGATGCGGATGCCCTCAATCTGCTAGCCAGTCAACCCCGCCAGCATAACCGCTGGATTATCACTCCCCACCCCGGTGAAGCATCGAGACTGCTGAACATTAATATTGAAGAAATACAAGCAGACCGTTTTGCCGCAGTCCAGGCTCTTCAACAGCGCTACGGCGGGGTTGCGGTGCTTAAAGGAAATGGGTCTCTGGTATGCTCCACGAATCACCCCCTAGGGCTATGCACGGCAGGCAATCCAGGAATGGCCAGTGGCGGTATGGGGGACGTCCTCTCCGGAACTATCGCCGGCCTGCTGGCTCAAGGACTTACCCTGAATAATGCGGCCCATTTGGGGGTAACAATTCATGCCATGGCTGGCGATCGCGCTGCCCGTGAAGGGGGTGAGCGGGGACTGCTGGCGAGCGATTTGATGGAACATCTGCGACAACTGGCCAATCTTCAACAAATAGGCCCATGATTGATGTCGTTTTAGCTGACGAGGAAGCTACCCTCGCCTTAGGGGCTCGCTTGGGCCATGCCTGTAGAAAGGAAGGAGCCATTATTTTTCTTCTAGGAACCCTAGGGACAGGGAAAACCACTCTGACCCGGGGGTTTCTGCAGGCCCTTGGACATAAGGGAACGGTGAAGAGTCCCACTTATACCCTGGTAGAACCCTACATCTTAAACCAACAGCAAATCTATCATTTTGATCTTTATCGCTTAACCGATCCCCAGGAGCTGGAATTCATGGGTATCCAAGATTATTTCACTCCGGGGGCCATCATTCTCATAGAATGGCCGGAGCGGGCGCTTAGCTGGCTTCCACCGCCGGATCTTCAAATTTCCCTGGGGTACCTTGAGATCGGAAGCCGATCAGCCCGCCTAGAGGCTAAAACGGAACGGGGGCAACATTTGCTTCACCCTATATCATGAAATTAATTGCTAGAAAGCTTGACAAGAACCCATCCTATCTATAAAAAAACAATAGAGAAATTTATAACTAAATAAACTTGCCATTCAAGCTAGGGATGGTTAAAGATTGGCCTTGAAATAATCGATATTCTACTTACCGTGAAACGAATAGCCTACTTTTTAATATGCCTAGTGCCTGTCCTGGCTTTTGCCGGGGTGCAGGTACAAGGCGTACGGGTATGGTCCGCTGAGGAAAAAACACGGCTGGTATTTGATTTAAGCGCCCCTGTCCAACACCGGGTATTTACTCTGGCGAGTCCCCATAGAATTGTAATTGATCTTGCTAACACCCGCTTAGCCCAGCCTCTACCTCCCAATAGCCTTAACGGTAAGCTGCTCCGTGGTCTCCGCAGCGCTAATAAGAGCACTGGCATTCTGCGAGTAGTCCTTGAGCTGTCCCACGCTGCGCATGCCAAAAGTTTTTCGCTCAAACCCTATAAAAATCATAGTCACCGCCTAGTCATTGATTTAACCCGAACCGATATTGGAGAATCCCAGCAAAAGCTCGTAAAAACAGTTGCTGCTATCACTGACAATAAGCCGCAGCAGACGACTCATAAGATTAGAATTGCTCCTGAGAATAACCCCCCTAGAGGCAACCCTCCCCAGGGAGGGAAAAGCGAAAAAACTCAACCAAATTCTACTACGATCATAGCTGCTGCCAGGGACAAGCCGCGGGACATTGTCATTGCCATCGATGCAGGTCATGGAGGCGAAGATCCTGGTGCTATTGGTCCCCAGGGAACCCAGGAAAAGCAGGTAGTACTGGCTATTGCCCGGAAACTTGCCCGGTTGCTGGACCGAGAGCCAGGCATGCGCCCAGTGATGATACGCAAGGGGGATTACTACGTCGGTCTGCGAGAACGGATCAAGGAAGCTCGCCAACATAAAGCGGATCTCTTCATTTCCATCCACGCCGATGCTTTCACTCACCCTAAAGCGCGCGGCTCTTCCGTCTATATTCTCTCTGAAAAAGGGGCAAGCAGTGAGGCTGCACGCTATCTCGCCAAAAGGGAGAATGAATCGGAGTTCATCGGCGGCGTGAATTTAAATGAGAAAGACGATCTCTTGGCCCGCGTCCTGCTTGACCTATCCCAAACCTCCACCCATGAAGCAAGCCTGAAAATAGCGGATACTCTCCTTGCCGGACTCAAAAATGTTGGCCAGGTTCACAGCCAGCACGTCCAGCATGCCGGCTTTGCCGTACTCAAATCTCCCGATATTCCCTCAGTATTGATAGAAACCGCTTTTATTTCTAACCCCCACGAAGAACGGCAGTTGCGCAGCCAAACCCATCAACAGCAATTAGCAAACGCGATGATGAATGGCATTCGGTACTATTTCTATAGCAATCCCCTACCAGACACCCTCCTCGCTCAGCGCCGCCACATCATCAATCGCGGCGATACCCTCTCTGGTGTTGCCCAACATTATGATGTGAGCCTCAATCAACTGCGTTTAGCTAATGATCTCAAGGGCGATCGCATCCACGTAGGAGATATCTTGCTGATTCCTTGATAAAAACAAAGATGGCCGCTCCTTCCATCCCCCGTATTCAGATTCTACCTCCGGCACTAGCTAACCAGATTGCTGCCGGGGAGGTGGTGGAACGCCCCGCTTCAGTACTCAAAGAACTTGTGGAAAACGCTCTAGATGCAGGCGCCCAACGCATCGAAATTGAAACGGAGGCGGGGGGCATTGGGCTTATCCGAGTCCGTGATGACGGTTGCGGCATCCATCATAATGATTTGCCTTTAGCCTTAAGCTCCCACGCTACCAGTAAAGTTCGCCACGGAGAAGAATTACTCAATATTACTACTTTGGGCTTTCGCGGCGAAGCCTTGGCAAGCATCGACGCCGTTTCCCGTCTTAGCCTCAGTTCCCGGATGGCAGATAATGAACATGGCTGGTGCATTCGGGAAAATACGCCGGTACAACCCATCGCCCATCCCCTAGGCACCACGGTTGAGGTCCGTGATCTGTTTTACAATACTCCAGCTCGGCGGCGCTTCCTCCGAGGGGAAAAAACCGAGTTTATACGTTTACGCACGATACAAACACAACTAGCTCTCAGCCATTTCGAAATAAGCTTTCGAATAAGTTATAACCGGCGTCCTTTTCTCACCCTGCCTGCTTGTACCTGCCCCCCTGAGCAGCTGAAACGGATTACCGAACTCTGCGGACGGAATTTTGCTGAGCATAGTATGTACTTCAAGCGGGAAATAGAAGGGCTATGCCTATGGGGCTGGTTAGGACATCCTGAATTCGCCCGCAGTCAAACCGATCTCCAATATTGTTATGTTAACCACCGCATGGTTCGAGACAAGCTATTGAGCCATGCAGCTCGCCAAGCTTATGGCAACCGCCTGTCCCAAGGGCGCCACCCCGCCTATTTACTGTATCTGGAATTACCCACTCATCAAGTAGATGTCAATGCCCACCCGGCTAAGCATGAAGTCCGGTTTCGGGAATCCCGGCAGGTTCATGGTTTTATCGTTCGCACGTTAGCAGAGATACTAGAACAAACCGAACCCGAAGGAGAGCATCGGCTAGCCTCTGGAGAATTTCGATCACACCCCCATGAGGTGCTCGGTAAAGAACAGGCTGGCGACACTTATCTCGTAGCAGAGGTCCCCGGAAGCTATGGTCCCCGGAAGCATGGGAAACATAACCCCCTATCCAAAGGGAGAAACGATGCTCCATCACGGTTCGGTCAGGTTCAGGCATTCGTGCTCGGGCGCTATCTACTGACAGAAAACAGCCAAGGGTTGATGCTAGTAGATTTGCCCATAGCCCGCGCCCATCTAGCTCAAGCACGACTGCGCACCGCCTACGCTGCCGGCCATATCATCCGGCAACCTTTACTTCTTCCTCTCACTTTTCAGGTTTCCCTGCAGCAGGCAGAGTGGACAGAACGACATGTCCAGGAGCTGCGGAAACTGGGTCTCGGGCTGCACCGGTTAGGACCCCAAACCGTCGTTTTGCGGGAGATACCTGCTGCCATCCGAGAGCTCGATCTCGAGGGTTTACTACTGGCTTTACTCGCCCAATTAACCCGCCAGCAGCACATAATGCCCGCTGAAATCCCGCTGGGAGAGCTCATCGTCGCTCTTACGGCGCAATACCCTGCCTCAACCACATCCCGCCCCTCCCTCCAGGAAATGAATGCTTTCCTGCAAGAGTTGGAAAATCTTTATCAAATCGAAACCGGCCTTAAAGCCCCCCTCCCCTGGCGGGAATTACCCGAGCATGAAATAGCACAATGGTTCCTCCCAAGCTAGAAACCCAGAGGAACCCAAGGCACTCACCCTATTGGGCGTGGGACCAAGCTACCTTGCCCTCAGCACATGGGGTTTCAACAATATGGGGAGTTGGCCGGCCAATATAATGGCCCTGGGCATAATCCACTCCGTATTCATGGAGTAATGCCAAGGCCTCAGCATCTTCTACAAATTCGGCCACCGCTTTTTTGCCAAGGCCCTTGGCAACCTCGCTTAGAGCTTTGACAAAAACCTGGTCCTGATGGCTTTTGGCTAACTCGCGCACAAACATGCCATCGATTTTGACGTAATCGACAGGCAACCGCTTGAGATAAAAGAAGGAGGAAAAACCCACCCCAAAATCGTCCACGGCAAAACGGCAGCCATGGGCTTTTATTCTGTGCATAAAGCCCTCAGCAGCGGCCAGATCGGCAACCGCTGCTGTCTCGGTCACCTCAAACATCAATGAGGACGGATTAACGCCGGTCGTCCTTAATAAATCTTCTAAGATAGGTACTAATTCGGGATCATCCACTACCCGGCCGGAAAGGTTAATGGAAAGCGTCAAATGATACCCTTGAGACCATAACTTCGCTTGCTGGGCAATAGCTTTTCGCAAAACCAGATGATCGATAGCGTGGATCAAGCCTGACTGCTCGGCCACCGGGATAAACTGGGCTGGAGAAATAATCCTGCCCCTATGGTCATACATACGGAGCAAAACTTCATAATGGCCTATCGTATGAGTGCGGATATCCAACACGGGCTGGAAATAAAGCAGAAATCGATCTTCCCGCAGAGCTTGTTCAATTTGCTCCTTCCAATATACTCGCTGCTGCATCCGTTCGCGGACTTGTTCATCGCTCGAAAATAAATGCCAACGCCCTCTTCCTTCCTCTTTGGCCTGATACATGGCCACATCAGCATTGGCCATGAGATCGCGGACAGTAGCGCCATGGAGGGGAAAAAGCGCAATCCCGATGCTGAGAGAGATAGAGTGATTACCACCCCGGGCTGGAAATTCCAAGGTACTCAGTTGGGTACAAACTTTTCGCGCGACCCGGACCGCACTTTCAACGTCACACTCACGAATGACCACTGCAAATTCATCACCCCCAAGCCGGGCAACAATATCGCTCCCCCGCACGACTTGGCGTAACTTGTCGGCGACCATCCGCAGCAGGGCATCTCCGGCTTGATGGCCACTGGTATCGTTAATATATTTGAATTGATCAAGGTCAAAATAAAGCAAGCCTCCCTGGGTTCCATAACGAATGGAAGCCCCGAGAATTTGTTCGAATTCATGCTGAAAACGGCGCCGGTTAAACAGTTCGGTCAAGGGATCATGATCAGCTAGCCAGGCCAACCGTTGCTCCGCCTGCTCCCTCTCAGTTACATCATGTCCCACACTAAGAACTACGACATCACTGGAGGGGTGAACCGCCAACCGAGAATGAAACCAGGAAATAGTACGCTGGCTGCCATTCTGGCACTGGAGTCCCGTATCCACGCGTACCTGGCCTCGGCGGCCAGTCCGGAGTTCTTCCAACTGTTGGAATAGTTCCGGTGAAACCTTGTCGCCCGCCAATAGTTCATAGAAGGGCCGGCCTGTGATTTGATCAGCGCCATAACCTGTTATTTTCTGCCCCTGCCGATTTAACATCGTCACTCGCCCGGCGCTATCCTGGGTTAGAATGATAACCTGAGCAGTATTCAACAACCCAGTAACAAAGTCTCGCTCCCGCGCTAAATCATCACCCCGCTCGGCTAAATGGCGGGTTCGATCTTGTATTTCTGCCTGCAACGCCTCTAGCTGATAGGAAAGAGTCACGGCGGTATCGTTAAGGACATCAATTTCGTCCCGGCCCCAAGCAGGCTGGGCTGAATGACTGAGGCGCGCCCGGACTTTCTCGAAAGCATGCTCCGCCAAATAAGGCAGGCTTAAAACGACTCGCTGCAAACGAGCCATTGGCTTCCACAACAAAAGTAACAGCAGAGTTTCGGAAACCACCAGGCCAACCAAACCCCCTAGCAAGCTCCGCCGGGTTGCTAGCCGAATATCAGCAAGAGCACGGGTCACATCACTAATGACCACCAGCTGAGCCTCCCGATTCTCCACCCCTGCTTTATTTATCGGTATAAGGCGAACTTCATACTCTCGACCCGCATGGTGGTACCACACATGCTGGCTAGCTACCTCCGCTAGCGAATGGCCTTCAGAAAGCGACCGTAACACCAATAAATTACGTTCGGCATTTGTCAAGGCCGCCATCCGCATACCCCATTCAGGCATTAGTCGGCGCAGTTCAGTCGCATTTTCAGAAGGTAACTTAACAGCAGTCATAATACCGATGTCGTCGCCAGAAATCTGGCGGAAAGAAAGCACTACCTCGGCAAGGGAGCGGCCAAGCAGCAAAACCCCGGCGCGCTCATCATTAGCCAGTAAAGGGACTGCTACGTACTGGAGGCACCGCTCTCCACAGTCTAATCCGGTAATCGGCCGTTCTCTCTTATTCGCTGCACGCACCCATTCCAAAATCCGATCTGTGCCGACCTGCTGCCCCCACGAGACCAATAATTTATTCTCGGAAGAGTAAAAACTCGCTATTTCCACCCCCCATACTATCTGCAACAAGTGCCCATGCCGCTCAAATATGGAGTCAATTTTTCCAGCCAAAGAGTTCTTATCAGCCCTATCCCCGCGTAAGAGGGGTACGATATCAGCTAGCTGTTCCATACGCTGGTAAGAAGTCTTAATAAGCCCTCGAATTTCTTTAATATGCCCAAGGTAAATTTGCTCGCGCTGCTGGGCAAATTGGCGCTGAAGTCCTAAATAGGCAAGCCCTGCCAAGGAAATATTAATCGTCACCAGAACCAGACTAAAAACCAAAACAGCCTTCCACTTAAGGCTTAAAAAACGGGGGGCAGGAGTTTGTTCAGGGTCTGGCATTAGTATATTTTTTGCAGAAAATGCTACGCTTTTGAACATTCAGCGCTTTTTCACCTAAGCGTATGCCTAAGGCCAACGCCTAAAAAACGGATATCTTGTTCTAAAACCTTCAAAATTCCATCAGATTTAGATCCATTTTGGGGTGAAATAATCAAAAATTTCTAATCTTTAAGTTAATTAAACGTGATTGATTGCTCCCGAGCCTCTTCGAATACCAGCTTCTTGAAGGCTTTGTGCAGGGCGGTGGCACGCTTGTTCTTTCGATACACAATGTACCAATGGCGCATAATAGGGAAGGAGTCAACCTCTAGGATCACTAAGCGCCGTAAAGCGAGCTCTTTCTCCAAAGTATGCTGGGATACGATGCCAAGGCCAAACCCCGCTTGTACCGCTTGCTTGATGGCTTCGTTGCTGCTAATTTCCATACTAGAAGTGATCGTAGCACCCAAACGAGCAAAGAACCGCTCCATGGCAATACGGGTGCCGGAACCATGCTCGCGCAGGATAAAGGTTTCTTGCCGTAATACGGTCAAGGGCACCCGCTGCCCCGCCAAAGGATGCGCCGGCGGAGCAATCACCACCAAGGGATTCTCCATAAAAGGCTTAGCCACCACCTCCAAGCCCTCCGGAGGCTTACCCATAATTGCCATATCAATGGTATTTTCTTCTAGATGCCGCAGCAAGGATTTGCGGTTGGTCACATCAAGGCTAATATTAGCCTCCGGAAAACGCTGGTGGAAACGGCCCAGCAAATGGAGCGCAAAATAAGTGGCGGTGCTGGCTACGGCAATAGTAAGCGTACCTCGCCGGCTGCCCTTAAGCTCCTCCAAGACATCCTCAGCCTCGCTGAGTTCCCGGGAGATCTGCTGACTGTAATGGTAAAGTTCCCGCCCCGCTTCAGTCAGAAAGATTTTCTTACCTAACTGCTCAAACAGCGCAAGCCCCACATTACCTTCTAACTGCTTAATTTGCATAGAAACAGCAGGTTGGCTAAGGTGAAGTTCTTCCGCCGCTCGGGTATAACTTAAATGGCGGGCTACTGCTTCAAAGACATGAAGCTGGCGAAGCGTTACATGCATTATTTATTCTCAAAAGAATATTCATAAGCATTAATTTATAAAAATAATCAAAAATACTGACTATCAATTATGAATTAAAGCATTATACTTACTATTCAAGGCAAGCACTTAAATCCATGCTTAGCCTGATTGTTACCAAGATGCACCCTAATTTAAGGGTCGCGGTGAGTCCTGAAACTTTAACCTTTGCCTAGGTTCCTAAAACGAGGCAAAGCAAAGTGAATGGAAATTTTAACTCGACTAGGAGGCACATGATGGGAAAATCAGAAACAATCGCCGAAGGGAAAGATCGTTATCAAGCCGGCGTTATCCCTTATAAAAAGATGGGCTACTGGGAGCCTGATTACCAACCTAAAGACACTGACATCATCGCGATGTTCCGCATCACCCCACAGCCGGGCGTCGATCCCGAGGAAGCCGCTGCTGCCGTGGCAGGTGAGTCCTCCACCGCTACTTGGACGGTCGTGTGGACGGATCGCTTGACCGACTGCGAGCTTTACCGTGCTAAAGCCTATCGCGCAGATCTGGTACCCAATACGGGCGAAGGGACTAAAAACGAAGCGCAATATTTTGCCTATATTGCCTATGATTTGGATCTTTTCGAGCCTGGCTCCATCGCCAATTTGACAGCCTCTATCATCGGCAACGTCTTCGGCTTCAAGGCGGTAAAAGCCCTGCGCCTAGAAGACATGCGTATCCCAGTTGCCTACCTGAAAACCTTTCAGGGACCAGCTACCGGGGTCGTGGTGGAGCGGGAACGCCTAGATAAATTTGGCCGCCCCCTGCTCGGCGCCACCACCAAGCCTAAACTCGGCCTTTCCGGCCGCAATTACGGCCGGGTAGTCTATGAGGCCCTGAAAGGCGGTCTCGACTTCGTCAAGGACGATGAGAACATCAACTCCCAGCCGTTCATGCACTGGCGCGATCGGTTCCTCTATTGCATGGAAGCGGTTAACAAGGCATCCGCGGCTACCGGCGAAGTCAAGGGCCATTACCTCAACGTGACCGCCGCTACCATGGAAGACATGTACGAGCGGGCTGAGTTTGCTAAATCCCTCGGCTCAGTCATCATCATGATTGACTTGGTGGTGGGTTATACCGCGATTCAGTCCATGGCCAAGTGGGCCCGCAAGAACGATATGATCTTGCATCTCCATCGCGCTGGTAATTCGACCTATTCCCGGCAGAAGAATCACGGCATGAACTTCCGTGTAATTTGTAAGTGGATGCGCATGGCCGGGGTCGATCATATCCATGCTGGTACCGTGGTCGGCAAGCTGGAAGGCGATCCGCTCATGATCAAGGGTTTCTACGATACCCTCCTTGATTCACACACGCCGACAAGCCTCGAGCATGGGTTATTCTTCGATCAGGATTGGGCATCCTTGAATAAAGTGATGCCGGTTGCCTCTGGTGGTATTCACGCCGGTCAGATGCACCAACTCATTCAATACCTGGGCGAGGATGTAATACTACAATTCGGTGGTGGCACCATCGGCCATCCACAGGGTATCCAAGCGGGTGCAGTTGCTAACCGCGTCGCTCTGGAAGCCATGATCTTGGCGCGTAATGAAGGCCGTGATTATGTGAAGGAAGGTCCTCAAATCCTCCAGGATGCCGCCAAGTGGTGTTCGCCCCTCAAGGCCGCCCTGGACACCTGGAAGGATGTGACCTTCAATTATGAATCGACCGATACGGCCGACTTCGTGCCAACGGCCACAGCCAGCGTTTAAGCTTAGGAGAATTTAGCTTATGATGACCAATCATGGAAACCGTATCACTCAGGGACAGTTCTCGTTCCTGCCTGATTTAACGGACGAGCAGATTTTAGCGCAAATCAAATATGCGCTGAAAAATGATTGGGCGGTCAATGTGGAATACACTGATGATCCCCATCCACGCAATACTTATTGGGAAATGTTTGGCATTCCTATGTTCGATCTGAAAGATCCCGCCGGGATCATGATGGAAATCAACGATTGCCGCAAAACCTACCCTAATCACTACGTTCGGGTAACGGCGTTTAACAGCCATCGGGGCGTTGAGTCACCCTGTATGTCCTTTATCGTCAATCGCCCCAAAAACGAGCCTGGCTTTGGGTTGGTGCGGCAGGAAGTAGATGGCCGCCATATCAACTATACCGTACGCAGCTATGCAGCTGACAGGCCGGAAGGCGAGCGGTATCAATAATAGTAAGCAAGTAGTGTCGGGCGGGCCTTTGGCCCGCTATCGGCCATAATTATATTATTTAATGGAAAGCGATATCATGAACAATCCCGAGAACACCAGTGTCCCCACGCGCTCAGCTCACCGTGTCGATGATGCATCAGTGGATCTCGAGGCTGAATTCAAGGCTTCCAATATTCAAGAAGTACTCGACAAACTTGACCGGGAGCTGATCGGCTTGAAACCGATCAAGACCCGTATTCGGGAAATAGCCGCACTTCTGTTAGTGGACCGGCTACGTCGGCAGTTCGAGCTCACCTCGGAAACGCCGACTCTCCACATGAATTTCACTGGCAATCCCGGCACCGGTAAAACCACGGTAGCGCTGCGTATGGGCGAAATCCTGAAAAGGCTCGGCTATGTGCGGGAAGGCCATTTAGTCACTGTTACCCGCGACGATCTCGTAGGCCAATACATTGGCCATACCGCGCCCAAAACCAAGGAAGTCATCAAAAAAGCCATGGGAGGCGTGCTGTTCATTGATGAGGCTTATTATCTATATAAACCCGAGAATGAAAGGGATTACGGTCAAGAGTCCATCGAGATCCTGCTACAGGTGATGGAAAACAACCGCGACGATCTAGTCGTCGTCCTGGCCGGTTATAAAGATAAAATGGACCGGTTTTTCCAGAGCAACCCGGGCATGCGCTCGCGCATCGCCCATCATCTTGATTTTCCTGACTACTCGCCGGAAGAGCTTATGGCCATTGCCAAACTCATGCTAGCAGATCAGAATTATCGTTTAAGCGCAGAAGCTGAAAAAGCACTCGCTGAGTACATTCCAGTACGCATGAAACTTGCGCACTTTGCCAACGCACGCTCTATCCGCAATGCCTTGGATCGGGCCCGCCTACGCCAGGCCAACCGACTCTTTGCATCACGCAGTAAGACCCTTAATAAGCTTGATTTAATTACTATCGAGGACGAAGATATACGCGCCAGCCAGGTGTTTCAGGAAGGTAAGCCCGATGGGGCAGACGATGACTAACTATGAAGCAGCCTAAGAGTATGGGAACCTTGAAGAGATCTGATGAGACAACGCCCCTCCGGGTTCTGTCAAAAACAATCGAAGCAACCCACTTCAACCGGGTGCGGCTTGCCCTCCGGCGGCTGGGACGGCCCTTACGGGTGGAGCTACCTGCTCACCGGGGACTTGAGGTTGTTCTGGACAACCAGATGTGGTTATGCGTGGATGGCTTACACAAGGATTTGCCGATCCTCGCTTGGCGCTCCTTCGACACCGCCGAGCGTTACGGCCTGCATGAACCAGTAGACTGCGAACTTTGCCTTTACCATAGCCATGCTGGACTCATTATGGGATCGGCGCTTGAGCAATTAAGCGAGGCATTGGCACAGCGTCTTGCCGAAGAAGCTGAGGCCTGAATTGGATCGCAAAAAAGCAAAGGCAGGAAAAGGAATACGCTCCCACCTTTAGAAGTTACTCATGCTGGAAGCAGGCGCCTCCCCTTGAAACGGTATACAATAGCGCATACTTCCATCAACGTAAGAAAAGCCGCTGCGGGTTTTTTCGCGAATCAGACCAAAACAAGAAAAGGAGTCCATCTATCTAAGCCGGTCCTACCTTGACTTCCATGCCTTCCACTGCCTGGGGTAAAAGCGAAACCACCACCGCCTCACCCCGCTGCAAACTCCCTTGCACCACCGCCTACCCACTCCCCCCCGACCCGCAGCGCCTCCACCTCCCGAAAACTGACCCGATGCTCACCATTGACCACCAGTACTTGGCTGACGCAAAGCTTGGCGGGGAAGCAAATGGGCATGGTCCAAAGTCCGGCCTTCAATCTCCGCTTCCACAAACAAACCCACCAACAGAAGCGCTCCCGGGGAAAGACCCAGATCTCCGTAAGGGTCCCGCACTTCGGCAACGGCGTACAACATCCGGGTTTTTTCGTCGATGACTCCTTCGGTGCGAACGATCCGCCCCTCCCAGGAATGGCGTTTTCCCGCCAGGGAAGCCTGTAACATCACCTTAGGCCCTTTTTCCCCCAAGTTCTGTCGAGGGGCCAAGGGTAGATCCAGAAAAGCTAGTTCAGCTGGAGTCAGGGGCAGGCGTGCTTCCGCTCTATCCACAGCAAATAGCCGAGCCAAGTGGGTACCCTCCTCCACATATTCTCCTACCTCGACCCACCGCTCCTGAACACGGCCATTGAAGGGGGCCTGCAGTTCGGTCCGCTCCCGGCGCAACCGGGCCTCCTCAAGCGCGGCTTTAGCTGCCTGAAGCCGGGCCCGCGCCTCTTTAAGTTCCGGTATCCGTAACATCAGGGGACTGGGTTCCCCTTTGCCAATACTCTCCCAATCCTTCCGAGCTAAATCCGCTTTAGCCTCCTCCCGTAACAACTCGCCCTGGGCTGCCGCTACCCGTGCCTGGGCCTTGATCACCGCCAAATCGTAATCCCGCGGCTCGATTTGAATTAATACATCCCCTTCCCTAAAAAACTTCCCCTCCTTAAAACCAGGGGCCATTTTGACCACTTTGCCCTCCACTTGCGCAGTCAATTTCATGTCCGTGCAAGCCCTTACCGTCCCTTGGGAGCGAATCTTCAAGCGCACGGAGCGGGGTTCCACCGCCATTATCTCCACCTGCGGGGGTTCCATTTTGGGTAGCGTAGTCTCCAAGGCGGGTGGGGACTAGAAATAGCCCAGGCGGTCATGGCCCCGGCCAATAACAAGGCCAGGGGAAGTATGACTTTCAACACATTTTTTATCTCTTTTAGGGCTTAGGCGCATTACTTTACTCAGCGGGCATGGGTCTTTTCACCAATCGTATCCGCGCTTGCTCAAGGTCTAGCCACGCCACATAAACCGAATCACCCACTTGCGCCAGGCTTAAATGCCGGCTAGGCCAACGGGGAAAGTCACCGCGATAGAGCGCGATCTGATTCTGCACTGTACCGTCCTGCTTTACCTGAGCCAGACGTAACTCCTCCGTCGGACCGACCCGCCCCCGCCAAACCACCAGAGCGGAGCCGTCTTCCAACAGCAGGGCATTGACATAGCCATTGGCATGGGCATCGACTTCTATGGGTTTTGCAAAATGATTCTCCCCCTCGGGCCAGAAAGCGGTCCGCACCCGGCCCACACCGTCCGCCGCCGTAAACCAGCTCACCATGGTGAGCCCATCGCGCCTAGCCACCGCAGGACCGTTGCTGGGGCAACCTTCAATCACCCACTGGTCATCATGCACGATATTCGCCTGGGAGGGGCCTTCTGAAGACCAGCGGACCAAGGCTATATCCCGCACTTCCCCTTCCAGACGATCCCGGTAGGCCGTCCACAAGGTATCCCCCTGGGCAATGGTACGGGTATTGCAACAAGAGCAGACATCCTTATCCAGGATCATCTCGGAGCCAGGCTTCCCCTGCCCATCAATCAGGGTGGCCATGAGCTGATAGCGTTCCGGCTTATGCCGCTGATCGGTCCACACCAATGCCAGACGGCCATCATCAAGGGAGGCCAGGGACATTTGCGCATCATAGATGCGGGCTTCCCCAGAATAGGGCTGTAGCGGCTTACTCCAGCTCTCGCCCCCATCCGTGGAACGGGAGAGATAAAGTTCGGCGCCAAAAGGATTATCCTTCTGCTCAGTACTGCTCATCCAGGCGGCGGCTAAGGCCCCCCCGTCTTTCAGACCCAATACCACCGGGGCCGCAGCAAGCTTGCCGCGGACCGTCACTACGGTTTGAGGAGCGGACCAGCCCTCAGCTTCAAGAACGGCAAACCGCAGATGGCTACCCTGCTCCCCCTTTTCTACCCAACTCAATAATAATTGCCCTTGAGCCGTTTGATTGAGCTGATGCTGACGGCTGCCTACCGGAGTAGGAGTCTCGATTTCCGGCACCAACATTTCCGAGGCGCTCGCCATCGTCCCCCCATATCCTATCAACCATAACAACACCATTGCACACAGGTGGCTTCGTAAAAATTTCTTCATTGCCAACTCCTCTCAAGGATACACGTGCTCAAGCCAGGCTTGGATTTGAGCTTCTTCCAAGGCCCCGCTGACGGCAGCCCGCTTATGATTGGCATCGTAAAAATAGCTGCGCGGCATCTCCCCGTACCAGCCCGGATCAATCTCGTAACGGAGCCGTTGAGCGGGGCCAGCAAAAAGCCAGGATTCGGTTTTCTCTAGGCCATGGCCCTTAACCGCCGCCGTCACTTGATCCGCCCGTTCCATCTCATCGGTAGAGACGAGCACCACATCTAGCTTTGGATGCTGGCGGCGCATTTCCGCCAACAGATCCATTTCTTTACGGCAGGGGGGACACTCCAGGGACCACATGACCAACAAAAACGGCTTGCCGGCACGGGAATCGAGAATTTTTTCCAGACTACCGGACTCAAAAGGCAGCGGGGCCGTTCCTATTCCTGCTACGGCTACCGCACCTATCCCCAAGACAAGCAGCCAGATGGCCCTCTTTAGGACCCCATGAAAGAGATATGTCATCATCAGTGCACTCCGTAAACACAACTCCTTGATAAGCTTAGAATCTAAGAGAGGCGCCAGGGTTCCTAAATCCCCCATAAGTAAACCCGCGGGTGATAAGGTTTGACGGAAAAATAGCCCTAAGTGGGCAAGGAAAGAGGCCGGGGTTACCTCGCTTCTACCTCTTAAGCTAGCTTAATATCCAAGAACAAGCAAAATTTTAGCCAACATTCCATCTGGAAGCATTCATCCCCCTCAACAACCCGTACTCCCAGGGCAAAAAGGCCAGAAAAAGAGCACCTAACCGCTACTCCGGCGAGATTCCAGTGAGGTCTTTTCACGGGCTTCCCTGCGCCGGCATATTAGGCGGGAGATTGATAAAAATTCAGTGATTTCACCCATTTTCCTTGTTTTATGCGGTATATCCCGTAAAAATTTTTGTCTCGCTGGTTTTGGGGACAGAATAATATGTCTGTGATAGCGCCAAACTCACCGGCCTACGGCGTGCGGCCGGGGAGAACTAACCGCCCTTACGCATGAAACCTGAACAGGAAAATTAATACGCAAGCTTCAAAGAACCCAGGACCGTCAACGGCGCTCCCGGCATGGCATCAAACCTGGGATTTCCAAATTGATCGGCATAGGAAAAATATTTTTTATCCAAAATATTTTTCACGTTAACCTGGGCCGTGAGTCTCGACTTACCCACTTTGAAATAATAGGCTGCCATGGCGTCCCAGCGCACATAGCCCGGCAATTGCCAATCATTGGCCACGTTGGCTTGGCGCTGACCTGCGATAAAAACCCCGGTGCCCAGCTTATAGCTAAATCTATAATTACTGATACGCTGCAACGATATTCTCAAGGGTTTCATGTTCGTTGTATTCTCTGATTTTTTTGATATTTCCGAAGTCTTTTTCTATGGGGTTAAAGTCAGGGGAATAAGGGGGGAGGAATAAAATTCCCGCCCCTGTTTTTTTGATGATTTCACGTGAAGAAACGGCTTTGTGGAACGGAGCATTATCCATGATGACAATGTGGTTGCTGTTGAGCAAGGGGCAAAGCTCTTTTTCCAGCCATGCATTGAACACAGCCGTGTTACAGGTTCCCTCAAATAGAAACGGCGCTTCAAAGCCTTCATCCATACGGGCGGCCAATAAAGAGGTTCGCGGTCTGCGATGACCGGAGATCAGACCATAAACACGCCGCCCCTTTGGAGCGTAAGCGTAACGACGGGAAACCTCCGGCTCAAAACCGCTTTCATCAAGATAGACAAATCTTTTGCCGCGGCGGCGATAGCGTTCACGAAGGCGAAGAAAGCTCTTTCTTTTCATATTACAGCGCTGCGTGTACCCCGTCATTTTTTTTACGGGTTAACCCCATTTTGTGCATCGCATGCCAAATACAGTAATACGAAACGCCAAAATGCCGGGCGCGTTCTTTATAGGTGAGAGCAGCCTTGTCTTCCACATGGACCCGTAAAGCCTCCCAGTCCAGCTTGTGTGAACGGCGAGGGCCGGGACGCTCGTAACACAGCGCATCATCCTGCGACAACCAGCGATAAATGCTCGCGCGGCCTACCTGAAATCTCCGGGCCGCTTCCGCCTTGCTTCCACCGCCCCTTACAAAATCGATTACTCGTTTGCGCAAATCAATTGAACATCTCATCACAACAGTATGAATGAATATAACACAAATGTCTCAATATTTATAAATTTAGATATAAAGCTCTCTAGCAGCTCGTAGGTGGTCCACACACTCCCCGAGTGCTTGGGCACATTAGGCAGGCGATTGCCTTGATTGCCGTTGTTATCTTTCAGCACTTCCGTAGCGGTATAGGCATAATTGCCAATCAAATCCCATTGCTCGGTTATCTGACCGGAGAAATCCACCTCAACTCCTTGGCTTCGAGCTTCTCCGATAGCCACCTGGTCTGATGGATCAGGGGTGGAGATATCCGCGGTCAAGACATTCTCCTTGGTCAATTCATAGACTGCCACGGAAGCATTCAAGCGCTCTTGAAAAAACGCCATTTTAAATCCCCCTTCGAATTGCTCCGCCCACTCCGGCTTAAACGGGCTTCCATCCGCCGAGCGTCCATTGTTAGCCCCCAAAGCTTGGGTCCAGTTGGCATACAGGGACAGCCAAGCCAACGGTTGATACACCAAGCCTACCCGGGGGCTAAATTTATCCGTCCACAGGGTACTCACTTCAGGGGCGGAAGTGGTGGAAAATCCACTTTCGGTTTTAGCCCAATCGTAGCGACCACTAAAGAGTAAATGAAGCTGCTCGGTTAGATCCATTTGGTCTTGAAAATAGACCCCGAACCATTCGGTTTTAAGATCGGTAAAATTATTTTTGGGTAACGTGTCTAGGTCTGGAATCTGTGTTGTGCCATAGACCGGTTCAAACACGTCGATGGGGCTTAGAAAGGGGGCGCTGGCTAGAAAAGTAGCGCCTCTACTTTGTGTGAATCGCAGATAGTCAAATCCAACTAAAATATTATGGCGGGCGCCAAAGAGGTCGAATTGGCCGTTCACATGGATATCTGTGGCATAGGTTTCACGCTTGGTCAGCCCCCCGAACAATCCTCTGTTGATCGTCCGGTTATCGGCTTGCAGGGACAGGGGGACAATGTTGCGATTGAAGGTATCGAGAATGTTAGCTGCAAAACGTTGCTGAATTTTCCAGTTTTCGTTAAATCGATAGGCCCAGTTGAGATGGGCAAGATGGCTTTCCGCCTCCTGTAATGAAAAGTCAGGCTCGCCAATAAACCGGCTAATGGATACCTTGGCCGGACGGTTGCCAATGGCCGGAATGCCCCGGTCGCCGGTGACGTCATCGTTTTTATATTCGTAGCCGAAATTAACTTCCAGCGCCTCCGTGGGTTTCCAGGTGAACTGGGGCGCCATGAAAACACGCTCCCTGTCGACAAAATCCCGAAACGAGTTGCTGTCCAGGTAAACGAAATTGAGGCGGTAGGCCAAAGCTCCATCATCCGTTATCGCTCCAGTGGCATCCAGCGTGGTGCGATATAAATCATAGGAGCCGAATTGCTGACTCAGGGCATAGTAAGGTTGGGTTAAGGGTTTTTTCGTGACCATGTTGACTAGCCCCCCCGGATTGCTGCGGCCAAACAAGGCCGATGGGGGGCCTTTTAGAATTTCCACCCGCTCCAAATTGGCCGTCTCAAAGGATTGTGTCCCTAGCCTGAGGCCGTCTCGATACACATTAAAATTGGATGAGGTAAACCCGCGGATGATGAAGTTGTCAAACAAAATTCCCAATTGCCGCATGGTCTGCACGCCACTGACATTTTGGGTAATGCCATCCAATCGTATGGCTTGTTGATCCTCCGCCACCGCCTCGGGCACTACCTGAATAGAAATGGGCGTTTCCATCAGGGGCGTATCGGTTTTAGTAGCGGTGGAAGCATTAGGAGCAATGTAACCGCGCTCCAGGGCCTGGCCCGTCACCGTCATGGGTGCCAGCTCGATCCTCTCTGCTCCGCCTTCTTGCTTCGCCCTATCGGCTTGGGCCATAACCTCCGCCGCCAAGGCGGAAAGCGGAAATATTAAGCTGGCAACGAACAACTTGCTTCCCAGACTGGCAGAGAAGACCAGCGGCGAAAAGGATTTCTTCATTTTTTTTCTTCCTGTTTGACCATAAGGTATCGGTGGATGTGCTATGCCCTATCCACGCTTTTTATGGGGCTGTAAGCCAACCGGCCCGGCAAGACTTAACCAGAAAAAAACCGGGCACCCATCCCTTGAGGCGGATGATTAAGTTTTATCCCCCACTTTCCCGGGCGCCCGGCAGGGAATCAGAGCCAGAGGCCACCCACCGTAGCTGCCATACCCTTGTGCCGGGCAAGCCGGCGCACCCGACGCTTTCTCAACCACAGGGTAAGACCCGTGATGTACAAAGTGAGTGGCACGAAACCCACCAAACACCAAAGCAAACGGCCAGGAAAACCGAAAGCCTGGCCATTGTGAAGTGGCCACATGAGATTGAAAAAGGTCTCCCCCGCAGTGAATTTATTGGGGTCTTCCACGGCCAGCACTTCGCCGCTGTATTGCTCAACCCAGACCTTGCTGCGGGGGCGGCGCTGATTGGCCTCTCCCGGCTGACGCTTTTCAATGGCGTAGACCCCTTCGGGGCCCTCCGGCGTGGCCAACCAGCGCAGTTCAGCATTAGGAAAAACCTGGTTGGCAATGGCCACAGCTTGCTCAATCGTTATCGGCTGAGTTCCCGGCACCGGCGTGGATTTTAGCCCCTCCGGGTCTTTGAAATGCTTTGCCTCCACAGGGGAGAATGCTGCCACCAGGGGTTTGAGGTAATCGTAGTAACCGAAGGAAAAGCCGGTGAAGGCTAGTACCAGGAGAATGACCGAGCCGTAAAAGCCCACCAGCCGGTGCAGTTCAAAGTGAGTGCGGGTGACACGGCCTTGGCGCTGGAAACGCATGGCCTTGAGGAAGGTGCCTGTGCGCGGCCACCACAAATAGAGGCCGATGGCCGCCGAAATCAGTAAAAACAACCCCAGAAAGGTGACGGTTTGAAATCCTATCAGGCCCATGTCCCGGTCCCAGATGATCCCGGTCAACAAACTAGCATGAAGGGAGTAGATGAGGGTGCCCAGCGTTTCACCCCAAAAATGCTCGGCCACCAGCTTACCGCTGCCAGGATCAAGCTGAACCCGCAGGGGAGCAAAAAAAACGTCACGGGTCTCTTCAGGATGGGGATAGATGGCCCAGACGTACTCCCGCTCATAACCTGGCATGAACAGCAGCCAACGACCCTGGCGTTGGGGATGGGCCTGGTGAAGGTTGGCCATAACGGCGTTCAATGGCAGCCCCGCTTTAGGACTCTCCCTTGTTTCCAACGCCGGCAGACTCAGTTCCTCCAACTCCCAGTGAAAAACATTGACCGAGCCGGTCAGCCCTAGCAGCACGAAGAAAAAACCCACCGTCAGCGCCAGATATAAATGGACCTTGCGCCATAATGAATGCCAGCGAAAGCGTGAAGTTGTGACCTTCAACAGGTTAGCCATGATGAATATCCTTTTTTGATTTAAACTAAGCTTTTGGCGTTCTCCATGGAGGGTGAACACTCCCCTGCCTGCAACAGGCAGGCGAAACAAAGTGATGCACCGAGCAGCGAGAACGGTTTAAAAAGCCACGTAGTTGCGTAGAGCAAACAACCGCAGAAGGCGGGATGCGCTCACTTATCCGCCCTACGAGTTACCAGCTAATACTTCAAGGACACCCGTCCCACAATCGAGCGGGGAGCACCGGGAAATACCGTCAGTCCAGAATTGTTTGAGAGGAAATAACGTTTATCCAACAAGTTATTGGCGAATAGCTCCAGTTTTACCCTTTGATAAGTGTAGGAAGCGCCTAGATCTCAAATGGTGAAATTGGTAAGCTCGACGGTAGTGGCATTATCCAGGGGCCGGTCGCCGACGAAATTCACGCCGCTGGAAAGGGTCAGATTTCTCAGCAGTCCCCTGTCGAATTGGTAATGAGTCCAAACATTGCCTTGATGGGTCGGCGTATTCTGAAACCGATTACCCTCATCGCCCGCATTGCTTTGAGTGATGTCCGAGTCGATAAAGGCGTAACCGCCTTGAAAATACCACTGGGGGGTCACTTGATAGGCTAGTTCCAACTCCGCGCCCCGGTGACGAACCTCCCCCGTTTGCACGGAAAAACCAGGATTTTGCCGGTCCGGCGTGGTCACATTGCTGCGGGTGATGTCAAAAAACGAGGTCGTTCCCCTCAGCCCCCAGGGGAAATCAGCTTTAATGCCCGCTTCCACCTGATCGAACTCTCCCGGAGCAAACGCAGAGCCATCCGCCTTTTGACCAGCTAGATTAAGGTTGAATCCTTCACCATAGCCTGAGAAGAGGTGAATCGAATCCGTAACGTGAAAGGTTCCACCAATTTGAAAGGAAGTGTTGTCGACTTCGTTATTGCCAGGCCGTACTCTGTTGACCAAGTTGCCACGGGGCCCTCCACTGGCGGTTGTGTAGCGGAAACCGCCCATCAGATCGAAATAGGGAGTGATGGACACCACATCCTGAAAGGTGGCCGCCCAAACCTGGTAATTCTGGCCAAAGGTCACGATATTGGGGTTGATCTGTGGCGCTGAAGAGAGATAGGCTGGATTTAGCGCATCGATGGCGGGAACATTGATGCGGTTGAACCATTTATTGTTGTCGTTGCCATCCGATGGCGAGCGTTTATTCTGATAATCACCACTGAGGAGAATCTGGTGGGTCAGGGGTCCGGTGTCTATCATGCCGGTAATGTCAATTTGGCCGATATGGATCACATCTTTCTCATTGAAATCAGTTCTGCCTGAGCGGGACACTAAAATATCCCCATTGACCGGATCGACGGTGGTAGCGCCAAGAAAAACCTGATCCTGGCTCCCATTGAATTGTTGATATTGATAGCGGGGGATCACCTTCCAGTTTTTGAATATATTGTTCCAGTTATCTAGGACGTCGAACTCGACCCAGGCTTGCACCAAGGGGGCATCGACGGTTAATTTGTCAAATTTAGGCTCGCCGAGAAAAGTATTCCGCAGCACCTGGCCCACATCGCTACCCTGCACCGTTCCTACCGCTGGCAAGCCCGGATTCGGTAAGGTCTCTCGATGCTGATACTCAGCATTGATGAAGGCTCGTACTGGCCCCCCATTGTCATAGGTCAGCGCCAGACCAAAATTTTCCCGATCCAGATCCTGAAAATTAATAAAGGTATCGGAACGCTCCACTTGACCGGTGAAGCGCGCCTTTAGGGCGCCGTCCGGAGTCAGAAGCGCGTTGATATCCCACTGACCTCGGGTGATATCACCACCGAATCCAGTCCAGCCACCCCGGGTAAAGCTCACTTCGGCCCCCAGCCGATCGTAAGGGCGCTTGGTCACCACGTTGATGATCCCGCCACCGTTACCCCCTTGCCCAAACAGGACGCTGCCCGGCCCTTTCAGTACCTCTACATTCTGAATATAACTGAGGGCGGAAAAATCAGTACCAGCAAAAAACAATTGCTGGATACCGTTACGAATCTGCTCGGTGCCGAAGCCCCGGATAGTGACGCTTGGAAAACGGCCAAAGCGCAACCCGAATACGTTGGCCGAAGGCATCTGCTTCATGATATCGCCGATACTTTGGGCGCCCTGATCTTGAAAAGCATCCTCGGTAATTACCTGGATACTTTGGGGCACACGGTCAATTTCCAGGGGAAATTTGCTGCCCGCCGTGGAGGTATTCATTTGGTAAACGGGGCATCCGCCGCACCAGTAACCGTCATGGGAGCCAGCTCGCTTCTTGCTGCTTCGCCTCCTTCTTTGGCCCCATCCCCTTGAGCTACCTTCACCACAGGGTTTGAATCGGTTTTTGGAATCAGCCTGTCCCGGTATTCTTCAGCAGCTTCCACTTCCCCTCTCCAGGCGGCAAAAGGGAGCATTACACTGGCAATGAATAGCGGGTTTCTTAAACTAAAAGAAAACCCCAACGGCAAAAAAGATTGCTTCATTGTTGCTTGTTATCCGTTTATTTCGTGTTGTTGTTCTATACCGAAAGAGCAGAATTCGTGCCAATAAGCGAATTATTTATTAAATTCATATAGTTACGCTGGATAGGATCTTTTATTCACATCTGGTTTTTAGTTATTTGCCGGAATTTATTGCGCCATATCACGTATTTCAGCTTCTTCTAAGGCCCAGCGCTATTTGTCGCCTCGTAGCGTCCTGCTGCGATGGGTAGAAGTGCCACTCGCAGGAGCCATTGAGCAGCGCAAAACCGCTGCATTCTTCTCAAAAACTTTACCGGGATAATGACGGGAGACGGGAGTAAAACGGCTCACGCCGCGGGGGAGGTTCGAATTTCGCCTAGTGCCTTAAAAAAGGTGTCTGAGCCGGTTCAAAAGATGAACCGAGGATTGTTTTCATGGACCCGTGCGGGATAGACGAGGGAGACTGTTTGGTCTTTCCCGTTTGGAGAGGGCGCCATACAAACCCGGTTCCGGCCATTACGCTTTGCCTGGTAAAGCGCTTGGTCGGCCAGCCGGTAAAGATCATTCCAGTGCTGCATTCCCTCTGAACTCGCCGCCAGACCAATACTGACACTTAATACACTGGTAGAATCCAGCATGGTCCAGGAATGCTCTTCCACGGCGCGTCGTAATCGTTCGGCCACCTGAAATGCTTCAGTAGCCACGGTATGGGGACAGACGACCAAAAATTCCTCGCCGCCTAAACGGCAGATTATATCGCTGCTCCGGGCCGAACCGCGGAACACATTGGCGATCTCTAGCAAAACACTATCGCCAATCTCATGACCATACTGATCATTGACCCGTTTAAAGAAATCCAAATCCATCACCAGACAGGAGAAAGGAGTTTGATTGCGCTCATATTCAGCCCAGGCTTGTTCCATTCTCTCCATCGCATAACGGCGATTAGGAAGCCCCGTCAGTGAATCGGTCATCGCCATTTGCCCAAGACGTCGATTAGCCACGGCTAAATCCGCCAGATAGCCACGAACCGCTTCCCGCTCCTGTTCCGCCTCTTCCCTGAGGCGAATCAAACGTTCCCCGCCTCCAACGCGAGCTTGTAACACCTCGTAGTTAAAAGGTTTAGCGATATGATCATCGGCCCCTGCCTCGAAGATCCGGATGGCCTCACCTCCGCTTACCATGCCAGTTAACACAATAAGGTAAATCTGCCGGCCGCACTTCATTTCCCGCAAGCTCCGGCAGAATTTCATGGAATTCGCTCCGGGTAAGCGGTGCTCATAAATGACAAGTTGGCATCGGTTTTCCAGAATCAGGGAGAGTCCCTCCTTCTCCTCGCGGGCAACGTTCACCGAATGTCCCATGCTCTCAAGCCAACCCGTAAAGCGTTTGCAATTCAATTCATCATCGCTAACTAGCAATATCCTAAGCGGGGTAAAATCGCTAGCCTCTGGAGCAGAGATTTGCCGCTCCATCTTCCCTTGCAGCTCCTCTTTGAGGTTAGCTAGAGAAGGCACTTCCTGGGTAGGCACTGCCAATAACCGTCCCCATTTGGTCCACGCTTGCGTAATTTTTTTAAGCAACTGCTCCAAGCCTGTTTTATCCAATGCAAAGCAGGAAGCAAGCTCCTCCAAATTTACCAACCGATTAGACTGCTCAGCGGCTTGGGCCACACAAAACTTGGCAATATGGCCGGAAAAATAGAGTTGCCGAGCTATCCGCTGGACCCGCGAAGCATCCTCTAACCCTCCCGGCCCGGGCTGATAGCTGGCCGCGATTCCTTCCAGATGGATAGGGGGTAAACCCCAGTCTTCCAGTAGCGCCATGGTCATTTCCCTATGATTGGTGGCAAATTCCTCTTGCTCGCGGGCGAGCAAGGCTTGCTCATCTTCGCGGCTGCATGATAGTAGAATGGCGGTATAGCCATCAGGATAAATAGTGGCTAAACCCAACTGCCCCACGCACGCAAGCAAACCGCAAGTAAACGCCTCCTCTGGAGCAATAACGCGCTCCAAGCTAGCAAGCGCCTGGGCAGCCAGTGCTGTCGCTAAAGAATGGGACCAAAAACCAGGGTAGTTGAAGCCTTCGCAACGGCCATGGCTATAATTTGAAAGGACGGAAATCCCCAGGACAAACTGACGGATAGCGGCAATACCTAGCAATTTTACCGCGTCTTCGATAGCAACCACCGGGCGGCGGACGCCCACGGAGGCAGAGTTAGCAAACTTAAGCAGCCTTCCTGCAAGGGCCGGATCGGCCTGGATGACCCTGGCCAAGTCCTGGATGGAGGTTTCCTCACGCTGGGTAAGACGCATAATTTCGAGGGCAACCCCAGAAGGGGAGGGTAAATCCCCCATGGCTTTGAGTTCGTCAAATCGAGTAGCAAACGACATCCCGTGGACTCTTCAGTTGAGAAAATGCAACAGGCGACTATCGGCTTTGCATACTGCTAAAACCTCGCCCCCGTCTTTATTTAACTGATATCGACTGCCACCTCTTTATTTTTCGGATTCCAACCCTAAACTGTGATCAGCTAGCGCTTTTTTCTAGCTCGGGGATGGGTTTGATCATAAATTTTAGCAAGGTGTTGAAAATCCAAATGGGTATAAATTTGCGTCGTACTGATATCGGCATGGCCTAATAGTTCCTGCACTGCCCGCAAATCACCGCTGGATTCCAGTAAATGGGAGGCAAAAGCATGCCGCAGGCGATGGGGATGGATGGCCACATCGAAGCCTTGCCGCAGCCCCCAAAGACGCAGCCGTTTTTGTACCGCGCGGGGAGAGAGACGGCGGCCGTGGCGAGTTATAAAGACGGCCTCTTGGCTCTGGTTGATCCACCCTGCCCGTACTGGAAGCCAGGCTAACAGGGCTACTTTAGCCCGCCTACCAAGGGGGACTTCCCGCGTTTTGGCGCCTTTGCCAACGACCCGCACTAAAGCGGTATCCAGGTCCAAAGCGCTTAAATTCAAGCCAACCAATTCAGCCAACCGTAGTCCGGAAGAATAGAATAACTCCAGTATGGCTTGATCGCGAAGCAAGAGATCGCTACAAGGTTGAGTATTCAATAATTGGGCAGTTTGATCCACATCAAGGCTAGGGGGCAACGCCCGTTTCCCCTTGGGAGCGGAAATCCCTTGAGCCGGATTATGATCCACGATGTTTTCACGCTGCAGGTAGACGTAGAAGCTACGGAGGGCCGACAAAAGACGTTGAATACTCCTTCCGGAAAGCCCCGCCTGGTGATGGGCGACCACCAGCGCCCGCACTCTTTGGGCATCCAGTTCTTGCCAGTTCCCGATCCCATTGCGGCCGCAAAAGGCAATAGCTTTTGCAAGGTCACGACGGTAACTAACAACCGTTTGCGGCGATAATCCCCGCTCATACTGGAGATGAGTAAAGAATTTTTGTATCCAAATTTGCTGTTCCTCTTCCATGATTCAGTATGGCCAATGGCGATGCAGAGCCCGCTCCACAATGACCCCCAAATAATCCAGAAATATCGTTCCTAGATCAGCCCTGAACCGGTTCGGTTCTTGGCTGCCCATGGCAAGCATCCCCCGGCGCTGCTCTTCACCCAAGGGAATCAAAGCGCAAGAGACCGCCCGTTCCGCCTCTTCTCCAAATAAATAATCTCTCTGCTCTACAGTGAGCCGACCGCAAATGGGTTGGGGGCTTTTCAAAACACTGGCGAACACTTCAAGTTCAGGGGCATTTCGAGAAACTCGCATCACATTAAGATGATCCGGCGCGGGAGGGGGCAAAGATTTACCATCGAAGAATAACCTTAAGGCAATAACATCCACGTCAAAACCAGTCTGTAAAGAGGAAAATAAGACTTCAATCGCCGCCTGGGGAGTAGCCGCTGTCAACACCCCCAATGCTAATTTATGCACCTTTTTGCTTAAGTCGTCATTGACCATAGCATTTTCAATTAAATCGCGCAGCTGCCGCTTTAATTCCCTGTTCTGTCCGCGCAATAGCGCTAATTGCCGCTCCACCAGGCTAATTGCAGCGCCGCTAGGATGGGGAATGGTCAATTCGCTTAGAAGATCCGGATGGCGAGCAAAAAAATCTGGATGGGTCTGTAGATATTTTGCTATGGACTGCTCCCGCTCCTGCACTTCCTCCAATGGAGTTTTCCGCGTTTCCTTCTCTCCTGCTTTCTTTCTCATAGCTCGATACTTCCCTTGAATACAATCTCTGCCGGTCCGCTCATCCAAACAGATTTACCATCGCCTTCCCAGTGAATACCTAAGCGCCCGCCAGGCAGATCCACATTAACTTGTCCACTCAGCCAGCCCCGCCGCTTGCCTATCACCGCGGCAGCGCAGGCTCCAGTTCCGCAAGCGGGGGTCTCGCCAGCGCCTCGCTCATAAACCCGCAGCCGGAGATGGCCGGGGGAGACGATTTGCGCAAACCCCACATTCACCCGCTGAGGAAAGCGGGGGTGGCTTTCCAGCAAGGGTCCCCAATGGGCTACCGGGGCAGTATCAACAGCGGGTACCCGCAATACACAGTGGGGGTTGCCCATGGATACGGCTCCAATTTCCACCTGCTGCCCATCGAGCTCCAGTGAATAATAGTCTGCCTCCTGGTCTACCTTAAACGGGATTTGATGGGGAGCAAAACGGGGCACACCCATGTCTACCGTGATTTGCCCATCAGTTTCTAATTGCAGCTCAATAATGCCGCTTGCAGTCTGGACCCGCAGCACATTTTTGTCGGTAAGCCCCTGCTCCCGCACAAAGCGGGCAAAACATCGGGCACCATTACCACATTGCTCTACCTCGCCGCCGTCAGCATTAAAAATCCGATAACCAAAGTCGATCGCTGGCAAAGAAGCAGGCGTTACTAATAACACTTGGTCACAGCCTATGCCCAAGCGGCGATTGGCAATCCAGCGTACCTGGGAGGCGGTTAAGGACAGCGGCTGGGAAAGGGCGTCAATGACTACGAAATCATTGCCCAAACCCTGCATTTTGGTAAAAGCAATACGCATTATGCTTACTTAATCAAGGACAAAAAATATCAATCCCATTAGGAAAGGGTTAAAAATCCCGAAATGGCCAAATGTCTATCGCTCACCACCGCTACCTCCAGGGAATTCAGTCCTGCCTGGGCTAGCTGCTCCTGGAGTTCATCAGGCTTAAAGGCCGCCAGCAGGGAGTTGAAAAAATCCCGCTGCAATATTTCTGGCTCTTCCGCAGCATATTGATCCACTAAAGCTGCTGCCTCACTACGGGCTGCCGGGCGGCGCAGATCCATAATAAAGACCGGTGCGCCCCTAACGCCGTAGCGCTTGAGACAATCCCATAAAATGGCCGGTTCAAGGAGATGGTGAAGCAGACTATTGCTAATCAACACATCGTATTGTTCCCGAGGTAAACGCACTGCCGGCAGCCGGCCATGCACAAACTTTACCCGCGCCTTTAACCCAGCTTCGCTAACCGCTCGTTGCCCATAATGCAACATCGCCGCAGCACCGTCCACACCATGGACGATACAGGAAGGCCAGGCCCGCGCCACCCGTAAGGTAATATCTCCCGGACCACACCCTAAATCGAGCACATAGCCACTCAAGGCATCAGAAGGGAAAGCGCCCCGGAGCAGTTCAATAAAACGGCTGTTGGGTTCAGAAAAATCAGCCTCCGCATAGGCCCGTGCTTGGGTCTCATCATCCATTAGCTCAGGCTCAGGAATACGCTCCACGGCTACTACCACCCGTTATCTTCTTGGCATTGTTGATACTGGCTAACACACTATCCAGGCAAGGTCGCTTCACCCCGATAGAGGGACTCCACGGTTTCCCGCTCCCGTACTAAATGGGCCTCAGCGCCGTCCACCATTATCTCAGCAGCTCGGGGCCGGGAGTTATAATTGGAACTCATAGTAAAACCATAGGCCCCCGCAGCACGCACTACAAGTAAATCTCCTGCCTCAATGGCAAGCTGGCGCCGCTTGCCAAGAAAATCGCCGGTCTCGCACACTGGACCCACCACGTCAAAAAAGAGCGGTTCCCCCGTGGCGTCCACAGCCACCGGGATAATCTCCTGCCAGGCATCGTAGAGCGCTGGACGAAGCAAATCATTCATCGCTGCGTCCACGATGGCGAAATTCTTCTGGGGCGCCTGTTTAAGGTACTCGATCCGAGTTAGCAACACTCCTCCGTTGCCAACAATGGCTCGACCGGGTTCGATCCATATTTCCAAGTTTCTCCCCGCTAATTTCTGCCGTAAAGCCGCGGCATACTGCTGAGGGCTTGGAGGCGCCTCATCCCGATAGATAATTCCCAAACCACCTCCAAGATCAATATGGCGGATTTTAATCCCTCTCTCGGCGAGTTGGTCTACTAACGCTAATACCCGTTCCAGAGCAGCCAAAAAAGGGGATAAAGAAGTAAGCTGAGAGCCGATATGACAATCCACCCCAAGGATATCGATATGAGGTAGGGTAGCCGCACGAGCATAAACCGCCAGAGCCTGATCGATTTCTATACCGAATTTATTATCACGCAACCCCGTCGCAATATAAGGGTGGGTGCGCGCGTCCACGTCCGGGTTTACTCGTAAAGACACCGGCGCCCGCTGCTCCAACTTGCCAGCAATCTCATTCAAACGGATCAACTCGGCTTCGGATTCCACATTGAAGCAAGCAATACCGACAGCAAGAGCCCGCTCCATCTCGTCAGCACGCTTACCCACGCCAGAGAACACGATCCGTCCAGGATCGCCCCCTGCCGCCAACACCCGTTCCAGCTCGCCTACCGACACAATATCAAAGCCCGACCCCAAACGGGCTAAAATATTTAAAACCGCTAGATTAGAATTTGCTTTCACTGCATAGCATATTTGGTGGGGATGCTTCTCAAAAGCTTGATCAAACGCCCGCCACTGATGCTCAATCGCAGCGCGAGAATAAACATAGCAGGGCGTGTCAAAACGGCTTGCAATCTCCGGCAAGGGAATCTCTTCCGCCCATAAAACGTTATAGCGGTAATGAAAATATTCCATCATTCAGTTTACCTTTTGCATCATCCCATTTTCTTTTGGTAAGTAGAGCGGGCCTTTCTGGCCGCATCCCATCGCTGATAACCCTATAAGCAATAACGCCATCAGCCCCAATAATCTCCAACCTCGCGGCACTTTGCTCCCTCCTAAAAGTTTTAAATCCCCATTGTAGCGGTTTTCTGGCTATGATTTTCTCCCCTGCCGGTTCCATTCTCCTCAAGAATCAGCGTAATCTTGCGATACCTTTAAAGTTATGAGGAAAATTCGCTCCATGGCTTTTCCATGATTGAGATTGTCGCTACGGAATATCCCGTCTGCTGGAGGTAAATTAAAGTATATGGCCACTCCTGGAGTACAGATCATAATGAGCGGTCTGGTCCGCCGTTTAGTAGAGGATGGATTGCTTAGCGAAGCCAATGCCCGGCAAGCCCAAGAGCATTCCCGCAAGAACGGTACTCCTTTAGTGACTTACCTGGTACGGCAAAAGCTACTTAAAAGTCTGGATATTGGTCAAGCAGCCTCCCAGGAATTCGGCGTCCCCCTCTTCGATATCAATGCCCTGGATTTGGATTATCTTCCCAAAGGGCTAGTGGAAGAAAAATTGGTTCGCCAACACCAGGCACTACCCTTATTCAAGCGTGGGAATCGTCTATTCGTTGCCGTGGCCGATCCCACCAACCTGCAAGCATTAGACGAAATCAAGTTCCATACGGGAATTAATACCGAAGCTATCCTTGTTGAAGAAGACAAACTAGCACGAATGATCGATCGGGCCATGGAGGCCCAAGACACTTCCTTAGCGGAGCTAAACGATACGGCACTAGATGACCTTGACATCTCCGGGGGTGAAAATGAGCCTCCAGAAAATACTGCTGAATCGGAGGCTGATGATACCCCAGTAGTTCGTTTTATTAATAAGGTTCTGTTGGATGCTATTCATCAGGGAGCATCGGATATTCATTTTGAGCCCTATGAAAAAATCTATCGGGTCCGATATCGGCAAGATGGGGTGCTGCGGGAAGTCGCTACCCCGCCGGTTACTCTGGCCGGCCGGCTAGCAGCCCGCCTCAAGGTCATGGCTCGCTTGGATATTTCCGAACGGCGCGTACCTCAAGATGGGCGCATGAAAATGAATATTTCCAAGAACCGTGCCATTGATTTTCGGGTAAATAGCTGCCCCACCTTATTCGGCGAAAAAATTGTTCTTCGTATCCTGGACCCCTCCAGCGCGCAAATGGGAATCGAGGCACTGGGTTATGAAGAAAGACAACAACAAATATTTCTAGAAACCATTCACCGCCCTTATGGGATGGTGCTCGTTACCGGCCCCACGGGTAGTGGTAAAACGGTATCTCTTTATACCGCGCTTAATATTCTTAATACCGCGGACCGTAATATCTCCACTGCCGAAGATCCAGCCGAAATCAATCTGCCTGGTATTAACCAGGTCAATGTCTACCCCAAAGTCGGTTTGACTTTTGCCGGTGCCCTTAAAGCCTTCTTACGTCAGGACCCCGATGTCATCATGGTGGGGGAAATTCGTGATCTGGAAACGGCTGAAATTGCTATTAAAGCTGCCCAAACCGGCCATATGGTGCTTTCCACCCTTCATACCAACGACGCGCCCCAAACCCTGACCCGGCTATTAAACATGGGGGTGGCGTCCTATAACATTGCCTCGGCAGTTTCTTTGATCATCGCCCAACGCCTGGCCCGGCGTCTCTGCTCCCGCTGCAAGGCACCCGAAAAGATATCCCACGAAGTGCTGCTAGAAGAGGGTTTTACCAAAACCCAACTGGAAACCACGCCCACCCTTTATAAGGCCGCAGGCTGCGAGCACTGTACAAAAGGCTATAAAGGCCGCGTGGGCATCTATCAGGTCATGCCCGTATCGGAAGAGATGGGCCGCATCATTATGGCGGGAGGCAACTCCATGGAACTTGCGGAGCAGTCAAAAAAAGAAGGCGTCGCCGATCTCCGCCAATCGGGGCTTAAAAAAATTATTGATGGCGTGACTAGTATAGAGGAAATCAACCGAGTGACGAAGGAGTAATCAGATGGCACAAGCGGCAGCAAAACAGCAAATTTTTATATGGGAAGGCGCTAACCGGCAAGGACATAAAATTAAAGGCGAAGTAGGCGGTAAAAACCTCAGCATGGTGAAGGCGGATCTGCGACGCCAGGGTATTGTGCCCCTCAAGGTGCGCAAAAAGCCTAAGTCTCTGCTCGGTCAGCGCAAGAAAAAAATCACCCCGAAGGAGATCGCGATATTTAGCCGTCAACTTGCAACCATGATGGCCGCGGGCGTACCCCTGGTTCAAGCCTTCGAAATTATAGGCCGCGGCCATGAAAGCATCTCCATGCAAGAGATGGTCCTAAAAATCAAGGGGGAAGTGGAAGGTGGCGGCACCTTGGCCGAAGCGCTTAAACAACATCCACGGCAATTTGATCCGCTTTTTTGCAACCTGGTCCACGCGGGAGAGCAATCCGGCACTCTAGAAACGCTGCTGGATAAAATCGCCATGTATAAAGAAAAAACAGAAGCCATCAAGGGAAAGATAAAAAAAGCATTATTTTATCCTACCGCTGTGGTGGTGGTCGCTTTTATTATTACTGCTATTTTGCTCATCTTTGTTATTCCCCAATTTGAGGCTTTGTTCCAGAACTTCGGCGCCGATCTGCCCGCCCTCACCTTGCTAGTCCTCAAGCTTTCCGCTCTTTTTCAAGAATGGTGGTGGGCCATTTTCGGAGCTATGGGAGGCGCTATCTACGGTCTTATGGAGGCTAAACGGCGCTCGCAAAAGATTAACCATCTCTTCGATAGACTACTACTCAAATTGCCGGTGATCGGCGAAATCCTGAATAAGGCAACTATCGCCCGGTATGCCCGCACCCTCTCCACCATGTTTGCGGCCGGCGTCCCCTTGGTGGAAGCCATGGTTTCCGTGGCCGGCGCTGCGGGTAATTCTGTCTATACTCAAGCCATCCTCCGTATACGCGATGAGGTCTCCACCGGCACCCAGCTACAAGCGGCTATGCGCAGTAGCCAATTATTTCCTAACATGGTGGTGCAGATGGTGGCTATCGGGGAAGAGGCGGGTTCAATTGATCAAATGCTGAGCAAAGTGGCGGATTTCTACGAAGAAGAAGTAGATAATGCGGTCGATGCCCTGAGCAGCTTGCTAGAACCCCTCATCATGGCAATACTAGGCGTTCTGGTAGGCGGCCTTGTTATCGCAATGTACTTACCCATCTTCAAAATGGGTTCAGTAGTTTAACTGGATTTAGTTGGAATTAATGGAAGCTATTGTTTTTTTCGAGAGTCATCCCGCTGCCTTTATGGCATCAGCCTTTCTGCTGGGCTTAACCGTCGGCAGTTTCCTCAATGTCGTCATTTACCGCCTTCCTCTCATGATGGAAAGGCAGTGGGAAGAGCAGTGTGCAGAATTACATGGCAAGCCACAGCCGGAGCGGGAACCGTTAACGCTCTCTCTCCCCCGCTCTCACTGCCCCGCCTGCCGTCGTACAATCCGGGCACAGGAGAACATTCCCTTATTCAGCTACCTCTTGCTTAGGGGACGCTGCCGTCACTGCAAAGCGCCTATCTCTCTCCGCTATCCCCTGGTAGAGCTACTAACCGGTATCCTTTCTATTGCCGTAGCTTGGCGCTTTGGCGTCAGCTGGGAAACAATGGCAGCATTGCTCTTAAGCTATGCGCTGATTACGCTCACCTTTATTGATTTCGATCATCAACTGCTGCCTGACAATATTACGCTCCCTTTTCTTTGGTTTGGTTTAGGGCTAGGTTTATTTGAAGTGTTCACGGATGCCCGAACCAGTCTTATTGGTGCGATAACAGGTTATCTTTCCCTATGGCTGGTTTACCATCTGTTTCGGCTGCTAACCAAGAAAGAGGGCATGGGGTACGGCGACTTCAAACTTTTAGCACTTCTTGGGGCTTGGCTAGGCTGGACGATGCTGCCTGCCATTATTTTGCTTTCCTCGATAGTAGGCGCCCTGTTAGGGACCGCATGGCTTTATCTTTCCAGCCAACACCGGGAGACCCCTATCCCATTCGGCCCTTATCTCGCTGCCGCGGGCTGGCTTGCCTTGATGTGGGGACAGGATATCAATCAATTTTATCTTTCTCTAACCGGAAGATAAAATCTTGAATGGACAAAGTTAAATTCAGCCCTTATGAAACGCCAGGAAAAATGTCTTACAAAGTTGGACTCACGGGCGGCATCGGTAGCGGCAAATCCACAGTAGCCAAGATTTTTTCCGAATTAGGCGTTCCTGTTATTGATGCTGATATTATCGCCCGAGAGCTGGTCAAACCTGGCCAGCCGGCTCTTGCCGAGATTGTTACCACTTTTGGCAGGGAAATATTAAATGCCCAGGGAGGGCTGGATCGATCCCGCCTCCGGCACCTCGTATTTACCAGCGAAGCGCTAAAAACCCGCCTGGAAGCGATACTGCACCCACGCATACTCCAGGAGATGAAACGCCGGGCTACCCGGCTTAGCGCACCCTACTGCGTTCTGGTTATTCCGTTGCTGGTGGAAATCGCCCAGAAAGACATCGTTGACCGAACCCTGGTCATTGATATCCCCGATGCTATCCAGCGCCAGCGAGTAAAGGCCCGGGACCAGCTCTCGGATACCGAGATCGAGGCCATTCTTCGGGCCCAATCCCCGCGGGCTGTCCGGCTGGCAGCCGCGGATGATATCATTGTCAATGATACTGATCTGGCAACCTTGCAACGCCAAGTAGAACATTACCATCAAAAATATCTCTTCTTGGCTTCCCAGCAACGGAACTAATTCTTATGAACAAAGATAAAAAACGCCATGTCAATTGCCCTACTTGTGGCCAAGAAGCCCTCTGGTCTGAGGAGAATCCCTGGCGTCCCTTTTGTAGCGAGCGCTGCCGCCTAATTGATCTCAGCGACTGGGCGACGGAAAGCCATCGAATCCCAGGAGAAGAGGAACATCCTATCCCTTCCTCGGAAGAATAAAAAAACATTGGAATTAAACATGGATGTTGAATGACCCCCCAGTGAGAGTGCCTGCCCGTGCGTGCCCGCACGCAGACAGGCGAAGTGAAACTTTGCTGCGAGCGCGAGGGCCAGCATGACTTGCGTTTCGCCAACAATTGGCAGTATATTTTCCCTGTTGCCAAGAGCGCGACCTACCCTCGGTAGGAGGGGAAATGATGCGCGTGGAGGGTGATACCCAGCCGAGGGCCTTGCGCGCTAAGTCGTGGCCAGCCCAAAACACCCCTTGAAGCGAGAATTCTCCAGGCTGATGAGGTTTTGTAGGAACAAAATCGACATCAGTCATGGCGAAACTCCAAAGCTTCCAGCCCTATCTCCCCATAAGGCCCGGATAGCGGCAATACCTTGGGCCCCTCGGCTCCAGGCTTCCTTCAAATGCTCCGGCCCTACCCCCCCTAGAGCATAGACTGGAAAGGGAATTTGCGCGATGAGCGTTTGAAACCGCTCCCACCCCAAGGGTAATGCTTGAGGATGAGTGGAGGTATGAAAGACAGGCCCTAGCACGGCAAAATCCACTCCAATATTAGCAGCATGGGCCAACTGCGCAGCATTGTGACAAGAAGCGGCCACCCATTTATTGGCTGGCAATGGCCGATGGGAAAGGTGCATTAAATGGTTACCCGTCAGATGTACCCCATCAGCCCCCCACTCAGCGGCCTGGGCAGGCACCGTATTGACTAATAAGATGGCCTTATATTCAAAGCACAAGCGCTGAACCTTCCATGTCAAATTTTGGTAGTGCTCAGGACTAAGCTTTTTAGCTCGTAACTGCACCAGCTGTACCCCAGCTTGTAATGATTGGCGCAAACTGCTCAGAAACGCCATCTGGTTTCCGGCCGGCTCCTTGGTAATCAGATAGGTTGGCGGTAAACACACCGCGGTCACAACAGCGTGGTTGGCCGCAGGCAAGGGATAGGCATTTAGATTTTCAGGCGAGACCCACACCACAGGCTGCCCTTCCTGCCCCTTGGGCGTGCCCGAGAAACGATCCACTCGCCAAACGTGGAGCAGCACGGACCGATCCGGATAATCATGGTGTACCTGCAACAAGGGGCGGGCTTGGAGAACCTGGATTCCTAGCTCCTCCCATAACTCCCTGGAGAGAGCCTGGCGAACCTCCTCCCCTGGCTTCAACTTACCCCCAGGAAATTCCCACAAATTGCCTTGATGGACATGGAGTGGGCGTTTGGATAACAATACCTGTCCCTGCCTATTAAAGATTGCGCCGGCTGCTACCTGGAGTACCATGGAGAGATTACATTCTTTAATGACTAAGCTTAAAAAGCCAGAATAATGTCACGGCTGCTTATCATACTAGGGCTTATTTTGGTTGTGGTAGGAGTGCTCTGGCCCTGGCTCGCTAAGCTAGGATTGGGTCGCCTTCCTGGCGATATTGTCATCGAGCGGGAAAATTTTCGTTTTTATTTTCCAATTACCACTTCCATCCTTATTAGTTTGCTTCTCTCCTTGCTGTTTTGGCTATTTCGCCGCTAACTAGATCTATTTTTCCCATAGCCCTCAAGGCTGCCAGCGCCTGGGGGCATGTTTAAACATATTTAAAACGGCTTTCTACTCCTCCTTGAGTACATAAACCGCCCCACAATAAGGGCAACGCTCCCATCCCGTTTCTTCGATGGGGAGGTAAACCCGGGGATGGGAGTTCCATAGCGCCATAGAGGGCATGGGGCAAGACAAAGGTAAATCCGCCCGTGTCACTTCATAACGACGGGCCTCGTTAGCCGGAATAGAAGAAGCGGCGCTCGGGGCTGCTGTTTTGCTCACGACCATATAATCCTATAGCTTGTTTTCAATTGCATAAAAGTAACAAGGATATTACCCACTTTAAGGAGAGACCTCCAGCATACGGCTCAAAGCCAAACGGGCAAGTTCTGCCTCATCTTCTGGCACCTTGATTTGATTCACCACCTGGCCAGAGAGTAGATTCTCCAAGCTCCAAGCTAAATGCTGAGGATCAATCCGAAACATGGTGGAGCACATACATACCGTGGGCGACATAAAATGAATGGATTTACCTTCGTTTTTATAGCGCTCATGGAGGCGATTCACTAAATTAAGCTCGGTTCCCACCAACCAGCGGGTACCTGATTCTGCCTCTCGGATAGTCTTAATAATGTATTCAGTTGAGCCGACATAATGGGATTTTTGGCAGACCTCGAAACTATTTTCAGGATGAGATATGACTTTTGCATCCGGGTAACGGGCTAGAAAACGATCGATGTGCTCTGGCTGGAACATTTGGTGTACCGAACAAAATCCTTGCCATAGAATGATCCGTGCTTCCTGGATTTGCTCCTGCGTCAACCCCCCATTGGGCCGATTAAAATTCCAAACCGCCATTTTCTCTAGTGGAATACCCATGCGGTAGGCGGTATTGCGCCCCAAGTGTTGATCAGGGAAAAACAACACTTTTTCACGGCGCTCAAAGGCCCAATTCAGCACGGCCTCAGCATTGCTTGAAGTACAGACGATGCCGCCATGACGGCCACAAAAAGCCTTGAGGTTAGCAGCGGAGTTGATATAGGTAACCGGGGTTACCTTCTCCTCGGGCTCCAAAATCTGGCCTAGCTCCCGCCAGGCCCGCTCCACTTTAGCGAGATCGGCCATATCAGCCATGGCACAGCCTGCCGCCATATCAGGGAGAATAGCGATTTGCTCGGGGCGGGACAGAATATCCGCCACTTCGGCCATAAAATGAACGCCACAAAAAACGATATATTTGGCCTCTGAAACAGCGGCCTGGCGGGATAATTTCAGAGAATCGCCAGCATAATCAGTAAACCGAAAAACTTCTTCCCGTTGATAATGGTGTCCAAGAATAACAACCTGAGCGCCTAAAGCCGCCTTGGCTTTGGCAACCCGCGCTTCACATTCACTATCGCGCAGATCAATATAGCTCTGAATGACTGCTGCTTCGGCCATCTCTAATAGTCCTCGCTATAAAGGCAGTAAGTAAGAAATACCTTACCATTTTACTAAAGAATTATGGCTACTGGGTAGCCCTCGCCTTACTACAAGAGGTTTCCGCTTTGATTAGAAATTGCGGATCTTCAGCGGTATTCCAATAATATTCAATGGGTTAGACTTTATCCGAAGCTAGCCTGCGCACGCCAATCCCCAACTCCCGCAACTGCGCTTCCGCAACCTGGCCTGGCGCGCCGGTAAGCGGGCAAGCCGCCGTCTGGGTCTTGGGAAACGGGATGACCTCCCGGATCGAGGCGCTTCCAGTCATCAGCATGACCAGCCGATCCAAACCAAACGCAATCCCACCATGGGGCGGGCAGCCATATTTCAGCGCGTCCAAAAGAAATCCAAATTTATCTTGGGCTTCCTCATCGCCAATACCTAGCAAGCGAAACACTTGACTCTGCACTTGGGACTGGGAAATGCGGATGGATCCCCCGCCCACCTCGGTACCATTGAGCACTAAATCATAGGCACGGGAGCGGCAAGCTCCCGGATTCTGCTCCAATAAGGAGAGATCTTCTTCTTTGGGAGAAGTAAAAGGGTGATGCAAGGCATGCCAACGGTGGTCATCCTCATCCCACTCGAACATAGGAAAATCTATGACCCATAGCGGACTCCAGCCATGCTCTACCAAGCCATGATCGTGGCCTAATTTCACTCGCAAGGCTCCAAGGGATTCATTAACAATGGACGCTTTATCAGCACCGAAAAATACGATATCTCCATTTTCAGCTTCCGTTCGTTCCAGCATGGCTCCAATCACTTCATCGGGCAAAAACTTGAGGATAGGGGACTGCAATCCCTCCCGCCCGCGGCTGCGCTCAACCACTTTAATATAAGCCAAACCCTTGGCGCCGTAGATAGCCACAAATTGAGTATACTCCTCAATTTCTTTACGGCTAAGTTTGCCGCCGCCGGGCAATCTCAATGCGGCGACTCGTCCATCCCGATCCTGGGCTGGCTGGGCAAAAACCTTAAAATCCACTGTTTTCATCAAATCCCCCACCTCTACCAATCGCAGGGGAATGCGCAAATCAGGTTTATCTAAACCAAAACAGGCCAGGGCTTCGGCATAGGGCATCCGGACAAAGGGGGTATGGAGGGGCACTTCTAATACCGTGGCAAACAGCTCCTTGAACATCTCTTCCATTAACGCCATAAGCGTCTCCTCATGAAGGAAGGAAGCCTCTATGTCGAGCTGCGTAAATTCCGGCTGGCGATCGGCCCGTAGATCTTCATCACGAAAACAGCGCACTACTTGATAGTAGCGATCCACCCCAGCAACCATGAGGAGCTGTTTAAATAACTGGGGGGACTGAGGCAAGGCAAAAAATTGGCCGGGATGGGTACGGCTTGGCACCAAAAAATCCCGGGCGCCCTCTGGCGTTGACTGGGTGAGAATGGGCGTATCAATATCGAGAAAACCCCGCTCATCCAAAAACTTGCGCAATTGCCGAATAATGGCGGAACGGAACCGCAGGCGCTGCAAGCTTTCTGGCCGCCGGAGGTCAATATAACGATAGCGCAGCCGGATGTCTTCGCCCACCTCTAATTTTTCATCCACTGGAAAAGGCGGCGTTTCCGAAGCATTAAGTAAAATGAGTTCCTGACCCAATACTTCCACTTGGCCTGTCTTGAGATCTGGATTTTCGGTGCCTTCCGGCCGGTGCTGTACCCGGCCCTTGACCTGAAGCACATATTCACTCCGTATCTGTTCGGCATGCCTAAAGCTTTCCGGAGAATACTCTGGATCAAAAACCAATTGAATGAGGCCCTCCCGATCACGAAGATCAATAAAAATTACCCCACCATGATCTCGGCGGCGATTTACCCAGCCGCATAAAGTGACACTTTGATCAAGATGGGCCTCGGAAAGTTCGCCGCAATAGTGGCTACGCATGAAAGAATCCTTAGAGGCTGTTGGAAAATCTTTGAAAGTTACTCATTTATTGAATTGCAGTCAATCTAAATATAAATTAAATTCAACGACTTAATTTTTTAAGACTCAGAATTCAAAGCTGGATAGGGAACCTTTCCAACAGCCCCTAAAGGACAACATCCTATTTAGGCTAGACCCCTAGCCAGTAGCAGCAGCATCGCCTGTAGGCTTGGAATTAGCCCCAGGAGTTTTCTCCTGCTTATCCTTTGCCTTGCCTGGGCCTTCCTTGTTGTTCGAACTTTCTTTAGAGGCGTCATTGGAAGCAGCCAAGTTTCGCTTATTACCGCTTTTAAAATCAGTTTCGTACCAGCCGCCCCCTTTGAGCCGAAATCCGACAGCGGATACCAACTTACGCAATTGTTCCTTACCACAAGAAGGACACTGAAGTAATGGCTCTTCAGCTATCTTTTGCAGCAACTCCATTTTATGGCCACAGGCTTCGCAGCGATATTCATAGATCGGCATGGTACAAAACTTCCTTGGAATTAAACGACGGTTTAATATCTTCTCGGGAGAGCATGGCGCGAAACGACACGCTCCCACCCGAGAACCCAGTAAAAAACGATACCTTGGGGCTAAATTTAAGCCTATATATTAAACGTTATTTAGCCCCCTGTTGGCTCGTTTACCGAATATGGAGGTAATGGCACCTCATTTCAATATCTTTTCGCCTCAAAGGACAGACCTTACGGTTCAAGCTTTAATAATTGACTCTCCCAAACTCCATTTGCTTTGGCATAGCGGTAATGCCCTTCTCTCCTCGTCGTCTTTTACTGGCCTTTCTTCTCATTGGAATGCCTATTTTTATCGCCCCCTTATGCGTCGCGCTTGCGCACAGGCAATCACTCCTGAGCGCCGAGCACCGCTAGCCTATATTGCCGGAACCTTGGAAGTTCTATTAGGAGCGGATATCCTGCGCCTTAAGGATATTCGCCGAATAGGCACGCCGATAACTTCGATCGGCGGCGCAGGGACATTTGACGGCATCTTCATTACCAGTATCATTGCCGCCCTGCTGGCCTAAGCCTTCTTAATCACTATCCTTAATATTACTAAATTTTTAGGTTCTTTGTGTTAGAATTGCGCGATGCAAACGACGCTCCGAACTTCTTTTAAACACCTATGCATAATATTTTTACAGCGGCTTAGCAAGATAAAACGAGGGCATCAGAAATTAAACGCCCTGAAATTTTGCCAAGGCGCTCGTTCAAACAACTATATTACATAACAGTTTTGATTTATCGGCCTTTAGTTAAGGGAGCAAAATATGAGTACAGATAGCGTCGATCAGGGCAAACGCCGCTTTTTAACAGCGGCTACAACAGTGGTTGGAGGCGTAGGCATGGGCTTTACGGCCGTGCCGTTTGTTAAATCCATGCAGCCTAGCGAACGGGCGCAAGCCGCAGGGGCCCCTGTGGAAGTCGATATTAGCAACCTTGAGCCAGGCCATATCATGACCGTCGAGTGGCGTGGCAAACCGGTCTGGATTCTCCGTCGGACCCAAGAAGAACTGGAAAGCGTAGAGGCGATGACTGGGGAGGATATACTTCGGGACCCTCACAGTGAAGTGGAAGAGCAGCAACCCCCCTTCGCTCAAAACGTCTACCGCTCCATTGAGCCTGAAATTTTAGTGGTTGTCGGGATCTGCACTCACCTGGGGTGTTCCCCTACCTTCCGTCCGGAAGTTGCTCCAGAGGATTTAGGTCCTGACTGGCAGGGCGGCTTTTTCTGCCCTTGCCATGGTTCTCGTTTTGATCTGTCGGGGCGAGTTTATGATGGAGTTCCGGCCCCCACCAATTTGGAGGTGCCGCCCTACCGCTTTCTTGCTGAAAACCGCCTGCGTATTGGCGAATCTCCGAGTGAGGCAACCTAATGAAAAATACAATAAATCAAATTTTTACCTGGATTGATGCCCGCCTTCCCATTTCCCAGCCATGGAAAGAGCATTTATCGGAGTATTACGCGCCAAAAAATTTCAATGTTTGGTATTTTTTTGGCTCTTTGGCCATGCTGGTGCTGGTTATCCAGTTAGTTACCGGACTCTTTCTGACCATGCATTATAAGCCGGCGGCCGATCTGGCCTTCGGCTCCGTCGAATATATTATGCGGGATGTGGAGTGGGGCTGGTTGATCCGCTACATGCATTCTACCGGGGCCTCGGCATTCTTCATTTTGATTTATCTCCATATGTTTCGGGGAGTCATTTACGGTTCCCACAAAAAACCCCGGGAATTAGTGTGGATTATTGGTGTGCTTATCTACCTTACCCTGATAGCAGAAGCTTTTATGGGTTACTTACTACCCTGGGGACAAATGTCTTACTGGGGCGCCCAGGTCACCATTTCCCTCTTCGGGGCTTTTCCACTTATCGGTGAAGGCTTATCCGAATGGATCCGGGGCGATTTTGTGGTCTCTGACGCGACCTTAAACCGCTTCTTCGCCTTCCATGTGTTTCTGATGCCTTTATTGCTGCTGGCGTTGGTTGTCGCTCATATTATCGCCTTGCACCAAACAGGCTCTAATAATCCGGACGGAGTAGAAATCAAAGAGAAAAAGGACCCCAAAGGCGTCCCTCTGGACGGTATTCCCTTCCACCCTTACTACACGGTCAAGGATCTATGGGGGGTTGGGGTATTTCTGCTCCTGTTTGCCTGGGTTGTTTTCTATGCTCCCGGTTTTGGCGGCTGGTTTCTAGAACATGACAACTTCACGCCCGCTAATCCACTTGCCACCCCTGAGCATATCAGGCCTCTGTGGTACCTCACCCCTTTCTATTCCATATTGCGATCAGTCCCCGACAAATTACTAGGCGTCCTTGCCATGGATGCCGCCATCTTTCTATGGTTTTTCCTGCCGTGGCTGGACCGCAGCCCGGTCAAGTCTATTCGTTACCGAGGATGGCTTTATAAGGCTGCCATCGGAATCTTCGTCATTAGCTTTCTGGGACTAGGCTACCTGGGTACCCAACCGGCCACACCGTTAATGACCATGTTTGCCCGGGTATTTTCAATACTTTATTTTGCTTTCTTTTTGCTAATGCCAATCTATACCAAGATGGATAAAACCAAACCCGTTCCGGAAAGGGTGACCTCAAAATGAAAAGAATGACGACGTGTTTACTCCTTTTTATCTCATCGACCTCCTTGGTTTGGGCCGCATCAAGCAACTACCCTCTCGATACCGTGGAGATAAATATCAATGATAAGGCCTCTTTACAACGGGGCGCCCAGGTATTTATGAATTACTGCCTTAGCTGTCACTCGGCCAAATATATGCGCTATAGCCGAATGGCGCAGGATCTCGGCCTGACCGAGCAGGAGGTCACCGATAACCTGATGTTTACCACCGATAAGATCCACGATCCCATGACCATCGCAATGCAGTCCAAGGATTCCGAAGGCTGGTTTGGCGTAACCCCGCCCGATCTGTCTTTGGTTGCTCGTTCTCGGGGTCCCGAATGGCTACATACTTATCTGCGAACTTTTTACCTGGATCCTAGCCGCCCTACCGGCGTCAATAATTTGGTATTCAAGGACACCGCCATGCCCCATGTTTTGTGGCCTCTGCAAGGCTGGCAGGAGCTTGCGGATAAAGATAGCGATACCTCCAGTACAAAGCTTGAGTTAGCGGTTGCGGGTACCCTGAGTCCTAGCGAGTACGAGAAAATGCTGGATGATTTAGTCAATTTTATGACCTATATGGGTGAACCCGCGCGGCTTGAGCGGGAGAAACTTGGCCCTTGGGTTCTGTTTTATATTGCGCTCTTTTGTGGTGTCGCCTATTTCCTTAAAAGGGAATACTGGAAAGATATTCATTGAGAGGAATAGCCAGACGATTTTTAGGCGGTTATTTGCTGGTGAGGCGGGAAGTATTCTTCTGGGGGACCCAAGAGAAGCTCACGCCAGAATCTCCGATTTGGCGTGAGCGGCTTTCCGTCAAAAATTCATTGGGTTGTTCGCAGGAATAATAGGGTAAATAAGCTTTTATGCCCCTTTCACCTGGTAAACGTTCTGTAACGGCCTTATTTTCGGATCCCTTGTGCCCGTTTTGCCACCGTACTCGCATTGTCGTCGCGGAAAAAAATATTTCCGCTGAGATTATTGATATAGATCCAGCTAACTTACCTGAAGATTTGGTTCGGCTTAATCCTCATAATTCCGCTCCTACACTGGTAGCCCGGGATCTAATTCTGTACGACTCAAAAGTCATTATGGAATATTTCGACGAGCGATTCCCTCATCCTCCCCTCATGCCAGTAGATCCAATTTCCAGAGCGCGGATCCGACTCATGTTTTACCGTATTGATCAAGACTGGTACCGTTTGCTTGGCGGTACCAAAACCCATCGCTCTAATATATCGTCTAAGACACGCAAAATGCTGATTGAAGATCTCACCATACTAAGTCCGACCTTCGAGAAAACGCCCTTCTTCATGAATGAAGAATTTTCCCTATTAGACTGCGCCTTGGCACCTCTACTATGGCGGCTGCTCGCTCTGGAAGCTGAACTCCCCCCCCAAGCCAAGCTTGTGGAAGATTATGCTAATCGTATGTTTGCCCGTGATTCATTTCAACAAAGTCTGAGCGCCGCTGAACGGGCAATGCGAACCAAAGCCACCAGCCCTATCTGAGGGGGCCAAACAAGCGATGGCCGATAACTCTAATCACCCCATGACGTCAAACCGTCCCTACCTCATTCGGGCTTTATACCAGTGGATTATCGATAATGATTTAACTCCTCATCTGTTAGTGGATACCACGCTATCCGGTGTTCAGATTCCTCAACAACACGCATCCGAGGGCAAAATCATTCTTAATATCCATCCAAACTCAGTTCGCGATCTCTGCCTAGAAAACGATTGGATCAGCTTTTCTGCTCGCTTTTCCGGCACTTCCTACAAAGCCTTATTCCCGGTCCAGGCTGCCCTTGCCATATATGCACGGGAGAATGGGCAAGGGATGATATTCCAAAAGGGTGATCATGACGGCGATCCCCCCCCTCCTGCTCCAGACGAAGGAGGCCGCAAACCCTCATTACGGGTCGTTAAATAACCTGTTATACACTTTACTGGATGGGTGGAAACCCGTACAACCTTGGTTAACTTCCATTCTCTTCTTCCTCAACCAGCTCATTTTAACCCATTAGGAGTATCCATTTTTTCATGGATGCCTCAACTTTTGACTCGCCACGCCAAAACGCAGATAGAGAGCCGGGACTACCATCATATTAAGCGCCGTTGAAGTCAAAAGACCGAAGAGGATCACCATGGCCATAGGGGCTTGGATCTCACTCCCCGGCTCTCCCGCGCCCAACGCCAAGGGAATGAGGGCAAGCGCCGTGGCTAAGGCTGTCATAAGAATGGGAATAAGACGCTCCTTGGCCCCCCGGATCACCGCCGTCATGGGATCCCGCACCCTCTCCCGCTCTACCAAGTGATGGATATGGGCAATCATCATGACTCCATTACGGGTCGCAATCCCAAACAGGGTAATAAAGCCAATGATCGAAGCCACCGAAAGTATTCCCCCGGAGAAGTAAACACCCACGACCCCACCTATCAGGGCAAGGGGCAGATTTAGCATCACCAGGAAAGCATCTCGTGCTGAATTGAACGCCATAAATAACAATAGAAAGATGCCCAGAATAACTAGGACGCTGACGATTGATAAAGTGCGGAAAGCTGCTTTGGCGCTCTTGAATTGACCACCATATTCAACATGGTAACCTGCAGGCAGTGACAAACTCTGACGGACACCCTGTTGTATCTCCTCGACGGCACTGACGAGATCCCGGCCCGCCACATTGGCCATGACCACCATCTTACGCTGAACATCTTCCCGGCTGATGAAATTAGGACTCCGATCTTTGCGGATCTCTGCTAGTGCATGGAGAGGCAAATGAGCGCCGCTTCCGGTGGTCATCAAGGTGGCACGGACTGCTTCTAGATCAGCTTTGACTCTCGGATCATAGCGCACGACCAAGTCAAAGTTGGCCCGTCCTTCCAGGATTTTGGAAACGGGCTGCCCATAAAAAGCCCCTTTCACCGCCTCGGCCACCTCTTGCACCCGCAGGCCATGGCGAGCAATGGCCTGGCGTTTAAACCTAATTGTCAGAAAGGGAATATCCGTCTGTTGCTGTACCGCTAGGTCCACCACACCGGGCACTCCTGCCATCACGGCCTTAACCTGTTGTCCTAGCCGGCGTAATTCATAGAGGTCAGGCCCGAAGATCTTGACCGCAATATTGGCGCGGGTCCCCGAAAGCATGTGATCGATGCGGTGTGAAATGGGCTGGCCAATGTTGATTTGCATCCCAGGAAGGCGGGCTAAATCCGCTCGCAAGGCCGCCAAAAAAGCTTCCTTGCTCCGCTCTCCCTGCCTCAAATTCACATCGATCTCGGAAGCATAGATGGCCTGGGCGTTGGGGTCGAGCTCGGCCCGGCCGGTCCGCCGGGCCGTAGACACCACCTCCGGATAGCTCAGCAGGATTTTCTCCACTCTTTGCCCCAGCCGATCAGATTGTTCCAAGGAAGTCCCTGGCAATGTCATCGTGTTGATTGTGAGGCTACCTTCATTAAAGCTCGGCAAAAGCACCTGCCCCACTCCAGCAAGAGTTATCAGCGCAGCAGCCAAAGCAGTCATTGCAATCAAGGTAATAACTTTCCACTGGGTAATAGTCGCTGCAAGGAGCCGCTCATAGTGCCTTTTGAGACTTCGCGCTAGCGAGATCTCCCGGCTCGCCTGGACAATCCGAGCTTGAGGCAAAAGTAAGGCGCTGAGTACCGGAGTCACGGTAATAGCCACCAGCAAGGAGGCGGCCAGAGAAACGACGTAGGCCACCCCGAGGGGCTGCATCAGACGACCTTCTACCCCAGAGAGAAAAACCAGGGGTAGAAAAACTAAGACAATGATCAAGGTGGCAAAGACAATAGAACCCTGAATTTCTCGGGTAGCTTCAAAGACCACTTTGCCGGTGGAGCGTCGTTGTCCCTTATCCCGCTGCTGATTTTCCCGCAGGCGGCGGACAATATTTTCCATCACGATAATGGCATCATCCACCAAAGCCCCCAGGGCAATGGTCATCCCCCCCAAAGTCATGGTGTTGAAAGTTGTCCCCAGGGCCTTCATCACAAGAATAACGGTTACCAAAGAAAGGGGCACAGCAAGCAAGGTAATCACACTGGCCCGGGTGCTCATCAGAAAGGCAAAGACGATCGCGGCCACCAGAATCGCCCCATCCCGTAGGGCCGCCAGCAAATTATTGATAGAAACGGTGATAAAATCCGCCTGCCGGAAAATATGAGTGTTGAAGATCATCCCTGACGGCAAGGAGGCCTGTAGCTCGGCCAAAACTTGATCCAGACGCGCCGTCAGGGCCAACGTATTCGTGCCGGGCTGCTTCTGGATTCCAATAATTACCGCCGCTTCCCCATTCAGAGCGCCGGTGCCCCGTTTGGGGGCCGGGCCCAAAGCCACTTCCGCCACATGGCGCACCAACACGGACTGACCGCCACGCTGGCCGATAAGGGTTTCGCGGATATCTTCAAGGCGCTGAACCCGGCCTATCCCATGAATAAGGTGCTCCTGACCTCCTTCCACATAAAACCCCGCCGAGATATTCTGGTTAGTCTCCCGTAAGGCCGCCACCACTTCATCCATGGCAATATCGTAGGCAACCAGGCGCTCGGGTTTGAGTATGACCTGGTATTGTTTGGTATCGCCGCCGATGGGAATGACCTGAGCTACACCTGGAACCGCCAGCAAGCGGTGGCGCACTACCCAGTCCGCTTGGGTCTTGAGTTCCATAGCGCTGTGCCTCTCGGAGGTCAAGGCAATGAACATAATCTCGCCCATGATGGAAGTCACTGGCTGCATCACTGGCGGCGGAATATCGGGCGGCAACGCGCCACGCACTAATTGCAGTTTCTCAGCCACAATTTGCCGGGCTCGATAAATACCCATTCCCCAGTCAAATTCAACCGTGATGACGGCAAAGCCAACACCGCTTGAAGAGCGCACCCGCCGTACGCCCATGGCGCTATTAAACGCTGTCTCCAGAGGGAAAGTGATGAGAACTTCCACCTCTTCCGGAGCCATGCCATGGGCCTCAACCACAACCGTTACTCGGGGCGTGGTCAGATCGGGGAAGACATCTACAGGCATTCGCAGGGCCTCAATGCTTCCCCACCCTAAGAGGGCGGCGGCACTCAGGAGAACCAGCAAGGGTTGCTTCAGGGACCATTGAATTATTTTGGCGATCATGGCGGCTTCAGTGAGCGTGACCATGGCCCGGTGCGGCGGGGGAAGCCGCCGCCAGATGAACCAAGTAAGCGCCGTGGGTAACAATGCGCTCACCAGCGGACAGTCCTTCACGGACCTGCGCATAGTTACCATCGCGAATACCTAATTGCACGCTGCGGCGCTCGAAAGACTCTCCTCCCAGCAAAACGTAAACCACCACTTGGCCATTGTGATCCACCAGCGCCGAGCGGGGAACGGTGAGATCATGGACCTTCTTGCCAGTGAGCACATGGACCTGGGCAAACATCCCGATACGCAGGGCTGGGTTAGGGTTGGGGAACTCGAACACTAGGGGCGTGGTCCGGCTTACCTCATCGACCTCCATACTAAACGTCACCCGCCGCGCGCCCTGGGCCGGGCCAATCCGGAAGGGCTGCTCGAAGCCCTCTACTTCAAACCAAGCAGCGGTAGGATCGTGCAAGCGCCCCAGGTCCGCTTCCGCGATTCGGGCTTCCAACCAAAGGCGGTCCGTTTGTACCACATGAAATAATGCCTGGCCTGTTGCCAGGTAACTGCCTGCCGTCACTTGAACCTGGGTCAGGAGACCCTTGATAGGGGCCCGGACAGGCACGCCAACAAGTGTCCCGGAAGATAGGACTTGATACTGCGCTAGACGGCGCTGGGCGGCTTCCAGTTCAGCCTTGGCGATAGTTTCCTCTTTCCGGGCCTCAATCAGACGGTGTTTAGGCATGGCGTTTTGTTTAAACAGATCTTCCAGGCGTTGACGCTCATGGGCAGCAAATTGATATTGGGAATGGCCCTTTTGCACCGCCAGTTGTAACGAGGCAAAGTCCGCCTCCCCCGCCATACGGGGGGCAATCTGGGCCAGGATTTGGCCTTGCGTAACAGCCATGCCCACCTGGGGAAAATCGCTACCGTGGGTGAGCAGGTGCCCTGCCGTTGGCGCATGAATCCAGACTTCGCCGTCAGAACGGGGGCGCACCACCCCGGTAGCCGCCACCGACTCCCGCAAGGTATGGGGCCGGACCGCTTCGAGGGCAAAATCCACCTGCCATTGCTGCTCCAGCAAGAAAGTGATTCCCCTTTCCTTCTCCGCTTCCGGGGGATGGGCGTGAGCAGCAGTCTTCAAGTCTGGATAAACCGTTACTCCGCCGAGGAAATGAGTCACGGTAAAAGCCGGAGCGACCAACCGGATAGCCAATTGGCGCCGCCCTGGATTCTGGGGCTTGACGATTGGCCGAAAGATTCTGGGAACCTGGGAACCATCGGCAACGAATTTTTCGAGGGGAAGATCTCCTCCTCCCAGGAACACGATCACGCGCCCTTGAGCCATGGGCAGGAAGCCCTCAAGTTGGGTCAGATGGACAGCAAAGGCAGACTCCTGGCCTACCACTAGGGGCAAGAATTCGACAAAGAGTTCCGTCTTATCGGTAAAATCAGTGATACTGATTCCCCCCAGTTCGGGCGTTCCCTCCTGGGGTGATTCTCGGCCAGCACTACAAGCCGCCAACAGAAAAAGCGATCCTAGCAACCCAAATCTCAGTATCTTCATGGCCAATCCTTTCCCATCAGCCGCTCAAGTTCAATCTGGGCCTGGCGGGCCCGTTGTTCCAACGCCAAAGCGCGGACAACCGTGTTCATTTCTTCCCGATAAGCATCCAGAAGCTCCAAAATCCCAACCTCCCCCCCTTCATAGGCGGCCCTGGCCGTGCGCACTAACGCCCTGGCCGCGTTCACATCCCTGCGGCGTACTTCCTGGGCCGTGGCAATCAGTTGCTGTACCTCCCGCCAACGGCCCCGCACCGCTCCCTGGGCCTCCATCAGCGCTAACTGGTATTCACTGCGAGCCACTTGCGCCCGCGCCCTCGCCCAATCCCGCTCAGCTTGATTGCGGTCAAACAGAGGCAAGTTGATCCCAGCAACAATGAAAGGACCGGTGTCACTACGCAAGGTCGAGGTATTGGTTACCCTTTTACTCCCTAGGCTTAGGGTAAGTTTTGGAATCCACCCCCGGGCAGCGGCTTGGCGTTCCAAGGAATAGGCGCTCATCTGCCGCTTTAGGCGTTGCAGATCGGGACGCAAAGTCATGGCTTGCAATAACGACGCCAAGGGGGGTGGAGGGTCGGGTAATAGGGCACCGGTAACCCCCTGATAATCAATGATTTGCTCCTGCCCGCCTAATATGGCAGCAAGTTGTTCCCAAATACGTTGCTGGGTGGCCTCCTCGCCCTGCAAGCGGGCCTGGACGGCAGCCTGTTCCCGGGTCAAGCGCAAATGATCATAGCCCGAGATCACCCCGGCGGCTTCCCGCTTCTGGACCACCGCCTCGATCACCTCCAAACGTTCCAACCACCTTGCCAGGTTCCCGAGCAATTCCCGCTGGTGCAGAGCCTGATAAAAATCCTGTCGTATCTTCGCAACCAAAGCTAAGCGCCGCAGTCGAGTATCCTGCCGGGTCGCCCGGACTCGCTGCTGTGCCGCGTCAACTTGCAGCCCCCGGCGACCGGAAAAATCGAATTTTTGGGTTAACCACAAAAACTGATCAATGCTGCCTCCCGCATCCTCCCGTTGATATTGAAGCTGGGGATTGGACCAAAGGGCAGCCTGGGCGGCTTCACTTTGCGCCATGCTTATCCGGCCCTCCACCCACTGTTTTATGGCGGGACGGGACAATCCCATACGAACCGCTTCCCGTATGGTCAGCCATTGGGTCGGGGAAGAGCGTGTTTCCGAGGCAGCTAAAAAACAGGGCGTCGCCAGCCACACCATCAACACGACAAGCAAGACTTTATAAAACCGATAGATAATCGGTTTTTTGTAAAAACGACTGGAGCCAAGGGGTATCATTTCTTATCTGGCCAGGAATCCCAGTATGATTTCAGTCAATTGATGGAGGGGCTCGGCAGCGAGCAGGAGCCCGCTTAGCGCCACCCCGGTGCAAACACCGAGCATTCTTGGGTAACTCCACTGGGCTTTCTGGGGGCTGGCCAGCAAGAATTCCACTCGTGCAACGACTTGGCTGCCCATAAAGGAAGGCAAGGGAACCGGCGCGGAACGGCGTTGACGACAACACCAGCGCTCTACCTGCACAATGGTGTCCGCCACCAGTAAGCGATCACCCACTTGCCTGGCGGCCTCTTCGTCACAGGCCTGCTCGGCTGCCAAGGATAGGTCTTCCAGCAACTTTCGGCGTAGCCAGGAAATATGGAGGCCAGCCGCCGCTCGGGCGATAAAATAGCGGGCCGGATCATAGCGATAAAAATGGGCGCGCTCATGGGCTAAGACAGCCGCTAACTGCGGTGGCGAAAGATCTCGCAGCAATTTTGTGGAAATAAAAATCCGGGGCTGGGAAAAACCGGAAGTAAGCGCCAAGGGCCATTCGCTTTCTACTACCCAAATACCACGAAAAATATCAGGAGAACCGGCCAAGCTGAGGGCGCGAATGAGCCGGTGTGCCCGCAACAATTCCCAAACCATCCTGCTCAAAAAGAATAGAGCTAGCCCACTCAAGGGAAGTAGCAGAAACCAGGGCAGATCCCTTTCCATTACCGCAAAGGGATGCAGCAAGCAATGGTAGGAAAAATCCACCCCGGCAGGCTGGCAATGATCAGGCGCAACCCCTAAGTAGCTTAAAACTGGGGGCAAAAAAATGAAGCCGGTTAGTAACACCCCCGCCGCGGCGGGAGCAACCGCCCAAACCAGCGCCTGATTGGCCCGAAGCGCCGGAGGCAATAGCAGGAGTCGGGGGCAAACCCAAGGATACAAGAGAGCGCAAAACAGCGCGGTTATCATGGCAAACCCACACCAGGCCACAAAAGCAAACGGAAAAACTTCCATCAATACCCTCATGGCGGATCATCCTCTTGCTGCTGTCTGCGGCGCTCCGCAATCAACTGCTCCAGCCGATCCAGGCTATGCTCATCCACCCGAGCGGCAAAATCCACAAAGGTCGAGAGCAAATCGTAGCCCTTACCCGCGGATAAAACATGCGCAACTTGCCCCATGAGCTGGGCCATCAATTCTTCCCGCCGCACCGCAGGCGCATAAACATAAGCATGGCGGACTTTCTCCCGGCTCAGCAGCTTTTTTCGATATAACCGCTCCAAAGCCGATTGAACGGTATTTAAGGAAATGCCCCGCTGGGTGCCAATACCTTGATGCACATCCTTAGCATCCATGGCGCCCTCGGACCATAGATATTCTAGAACGGCAATTTCCAGCTCACCGAGATAGGAAGACCGAATCGACAGCATCGCCCTGCCACCTTTAAAAAAAATTATTATTACAAGATTAAAAACCGATTGTCAATCGGTTTTGGCGCACAAAAGTCTCTGGTTGAGGGCGTCCCGTTCCCGTAAAATGAAGTATCAATTCCTGAGTTTTGAGTCGTCAATCCCTTTAAAATGACTTACCATCCTAACTATTTATTCCTGTGAAAACAGAATACGAATAATAACCTTTATCTAGGAGCCGTTATGAATTTTCACGTTACCAGTGGGACCCCCGAGAAACAACGCACCGCTGCCCTTGTGGTGGGCATCTATGAAGACGAAAAACTCTCTTCCTATGCCCAGCGGATTGATAAAGCCAGCGAAGGTTATGTGTCTCGGCTTATCAAGCAAGGAGATTTTACCGGCAAAAAGGGACAAGCCCTTCTGCTTTTTGCTCTCCCAGGCGTTAAAGCCGAGCGGGTTTTACTGATGGGATGTGGCCAGAAGGACAAGGTAACGGCCAAGAATTTACGCCAGAGCTGGTCGGGCGCCGTCAAGGCGCTACAAGCCTGTGGCGCTACCGAGGCAATGATCTGTCCGCTGGAAGCGAAGCCCAAGGACGAGGAACTTACCCAATGGGCGCGGCTCATCGTAGAAACGGCTGAACAGGCTTTATATCGTTACGAACACACTAAGAGCAAAAAGGAATCCTTAAAAAAGCCGCTCGCCAAGCTCACTTTGCTATTGGATCAACGCTCCCAACAACCACTAGCGGAACAGGGTATCCAGCAAGGTCAGGCCATTGCCAAAGGTGTTAACCTGGCCCGGGACTTGGGCAATCTACCGGGGAATATTTGCACGCCTACTTATTTGGCCGACGAAGCCCGCCGATTAGCCAAAGAATACAAGTCATTAAAGGCAAAAATCCTGGAGCAAGCCGAGATGGAAAAGCTCGGGTTAGGAGCGCTGCTTGCCGTATCCCGGGGCAGCCGGCAGCCGCCCAAGCTCATTACCCTGGAGTATAAAGGCGCCCCCGGCAAGCAAAAACCCATTGTGCTGGTAGGTAAGGGATTGACTTTCGATGCAGGCGGCATCTCCATCAAGCCTGGGGAACGCATGGACGAAATGAAATACGATATGTGTGGCGGGGCAGGCGTTTTAGGGACGATGCAAGCTTGCGCCGAGCTGGAATTGCCCCTCAACGTGATTGCCGTCGTACCCAGCTCCGAAAATCTCCCCGACGGCGCGGCTAACAAACCGGGAGACGTGCTTACCAGCTTATCGGGCCAAACCATCGAGGTGCTCAACACAGATGCCGAGGGCCGTTTGATTCTCTGTGATGCGTTGACCTACAGCAAACGCTACCGGCCTGATGTGGTCATTGATGTGGCGACCCTCACGGGAGCCTGCGTGATTGCCCTGGGTGCCCATGCCAGTGGTTTACTGAGCAACGATCAGAGCCTGGCGGAGCACTTGCTCGCCGCTGGACAAACCAGTGATGACCGTGCTTGGCAGCTTCCCCTCTGGGACGATTACCAGCAGCAGCTGGACAGCAATTTTGCGGATATGGCCAACATTGGCGGCCGGGGGGCCGGCACTATTACCGCGGCTTGTTTCCTGGCCCGCTTTACCGAAGAGTTTCGCTGGGCCCATTTGGACATTGCCGGTACCGCCTGGCTCAGCGGTAAAGAAAAAGGGGCAACCGGACGCCCGGTGCCTTTGCTCACCCAGTATCTTATTCAACGCGCCCAAGAAGCGAAAACTTCATAATGGCTGATGACTAAGGTTGATTTCTACTTGTTGACCAGCCGCCAGCCGCAAGCTAGCAAGCGGTTTACCTGTAAGTTAATCGAGAAAGTCTACCGGCTTGGCCACCAAGTTTATATTCAAGTGGAAGATCAAGCCCAGGCCCAGGAAATGGATGATCTCTTATGGACCTTCCGCCAGGGTAGTTTCGTACCCCATGCCCTGGTTAATAGCGAGGAGGCCACCGGCACTCCCGTGCTTATTGGTTATGATGGGGAACCGGGAGGAAAGCTGGAACTCTTAATTAATCTTGGCGCGGAAGTGCCAGCTTTTTTTTCCCGTTTCCAAAGAGTAGCGGAAGTTATCGGCCCGGATGAAACTCATCGCCATGCTGGCCGTCAACGTTATCGTTATTATCGGGATCATGGCTGCTCACTAGAAACACATGAATTAAATTTTTAAGGAACTGCTTTACTTAGAAAGGCGAAGAGTTCAGCCAGAATCTGCGAGTGGGTGGCCATGGAAAAATGAATATCTTTCTCCTCCGGAAGGAAAATTACCCATAACACCTTTTAGGAAATTGGCCTCTTATTTATAACTTATTGCTATCGAGCACAATTCATCTTCTGCCGTATTAATAGCGCAAGCGAGCTATAAGCAAAAAATTTTTATCAAAGTAGAATTTTTATATCTACTCTATGTTATAGAGTCACCATGAATCATTCGCGGTTATTTGAAGAACTCCTGCTTGAGCTTCAGATCCTCATAAACTCAAACGATGAGTACGACTTGATCAAGTCATCACGCGTTCTGCGACAACTTCTACTAGACGGGGATGCACTGCTGCATCTCGTCAATCGTGAGCTGCGCGTTTCTCCGCAGTTTTTAGCTCGAAATATAACGCAGCCACTGGAGGATTTTTTTGAACCTGAAATCTATCCACAAAACGCTACTGATGAAACGGTTCAACTTAGTCTTAAAAACTTTCTCTCTTTTACTATAGGCAATACAGAGGGCAACCAAATCTCAGTAAGAGACATAATTAAGTACGGTGCTATTGTTCTTGGTGGCGTACACTTTAAGGAAGATCCAAAAGGTGAATACGCTAATATTGCGAGGCTGCATAATGAGCGAGAGCCGACAGCATTTTCCCAAGTCCTGCTTGCATTGAGAAATATCGGCGCTATCGTCCGCGACGAACTTATTCCAATTAGAAACCAACTTCTTATGCGGAAACGGTTCGAATCGGGTATTGGCTGGACCGCTCTTTTGTCTCTAAGACTTCTTCCCGTTCCCGCAGATGAAGAAAACTATATCCTTGATATCGGCACCAGAGAAAAATTGAATCGGTTTTCCATCTTTGTTGATACGAGGGAGGAATTAACGTTTCGCGTTGTCGATAAAAAAGGAGAAAGAAGATATTTGCGTGCTGGGAGAGTCGGCGAAGCAATACCACTTGAAAGACCAATTACCATACTCTGCGAATTGAATACATTAGGAAGCGACACATTACTAACTATTCGAGCGGGTAGCTGGGATCATGCTGAGATTGTGCAAGGAAAATTTCTGGATCAAATCGGCAAACCGTTCCACTTCGTCATCGGTAGCGATTGCACTGGACGCAAGTCAACTCATATGGATATATTTGGTACTCTAGTAATTTCACGAATCCTCAGTGATTTTGAAACTTCTCAGGCAGTGTCCCACTTCGTCCCAAAAGCTAGGGTAGCAACCCATTATGCCAATTTCTCAGGGAACCAGTTTCTTTATTCAACCGGGCACCCGAATTTCGCTCATGAGGATACGAAGCATAATAAATTGGACGTTTAATCATGCTAGAAAAGTTTATCCAGGATGCGCTCATAATCTGGGCCACTATATCTGGGCCACTATCGACCCAATGCCCTATACTCACCGCCCATCTGTCTCCTAGTGATCGTCGACGGGCTGCGTACAAAACGGTTATCTACGCCGAGGCTGCTCTGACGGGATCAGCAGTGATCGGCTAATTGATACTCAGCACAATGGGCATCCATCTCGTTTCCTTCCAATGGGGTGGAGGTACTATTTTGTTTCTCTTTGGTTTGCCGATGATCTTCGGTTTATAGGCTCAGCAATCATGCCAGAAACACGAACACGACATTGCCGTTTTTACTCTAGCGATTCCAGCTGCTGCGACGCCGAGCGCAATCTTGCAGTGATACTGCTACGGACAAGTTTGACTTTCCTGTGTTAGTGGCCTTGATAGAGCAATTAATAGATCTCAAAGAGTTAGCGATATTATCAATTGAGAATAAAAGGGATAAGCACCTGAATAATATTGCTCTTCTGAAAGCAGTTGATGGGTAAGAAATGCTTTCAGAATTTTAATAAAATTGGAATTAATAATGATTAAACGGGTATTTTTGATATTAGCTATATCATTGAGTTTGACTACATGTAGCGTAATACAAATACACCGAATCGATAGCTCTATTTCCCAATATGAAGATATTGCGGAGCGTGTTTCTCTTGGTGATAGCAAAGAAGAAGTGCTGAACGTTTTGTTACCAACTCAGTCTCGACTTAACCAATCTGAACGAAAGGGTTCGGAGCAATCTATCAATGATGATGGCGTTCTGTGGTCGAGATATATTATATGCGCTCGTCGCGACAGCCTGATGGATTGACAACGGATGATGAGTTTACTCCCTATGTTTTCAATGACGGAATTCTCGTCGCTATTGGTTGGCACTCTTTAGGTGGTCCACACTCTCAAGGCCAGACAAGAAGATAAGCGTATAACAATCACAAGCAAAACAGATAACTCCTTCGGAGCCGCCGTTGTTGAGGGGCAGTTAGATCCTAATTTCTCCTGATGATTCAAAAATATTTTAGTCCAATTTATTACTCTCGGAATTTTTGTCAGTTTAAAAAAATACGGCTATGCCGTATGATTTAATTATGTTCACCGTGGTTGAGACCCTGACGTTTTCCAAGCTGGCCGCTGATTACTGGACCGAGGAAGAGCGCGGCGAGTTTGCAGCTTGGCTTGCCGCCAACCCAGAAGCGGGCAATGTAGTTCCTGGCTCTGGTGGAGTGCGCAAAGTCCGTTGGTCGCGCAAGGGCAGCGGCAAGCGCGGTGGAATCCGAGTGATCTACTACAATCGCCTGGTCCACGGTGAAATCTGGCTGTTACTGCTCTATGCCAAGAGTGCCCAGGAAGAGATCCCTGCCCACGTGCTCAAAACGATAAAGGAGGAAATCAAAAATGCCACTGACTGAGAAAGAGTTACTGGAACGCGATGCGAAGCGCGATATCGGGGCAGAGCTACTGCAGTCTATCCGACAAATGAAAGCAGGCAATCGCGGGCGTGTGCATTATGCAAGCATTTCATCGGTGACTGAGGCTCGCCACAAAGTGGGGCTTTCTCAAGCACAGTTTGCCGCTCTTCTAGGGGTATCCAAGCGGACCCTTCAAGACTGGGAGCAAGGGCGGCGAGAACCTTCTGGGGCAGCGAAATCCCTGCTCAAAATAGCCAAGAAACGCCCTGATGTGCTCCGAGAGATTTTCAGCTGAAGCGGGTCCATCTTCTCTACTATGTAAGGTTTGGCCTAATGGCCGAGCTTGCAAGGAGGCGGTTTCCAGCCGCAGTTTTTATGAATTCAAGCTGATTAACTCTTGACCGTTCTAGCACTTCTGTTGTAACTAGTGATTTTGACGGAGATGACCGAGCTGATCTGGCCATCAGTATCCTTCGGAAAAAAACCGGGGAGCAATCCCCGCTTGGATTTTATTTCCTCATATCGAGTAAAATCATAAACTTTCAAACCTTGGCACGAAGTCACTCAGGAAGAGTATGCTTAAAGCATGAAACAGTGGTTGAAGGTAGGTTTGCTTCACCTTGTCTCCGGGCTTAAAACCGGGATGTTGTTACTCTTTTTATTGCTTGCCGCTGCCTGCTCGGATTCTCCTGATAACCCTGTCCCCACCCTAAAATGGTACGTGTTCGATGAGCCCTCCGGGGCCTTTGAGACGGCGGCAAAACGATGCTCGGCGGACGCCAAGGGTGTCTATCAGGTGGAAATCGCCGCCCTGCCCGCTGATGCCAGCCAACAGCGGGTACAATTGGTGCGGCGGCTAGCGGCGAAAGACACGGCTATCGACCTCATTGGCATGGATGTTATCTGGACCGCTGAGTTCGCCGAGGCGGGCTGGATTTTGCCCTGGCTAGGAGAGGCGGCGGACCAAGCCAGACAAGGGCGCCTACCCTCCACCATTGAAAGCGCTACCTATGACCACCAACTTTGGGGCATCCCCTTCACCAGTAACATTCAATTGCTTTGGTACCGCACCGATCAGGTAGCGAAACCGCCCCAGAGCTGGGATGAATTGATTCAAAGCGCCGAGGCCCTGGGAATCGGCACCTTGCAAGTACAAGGGGCACGCTATGAAGGTTTGACCGTCTTGTTTAATTCCCTGCTAGCCTCCGCTGGTGGCTCCGTGCTAGACAAAACCGGCAAGGCGGTTTCCTTGGAAGCAACGCCCACTGAAAAAGCTCTCCGTATTATGAAGCGCATCGCCACTTCCCCGGCTACTAACTCCTCCCTTTCCATTGCCCGGGAAGATGAAACCCGGCTCGCCTTTGAAGGGGGCAGCGCCTTTATGATCAACTATACTTATGTTTGGCCCAGCGCCCAGCAGAATGCCCCCCGGGTCGCCGCCCACATGGGCTGGGTCCGCTGGCCAGCAGTTATTGAAGGTCAACCTAGCCGGGTCACCCTAGGAGGCATTAACTTAAGTGTCGGCGCCTATTCGCGATATCCCCAGCTGGCTTTTCGAGCGGCTACCTGCATCGCTTCCCAGGAACAGCAACGACTTGCCGCAATTAAGGGGGGGCTGCTGCCTACCTTTGAGAAGCTCTATGCGGATCCCTCGATTAGAGAAGCCCTTCCCTTCGCGGACACCCTGCGTGCTACCCTTAAGAATGCGGCCCAACGGCCCTCAAGCCCCCTCTATAATGATATTTCCTTGGCCATCAGCCGGACGTTGCACCCCATGAAAGCCATTGATCCCCAGAAAGATATTGCTAGGTTGCGAAAAAACATCAATCGGGCCCTTCACTCCCAGGGGTTACTATGAATCCTCGAGGCAAAGCAGAACGCCGATTAGGATGGCTACTCTGCGCACCGGCGGTCATTACCATGGGGGCGGTGACTGTCTACCCTATTCTCTATGCCTTATGGCTGTCTCTGCATCGTTATGATTTACGTTTCCCCGCCGATCGCTCCTTCGTCGGCCTAAGCAATTACTGGAGTGTGCTCAGTTCGGAACTTTGGTGGCAAGCCCTGGGCAATACCCTGATGATGACCGCTGGTTCAGTGTTAGTCGAGCTAGCGCTTGGTTTTTGCCTAGCTCTGGTGATGCATCGCGTCCTCTTTGCCCGTTCCCTGGTGCGAGCCGCCATTCTCATCCCCTATGGGATGATTACGGTGGTTGCGGCCCTGGCCTGGAAGTTCGCTTTTGATCCCACTACGGGGTTTGTAAACGCCCTATTTAACCTGGAAGGCGCCTGGCTAACGGAACGTTGGTCGGCATTTTTCGTTATTATCTTCACCGAGATCTGGAAAACCACGCCCTTTATGGCCTTACTCCTCCTTGCCGGGCTGACCTTGATTCCAGAGGATCTGCTCAAAGCAGCCCGGGTAGATGGGGCCTCGGCAATACAGCGTTTCTTTAAAATCACCCTGCCCCTCATGAAACCCACCATACTGGTGGCCTTGCTATTCCGAACCCTGGATGCCTTTCGTATTTTTGATACCGTATTTATGCAAACCCGAGGCGCTCACGGGACCGAAACAGTTTCCATGACCGGTTATAATGCCTTGATTGTCCGGCTCAACCTAGGTCTCGGCTCAGCCGTCTCGGTCCTCATCTTTATTGCCGTGATACTCATTGCCCTGCTGTTTATCAAAGGCTTTGGAACTTCTATTGCTCGGCAGGAGAGCGAAAAATAAGAATGCGCGGAAAATTCAAGCGAAATTTGCCCGAGCGTCTTTTTTGGGGCGCTAGCAGCCTCATCGTCATGGTGTATGCCCTCATTCCCGTCATCTGGATTATTTCCCTTTCTCTCAAAAGAGGCGCCGATCTTAATGACAATCGCTTCTTTCCCGCTACCGTCAGTTTTGAGCATTACCAAGCTATTTTCCAGGATCCTCAATTTCCAGCCGCCCTATGGAATTCGATAGGCATTGGCGCTATTTCTACCCTGCTTGCCGTCCTCTTGGCCATGTTTGCCGCTTATGCCATTGTCCGGCTGGAGTTTCCCGGTAAACGACTCATTCTCTCAGGTGCCCTGGCTATTGCCATGTTTCCCCCCATTGCCATTATAGGTCCTTTGTTCAATTTATGGCGGCAAATCGGTCTCTTTGATACCTGGTTGGGGTTGATTCTGCCCTATATGACGTTTACCTTGCCCCTGGCTATCTGGACTTTATCCGCCTTTTTCAAGGAAATTCCCTGGGATCTGGACAAAGCCGCCCGCGTTGACGGCGCCACGCCCTTCCAAGCCTTTCGAAAAGTTATCGTGCCTCTAGCGGCCCCAGGCGTGTTCACGGCGGCCATTTTAGTCTTTATTTTTGCCTGGAATGATTTTTTATTCGCCATGTCACTCACCTCAACCGCCCAAGCCCGAACAGTGCCCGCGGCCATTGCTTTTTTCACTGGCACATCCCGCTTTGAACTGCCCGTCGGTTCCATTGCGGCTGCTTCTGTGGTGGTCACCCTTCCCATTGTGGTGATCGTTTTAATTTTTCAGCGCCGCATCGTAGCCGGCCTCACCGCCGGTGCGGTTAAAGGCTAATTTTATGGCAGGCATTATTATTGACAAGGTGACTAAACGCTTTCCCGATGGGACTGAGACGCTTAGTGATGTCAGCTTGAACATCGAGGATGGAGAATTTTTCATTTTGGTGGGTCCTTCAGGCTGTGGAAAATCCACGTTACTCAATATGATCGTGGGACTTGAGGAGATCACCCGAGGAGAGATACGGGTGGATGGACGAGTAATCAATACCCTAGACCCCAAGGATCGGAACATGGCCATGGTCTTCCAGAGTTATGCCCTTTACCCCCATATGACGGTAAGGGAAAATATGGCCTTTCCCCTGAAGCTAGCCAAAAAACCCAAGGAGGAAATCCTCCAAAAGGTCAAGCAAGCAGCCGCAATACTGGAACTTACCGAACTTCTGGACCGTAAACCTGCCAGCCTATCGGGAGGCCAACGACAGCGGGTCGCCATGGGCCGGGCCATCGTGCGCCAGCCCCGAGCGTTTTTGATGGATGAACCCTTATCTAACCTAGACGCCAAACTCCGGGTACAGATGCGTACCGAACTAGCACGCTTGCAAAAGCGCCTGGGTACAACCACCATTTATGTGACTCATGATCAAAGCGAAGCCATGACCTTGGGCGACCGAGTCGCTTTGCTCTATCAGGGAAAGGTACAACAAGTGGGAACACCCCGAGAACTTTACACGGTCCCCAATAATTTATCGGTAGCTAGCTTTATCGGCTCTCCAGCCATAAACTTCCTCCCGGCCCGGGTAGAAAAAGACCGGCTTATTTTGCCCATGACTCAATTTAAACTCCCGCCTAACCTGGAAGGCCAGTTGTCAAACTTCCAGGGACCTGCTATCGCTGGTATTCGGCCTGAACATTTGCAAGAAGCCGATTCCGCAAAAGAAAAGCAAGCAATGTTTCCTGCTTTCAAGGCAACCGTCGATGTCATTGAGTGGATGGACGCAGAGGTCTATGCCCACTTTAACATTCAGGGGGAAATAAGCGAATCACTGCAAAGCTTGACCAAAGATTTAGAAATTAAAGCTACCACGGATAAAACTATCCGACTTGTGGCCCGGCTAGATGGAGCAAGCTACGCTAGGGAAGGAGTAAAATTGAAGATGCAGCTTGATCCTTGCAAGCTGCATCTTTTTGATATCCAGAGCGGTGAAAATCTTATTTGTTGACCTCTCTGCCATGAGAGATATTTATATTTCTTATTTCACTGTGATCTTATTTTCAACATCCTTGACTCCTTTAATACTCCGAGTAATCCTTTCCGCTTCCTCGGATTGTTCCTCGGTCGCCACAAACCCGCTTAGCTGCACCACGCCTTGGTAAGTGTTTACCTCAACATCAGTGCCACTAACCAGTGGATCGGAGAGTAAAGAGCTCTTAACCTTTGAGGTGATCCAGGCATCGTCAACGTATCCTCCCGCGCTCTGCTTAGGGCTGTCGGCGCAGCCTAGCATTAAAACAGCCATAAAAACGATTAGCATAAATCCTATATATTTAATTGGATTTTTCATCTTTTTATTCCTCCAGATAACATCAAATTAATATTTACCCTCGCTGCGGAAAACAACGGATAATTACAAGCGGGGTCCCCACCCTGCAACAAGGGAGATTAAAAAAGCTATTAAAAATAAGAAAAACAGAACTTTGGCGATCAGCGCCGCCGCGCCCGCGATTCCTCCAGAATCAAGAGCACCAGCAAAGGACTATAAATAAGAATGACTACAGCCCACCATAACATCTCGTCCTTACCTCCTTATTTACCTGTTAGAAACCGATAGCTAACAATAATAACGCTCTATTCTTTAATAATTTTAGATTAAAAAATAAATAATTCTACTGCAAAGACGATCTCACCGTCTCATCTCGCTCGGGTATCCCAAAGGCTACTGGATCAGATAGGCTGATGGAGACAGAAATTGAAATTTTTTCTTCATTTGACTCTGATGAATTTCAGTCCTGAACCTTATTATATTATAGAGCGTATATTGAACCGTTACCTGTTCTAAATAGTAATTATATCCTCAAGAGGTTTCGCCATAATGAAATTAACTCACTCATTTATATTATTTGTGTTCTTTTACGATCTCGCCTTAGCAGAATCTGTGACGGTAGATATAAAAGAGTGGCCAGTGCCTTATGAAAATTCCCGTCCCCGTGATCCTTATGTGGCCCCGGATGGAAGAGTCTGGTTTTGCGGACAACTTAACGGATACATCGCCATGCTAGATCCTGCTACAGGCAAGTTTAAGAAAATGGATATGACAGACGGTGAACGACCCCATAACCTAATTATTGATAATCAGGGCACCCTCTGGTATGCGGGTAATACGCTTGGCTATATTGGCCGGCTGGACCCCACCACGGGGGAGACAAAAAAATATCTAATGCCAGATAACGTGCGCGATCCCCATACCTTGGCCTTTGATAGCAAAGGCGATATATGGTTTACCGCCCAGCACAGTAACATTATCGGTAAACTATTTGTAAAAATAGGGGAAGTAAAAGCCGTCGAAGCATCAACGCCTGGAGCGCGCCCTTACGGGATCGGCATAGATTCCAACGACCGGCCCTGGGTTGCCCTATTCGGTACCCATAAATTAGCTACGGTTGATCCGGAGTCTTTTACTATTGAAGAGATTGAACTACCCCGCAAGAAAACTTTGCCCAGGCGGTTGGTTATAACTTCCGATAATACTGTTTGGTATGGCGATTACAAAGGTGGTTATCTGGGCCAATACAATCCAGAAACGGCTAAAATAAAGGAATGGCCCATGCCGGGTGGAAAGCGGTCCCAGCCTTACGGTATGAGCGTTGATGATCGAGATCGCATATGGTTTGTCGCGACGGGATTAAGTCCAAACCTCCTCACCGGATTTGATTCAAAAACAAAAGAATTTATCAGTGAAACCGCAATACCCAGTGGAGGCAAGACTATTCGGAATATGTATTATTACCCACCGGAAAGGGCAATCTGGTTTGGCGCCGACACAAACACGATAGGACGGGCTATTATTCCTTAAATAAATCTTTTGAATAATGTATAAAAGCTTATTTTATACTTAAAATTCATCTTTACAAAGAATAGATTTAATTACAATTTTTGCCTTATAAAGGCTTCACGGTAGCGAATTTCAGGTCAAAAGCCAAGCTTTCTACCAGGGTGATTTTGAGTAAGGCAGAAAGTTCGGGAGGTGATCCGAGAATCCCCGCCCAGAGGGCGGGGAGTAGGATTGGAAAGCGATTTCAATGCTCCATTTCGCTTGGATATGAAAGAGCCAAGTGGATCAAATCAGCTTGAGTCCGCACTTGAAGTTTTTTCATCACTTGACCCCGATGAATTTCGACTGTTTTGATACTAATATCTAGATCGGAGGCAATCAACTTATTAGGCTGCCCCTTCAGTACTAGCGCCATAACTTCCCTTTCCCGTGGAGTCAAGCGCATCATCCTTATGATAATTTCTTCCCGTTCTTTTTGTTCTTCCCGGAGATATTGACTCTTCTCAATACTTTCCCGGATACATTTCATTAATAATGGCTTTTCCAAGGGCCGGGTAAAAAAGTTAACCGCCCCACCATGGATAGCCTCTACTGCCTCGGGCACTGTTCCCTGGGAAGAAGTAAAAAGAACAGGAGTTAAACTATTCCGGTCCCGCAATTCTTGCTGCAATGATAAGCCGCCCATCTCGGAGACATGATTATCGAGCAGTAGACAGCCTGGGTGGGCAGGGTCAAATTTGTCCAAAAAGGACTCAGCCGAGAAATAGGATTTAGTACGCCACCCGGCGGAAGCAATCATTCGGCACAACGAACTATGTGTCTTCTCATCACTATTAACGATAAAGACTCTTGCTTCAAAATTATGCTGGCTTCCAGAGTGATCGTGAGCGCTTGGGAAACATTGATTCATCCTATTCATAAAAACCTCCTAGTAAATACAAAAAAACTTTTGTAATAACGGTTGCCCAACCCACCCATTTAATTAATGCAAGGTAAATACCAAATATATTTAGTTATATATAAAACAATAATATAAAAACTAGCTGGTATCTCATATCCACTAAACCGTCTCTAATAAGAGACGCTTTATAGCCGTGAATATAATTTGAAGGGCAGAATTAAGAATTAGCCACGCCGGTATGGCGATAACCAGCAATGGATTTTTAAGAGCGGAAACGGGCAGCTAGCAAGCGAGATTGGTTTTTTTCTACCCCCTTTTCAATATGGCGTAGTAGAGATTTTGTGCTATCGGGTATTTTCTTCTCCAATAATTTACTCGCCAGTAGTTTTAATTTTTCCTCTTCCTCTTTCTGATTTTTTAAAATAGTATGGCGTTCATGATCGGATAGGGCTACTTTAGCATAGGTAATCATTTCTTCCACTGCCTGTTTCTCTGGATCGAGATCGCTCGGCATACCACCCATTTCACGGATATGGAACTCCAATTGGCCTGCCCAATCCTTATGGTGGTTTGCCAATTCATTAAAAAGCTGAGTCAACAGGGGATCATCGGTAAGATTTATCAAACTCCGATAGTCACGCTCAATATGCATACATGCAAGAATCATTTCATCCAGCATAACCTCTCTATCATCTAGCCACATCGCTTGTTCCTCCGCAATACGGTGCTGCTTATTACTTACTACGAGTATAGCTCCTGTTAGCTGATTTATGATGAAAGATAAGGCGCGCTGCAGGCGGAAAATACAGGGCAAAAGCCGCTAACCTTCACAGGTAGACAATAATTTTACGGAGAACTCAGAAAATATCTCAAGGGAAATCACCCCAGGGACGACAGCCCGGGGAATAATAAGATCATCTGGGATTGAAAAAAGTAGATCCGAAAATCAGGCTAGAACCTATGAAAAGTATTGATTGCAGATTTTGGCTTGTATCTTCTGAATAACGCACCCTTTCCTGATCACAAGGATAGCTTGGTTGGATAAGATACCGTATAAAAATAAAGAGGTAGCGGCATATGACTATGCCGCTACACAGCATTTATATCGCCTGTAGAAAACTATTTCAAACTATTTCTAAACTCTTCTACCTGCTTCTCCGCCTCCTCTCTTTCTATTCCGTAACGTTCTTGTATCTTGCCGGCAAGAATTTGTTTATTACCCGCGGCTTCATCAATTTCATCGTCCGTGAGTTTTCCCCATTTTTGCCTGGCATGTCCCTTGAATTGCTTCCAATTACCTTCAATTTGATCCCAGTTAATAGGCATAACTTTATCTCCTTTGTATTTACTCAATAATAAAAATTTTTTTAACTGCTTCTTAACAAGCAGGCTTAAAAATTTATAGACTGCCCATAATTATTTTTCAAGTTTTTAGAAAATATTTTCAGCTATAAAACGGTACCCCAGTGAAACTTTCTTAAGATTAACAGGACAAACCCCTGTCCAGAACGGACGTAAATACTCTTATAGAAGCATGAGATAAACTAATGTTAGCTTAAAGATTGTCCCTTCCCATAGAAAATTAGGGTAAGCCCTTATTTACTTCTACCTTAGATCCTACTTAAGATGTTAGACATATCAGAATCATCCTTTATCAGAAAGGATAAGAAGCTACGAATATAGTTTTTCAACATCTAAAGGCAATTTATAAGGCAATGAAATACCTAGACGAAGCCCATCACATGGTGGGTCTCTCAAAAGCAACACGCAATTTGCAAAACGCGATACAAAAGGTGGCACCCTTAGAGGCAGCCGTATTGCTATACGGTGAAAGCGGGACAGGAAAAGAACTAGCGGCGCGTATGATCCATGACCTCAGCAATCGTCGCGAAAGCCCCTTTATTTCGGTAAATTGTGGTGCCTTGCCCCGTGAGTTATTGAACACCGAGTTATTTGGACATGAGAAAGGCAGTTTCACAGGTGCTATCTACCAGCATCAGGGATATTTTGAGCAGGCGGACGGCGGAACGCTTCTGCTTGATGAAATTACTGAAATGCCATTAACCTTCCAGATTTATCTGCTACGCGCTTTGGAAACCGGTACCTTTAGGCGGGTTGGGGGCCATCAAGAAATAAAAACAAATCCGCGAGTGATCGCCACGACTAATATTGATCCTTGGCAAGCAGTCGAAACGGGCAAACTGCGCTCTGATCTTTTTTTCCGATTAGCGGAATTCCCCCTCTATCTTACGCCGCTTCGGGATAGAGACGAAGATGTTATATTACTGGCCCAGTATTTCCTTGATGGCTTTAATGAGACTTATAAAGAGAACAAGCAATTCACAAAGGATACCTTGCAATTTATCTCTACAAATAGCTGGCCCGGAAACGTGCGGGAATTACGCCACGCCATTCATCATGCTTTCATCCTGGCAAATGATGAAATAGATGAAAAGGAATTCCATACAGGGCAGAGACAAAGTAAGCCCTGTTATCAGGACAAGCTGGTCCATTCCCTTGTGGGTTTATCTATTGAAGATATAGAAAAAAATCTGATACCCGCCACGCTCGATCACTTTAAAGGGGATAAAAAGCAAACGGCGCAATGTCTGGGTATCAGTTTAAAGACTCTTTACAACCGTCTTAATTTCATTAACGGAATAGATGGAAAGGAAGATTTAAATAAAATAGTTAATTTCTCAACCAAAAATCCTAATGCTTTTTTATCTAGAGAGTCCGACTAATAATTGCTTTAATATTTTCATCCAGCACCCGTAGCAACAGCTTCATTATGACCTTCCTGCGGGAGTTCTTTAACATTCTTAAAGATTTTTTCTACTTCCACCAAATTAAGAGTTTCGGCTTCGATAAGCGCTTTTGCTAATGCGTCTAGCTTCGCGCGGTTTTCTTGAAGCAAATTCTCCGTCTTCCTTTCCACTTCACTAAGGATACGGCGGATTTCATCATCAATAATTTGAGCCGTCTGCTCGCTAAAATCCCGCGGTTGAGACAATTCTCGGCCCAGAAAAACATGCTCTTCACTTCGTGAAAAGGCCGCTGCCCCAATCTTATCACTCATTCCCCATTGGCAAACCATACGGCGGGCCAATTGAGTCGCCTGTTTAAGATCGGATTCAGCCCCTGAGGTGACATCACCAAAAGTAATTTTTTCCGAGATGCGTCCCCCAAGCATCACCCCCAGCCGATCAAGCAAATAAGCCCGCGACAAACTATGCCGTTCTTCTTCTGGAGCTTGTTCCGTCACTCCTAAAGCCATACCACGAGGAATAATGCTGACTTGGTGCAGGGGATCAGCCTCAGGTAATAACCATGCCGTCAAAGCATGGCCCGATTCATGGTAAGCCACAAGCTTTTTCTCCTCCTCGCCTAAAATCGTTTCCCGCTTGGCGCCCAATACGATTTTATCCCTGGCAAGGTTAAACATGTCCATGTCCACCTCCTTCTTGCGTTCCCGTCCGGTCAGCAAGGCCGCCTCATTCACCAGATTGGCAAGATCAGCCCCAGAAAAGCCCACCGTACGCCTAGCAACTCTTTCCAAATCCACATCAGCAGCGAGGGGAACATTCTTGGTATGGACTTCTAACACCCGTTGACGGGCTTTTTTATCGGGAAGATCGAGAACGACTTTACGGTCAAACCTTCCCGGTCTAAGTAAAGCAGGATCAAGCACGTCAGGACGGTTAGTCGCCGCCAAAACCACAACATTTTCATGGGCTGCAAAACCGTCCATTTCGCCCAAGATTTGATTTAAAGTCTGCTCCCGTTCATCGTGGCCACCCCCAAGTCCCGTCCCCCGGGCGCGTCCCACGGAATCGATTTCATCAATAAACAAAATCGAAGGCGCCTCTTCCTTGGCGGCCTTAAACATATCCCGCACCCGGGCTGCTCCCACGCCAACGAACATCTCTATAAAATCCGAACCGCTAATGCTATAGAAAGGGACACCCGCTTCGCCGGCCACCGCCCTGGCCAAAAGTGTTTTTCCCGTCCCAGGGCGGCCTACCAAAAGGATACCTTTGGGAATCTTGGCGCCTACCGCTTTGAACTGCCCTGGTTCCTTCAGATAATCGACAATCTCTCGCAGATCACGCTTTGCGTTTTCCACCCCGGCAACGTCTTCAAAAGTGACTCCTATACTCCCCTCGCGAAAGCGTTTTACCGGCGCCTTGCCGAAACCAAAGGGACCACCCCTGCCTCCTCCCATCATGCGTTGCTGCATCCTATAGGAGACATAAAAAATCAGGCCCAATATCAAGAACCAAGGCAGTATTCCAATGATGGCCTGCATCCACAAGGAGGGTTCTTCGCTCTTCGCTTGCACAACTACTCCTTTTTGCTCCAGCAGTTTCATCAACTCTGGATCATCAAAGGGAGGTCTCGTCGTGGAAAATCCTTTAGAGTCCTTGCCTTCTGGCTGTATATTTCCGCCAGCTTCGTGATAGGTGCCTGAAATATGCTGACCCTCAAGGGTAACTTTTGCAATCTTCCCTTGATGTAATGCCTGCTTAAACTCCGTATAAGTAATTTCATCTCCTGCCTGACGGCCTGCATTGCCAAGCCAGGATATTAGAAAAATACCCAAGAGGATTATCCAGAGCAGATAGCGCCAATTAAGGGGGGGCGCTGCTGGAGGTGGAGAGGCTTGCTTTTCGTTATCCATCAGCAACTCCTGAGAAGTTAGGACTAGGCCTAAAACATATTAACAATGTAAATGGTATCAAAAAAATTACGGCTTTATTACTTATTAAAGCCTAGCACATTATAACTCCATTCATTCCCATCATTTAGCTTAACGCAGGAAAGAGAAAATATTTTTAAGAACAACTTTTAATAACATAATGCCTTCCTATTCAATACCTAACAAGCTGCTCCCAATCAATAATTTTAACGTCATGGGCTATTAGCTCCCGGCGTACCTGGTCATCGGAAGAAGGTTCCACGGGGCGGGTGAGATCCCATAGCACGTAAACATTAAAGCCGGCATTAGCACCGTCTTCAGCGGTCCATTTTATGCAAACGTCACGGGCAAGGCCGCAGATAAATAATTCTTCTATACCCCGCTCCCGCAAATAACCCGCTAATCCGGTAGCAGGACGCTCACCTGCGGAATTCCAGTTATTATGAAATCCGCTATAGGAATCGCTCTCTGGATCGGTTCCCTTACGTATGATGGCCGCCACCTTTTCCCAGGGCAGATCTCCATGAAGTTCAGCGCCTGACGTTCCCTGGATGCAGTGATCAGGCCACAGGGTCTGGGCGTAACCGTTGATTTCAAGGGTAGCCATAGGTTCAGCCCCTGGGTGGCTGCTGGCAAAGGAGACATGACCGGGTGGATGCCAATCCTGAGTCGCCACATAATGGCAAAATTTATCGGATTCCATCAGCAATCGCACTGGCTCGATGATTTGGCTGCCATCTGCTACAGGAAGCCCACCTCCAGGTAGAAAATCTGGTTGAATATCTACCAATAATAATACGGCGCGTGCCTTATTAAAGGTAACAGGGGGTCTTTCCATCTTTAGAAACTCCTCAAGCTTTGGCAGCCGCTTTTTTCTACTATAGTTAAAACTAACAGAAAAATTCTGGTAGAACGTACAGGCCACTATTTATTTACTACAGTTAAAACTTAAGCATAGCGAAAATAAAATACCTTGCTAATTTGGAAAATATTTACTGGGTATTATTATATTTATTAAACAGCGAGATTTTAGTGAAAAAACAAATTCAATCCTGGCATAAATCTGTTCCCTATAATTTCTCAATCACTACCTTGCGTTATAGTATAGTGATTGCAGGCGGCATCCTGTCTTTTATCATGCTTGCACAGCACCTCCACCAACACGGAGAACTTTGGTTCGATGCACCGGCCCTAAATTTCTTGGCTGAACACCGCACTTTATTGTTGGATAATTTTTTTCTTTGGATCACCTGGGCTGGCTCCAGTTTTTTACTTCTTCCCATCAGTATCGGCATTGCAATCATCCTGATTCGCTATCGTTATTACCCGGCTGCGCTGCTTATGGGGTTAGGTTTCAGCGGCGCCAGTCTTATGACTAAAATGATAAAAACCCTAATGGTTCGGGAACGGCCGGTATTATTTCCACCCTTGGAAATATATGGCGGATTCTCCTTCCCCAGTGGGCATACAACCCAAGTAGCTGCCTTTGCCCTTTCCGTTTTTCTGATCATTTCTCGAATTTGGCCACGCTGGCAATGGCCAGCGGCTATACTATTAACTGCACTCGTCCTATGCGTCTCCACATCAAGGCTGTACCTGCAAGTCCACTATCCTTCCGACATCCTGGGAGGATGCTTAGTTGCCTTGATATGGGTTCTCAGCATAGACATCCTTATTCGAACCACCATTCGAATTGGAACCCTCAAAAAATCAGGAGGATAATGATGGATTCGCTTCTAAAGTTGCTGGAATTCGGACAAAGTTACTGGATCGATAACCTTACCCGGCGCATGATAAAAAACGGAGAATTAAAGCACCGGGTTGAAGAGCAAGGTCTGGGCGGGGTCACCTCCAACCCCAGCATTTTCCATAAGGCCATTGCTAACAGCGATGATTACGACCCACAGATTGAAACCCTGATCCGGGAAGGCCGCTCTAAAATTGAAATTTATGAGGCCCTCATCACCACCGATATCCGGGATGCCTGCGATATTCTCCATCCTGTCTATAAAGAACGAAAGGGCCAGGATGGTTTTGTCAGCCTTGAAGTTTCACCCTATCTTGCCCATGACACCGAAGGGTCTATTCAGGAAGCCCGGCGCCTATGGCAAACTGTGGACCGACCCAATTTATTTATCAAAATTCCCGGTACTGCCGCCGGTGTGCCTGCTATTGAAGAATTGCTCTTCGAGGGAATCAACATCAACATTACTCTGCTATTTTCCATCGACCATTACCAGGCCGTGGCCGAAGCCTATCTCAGAGCGCTGGAACGGCGCCTTGAAGCGGGCCAAACTGTAGAGAACATCGCCTCGGTAGCCAGCTTCTTTCTAAGCCGGATCGATGTTCTGGCCGACCAGCTCCTAAGCCATCGCATTCCACCAGAGGGAAAATCCCCTTCAGCCCCTCATCCGGAAAACCTACGAGGCAAGGTGGCCATAGCCAACGCCAAATTAGCTTACCAGCGTTTTAAGGAAATTCTCCAAAGTGAACGCTGGAAAACACTTGCAGGCAAAGGAGCCCAAGTACAGCGTATGCTCTGGGCTAGCACTAGCACCAAGAATCCGGCTTACCGGGATGTGATGTACGTCGAACCTCTCATTGGCCCTTATACAGTCAACACCCTGCCGGAAAAAACAATTAAAGCTTTTGCCGACCACGGTATCGTTAAAGAAACGGTAGAAGAAAATATTGAAGAATCTCGAAAAGTTTTTGCCGATCTGGAAAAAATTGGCATTGATTTCAATTTAGTCACCGCCCAGCTGGAAAATGAGGGCGTGCAGAAATTTATCGATCCTTACGATGCCCTGCTAGCAATGTTGGAAGCCAAATGCGAAGACTGTAAAAACAGGTAGATAGAATGATGAAATCACTCCAGAATACAGCCCAACAACTGCGCCGCCTGGTTATCCGGATGACCACCGAGGCTGGCTCGGGCCATCCCACTTCCTGCCTCTCCTGCGCGGAAATTGTCGCTGCTTTATTTTTCCATGAAATGCGCTGGGACCCTAGCGATCCTAAAGCCCGTAATGTAGATACCTTTATCCTCTCCAAAGGCCATGCCGCCCCTATTCTATGGGCTGCCCTGTGGGAAGCGAAAGCCATCCATGAAGATCCCCTCTCCCTGCGTAAATTAGACAGCTCTCTGGAAGGCCACCCTACGCCTAACAACCCGTGGGTCAAGGTAGCTACCGGCTCGTTGGGCCAGGGTCTAGCGGCAGCCAATGGCATAGCGCTGGCCAATCGCTTGGACGGTATTGATGCCCGGATCTACTGCCTGCTTGGAGATGGGGAATGCTCGGAGGGTTCCGTTTGGGAAGCTGCTCAATTCGCTTCTTTAAACCACCTGTCCAATCTGGTAGCCATTGTGGATGTGAATGCCCTGGCTCAAAGCGGTCCTGCACCCTACCAACATGATATAGAGGTATTTAGCCGCCGTTTTCAATCCTTCGGCTGGGAAACCATCACCATTGATGGTCATGATCTGGGGGCTATCCTCAGTGCCCTGGAGCAAGCTAAAAAAACTGGACCGACGGCCATCATCGCCAAGACCGAGAAGGGGAAAGGAGTCTCCTTTCTGGAGGGAAAAGAGGGTTGGCATGGAAAACCCCTAAGCCAGGAAGAAATGGAAAAAGCCCTGGCGGAGCTCGGTGAAGACCAGGCTGTCGCTCCCCTGGAGCCTCGCCGTGTGGGCCACTACACGCCTCCTCCCCAACAAAAAAAACCAACGCCTGCGCTTGCTGTTGACTACGCCCTGGGGGATCAGGCTGCTACCCGTGATGGTTTTGGCAACGCGCTGAAAAAACTTGGCGAGCTCCTTCCCGAACTAGTAGTCCTGGATGGAGATGTCAAAAATTCCACCCGAACGGAATATTTCGCTGAAGCCTATCCCGATCGATTCTTTGAAAGTTATATCGCCGAACAAAATATGGCGGGTACCGCCCTCGGGCTGGCCGCCTATGGCAAAATTGCCTGCGCGACCAGTTTTGCCTGCTTCCTCAGCCGGGCCTATGATTTTATCCGGATGGCCGGTCATAGCCGGCCATCCCATCTCATTTTTTGCGGCAGCCATGCCGGTGTTTCCATTGGCAAGGACGGCCCCTCCCAGATGGGATTAGAAGATTTAGCCATGTTCCGGGCAGTCTCTGGCAGCACTATTTTGTATCCTTGCGATGGAGTCAGTGCCGAACGTTTGACCCAACAGGTAACCAAGGCTCAAGGTATCGTCTATATCCGCACGACCCGGGGCAAAACCCCAGTGATCTATGCCAATGACGAGGAATTCCCCGTCGGTGGCAGCAAAACCTTATGCGCTTCAAAAGAAGATAAGTTTACTATTATCGCAGCGGGGATCACCGTGCATGAAGCGCTTGCCGCCTACGAGGAACTTAAAAGTAAGGAAATCCTCGTGCGGATCATCGATGCCTATTCCATCAAACCTCTGGACCAAGAAACGCTTGCCAAAGCCGCCCATGAAACCCAAGGAATCATTACCGTCGAGGATCATTGGATCGACGGTGGTCTCGGTGATGCAGTGGCCGCCACCGTCAGTGCCCTCGCGCCAGTGCATAGACTTGCTATCACTGCGGAGCCCCGCTCCGGAAAGCCGGAAGAATTGTTAGAGCGATATGGAATTTCACAGCAGGCCATCACGCGGAAAATTCTGGAACTCATGGATTAAATCTTCTATACCTTACAGAACACATCAATTAGGTGTGGATGAATTCGCTCATTTAAGCATTCCAAATTTACCTAAATGATAGGAAGGGAGAAAAGAAATTATGAGCAAAAAATCAGGGATTATTACCCTTGCTAGCCTTTCCCTATTAATGGCTGGCTGTGGAGATTCGAGCCAAGTACCATCATCAAACCAGAACGACCGGACAAGCCAGGCGGAACAACCATCCCAGCACAGTGGCGGCAGCAATGGTAATAATAAGCACACGATGGATAAAAGCGAGCGAATGGAAATGCAGCAGCCTTCCTTCTCTCAGTTAGATTCCGATGGCAACGGTTCCATCAGCAAGGAGGAAGCCCAAGCATTTGAGGATCTAGCTTTATATTTCAAACAACTTGACCGGAATAAAGATAATAAAATCGATTCCGATGAGTTTCGTAACTTTAAGGCCATGCAGATGCGTAGTTTCGACCATGGCGGCGATAGTGGCGCGGAATATGGCGAGCATGGCGCCTTATCCACACAGAAAAATAAAAGTGCAACAACCCAAGAACAATAAAATAGATAGATCATGTCTAAAAATCTACGCCCGCTGCCGTTAAAAACGTCAGCGGGCGTAATTTAAAAATATATACTCTTAAACACAAATTTAGCAGGGTTTATTTTAATCCGTAGAGGCACTAATCACGCGGCCGCTAACAGCAATTCCGTCCATCAATGCCGCCACACTGGCTACCAAGATAGCCACGAGCGTGAGGGATGAGGGAATAAAGCCCACTAGGGCCAAAATTCCTAACACTACTACCGCAAACCCTAATACGACCTGGACCCCCATGGCTGTGCCCAAAGCCACATGAGCGATATGTTCCTCATGGCTATCTTCATGGCCGTCTAAAAGGAAGTTTAAATTTAGTGAACTGATAAATGAAATAGCTGCGCTGGTTAGCACCAAGCCTGCGCCCAACACAATGGCGGCGGAAGGCAAAAGCACCAGAGGTTCAGCGCCCAGAAGAACCAGAATGCCTAATACAATGGCGACGGTACCGGCAAGGCCCTCAGCGCCAAAGCCGGCGCTAAATTCTATTTTATCCCTAAATCTCTTTCGCGTCCTGGATATAATTGCGGGGTATTCAGCCACCAGCGTGCCCGCCTCGGACAACAAACCCACTCCCACGACTATGACCGCGATAGCCCCCATTGTCATCGGCGCCACGCCAGATAAGCCAATAATAGTTAGTGTAACGGCACCTATTCCAGCAATCGCTTCTGTTAAGGCGCCACCGACCAGCCCTCGCTTTAACCTCTCAGATGAAATTGATTGCGTGTGAGACTCGGTAGGCATTTGCTCAGAGGTAATGTTCATGCTGCTTGCTCCCTATTTGACAGAATTATTTCTTATATCGATGATCGATGGGAAATTCCCTTGGGCGGGGTATGCGCAGTGTAGGCACTTAGCATTCTGGCGCTCACCGCCGCGCCAGTTAGAAGTATGGAAGCGCCAATGGCAAGCATGGCCACGAGGGTTAAAATGAGGGGAACCCATCCTGCCAACGCCAAAATACCTAATACGATAGCCGCCAAACCGACTATAACCTGTACCCAGATGGCCCCTCTTAATGTCGTATGAGCCACCATTTCCGCTCTCCTATGGTTCTCGGGGATTTCAAGGCGCATGGAATTCAACAAGGCTTTAGCTCCCGTACTTAATAGCAAACATGCACCTAAGGTGATGACCGAAACAGGCAAAAGCACCAGGGGTTGTAGATTTAATAGGGAAAGAATCCCTAGCGTGATGACGGCAATTCCCGCCAGCATTTCCGCGCTGGCGCCACTGCCAAATTCCACTTTCCTCCAACGGTTTCGTCGGGTTTTGGACAGAATCTCGGAGTATTCGGCCGCCAAGGTGCCCGATTCAGATAATAAACCCGCCCCAATAACAATCGCCGCAATAGGGGTCATTAACAATGGTCCGATATGGACTAACCCAAGGATAGATAAAATAACCGCGGCAACCCCGCTGGCAGCCGCCGTAATAGCGCCCCCCACAAGGGCTCTCTCCAAACGTTTTTCTCGACTATGCATAGTAGCTGTAACCATAATCATCGCCCTCCCGCAGGCTAACGCTGCGAAACTAGAGTAAGTTAGTTAATCAATATAACGTTCAGTTCGTGAATGCCTCTAAGGAACAGGGACATGTAGTTTAAATAACTAGTTCATGATAGGGGGGCTGTCAAACCAATATAATTAATTTTTTTCCACCCCCTTTCCTACTGAGCAAAAATTGAAAAGCACAAACGGGTGGGGATAAAAGTCCTTTCTTTTCCGGCTTCAAAAGCCTGGGATGAGGGCGAATTTGACGCTGCACCGGTTACAAAGATAATGGTATCTGTCGGCAAGAATTCGAAACTGCTTCATGCGCCCGATGACAGGTTCGATGCGCACGCGGAAATGGGACAGGGCGGAGTAGTATTCTTTTTTTCTTTAGTCGGTTTTCCTTTTTTGAGTTTTTTAGGGAACGTTGAGGAAAGCGCGCTCTTCCTGATAGCCCCTATGTAAAATGGGTATCCATTTCAGGGGAAAAGGCCACTATCTCGCCGCTGTGCTCATCAGCCACGGGCGAAGGGCGTTATTAGGCGGAAATTCACTATTAAACTAAAATAGAGCGCATAATCCCTTTATCCCTGACGTGGGATATCGCTTTTCCTTTTTTAGGCATTGCTCCTATGGTCAATCCAGGCAAGTGCCCGATCAATGCGAGCTAGTGTTGTTGCTTGCCCCATCAATTCAAGAGTAACATCAATCGGTGGTGAAATAGGGCGTCCCATTATTGCAACCCGCAAGGGCTGAGCTAATTTACCCAATTTCAAATGATGACTCTCCACTGTTGCCAAGATGATTTCGTGAAGAGCGGGCGCTACCCAGGATTGGGCTTCCTTAAAACGCTCACGCAGATCCCGTAATGGTCCCAGCACGGAAGCATTAAGATGCTTACGGGCTGCTGTTTCTTCATAAGCTTCAAATTCACGATAAAATGGTGCGCTGTTATGGGCCATTTCTAGTAGCGTTTTTGATCGTTCTTGCTGAGCCTTAACGACGGCGGCTAAATCCGGCCCTTTAGAGGGATCTATTCCCAGCTGACCTAAGTGCCAGCTCAAATGATGAGCAATGTGTTCGGGGGCACTATTTTTGATATATTGCTGATTAAGCCAAAGCAGCTTCTCGGAGTTAAAAGTAGAAGCAGACTGATTGACGTCTTCAATGTCAAATAATTTGATCATTTCAGCCACGCTGAAAATTTCCTGATCTCCATGGGACCAACCCAAACGCACCAGATAGTTCAGTAATGCTTCGGGTAGATATCCCGCCTCCCGGTAATTCATAACACTGACGGCGCCATGGCGTTTTGATAGGCGCTGTCTGTCTGGCCCCAGGATCATAGGTACATGGGCATAAACCGGCGGTTCTTTGCCAAGCGCATAAAAAATGTTGCTCTGACGGGGGGTGTTATTGAGATGATCATCACCCCGAATGACATGAGTCATCCCCATATCCATGTCATCCACGACTACGGTCAGGTTATAAGTGGGAGTGCCATCCGTGCGGGCAAGTACTAAGTCATCCAATTCATTATTCTGGAAGATTACCATACCACGCACGAGATCCCGTATAACAACTCGCCCTTCCAGGGGAGACTTGAAACGAACCACGGGAGAAACGCCTTCCCGTGGAGAATGCCGTTCCCGACACCGTCCATCGTAACGAGGCTTTTCCTTACGCGCCATTTGCTCGGCCCGCATGCTTGCAAGTTCTTCTCGGGTGCAATAACAAAGGTAGGCGTGATTGGAAGCTAGTAATTGCTCAATGATCTCCCGGTAGCGGGAGAAACGATTGGTTTGATAGAAAGGCCCCTCATCGTACTCCAAACCTAACCAAGTCATTCCCTCAAGGATGGCATTGACCGACTCCATAGAAGACCGTTCTCGGTCCGTATCTTCTATACGTAAGATAAAACGGCCGCCATGTTTGCGTGCATAAAGCCAGGAAAAAAGGGCCGTACGGACACCTCCTACATGCAAATAGCCAGTAGGGCTAGGGGCAAAACGGGTACGAACTGTCATCGTAGAAGTTACCTGCTTTATGAAGTAAATGCCAAATACCTGCTGAGTATTTTAACAAGAGAATTTCCCTCCGGCTTGGAAAATCTTAACAAGGAACTTTCCCTCGGCAGAGATAACTAACCATCAACTGATGCTTCATAGCCCCCTGACCAGTGAATGCTCTGGCTTGAGAAAAACAGCCTTTCATAATGCCTAAATCTCTCTTCTCCATTAATTGAAAGCGCAAAAACTTAGGCCGTAAGGGGTATTACCTGTAGGATCATCATCCTCATGAAGATTGGGTTCTCCGTTTAAGTCAAATAAACAGATTGGAATAGTTGTATGGTAAACATCAAGAGCGCTTTGTTAAGTGTAACATTGATCCTGGCCTTAACCTTCTCTGCCATCACCATTGCCCAAACCCATATCATTAAGTCAATAGGAACGGCATTTAATCCGATAATAGTCTTTGCTGAACCCGGCGATACCATTACCTGGATCAACATGCCCGCTCATAATACTAAATCTATCAATGGCCTCATCCCCCAAGCAGCTAAACCTTGGCAGTCCCAGATGGGGCAAGATTTTAGCGTCACGCTGGAAGAAGAAGGCATTTACTTGTATGAATGTAACCCCCATCTTAGTTTTGGTATGGCGGGAGCCATCGTGGTTGGCGAGCCCAAAAATCTCGCCGAATTAGAAAAAAAGGTCAACTATACCCATGGTGCTATCCAGCGGGTTTTTCGGAAAACCAAAGAGGCTATTGCTACAACTGGGCAATAACTAAGATCTAGTTTATATTGTCTCGCTCCTTAACTCATTCACCGCTTTGCCTCTTCAATCTGGTTCGCAATCATGCCTCTTCACAGATATTTTAGAGCTTGCCTCATGGGGGGCAATTTCCAGCACAATTACTCTGTATCATAAGTTATTTCCCCCTTTGGAGTTTAGAGCTATTAGCTAACAAAACCGAACAGTTAGCAAATACCTTGCGCGATAGTCAAGAATTGCAAAGTTTGGCAAGTATGCGATAATTTTTTACCGATAGGCAGGAGTAATAAAAATGCGAATAGGAATTCCTAAAGAAATTCATAGAGGAGAGAAGCGGGTAGCAACTACCCCAGATACGGCGGAGCGCCTGCAAAAGCTAGGATTTTCGGTTGCATTGGAATCCGGCGCTGGCCTCAATGCTAATTTTTCCGATGCCGCTTACCGAGAAGCAGGGGCTGAAATCATTGAGGATACCCGTTCTTTATGGTCAACCTCGGATATCATCCTCAAAGTCCGTTCCCCGTCGATACATCCCGAATTGGGCATTGATGAAGTAGAGCTATTACAGGAAGGCGGTTACCTAATCAGCTTTATCTGGCCAGCTCAAAACAAGGAACTATTAGAACGCTTAGCGGCCAAAAAAAACACTGTTCTGGCCATGGACAGCGTGCCGCGAATCTCACGCGCGCAAAAACTTGACCCCCTAAGCTCAATGGCTAACATTGCGGGCTACCGCGCCGTTATCGAAGCTTCCCATCATTTTGGCCGCTTCTTCGCCGGACAAATCACTGCCGCTGGGAAAATCCCCCCAGCCAAGATTCTAGTCATTGGCGCAGGCGTAGCGGGACTTTCAGCCATCGGCACCGCCGCGGGATTAGGCGCCATAGTGCGGGCCTTTGATACCCGGCCTGAAGTTAAGGAGCAAGTCCAAAGCATGGGTGCCGAGTTTCTTGAACTCAAATTTGCGGAAGAGAGTGCTGGGGAAGGCGGCTACGCTAAGGAAATGACTCCGGAATTTATCCAAGCGGAAATGGATCTCTTTACCCAGCAAGCCAGAGAGGTGGATATTATCCTCACCACTGCCTTAATCCCCGGTAAAAAAGCGCCTGAGCTCATCACCGAAGAGATGGTGAAGTCCATGAAAGAGGGCAGTGTTATCGTTGACCTGGCAGCTGAACAAGGGGGGAATTGTGCTTTAACGACACCCGATGAAGTTGTCGTTAAACACGGTGTGACCATTATTGGTTATACGGATTTACCCAGCCGACTCTCGACCCAATCAAGCCAATTATATGCGACCAACTTGCGCCACTTGCTCGAAGAATTATGTCCTGAGAAAGATGGCACGATCCATTTGAATATGGAGGATGAAGTCATCCGGGGTCTTACCGTTATCAAAGAAGGGGAAATCACCTGGCCTCCGCCACCGCCCAGGATATCCGCCACACCTGCATCCCAACCAGCTAAACCACAGCCGGCGCCTGCTCCAGCAGAGGTAAAGGAGAAATCAAAGCTCTCCAAGGAGTGGCGAATCGCTATGATCATGGCCCTAGGCGGCCTTGGTTTATGGGGCCTGGGGACAGTGGCTCCCCCTTCTTTTATGACCCATTTTACCGTATTTGTATTAGCGTGCTTCGTAGGCTATCAAGTTATCTGGAATGTAACACCCTCTTTGCACACGCCGTTAATGAGCGTCACCAACGCTATCAGTAGCATTATCGTCATTGGGGCATTAATTCAAGTGTCTAAATCCGGCATTCTGATCGCGCTCCTTGCCGGAATTGCCATCTTGATCACCAGCATTAATATTGCTGGCGGTTTTCTCGTAACCCAGCGTATGCTGCGGATGTTCAGGAAATAGGAGGCCAATATAATGTCCCAAGGTTTAGTTACTATGGCCTATATTGGCGCAGCTATCCTATTCATTCTGAGCTTGGGTGGTCTGAGTCACCAAGAAACGGCCCGGCGCGGTAATATCTATGGGATGGTCGGCATGACCATCGCTATTCTCGCCACTATCCTCAGCGAGGCGGTGGCCGGCATCGGCGCCTATATACTGCTAACCATCACTATGGTTATTGGCGCTGTCGTAGGGGTTAAAGTGGCCCAGCAGGTCAAAATGACTCAAATGCCGGAGCTAGTGGCCATACTGCATAGTTTTGTGGGCCTTGCCGCTGTCCTGGTGGGCTATACCAATTTCATTGCTGCAGACAATCACCTTATTGGCGTTGAAAAAACCATTCATGACGTTGAAACTTATCTCGGCGTACTGATCGGCGCACTCACCTGTTCCGGTTCCGTCATCGCATTTGGTAAACTGAGTGGACGCATCAGCGGCAAGCCGTTGTTGCTACCTGCCCGCCACTGGTTGAATCTAGGGCTTTTGATTCTGGCAATCTGGCTAGGTAAAGCCTTTGTAGAGGCCGAATCGATGGGAGGTGGACTATTCTTCCTGTTTCTCATGACGGTGATTGCCCTGGGGTTTGGCGTTCATATGGTGATGACCATTGGTGGAGCAGACATGCCCGTGGTTATCTCCATGCTTAACAGCTATTCAGGATGGGCAGCGGCCGCTACTGGCTTCATGCTTGCAAATGATTTGCTCATCGTCACAGGTGCGCTGGTGGGCAGCAGTGGCGCTATCCTAAGCTATATCATGTGCCGGGCAATGAACCGCAATTTCATTAGCGTGATAATGGGAGGGTTCGGCACGGAAGGAGGCAGCGCTACCGCCCCCGTCGCTGGTGGTACGAGCGAAGTCAACGCCATTACCGCTGAAGAGACCACCCATCTCTTGGAAGCTGCTAAAAACATTATCATCGTTCCAGGCTATGGCATGGCGGTAGCCCATGCTCAGCATACCGTTTATGAAATCACCAAATTATTGCGCAAGCAAAATATTAACGTACGGTTTGCGATCCATCCCGTTGCCGGACGCATGCCGGGCCACATGAACGTGCTGCTTGCGGAGGCCAAGGTGCCCTATGACATCGTCCTAGAGATGGATGAAATTAACCAGGATTTTCCCAACACAGATGTGGTGATAGTGATTGGAGCCAACGATATCGTCAATCCTTCGGCCCAGGATAGCCCTGATAGTCCCATTGCAGGCATGCCGGTGCTTGAAGTATGGAAGGCAAAAACAACCATCGTGCTCAAACGAGGCATGGCTACAGGCTATGCTGGCGTAGATAATCCATTATTTTATAAAGAAAATAATAGGATGCTGTTCGGTGATGCCAAGGAAAGCCTGGATGCCGTGCTCTCCCATCTCCATAATGATATCCGGGAAGTTGCTTCTTATCAGGCCGTTACAAACTAGATTTCCCCTATCCTGGAGTCTCTTTCATAGGGGTTCTAACCGCCCCGATAATAACAGGATATTCAAACTTTGGAGGAATACAGGGATGTATTCTTCCCCCCAGCGAGCATGCCTGCTTGTGCGTGCCCGCACGCAGACAGGCGAAGTGAAAGCGCGAGAGCAGCCAACCAACGGAGGCCAAGGTCATCCCTTCGCCGAAGGCTGCGAGGAATGGCGAATTTGTCAGACGGATGAAATTTTGTAGGAACAGAATTGCTATCAGTCATGGCGAAACTCCAACGAGCGCCTTCTAGTAAGCTCGGAATTCGCTGTAATCAAGGGGGGTGGAACCAGCTCCACCCTATCCTCATTCTAGCCAATAGCGGGCGAGCGCTTGCTCAATCCGCAGCTGCAAGCGGATATCGGGTAGTAGTTGCCGATAACTACGGGGATAGAGAAACCCGCCAAGCCGCGCTTGCCTGGATACGGATTTTTTCTGGTGCTAATGTGGGACATTGGCGCCAAAAGATAGTGCGGTTTATTGAGGCGGAAAAATATCCAGTAGGCCTAATCTTCGGCAGCGGATTTGAAAACCGTCCTGACATCATGGAAGAATTGAGCCGTAGGGGAATATTGCTAGGGAATACGCCTCACTGTGTCCGCTTACTCAAAGATCCCCGCCGTTTTTTTCCATTGCTTGGGAAGCTTACGATTCCAGCACCAGAAGTCCAGCTTCAACTCCCCGATAATCCTCTAGGATGGCTATGCAAGGCTATTGGCGGCGCGGGTGGTCATCATATATTCCCGGCTACAATACCCAACATCCGTCGGCAACAGCTTTGGGTGCGCCAAGGGTGGACTACCGCTGCCCCTGTCCCTTACTATTATCAACGTAAACTGGAAGGACAGCCGGGATCAGTATTATTTCTTGCTAATGGCAAGGAAGTACAAATCCTCGGCTATCATTATCTATGGCTTGCCCCTACTCCTGCCATGCCTTACCGCTATGGCGGAATTGCTGCTCCCCTGAATTTGACTCCATCTGCTGGCGCCCTTTTACGAAACTATCTACAAGCAATTGTGACAGCCACAGGTCTGCGTGGTCTTAACGGTCTGGATTTTATCCATGGATCGCAGGGGATTCAGGTTCTAGAAATTAACCCTCGCCCCCCTGCTTCCCTGGATCTGTATCAAGATCGTTTTAGCCCCTTTGACGCCCATGTCAAAGCTTGCCTAGGTAGCTCTCTTCCCATACAGATAGCCCCCATAGCTGTTGCACGGGCCTTTTCCATCCTCTATTCTCCTCATCCGTGGCGAATACCCCCTAATATAGTCTGGCCAGCTTTTTGCACTGATCTCCCGGCTGAAAATACCCTAATTAAGCGGGAAGAACCCCTTTGCTCCATCCATGCCATGGCAACCAGCACCGAAACCTGTCAGCAGTTGATTCGACGGCGTCAAAATCAAGTGCTGGAATGGTTGACCTCATCGTTCTAATGCTTTTGTATTCCGGCATGTTAATGGTTGACTTCAAAAAAAACCGGCGGAAGCTTGCAGGTGATAAGACCAGCCTATCTCCCCATGCTCCGGATTGTCATCTTTAACAATAGCCACGGTTGGCATAGCAAACAGCTAGAAGCAGCCCTAGCGCCCCAGGGGGTTGCTATTATTCGTTCGAATTTGGCTCAATGCCGAATTGATCTGGATTCGCCCTCTGGACTTCACATCCCTGGCCTTGGGGGCGACCTACCGGATGCGGCAATAGTCCGTGGTATTGCCGCTGGGAGCTTCGAACAAATCACCTTGCGGTTAGATGTCTTGCACACTTTGGCTGAATTTGGGATTCCCGTATTGAATACCGCCTCCGCCATTGAACGCACGGTGGACAAAGCGCGGACTTCGCTGCTCCTGCGCCACAGAAGAGTTCCTACGCCACGGGCCTGGGCGTGCGAAGATTTAGCGCAAGCCCGCCATCTCAGCGCCCAGGCGCAGCGGGAAAAGCGCGAGCTTGTTCTTAAACCGTTATTTGGCTGTCAAGGGCAAGGCATTATCCGCATAGGCAAGCCTGCTGATCTAGAGGCTTGCGAACCTACGGGAGGTCTTTACTATCTACAAGAATTCATACGGCCGGCTCAGCCTAATATTTGGCAGGACTGGCGGGTCTTTGTAATCGGTCACCGTCCTATTGCGGCAATGGTTCGCCGTGGCCAAGGCTGGATCACCAACGTAGCGCGGGGCGCTCAATATTTTCCTGCCCCTTTAGAGAGAGAAATAGGCGCCTTAGCCTGTCAAGCAACCCAAGCTGTCGCGGTTGACTATGGCGGCGTGGACATCATCCAAACACCAGCACAAGGGTTTCAAGTGCTCGAGGTCAATAGCATCCCTTCCTGGAAAGCCCTGCAACAAACCACGGAAGTTAATATTGCTGGCGCGCTAGCAAAAAACCTATTGGAGCGACTACACTCCTCCTATTTTGCACACAGCGGTAGCTCGCAGAAAATTTAGCGGTAACTTGTCCCTATTAGAGGAGAGGAGGATTTTTATAACATCTGCTGCAATTCCGCAGGATTTAGGCTACCATCATGCAAGGCGCTCGCCAACAATACCCCTTCGACCCCCCATGCTGCGAGCTGCTTTAAATCCTCCAAACAACGGACTCCCCCTGCTGCCAACAAAGATATCCTCTTGCGGAGAGATCTTTGCCCTAACCGTTCCAATAGGGACCAATCCGGTCCTTGCTGGCTCCCTATTTGATCCAGACTCATGGCAATGACGGTCCCCGGCCACAATTCTGGTTGCCGATCCAATCCCGCGGGGCCAAGAAATGCTCCCCTCCGGTGGTCCATAGAGAGTGCTAGCTGTTCCGGCCACGAGCTTTGCAGCGCTTGCCAGGATTCTAAATCAGGTAGGGTTTCCGTTCCTACCACGGGCCGTGCAACCCCGAGCGCAAATAACTGGGCGACCGCTTCATGGCGGGCGGTTCCCCCATCTACCCATAATTCTAAATCAGGATAACTTCGCGCAATAGCGGCTATCATGAAATGATTATTGCCATCCCCCATAATAGCGTTTAAATCAGCAATATATAATTGTTGGAAGCGGCACCATTGCAGCAATCCGGCCACTACCTGTAAAGGCGAAGAATTAGGAGCAAAGGGGGAATTTAAAGGCAAGTAACTATCCCGTTGCCCGCCCCTAGCATGAACGACTACCCCACCCCATAAATCAAGCACCGGAAGGAGCTGCATTTTATAAATCCTTCTTACAATAAATATCCACTCAAAATGGCACTGAACAATGAAAATCCTCGTCTACGAACATATTACCAGCGGCGCGTTCTGTACAGAATCCTTACCCAGCCACTTGGCCAGGGAAGGCGATGCCATACTGCAAGCATTACTTTATGATTTAGCAAGAACGCAAGGCGTACAGTCCGTGATTCTCCGAGATTTTCGCCTAGATACGCCCCCTTACATTCACCGCTGCCATTATATTCGCAACTTGAATGATTTTCGCCGTTGCTGGCTCATTTCCTTAGACTATGTCGATGGGGTCTTACCCATTGCCCCCGAGAGCGATAACTTATTGGCTGAGATCCAGTCCTGGGTGCTCAAGGCGGGCAAACGTTTACTCGGCTGCCGCCCCGAGGCTACCGCTATTGTAACAAGCAAAACCCGGACAGCCAGGCATTTAGCAGCGGCAGGACTCGTTACTGCACCCACAGTCTGGCTCAAGGACTGGCAACCTGATACTTTCACGGAGAGCGCCTTGATCTGCAAGCCAGATGATGGCGCGGGATGTAGCAACCTTTTATATTTTGAGAATACAGCCGCATTATCTGCCTGGAAACAGCAGAGAGCTCCGGAAATTTGGGGAAAACAAATCGTTCAACCCTATATTTGGGGAACGGCTAGCAGCCTTTGTCTGCTTTGTGCTGATGGTGAAGCCCGGTTATTATGCGGGAATCGCCAAGGGCTCCGGATTACCGAAGGAACAATCCAGCTTACCAGTATTACGGTAAATGGGGTAAACTCTCAGGAATTTTATCCTCCCTCCTTCCAGGAAATTGCCGATATAATTGCCACGGCCCTCCCTGGTTTATGGGGTTTCGTTGGAGTGGATCTAGTCTTGAGTCCACAACCGGTAATCATAGAAATCAATCCCCGCTTAACAACGAGCTACATAGGGCTGCGGGAAGTTTACGGAATAAATCCGGGTACCTGGCTGCTTACTCTACTTAATAAAGGGATGAAAGCCGTGGAGTTACCGCCTCGCCCCTGTCAAAAGGTGACCGTTGCAACGGAGGAAGGAGATGCTATCCAGGCCACTCGCCATTAGCGGCTGGGACATCGGCGGCGCCCATCTCAAGGCCGCGCTGACTGATTCCCAAGGCCGAATTGCAGCCTGCATCCAATTACCCTGCCCCTTATGGCAGGGCCTGGAAAAGTTACAACAAGCTTTTAGTCAGATGCAGCTTGAACTTAAAAACAAGGATTGTTTAGCCGCAATTACCATGACGGGAGAACTGGCCGATTTGTTTAACGACCGGGATGAGGGGGTCATAAAGATACTGGAGTACGCTTCCCAGCACTTTCAGAATATACCGGTATATGTGTTCGCCGGAACCCAGGGGTTTATTTCCCTGGAACAGGCAGCAAAATATACTGAGGCTATCGCCTCCGCTAACTATCTCGCCACTAGCCAGCTAGCCGCACGTCACTGGAAGGAGGGTCTGTTCCTAGACATTGGCAGCACTACGAGTGACCTTATTCCCTGCAAGGATAGCATTCCATGCCCCCGAGGCAAAAATGATCAGGAGCGCCTCGCAAGCGGTGAGTTACTTTATAGTGGGGTAACCCGCACCCCCCTCATAGCCTTGGCACGACGGGCTCCCCTAGAGGGACAGTGGATACGGCTAGCAGCGGAATGGTTTGCAACCACGGCTGATGTTTACCATCTATTGGGCCGGCTCTCCCCAAGTGACGATCTTCATCCAAGCGCTGATAACCGGGGCAAACAACCACGAGATTGTGCCCGACGCCTGGCTCGAATGGTGGGAACGGATAGCAAACATTGGCCACTCCCAGCCTGGCAAGGGCTGGCAGCCTATTTTGCCGAGCAACAATGCCAGCAGCTTACTGACGCGGTTTTTCAGGTACTTTCGCGAGTAGATATCTCCCCAAAAGCTCCCCTAATCGGCGCAGGGATAGGGCGTTTCCTCGTTGCTGAATGTGCCCGGCGGCTTCGCCGGCCCTATGCCGATTTTTCCGAAGCCTTAGATATTCACCCGCCCATTCCCATAAGTGCTGACCACGCCCCAGCTGCTGCCCTTGCCCGGCTTGCCTGGGAGCAACTGCGAGATAAAATCCACTAGCTTAAAATGAAATATTCACCCCGCTACGCGGAACTGCCCTATTCCGAAGATTCGGCTCCCCTTTTCGAGGCAATCCGACAGGAACCCTGGGCCATATTTTTGGATAGTGGCTGGCCTGTCAATCAATCGGGGCGGTTCGACATCCTTGCGGCAGATCCCTTCATGACTTTCAGCTGCTGGGGATCTGAGACCACCATCCGCAAACGCCATGAGGCTTTTTCAAGCCTTGAAAACCCCTTTATCCTGTTGCAGTCCGAACTTCGCCGCTACACCCGCAATCCCTCCTCTATTTTTCCCGAACTCCCTTTAACCGGTGGCGCCATGGGTTATTTTGGCTATGATCTAGGACGGCGTATAGAGCAATTACCTACCCTTGCACTTGATATGGAAGGCATGCCGGAGATGGCGATTGGACTTTATGATTGGGTCATTGTCGTTGACCACCGCCAGCAGCGCAGCCTGTTAGTAGGGCAGGGCTATGATTATCGTACTTGGGAACGATGGGAAGCCCTACAATCCCATCTTAGCCAGTGTCATGACTCAGCACCATCGCAAACGACTTTTCGCTTATGGGAACCAATCGAGTCCAATCTGAAACAGAAAGACTATCAACAGGCGTTTACAAGTATCCAACATTATATTCGTGAGGGAGATTGCTATCAGGTCAACTTGGCACAACGTTTTGAAGCCCTTGCCCAAGGCGATCCCTGGGCGCTCTATCGTCGCTTACGCTTGCTCAATGCCGCTCCCTTCAGCGCCTACTTCGCTATCCCCGAAGGGGCCGTGCTAAGCACCTCGCCAGAACGATTCTTACGCACCAACGCAGGCGGAGTGGAAAGTCATCCTATCAAGGGCACCCGGCCCCGAAATCCCGATCCGATAGCGGATCGGAAGCTTGCCCTGGAGCTTCAAAACAGCCCTAAAGATCGGGCGGAAAATGTGATGATCGTTGATCTTCTGCGCAACGATCTAGGCCGGGTATGCCTCCCAGGCGCAATCCATGTTCCCAGACTCTGTGCCATCGAGTCCTTTGCTACCGTCCACCATCTAGTGAGCACCATACGCGGCCGGCTTACCCCCGGACGAGATTCTATTGATCTACTCCAGGCTTGCTTTCCTGGAGGGTCTGTTACCGGTGCTCCCAAAGTACGCGCCATGGAAATTATCGAGGAATTAGAACCCCATCGCCGTGGAGTCTATTGCGGCAGCTTGGGCTACATTGGTTTTGATGGCAATATGGATACTAATATTGCTATCCGCACCCTGGTTTACAGCCAAAGCTATTTGCGCTTCTGGGCAGGCGGGGGAATCGTCGCCGACTCGGTGGAGGAAGTTGAATACCAGGAAACCCTAGATAAAGCGGCAGCTATTTTACAGGCTTTGAGCGAATATACTGCTCCAGTATCTAATAGAGTCCCATAAATGCAGGTGATTAAAATTGGTGGCAGCCTCTATGAAAGCCGCTGCCTACCTAGGTGGCTTCATCAACTCGCCACCTTGGAGGCAGGAAAAGCCATTATCGTACCAGGTGGCGGACCCTTCGCTAACCAAGTACGTCATGCTCAAAAGTGCTGGGGGATATCCGATGCCTGTGCCCATACCATGGCCTTACTTGCTATGGAACAGTTTGGTTATTTACTGCAGGGCCTGGAACCTACGCTTCGTCTCGCTGCTAGCCCCAAAGAAATTAAAGAAGTAGTAAGCCAGCAGCAAATTCCCATTTGGTTACCTGCAACCGAATTATTGGATCAACCTGAGATCCCCAAGAATTGGGAGGTTACCTCTGACAGTCTAGCTGCCTGGCTTAGCAGCAAGCTAAAAGCCAGCCGTCTAGTATTGATCAAAAAAGTGCGGCTATCCGAACCGGTTATTAGCGTCCATTCCCTTGTCACCCGGGGAATCGTTGATGCCGCTTTCCCCCGTTTTCTTCACTCTATTACCATTCCCTGTTATTGCATTACCGCCGATAATTACCCGCAAATCGCTCTGAAGGGTATCGTCAATATGGGAACCCGAATCTCTCCGGATTAATAGCTTCACCTAGCACCCTGGTGATCGCAAAAAAAACCGTAGCTAAGCGCAAGACGGACTTATAGACTATCTCAAAAAACTCAAAAGAATCCGTTGTTATAGGAAGGCCAAGCGAATTTTAGTCAAACGGTGGCCTTGTCTATTGTGGCTTCGAGCAAATCAGAATCAAAACCATCGGTGACGACAGCTTGTCCCAGCTGCCTTAGTAAGACTAGGCGTAAACATCCATCAATGACTTTTTTATCTACTGCCATCAACTCCAGGAAACGAGCCTTATGGATGGCTTCGGGAGAATGCCGGGGAAGGCCCGCCCGCTCCAGTAAATTGAGCACCCGGCCTACTTCCGTGGCCGACAGCCATCCCAACCGCTGCGATAAATCCGCCGCCATTGCCATCCCCGCCGCAACGGCCTCGCCATGTAGCCAGGCACCATAGCCCAGCCCTGTTTCAATGGCATGGCCAAAAGTATGGCCTAGATTGAGAATCGCCCGCACCCCTGATTCCCGTTCATCGGCGGCGACTATCTCGGCTTTATTACGACAAGATCGTTCAATGGCATGGATCAATGCTGAAGGCTCTCGCGCCAATACTTCGCTGGCATGCTCCTCTAGCCAGGTAAAGAAGTCGATATCTCTGATAAGGCCGTATTTTATGACTTCAGCTAATCCCGCCCGCAGCTGCCGCTCATCAAGAGTATCGAGAGTATCTGTATCCGCTAAAACGCAGCGAGGCTGGTAAAAGGCCCCGATCATATTCTTGCCTAGAGGATGATTCACCGCTGTTTTTCCCCCAACAGAGGAATCTACCTGCGCTAACAAGGTGGTGGGAACCTGAATATAAGCGACTCCCCGTTGGTAACAGGCAGCGGCAAAGCCTGCCATATCACCGATTACTCCCCCACCTAATGCAATCACCGTGCAATGCCGGGAGAAGGGCACTTTAAGCAGATCATCAAAGATTTGCTGCAGCACTGCCAAAGTCTTATGCTGCTCGCCGTCAGGTAAAATGATTTCGGCACATCGATAATCTTTGAGGCCCTTCAAGAGAGTATCTAAATATAATGGAGCCACCGTCTCATTAGTGACTACCATGACTTCAGATCCCACGATATGTTTTGCTAAAAGGGAATTTTGTTTTAGTAGGCCGCTGCCAATATAGATAGGATAGCTACGCTCTTGAAGATCGACTTGTACTGTAATCATAAAACGACTAAGCTCCATAGCTTTTAAAAGCTAAAGCTAGCTTTTTAAGCACCTTTATTACTTTTAACATGCACGAAAGATTTTCTCTGGGGAGCACCGCCTTTATACTGTCTAAGTTGCCTGAGTACCTCATTCGCAACCGCCTTAACAGGTTGTTTACCGGTTTTAATGATAACATCCGCCACCTCCCGATAGAGGGGATCACGTTCTTTAAGCAAGCACTTCAAGCGTTCTAACGGATTTCCTGTCCGCAATAAAGGGCGATTGTTATCATGCGAGGTGCGACGATACAGCTGCTTTGGCGGCGCATATAAATAAACGACGATTCCCCGCTGAGATAATTCCCGCCGATTCTCGGCGGCAAGTACAGCCCCCCCTCCGGTAGCCAATACAATATTGTTTAGTTGGACAAGCTCAGCAATAATCTTACATTCGCGTTGCCGAAAACCACTTTCCCCCTCAATTTCAAAAATAACGGGAATGCTAACCCCGGTACGGGATTCAATTTCACGATCGCTATCATAAAAGTTCTTACCCGTTATCCTAGCTAGATACCGGCCAATGGTCGTTTTACCGGACCCCATGGGACCCACAAGGAAAATATTAAAATTAAGCATGGCCGTTTAATAAAGCCCTATTCACCCCTGCTAGATAGATTTGCCCTCCGGTGCAACGTCCCTGCACACGCGGGTAACCGTCCCTCTTTGCATGGGAATAACCCTATGCCTGTGAAATAGGCTGCTCGTACAAAGCGATACAGATCCCAAGGCGAAAATTTACCGGGATACTTTGTATAAAGACTGACACTTCCCATCCTAAGCGCTTTTTAGTAAAAGACATAATAACAAGTGAGTTATTGTACCGTAGCAACGATAAAAACGAAAAAGCTGGATTTTTATAAAAATCCAGCTTTTTCGTTTAAGCATAAAAGTTTCTAGCGAATTACAGTCTTGCTCCCTCCTTGATAATCTTGGGGGTCACAAATATAAGCAGTTCTCTTTTGTTGTTAAACTCTGATTTATCGCGAAATAAGATTCCCGCATACGGTAAATCTCCAAGAAAAGGTATCCGCCGAACCGCCCGATTCTTCTCTTGCTCGTAAATTCCGCCGAGCACAACTGTTTGACCGTTATTTACCAACACCTGAGTGGCGACCTTACGGGTATTAATACTCGGCACCCCGTTAAACACTTTACCTACGCTATCCTTCGTTACACCGAGATCCATAATGATCCTGTCATCAGGGGTAATTTGAGGAGTCACCGTTAAGCTAAGCACTGCCTTTTTAAAAGATACAGAGGTAGCCCCGCTAGAGGAAGCCCGCTGATAGGGAATTTCGGTACCCTGCTCAATTATGGCTTCTTTTTGATTAGAGGTAATAACCCGCGGGTTAGAAATTACTTCGCCGCGCCCTTCCGCCTGAAGCGCTGAAAGCTCTAATTCTAGTAAAGCGCCTAGGGGCAGATTCGTCAAAGCAAGGGCAATCTTCGCTGCGTCCTTTTTGGTCACAGGAAAATTGACATTTAGCCGATCCTGAAGCTCCAGAGTTTCCCGATTGATAATCTGAGTCGTACCATTCAATGAACCTGAAGTCGTTGCTTGATCGAAAGTCCCACTAGTGTCTCCTCGTCCGCTCAAACCAAAACGAACGCCTAAATCTCTACTAAAATCGCTACTTGCAATAACCACACGAGATTCAATAAGCACTTGCCGTACTGGAATATCCAAGCTAGCAACTAGCTTTCGAAGCGCAGCAAGCCTATCTGCCGTATCCATAACCAATAGAGTATTGGTCCGTTCATCGAACGTCGCATGACCCCGTGGCGACAAAAGAGAGTTTTCCTCCGATTGAATAAGCGCAGCAAGATTGCTAGCCTTGGCAAAATTAACCTGGATAAACTCAGAGCCTAGGGGCGCTAGTTCTTCCACCTGTTTTCTGGCTTCCAACTCCAACTTTTCACGGTCGGCAATCTCTTGGCTCGGCGCGACCAAAACGACGTTACCCATACGGCGCATAGCTAACCCCTTGGTTCTCAAAATAATATCCAGGGCTTGATCCCAGGGTACATTTTTAAGCCGCAACGTCACACTCCCTTGTACCGTATCACTTGCCACCAGGTTAAGACCCGTGAAATCGGCAATCAACTGCAATACGGATCGAACTTCAATGCTCTGGAAATTCAGGGAAAGTTTTTCGCCCACATAACCGAATTCTTTTTTCCTAGCTAATTCCTTTTCCTTTTTAGTAAGCGGTTTAAGCTCGACAACCAGCGTATCGTCAGACTGATAAGAAAGATACTCATGTTCAACATTTGCCGGAGTAATCACCATACGAACATTCTGATTCTTGGTAAAAGTATCGACGAGTTTAACCGGCGTCGCAAAGTCCAAAACATCGAGACGCCGCTCAAGCTCATTGGGTAGCGCCGTATTAATAAAATCAACAATAATACGTTTCCCCTCCTCTCGGATATCCACTGGGGTCCGGATATCTGAGAGGGATACAATAACCCGGCCTTCACCGGCTTCGCCTCGCCGAAAGTCGATATTTTTGATTAAATGACGTCCAGTAGGAGCAGCGCCACTTTTTTCAGCCGAGGCGGCAGCAGGAAAACCGTTCACGGTAACATAAACGAAGTTTTTATCCACTCGAGTTTCAAAAGGTACGCTCTGAACTAAATTAACGACAACCCGGGTGCGATCAGCTGCCTCTACCATAGTGACACTGCGCGTCATCCCTGCTCCAATCACCTGGGACTGACGCACTGTACCAATTTTGACCCTGGGGAAATCTAGTACGATGCGAGCAGGGTCATCAATTGCAAAAAATGTAGGCTCAGCAACAGGCGCTGAGAACTCCAACCGAAGTTGAACACCCTCACCGGGTAAAGATGAGTATTCAATGCCCTGCAATTTGGTAGCGGCAAAGGTTATACAGGGCAGCCAACACAGAAGCAGCAACCCTATCAAGGCAGGCAGGAAACAGCGTTCTCTGTACGCTTTCCTCGAATCATGTGGAACGATTTTATGCGCCGGCTTCATTGGCTTCCCCTTATCATTATTCCGCTAATGCCAGCATATTCTGGCGTGTTAACCAACCACCTTGTTCGTCAGGAACAATTTCGGTGAATTCAATTTTTTCTTCATTAATATGAGTAATCTTTCCATAGTTTCGTCCTATATGATTGCCTTTTTTTACACGGTATAAAATCCCATCAGAGGCACGTATAATGGCCCAAATTTCCATTCCCTGTTCAAGCATACCAACCATTCTGAGAGACTCGAGAGCATATTCCTCCAAAATCTCTTTATGCCGCTTTAGGTTAGGTTTAAGGGTATTTTCAAGCGTGGGGCTGGCCTGCGCGATGGTTTCCAACGGAAGATCTACGACGGCAGAGACAAAGGGGTTGCGAAGTTCTGCTGCTTGATAGATAAAGGTTTCGTGGGGTTTTATTTCTGGCAAGGATTCAATAATTCCCCGAGGGCGAGATTTCACCTGCTGCACATATTGCTTCAGATCTATCATCTCTTCATCATTACAACCTGATAATGTTACAGAGAAGATACCAAGCAAACTTGCAATTCCTACCTGACGATTCAATATCGTCCACCTTTTAATATGCCTCGTATAGCTCATTATTACCTCGCCTTCAGTTCCTTGTCGCAGCCGTAGTCTCATCTTCGGCAAAGTAACGGTAAGTTTTAGCAGTAATATCCATAGCCAACTTTCCCGACTCCTTATCCTGATTTTCGATAGCAAAATTATGTAAAGTTACAATGCGGGGAAGAGCTGCCACCTTGCTCACAAACTCTCCAAATTGGTGGTAATTACCAATAACCCGAATCTGAATGGGTAGTTCGGCATAAAAATCTGCTGGTAATTCCGAACTCGGCTTAAAAAATTCAAACTCCAACCCACTGGACAATCCTGTTTGAGAGATATCGACTAACAGATCAGCAACTTCTGTCTTACTAGGTAATTGCCGTAACATCGTGCCAAAAGAAAGTTTCATTTCTTCCATTTGCTTCTCGTAGGATTCTAAGTTTGCCGCCTTTGCTTGCTTAGCTTCAAAGGTAGCTTTTAATCCTGGTTCTTTTTTTTTAAAGTCTTCGAGTTGCAAAATTTCATCTTTAGTAAAAAACCAATAACCACCACCTACCACTGAAGCAAAAATCAACAGCACTGCAATGGCTTTCGCCACAGTCGGCCAATCACCTATCTCACTGAAATCAAGTTCATTAAAATCTGATAAATTCATTACAGTGTCCCCATGCTTTCATTACTATCCGAAAGTTGTGGATTCTCATCTACACGGAGCGTAAATTTACGTACGGATCGTTGTTTATTTCCCGTTCTCTGGATGACGTCTAATCTAGGATTTCTAAATACTGGAGAAGCATCTAAATTACGCATAAGGACAGAAACACGCGCGTTTGAGGTGGCCACACCATTTAGCATATTGGTATGTTCTTGGCGTTTTATGCTTTCTAGATAAATTCCATCAGGCAGAGCTCGTACTATCTTATCGAAAACATGGACAATTTGGGGACGGCTACTCTGAAGCTGCTGAATTATTTCCATACGTGCAAGAAGTTTCTTTTTTTCTTTTTCCAAATCCTTAATCTTGCGTATTTTTTTATCTACAATAGCTATCTGATCTTGCAAATATTTATTTCTCTGAATTTGATTTTCTATTAAACCGTTAATATATGAGTTAATATAAAAAACTGTACCGGCTGCGAGAACCGCGGCAAGACCTAAAGCAAGGTGAAATCGTTTTTCCCGTTCCTTGCGCTGAGCTTCCCGCCAAGGCAGTAGGTTGATGCGGACCATTAGTCGAAACTCCTAAGTGCCAAGCCACAAGAAGTCATTAAAGCTGGAGCATCATTGCGTAGCGCTTTAGCTTCTATCTGAGATCCCAGCACCATATCAGAAAAAGGATTAGCGACCGAAACAGCCGTACCCACCATATGCTCAATCAACTCATCCACGCCTGGAATAGAGGCACATCCACCTGCTAATATCACATGGTCAACATCGTTATACTGGGTTGAAGAGAAGAAAAATTGGAAAGCGCGGCTAACCTGTTGCGCGATTGATTTTTTGAAAGGATCTAAAATCTCGGGAATATAATTATCCGGCAACCCCCCCTGGCGCTTCGCTAAATTAGCCTCCTCATAGGACAAGCCGTACCGCCTTTGTATTTCTTCCGTAAGCTGATTACCGCCAAAGATCTGCTCTCGCGTATAGATAATTTTATAATCATGCAATACATTAATAGTAGTTAGCGTTGCCCCCGCGTCAACAACGGCAATAGTTTGCCCTTTCCCCCGGCTTGACATCTGACCCGCAATCAAAGGAAAAACTTTTTCCATAGCATAAGCTTCGACATCGATTACTGCCGGCGTTAAACCTGCTAACTCCAACGATGCTACTCGCGATTCAATGTTTTCGCTACGGCAAGCAGCAAGCAATACATCTACCCTTTCAGAATCTTTTTCTGAAGGTCCCAGTACTGCAAAATCTAGATTAACTTCTTCTAGTGGATAGGGAATATATTGCCCTGCCTCTAGCTCAATATGACTTTCCAGCTCCCTATTTGAAAGAGCATTTGGAACTGAGATGGTCTTAGTAATCACCGCTGATCCAGTGACGGCGGCAGCCACCTTCTTAGTCCGTGTTCCCGAACGTTTAACCGCCCTTTTAATTGTTTCACCCAGCGCTTCTACATTTTCAATTTTATTCTCAACTACGGTATGAGGCGGCAAAGCTTCAATCGCATAATTTTCTACACAAATACGCTCTCCCTTTCGGCTGAGCTCAAGCAATTTAATAGCGGAAGAACTGATATCTATTCCCAACAAAGAAGGGGATTTTCGGAGAAAATAGCTCAATGAGTTGTCCCTAAAGTTCAACCAATTATTGCTAACACGAACCAATGAATTAAGCATAAAATGCACCCGCCAATATTTTCTCTACCTGAAGTAGCACTTTTACTTCACCTGAGTTTCACAAAAATTTTTGTTAACTTACCAGACTGATCTCAGAGATTTTCTTATGCTGAACTCGGGCACTGCATCAAGGTTATAGCTTAAGTTGGGTATACGTTTTATACTATGTGTAGCTCTGCTCCTTCGGTATAAACTGCATACTTGCCTATTAATTTTCATGACATATCTCCTTCGCCTATTCCGCTGGATGGTGCTCTTGTTGCTTACCGCCACAACAGTTGGTATCCTTGTTGCTGTGGGGATGTATTTTTATCTCTTACCTCAGCTACCCTCTACTGATACTCTTAAGAACATTCATCTCCAAGTTCCCCTCAGAATTTATTCCCACGATAAGAAACTTATTGCTCAATATGGAGAAAAACGCCGTATTCCGCTAGCTTTCGAACAATTTCCAGATCTGCTGGTCAAAGCTATATTGGCTGCAGAGGATGATCGTTTCTATGAGCACCCGGGTGTCGATTATCAAGGTATCCTTCGCGCTGCCTTATATCTGGTAAAAACGGGCAAAAAAGCCCAAGGCGGCAGCACTATTACTATGCAAGTTGCCCGTAATTTTTTCTTAAGTAGAGAAAAAACCTACCTACGTAAATTTAATGAAATACTGCTTGCCCTCCAGATCGAACGAGAACTTAGTAAACAGGACATCATCGAGCTCTATCTAAATAAGATTTACCTTGGCAATCGCGCTTATGGCGCTGCAGCCGCTGCCCAGGTATATTACGGCACGACTCTGGATAAACTTGAGCTATCGCAGCTCGCTATGATTGCTGGTTTACCGAAAGCACCTTCCCGGTATAATCCTATAGCAAACCAGAAACGAGCTCTGCTACGGAGAAATTATGTACTCCGGCGTATGCGTGAAGTTGGATATATAGATCCTGAAACCTATCAGGATGCAGCAGCTCAGCCCGCTACGGCAAAATTTCATGAATTGCCTATCGAGCTAAACGCCCCTTTCGTAGCAGAAATGGCACGAAGCCAAATGTTTGAAAAATATGGCTCTGATATTTATACGGCTGGGTATAATGTTTATACAACAATCAAAGCAGAGCATCAGAAAGCTGCAAATGACGCCTTACGAAAGGCTCTGCTTGACTATGATCGACGGCATGGTTTTCGCGGGCCAGAACGGCATATCGAATTGCCGGTAGACGCCGGCGAGATATTCTATCAGCAGGCTCTCTCGCAACGCAGATTAGCCAATGGTCTAGTGCCAGCCCTGGTACTAGCGACGGACGAACGAACTAGCCGGATTTACACAAAAACCGACGGTGAGGCTATGCTCACCTGGGAAGGGCTATCTTGGGCCCAGCCCTATCTCGAAGTCAACGCAGTCGGGGAAAAACCAAAGCAGGCCGCAGATATTCTCAAAGCAGGGGATCTTATTTGGGTGGAAGCACTACCTAAGGGAGGGTGGCGGCTAGCGCAAAGACCTCGCGTAGAGGGCGCCATTGTGTCACTCTCTCCTTACAATGGAAACATCACCGCGCTTAGTGGGGGCTTTGATTTTTATGAAAGTAAATTTAATCGAGCTACCCAATCTCAACGGCAACCAGGGTCTAGTTTCAAGCCGTTTCTCTATTCCGCTGCCCTCAATAAAGGCTATACTGCCGCGAGCATTATCAATGATGCTCCTATAGTATTGGATGAACCTGGTGGGCCAGACAATGCCTGGCGGCCGGAAAATTATAGCGGACGTTTTTACGGTCCCACGCGTCTTAGAACAGCCTTGACCCACTCCAGAAACCTGGTTTCTATTCGATTGCTGCGGGCCATAGGCATTGATTATGCCATCGAATATATACAAAATTTTGGATTTAAAGCTGAACAATTGCCCCAAAGTTTATCCTTGGCACTAGGCAGCGGTAGTGCTTCTCCTCTAGAGATGGCCCGCGGTTTTGCCGTCTTCGCCAACGGGGGCTATCTTATCGAGCCCTACCTGATTGAGCGAACCGAGAATGCGGATGGAAAAATTATTTTTCGATCGCGCCCAGCCCAAGTTTGCCAACGCTGCGAAAAAATAAAGACGGAACGAACACAAGCCTATAATCCAACCCTCACTGCTGACCTACTAAATACCGAATCCGCTCAATTCAACCCGGCTCCTCGGGCAATCACAGCACAAAATGCCTATCTTATTAACAGCATGTTGCATGATGTTATTCGCCATGGCACGGGACGGCGCGCTAAAAAACTTGGGCGAAATGATTTAGCGGGCAAAACGGGAACAACCAATGATCAACATGACGCTTGGTTTTCTGGCTTTAATCCAGAACTCGTTGCTGTCTGCTGGGTAGGTTTTGATCAGCCCGAATCATTGGGAAGTTTAGAAACAGGCGCCCGGGTAGCGCTTCCAATGTGGATAAACTATATGGGCACCGTGCTCGATGGTACGCCAGAAAAACCTTTTATCCCACCTAAAGGCATGGTAACAGTACGTATTGATCCTGAAACCGGGTTACTCGCGGACTCTAATGCTTCTGATGCTATTTTTGAAACTTTTATTGCTGGACACGCCCCTACCAGATACGATGATTCAAGTAGCGAGGGCAGCGACGGCAGTACAAAGACGGATACCCCCGTTGCCGAACGGTTATTTTAAATAATGGGATAGCGATTATGCCTAAAAAAGACCAGCAAATGAGGGAATATATCGCTACAGAGGCAGCGCGGTTCATGGTCGAACACGGAATTAAGAACTACTATCAAGCTAAGCGCAAGGCAGCCGCCTTTCTAGGTGCCGCAGATACTAGAAACTTGCCCACTAACCAAGAAATAGAGCAAGCAGTGGGTGCCTATTTACGCCTATTTAAATCAAAGTCCCAGCCTGCTACCGTGGAAAAGTTGCGTCAAACAGCATTAGAAGCAATGGATTTTTTTTCCCGCTTTAACCCGCGCCTCGTTGGTTCGGTGCTTAGCGGACTGGCTTCTGAATATTCAGATATTAATCTCCATCTCTTCGCTGATACTGGGGAAGAAGTTGCAATATTTCTCACGGAAGCAGGAATTCCCTTCCAATTAAGATCCCGGCAACTATCTCTTTCCCCTAAACTATTTCAAAATTTCCCAGTTTACCGTTTTATAGCGGGAGAAGTTGCCGTGGAACTGACTGTATTTCCTCCGGCAGCTACGCGCCACGCACCGCTCAGCCCCATCGATGGAAAACCCATGCGCCGGGCAGGGCGCAAGAAAGTACAATCTCTACTTGAGACAAAAGCTCAAACCGCAGATTAAATTCGTGCTATCCCCGACTCAATGGCTGCTTGAGTAATAGCCATCGTCACAAACTCTCTTAAACGGGGATCCAGTGGCTTGGGAAGAATGTAATTGGCTCCGAAAGCAAGTTGCTGCTCGCCATAAGCTTCAAGCACTTGTTTGGGAACTGGCTCCTTTGTCAGCTCAACCAATGCTCGCACTGCCGCAAGCTTCATTGCATCATTAATGCATCGGGCACGAACATTGAGGGCAGCGCGGAACAAGAAAGGAAAAACTAATACATTATTTACCTGGTTGGGATAGTCGGTGCGGCCGGTAGCCAAGATTAAATCATCACGAGCGGCATGGGCTAAACCTGGATCTATCTCTGGATCCGGGTTAGAAAGTGCAAAGACAATAGGGCGTGAAGCCATGGATTTTAGCATCTCCATAGTCAACAGATTGGGAGCCGCCACGCCAATAAAGACATCCGCCCCCTCTATCGCTTCTTCTAGGGTACGCTTTGGCGAGGAAGAGATAAAAGGACGGCAATAAGAATGCGGTGCTTGGCTCTCTTCGCGAATAACCCCTTGGCGATCAACGAGTAAAATGTTCTCCTGATCCAGACCTAGGGCAACCAGCAGCCGAAGCGTTGCAATCCCAGCCGCCCCAGCACCCACACAAACGATTCGGGCCTCTGGTAAAGATTTTCCCTGCAATTCCAGGGCATTTTGAAGCGCTGCCGCAATTGTGATGGCCGTACCATGCTGGTCATCATGCAGAACCGGGATATCCAGACGCTCAATAAGGGCTTGCTCGATCATAAAACAGTGAGGTGCGGCAATATCCTCCAGATTGATTCCGCCAAAAGTCGGTGAGATACGGGCTACTGTATCCACGAAGGCCTCGGGAGACTCCGCCTCTACTTCGATATCGATAGCATCTAGCCCGGCGAAAGACTTAAACAAAACCGCCTTGCCTTCCATCACGGGTTTGCTGGCCAAAGGACCTGTATTTCCCAACCCCAATACGGCGCTGCCATCGGTAATTACCGCAACCAAATTACCCTTAGCGGTATAACGATAGACAGCTTCAGGATCAGCCACAATAGCTCCCACCGGTACAGAAACTCCAGGACTATAGGCTAAACTCAACTGCTGCTGTGTCGCGCAAGGCTTGGTAATACTGATCTCCAATTTTCCAGGCCGCGGCTCCGCATGATAGCCTAAGGCAGTCGCCATTAAATCCTGTGTCGGCTTTTGCTCTGTTTCCTTCGTCAGTTCTCCAGAAGGCGTTTCCAATTCCTCACTAGGAGATAGTAACTCTGGCTGATTTAACAAGTGAAGAGGCATATCATACCTATTTTAGTGAGCGTAAAGACATTTAAATGAACCCTGGACTCGCCTACCCGAACTCTTTAAAAATAGAGATTATCCTAATAATGCCCACCTAGATATGGCGGCGGATTAAACAAACGAGTATAGGGGATGAGGCTATTAAGATTTTAAATTGTATCTTTGGCGGAATTTATCTACCCGACCCGCAGTGTCCAATAGCTTCTGCTTACCAGTATAGAAGGGGTGGCAAGCAGAACAAACTTCTATATGAAAATCCTTGCCTGCAGTCGAGCGGGTACTAAAACTATTACCGCAGCTACAAGTCACCGTAATTTCGCTGTACTTGGGATGAATATCCTGCCTCATAGGGAATGCTCTCAAATTTTCGTTCTATAAACCTTTAAATTCTACCGGTTCATCCTTTACACGGCAAGCTCCAGTCTTAAAGCTAGAATTTTCCCTTTAATAGTTACCTATGTATCCTTTCTTCAATATTATCGACGCCAAAAGGTTGGGCTCAGAATAACCAGTAGGGTAAAAATTTCTAAGCGGCCCAACAACATCGCAAAACACAACACCCATTTAGAGGCGGCATTAATAACCTCGTAATGAGCGCCCACTTGACCCAATCCAGGGCCTAAATTATTGAGACACGCGGTTACCGCGGAAAACGAGGTAATCATATCTAACCCTGTCGCTAGCAACAGCAAATACATCACGATAAAACAGGCCACATAGACCGCCATAAACCCGCCTACCCCCTCTACAATCCTATCTGGTAAGCTTTTACTCCCAATTTTGATAGGTATGATGGCGCTTGGGTGAATCAACCGCTTGATCTCCCGCACCCCTTGCTTATAAAGCAATAAAATACGAATAACCTTCATACCACCAGCGGTAGAAGCGGCACACCCACCGATATAACTGGTCATCAATAGCAGAATAGGAAGGAAACCGGGCCAGCTATAATAGTCACTAGAGGTAAATCCGGTGGTAGTACCAATAGAGACCGTATGAAAAATACCATGCTGGAGGGCCAAAAGCGGATTATCGAAGCTATGTGTTATCCAGAGATAACTGGAAGTCAATGCCGCGACCCCAGCAAGCACGGATAGATAAGTCCGAAATTCCTCATCTTGCCAGTAATGGCCTACCGTCCGATGGCGCCAGGCAAGAAAATGGAGGGAAAAATTGACCCCAGCAAGCAGCATAAAAAATACCGCGATCATCTCAATAAGTGGACTATTAAAATAGCCCATGCTGGCATCATGGGTAGAAAAACCGCCAATAGCAATCGTTGAAAAACTGTGGCCAACAGCATCGAATAGGGTCATACCCGCTATCCAATAAGCGGTCGCACAAGCTATCGTCAAACCTAGATAAATCAACCACAGGGCTTTAGCCGTCTCAGCAATACGGGGGGTAAGCTTGGTCGTTTTCATGGGGCCTGGAATTTCTGCCCGGTAAAGCTGCATGCCACCAATACCCAGCATGGGCAAAATAGCTACCGCCAAAACCACAATACCCATGCCCCCTAACCACTGCAATTCTTGCCGATAAAACAACACGGATTTAGGCAAGTTATCGAGCCCGGTAATCACCGTAGCTCCGGTAGTCGTCAGGCCAGAAACGGACTCGAATACAGCATCAGTAAAAGACAAGCGGGGCTCAGCGGTTAAAAAAAGGGGCAAAGCTCCAGAAAGACTTAAAACCACCCAGAACATAACTACTACCACAAACCCATCACGCAGCCGTAGCTCCTGCCGATAATTACGTACCGGTAGCCAACACAGCAAACCAATGCCTAGTATCAGGCCAAAGGCGATTAGAAACTCGGCCCCCGCACCATCCCGGTAAAATAGGGAAACTATGACTGGCGGAAGCATAGCGGTACTAAAGAGGGCCAGCAACAACCCTAAAATCCGCTGAACCACGGCAAGCTGCATAACGCCTCTAGCTTCCTTTACTACGCGGGTAATAACTTCCAATGGCGAATAAACACAGGCATAATCCTAGGATGAATTCATTACCCCAGAAGACATAGGGCGTCGCGCCAGCACGGGGTTGAACGCTACCTGTGAGTACCGCCGTTTGGAACTGAGGGGTGGTGGCTAGCAAAGCACCTTGAGCATCAATAATAGCGGAGATACCATTGGTAGTAGCCCGGGCTAGATCCCGCCCTGTCTCCAGGGCGCGCATCCGGGAAATCTGTAGATGCTGGTGAGACGCCAAAGAATCCCTATACCAAGCATTGTTGGTGGCATTCACCAATAAATTAGCTTCGGGCAGCGCCGTAATGACTTCTTCTCCAAATGCATCTTCATAACAAATAGAGGTAGCTACCGGGTAGCCAGCGGCTTGCAACAAGGGCTGTCCCTCGGGGCCAGCACTGAAAGAGGACATGGGCAAATCGAAAAAGCGGATAAGCCCTCTAAGGTATTCTTCAAAAGGTATATATTCGCCGAAAGGAACTAAATGCCGCTTATAATAAAATGCCTGCTGGGAGCCGAGGCTTAGCATGCCATTATAATATTTTCCCGTTTCCTGGTGGAAAACCGGCAAGCCAATGAGCAAATCCGTGCCATGGACTCGGGCTTCGGCAGCAAGGGCAGCCAGGTAACCATTAGCCACCTGGTGATAAAATACAGTAAGCGCGCTCTCCGGCCAAACAATCAGATCGCTCTCCCAATGCTTAGCAGTTAACTGCCAGTACCGCTCTAAAGTGGCCTCTATTTGCTCCGGTTGCCATTTGATAGCCTGAGGAATATTTCCCTGAATCAAACTTACCTGCAGCGGCTTACCTACCGGCGTCGTCCAAGATACCAAGGAGAGCAGCAGTGCCGAAGCCCATAGAATTCCCAAGCTACCAAGCGCTATCAGGCGCGTCCGTTGAGCCCAGCGCCAAGCAACTACGATCAGCCCTGCGCTAAAAGCCACCGCTAAAGAAACGCCATAAGCCCCCACAATCGGCGCCAACCCGCGAAGGGGACTTTCTATTTGACTGTAACCAAGATTTAGCCATGGGAAACCGGTAAGAAACCAACCCCGAAACCACTCTATCATCACCCAGGCTGCTGGCCATACCAAAAGATATTTACGGCTATTCTCCTGAGGAAACAACAAAGCAACGCTTCCCGACAGTATCGCTGGGAAAAGACTCAAAAAAGCCACGAATGATGTGGTTAATCCTAGTGCTAACGGTACACTGGCATAGCCAAAGTCGTGAATGGCAAAATAAACCCAGGAAACCCCTGCGCCAAACCACCCCAATCCAAATAACCAGCCACGCCAAAAAGCCCGCCGAGCGGACAAATTCCGACATACAACAAATAACAATGCGGGAAGAATAACCGCCAAAGGGTAGAAATTATAAGGCGAAAAAGCGAGGGGACCGAGAAGCCCCGCTACCAAGGCTAAGGCGTCACCACACCAGGTTTTTGCTCCCGCCGAGTCAGAAAAAAAACATTTTTTCTGACAGACTCTTTCATAAAATGGCTTCTGCTCAGGCGTGTAGCCCATGAGACCTCCCCTACCAACCCCAGCAGTAACTCAGCAAAACACCCTGTCAGGCTACTTACTATAGAGGAATCAGGTCCCTGCTGCCACTGAGTGTTCAACGCCGTTGGTTTTTAGGCATAATTCTAGTAAATAGAGGCGCCGGCTATCGGCGCGCAAAACCTTAAACTCAAAGCTGCCAATAGCAATAGTTTCCCCCCGTTCAGGCATCCGTCCGAACCCATTTAGCACCAAGCCGCCAATGGTATCGAATTCCTCATCACTAAAATCGGTCCCAAAATACTCATTAAAATCTTCGATGGGAGTGAGCGCCTTAACCGTATAATTATCTTCTCTGCGGCGAAAGATGAAGGCGTCTTCAGCAACATCGTGCTCATCTTCAATCTCGCCTACGATTTGCTCCAAGACATCTTCGATGGTCACCAGCCCTGCCGTTCCTCCATATTCATCCACGACGATCGCCATGTGATTACGGCTCGCACGAAACTCCCTTAGCAAAACATTAAGACGCTTGCTCTCCGGAATAAATACCACTGGACGCAGAATATCCCGAATATTGAAGGTCCGCGCTTCCTGCTGCCGGCAATAGAGAAGCATATCCTTCGCTAGCAGGATTCCAACAATACCATCCCGGCTTTCACCTATAACCGGAAACCGGGAATGGGCGGATCGGGTAATCACCTCCAGGGTATCTTCCGGCGGCGCATCCCGCTCTACGACTACCATTTGCGACCGCGGCACCATGATATCGCGTACCTGCATCTCCCCCACCACTAAAGCACCTTCAATCATGCTCAGGGTTTCCGGGTCAAGGAGGCGGCGCTGGGAGGCATTACGTAAAATCTCGATAATCTGTTCTCGATCTTGGGGTTCACCCAGCAGCACCTGCCCCAGACGTTCTCGCCAAGAGCGGGATACTAAATTATGACTAGGTCGGCCTTCGTTCATAAGTCCTCGTTATACACTCTCGTAGGGATCGGGATAACCTAATGATTCAAGTATAGTCACTTCCAGGCTCTCCATTTGCTGCGCTTCCACTTCCTGTTGGTGATCAAAACCTAGTAAATGAAGCACTCCATGAACCACTAGGTGAGCCCAGTGGGCCTGCTCTTTCTTAGTTTGTTCCAAGGCTTCACGCGCAACCACCGGAGCACAAATAACCAAGTCTCCTAACAAGGGAACATCAAGAGACACGCAGGAGGGAACCTCAAAAGGAAAAGACAGGATGTTGGTTGCTCCTTCCTTGTGGCGATACCGCCAGTTAAGCTGCGCCGCCTCACTTTCACTGGCGACACGGATAGTGATTTCCCCCGCTTTCGACTGATTTACCAGCGCTGCCTTCACCCAACGCAGGAAATCGGCTTGCAGCGGCACGCTTGCCTTGGGCACGGCATATTGAATATGGACAGTAATACTCATGACTCTACCCTGCCGCTACCACCAAAATGCTCATAGGCTTGCACTACCCGTTGCACTAGTGGATGCCGCACCACATCCCGTGATTGAAAAAAATCAAAGCTAATTCCTTTAACCTCCTTCAATACCTCAATGACATGGCGCAAGCCCGAAGGTTGGCCTTTAGGCAAATCTATTTGGGTGATATCACCCGTCACAACAGCAATTGAGCCATACCCTAAACGAGTGAGAAACATTTTCATCTGCTCAATTGTCGTATTTTGAGCCTCATCTAAAATAATAAAGGACTCGTTTAAAGTCCGACCACGCATATACGCTAGAGGAGCCACTTCAATCACATGGCGCTCAATAAGCTTGGCAACCCGCTCAAAGCCCAACATTTCATAAAGGGCATCGTAGAGAGGACGCAGATAGGGATCGATTTTCTGAGCTAGATCGCCTGGCAGGAATCCTAAACGCTCACCGGCTTCTACCGCGGGCCGTACTAAAAGCACCCGCCGTACCCGATCTTTCTCTAAAGCTTCTACGGCGCAAGCGACGGCAAGATAGGTTTTTCCCGTCCCTGCTGGACCGATACCGAAGCTAATATCATGGGTGAGAATATTGCGTAAATACCGAATTTGCCGCGGGCTGCGGCCTTTAACCACGCCTCGACGAGTCCGAATCAGGATTTCTTCCTGCTCTTCCAAAGGGGAATATTCCTGGCTCCCCGCTTCCCGCAAAAGGAGGTGGACCTGGGCGGGAGTCACCGGAGCTTCATCAGCATCATCATAAAGGCGCCTTATCACCTCACCAGCCGCCTCTACCGAAGGGCTGTTACCAAGCACCTGAAAGAAATTTCCCCGATTATTGATTTCTACTCCCAGCTCTCTTTCTATCTGGCGCAGATGCTCATCCATCTGCCCGCAAAGATTGGCTAACCGCTGGTTATCCGCTGGTTCCAGGACGAAATCGCTAATCTCGGAATGATCAGAAGGAGGGTGTTCGTTCAAAGGTATGCTAATAGCCCAAACGCTCTACTATAAATTCCTGATTCCTTGCGCCGAACTCGGAGGCGGAACGAAGACGCGGGCAAAACTAAAATGCAAAAAAAACAGGAATTAGAAAACACTAGCATAAAAATATTTCGGCGCTATGCTTATAGCCTTACTCAATCTAAAATAACTCAAATTAACTAAGATATTGGCTTATTTTAGCTCGATTTTCAACTTTGGAGACTCTCGGTAGAGGATAAGATCGCCACAATATATGATGGGTTAGCTCTTATTGCCAATTAAGCACATCGTCTTTTAGCATCAAGAACGATACCCCGCAGCGAGTTGGGCAGAGCCTCTGTAATTCTAATATTGACAAACTGGCCTACCATGTCTTGAGAGGCAGAAAAATTTACTACCCGGTTATTAGCCGTACGCCCCGCCAGCATGGTGGGATCTTTCTTTGAGGGACGTTCAACGAGTACTTGCTGTACGGTATCCACCATCCCTCGACTAATAGCAATTTCCAGAGCTCGAAGACGTCCTTGCAGGATTGCAAGCCGCTCTTTCTTGAGGGCTATCGGTGTGCAATCAGGAAGGCTAGCCGCTGGTGTTCCCGGCCTTGGACTATAAATAAAACTGAAAGAATGATCAAAACCCACCTCATCCACTAACGCTAGCGTAGCCTGGAAATCAGCCTCAGTCTCGCCGGGCAAGCCAACGATGAAATCGCTTGAAATACTGATATCAGGACGCACCTGGCGCAATTTCCGCAGCTTCGCTTTATACTCCAGCACAGTGTGACCCCGTTTCATCAAACTCAGCATACGATCCGAGCCACTCTGTACTGGTAAGTGCAAATGGCTAACCAGCGCTGGCACCTCGGCAAAAGCCTGGATGAGGCTGTCGGAGAATTCTACCGGGTGAGAAGTCGTGAAGCGGATGCGCTCAATACCCTCAATAGAGGCCACATAGTGGATCAGCAGGGCAAGATCGGCAGTATCTCCCTCCCCGATGGACCCCCGATAGGCATTCACGTTCTGGCCTAACAGGGTAATTTCCCGCACTCCCTGCTCCGCCAGACCCACGATCTCGGCAATGACATCGTCGAAAGGCCGGCTGATTTCCTCGCCCCGGGTATAAGGCACGACACAAAAAGAGCAATACTTGCTACACCCTTCCATCACGGAGACAAAAGCGGTTGGACCCTCAGCGCGGGGTTCAGGCAATTTGTCAAACTTCTCAATTTCAGGAAAAGAAAGATCGACCACTGGCTGTGAGCTTGCCTTTGCCTGAGTCAGCATTGCTGGTAACCGGTGTATTGTTTGGGGTCCAAACACCAGATCCACATAGGGCGCCCGGACGCGAATCGTTTCACCCTCTTGACTAGCAACACAGCCGCCGACCCCAATAACTAATTCAGGACGCGATTGCTTTAGCTGCCGCCATCGGCCCAACTGGGAAAAGACTTTTTCTTGGGCTTTTTCCCGCACGGAGCAGGTATTGAGTAACAGCACTTCCGCTTGCTCAGGGTCAGAAGTCAGTTCTAGCCCGTGGGATTCCCGCAATACATCGGCCATCCGGCTAGAATCGTATTCATTCATCTGACAGCCATGAGTCTTAATATAAAGCTTCTTAGCCATGAAAATGCTTATCGCTTTCTCCAATCAAAATCTTTAAACGCAGGCTTCACGATACTACGACCTGCCTGGAAGTTCCAGTCCCCTACTTAGATCTAGCCAGTGTGCGCGGCAATAGTGAACCAGGACACACTCCCATCCCGTTAATTTATATAGGCTGATGTAAAAAACTGTGCCAACAATTATTGGAAGCTCCCTATATCATGGCAATTACCGACTGGCCCGTCCACGAAAGGCCCCGCGAGAAACTTCTTCAACGAGGTCCAAATGCCTTATCGGATGCCGAACTTTTAGCTATTTTTCTCCGTACCGGAGTCGCCGGAAAAACCGCTGTTGACTTGGCACGGGAACTCCTGGAAAGCTTTGGTAGCCTCCGAGCATTGCTTGAGGCTGATCTTAAACAATTCTGCCATGCTCCAGGGCTGGGAATAGCTAAGTATACGCAACTGCAAGCCTGCCTGGAAATGGGGCGCCGCCACCTGGAAGACACCCTCAAGCGTGGCGATGTTCTAACTGATCCCCAAACCACTCAACGCTACCTGGTGGCGCGCTTGCGGGCTTATCCCTTTGAAGTCTTCTCTTGCCTTTTCCTTGACAACCGGCACCGAGTGCTAGCCTTCGAAGAGCTTTTCCGGGGCACCATTGATGGCGCCAGTGTGCATCCCCGCGAAGTGCTCAAGCGCGCCCTTGCCCATAACGCTGCGGCCGTCATCCTGGCCCACAATCACCCCTCCGGGGTGGCCGAACCCAGCCGAGCCGATGAGTGCATCACGCAGCGCCTTAAGGAAGCGTTAGCGCTGGTAGATATTCGAGTGCTCGATCACATTATTGTAGGAGATGGCGAAACCCTATCCTTTGCCGAGCGGGGTCTCCTCTAAAAAAACCATCTTTATGAACCACTCCCTAACGCTTAAATTTTCCTCTTCCTTACTTTTTCCTCTCTTCTCGCTCAAGGCGGATAAAGCTGTAAGGATAAGGGTTTTGGGGATCGGGATCATAATCTTCCCGCCAGACCTCAACCCAAGTACCAGGATCAAAGGCAGGAAACCAGGTATCCCCCTGGAAATGTCCCCGCACTAAAGTGAGGTAGATGCGTCGCGCCTGGGGCAATAGTTGCTCATAAAGAGAAGCCCCGCCAATGACCGTCACCTCCTCTGCTTCCCCCGCTGCCTGCAAGCCCGCTTCCACAGTATGGACCACGGTGCATCCGGGTGCTTTATAGTCAGGGTTATGGGTCACGACGATATTATGCCGCCCGGGCAGGGGGCGTCCGATGGCTTCGTGGGTGCTCCGCCCCATGAGCATGGGCTTACCCATGGTCATGCGGCGAAAATATTTGAGATCCGCCGGTAAATGCCAAGGTAAGCGGCGATTAGCTCCAATCAAATGATTCTCATCCATGGCAACGATGAAGGAAATAATCATCTTTTCAATATCATACTGAAATAGCCGCCTTTATGGCAGGATAGCTTTGATAGTCTACAATCTCCAGATCATCGTATTGGTATTCAAACAAAGAAGGAGGTCGGCGCTTGATTCGGAGATGGGGAAGCGAAAGCGGCTCCCGGGTTAATTGCAGCCGCGCCGGTTCTAGATGATTCCGGTACAGGTGGACATCCCCTCCTGTCCAAACGAATTCCCCCACATCCAAATCGCATTGCTGGGCTATCAAGTGGGTCAAAAGCGCATAGGACGCGATATTGAAGGGAACCCCAAGAAAAACATCGGCGCTGCGCTGATAGAGTTGGCAAGACAAACGGCCCTGGGCCACATAGAATTGGAATAGCGCATGGCAGGGAGGGAGAGCCATTTCATCCACGCAAGCCGGATTATAGGCCACCACCACATGGCGCCGACTGTGGGGATGATTCCGTATCTGCGTTAACGTTTTCGCCATCTGATCTAAATATCCCCCATCGGGCAGAGGCCATGAGCGCCATTGATAACCGTAGATGGGACCCAGCTCCCCCTGCTCATCGGCCCATTCGTCCCAAATCGTCACCCCATGATCATGGAGATATTTAACATTAGTCTCACCCCGGAGGAACCATAACAGCTCAATAAAGATTGCGCGAATATGAAGCTTTTTAGTTGTAATCAGCGGAAAACCCTGCCGAAGATCAAATCGCATCTGATGCCCGAAGATAGACCACGTTCCGGTGCCAGTCCGATCATCCCGCTCGACTCCGGTATCGAGTATCTTTTGGATAAGTTCCAGATACGGTTTCATTGCTAAAAGGATAGTTAGCGCGGCTACTTAAGATTTTATCAAATGGGTAGAAGAACGCTTCCGGTAAGCCCATCCCAGCAAAATTATACCCATAAAGACCATGGGCAGGCTTAGGATTTGTCCCATAGTAAGCCAATCCAGGGCCAAATAACCCAAATGGGCATCCGGCACGCGCACAAACTCCACCGCAAAGCGAAACAACCCGTAGCAGAATAGAAACAGACCTGAGACCGCCATGGTGGGGCGGGGCCGGCGGGAGAAAAACCACAGAATAAGAAAAAGGGCCACCCCCTCCAGAGCTGCCTCGTACAGTTGCGAGGGATGCCGGGGCAAACCGCCAGCCCTGGGATCAGGGAACACCATACCCCAAGGCAATTCCGTGGCTTTTCCCCAGAGTTCGCCATTGATGAAATTACCAATACGGCCCGCGCCTAACCCAATAGGGACCAGGGGGGCGACAAAATCCGTCACCTGGAAAAATCCTTTGCCCACCTTGCGGGCATAGATCATCATGGCGACTAAAACGCCTAGCAATCCTCCGTGGAAAGACATGCCTCCTTGCCAAATTTTAAAGATAGCAAAAGGGTCCGCCAAGATATGATCAAAATCGTAGAACAAGGCATATCCTAACCGGCCGCCAAGGATAACCCCCAGGGCACCATAGAAAATCAGATCATCCACCTGCTCCGGACGCCAACCGGAAGCGGGGCGCTTGGCCCGAAATCGACCTAACCACCAGGCACCCAAAAAGCCAATTAAATACATGACGCCATACCAGTGGACCTTGAGCGGGCCCAAGGAAAAGGCGACTGGGTCAATATTCAGATAACTCATCATCATAATCTTGCTTTAAGACTCAAGAATTTTAAATCACCTACCGCTATCTTGGCTTAGGCGTTTAACCCCCGGCGGAGAATGGCCTGTTTCCATAAAGCCCCACAGCTTTTTTCAGAAGTCGAATAATACCGATCGTACTTATGCGCCGGGGCTTAAATTACATTGGGCTCAGAATATTAGGGAGTGGTTATAGTGAAAAATTTGGCCCGTCACTGTTTTATTTTTTTAGGTTTGCTACTTGTGCCAACCCTCGGGGCGGCTGGTTTGAATATCTTCCCCGAGTTGGATTCAAATGATAACAATAATACCAGCAGCAATAATACCAGCCAAGAAAGTACTCAGAACTTTAGTAATACCGCAGACCCAGAGCCGGAGGCTGATACCAACGCCTCCCCCCCTGCAAACAAGGATGAAATTATTGCTGAAACCAAAGCAGGATGCGCCACCGATCCGGCAAGCTGCGGGGTGACTTTATCCAGTTTTCTAGACAGCACCGGCTTTGGCGAAACCGAACCCAATAACCATGCCATGGGCGCTGACGCCATGGAGTTCGGCGTTGAATACGCGGGGCAGCTTTATAGCCCGGAAGATGTGGACTGGTTCCGTATTACCACCACGGAATCCAATCAAATGCTCACCGTTAATTTTAACGTTCCCGGATTAAACGATATTACCGGATGGAATCTCTCCATTCGGGATAGCGGGGGTAATATTTTCTCGGAAGTCTACACTGGGTTTGACTTCGGACCAGAAAGCCCATTACAGACAATCCTATCCCGTGCGGGTACTTATTATGTAGTGGTAAAATCCTTGAAGCAGGCCCAGGAAGAGACAAGATCTTCAGACCAAAGCGGCGAAGCTGACCTGATCTATGAACATCTGCCCCACGAGTACCGCCTGGCCGCTTTTCTGGGGGATTCTCAGGTCACCACGGAACCCCTTGACGTCAATTTTTTTGACGCCGAAGTGGAACCCAATGACTCCCGCGATGAAGCCAACCCATTAACCTTTGCCACCCCCCTCGCATCCAATGTCACCATGGAGGGCTTAATATCCGGACCTCTCATCTTTGGATCGGTGGGATTTGCCTTCGAAGAGGACTGGTTTGTCTATGACACGGCAGGGAATGAAATTCTCAGTATAGAATTTTGCGCTAGCCAAGACTGCGAAGACAGCACTTGGCAAGTCACCGTGTACGATGAAAATGAACGAATGCTGCTCACCGGGCGGACCGACATGGAACAAAATTATTATCTGGGTATCCGCAATCCAGGCAAGTATTTTATACGAATTGGTGTGGCCCCGGCACTAGATGAGGAAAGCGGCGGCGCACAATATGTCTGCTCTATTGATCCTACCATGCCCCTCAAGGATTGTCCTAGCCCCAGCGAGAGAACATTACTGGTTGAGTCACCGTGGCATCAATACAACTTCACTGTCACCAGCACCAAGCTTCCACCCTTGATGAGCGAGGTAGATAATCCCTAACAGATACCTGCCTCAATCCACACCGAGAGAAGATTTTAAATCTCTCTAAAAACAGACCGGCAGGAGGGTATCAGTTCCTTTCCTCCCGGTCTTCTTACAATAATCTCGCCAATAATAATCCATTCCCATAAAGGCAATTTGATCCCGGTCATCCAACCATTATCCATGGAAAATTTTTCCTTCCTGGTAGAAAATATCCCAATATAATGACAAGTTCCTCGTTGATTAACCGGCAACTACCAAAGGGATGGCAATGGTCACCAAAGCAGAACTTCTTACCCAAACTGCCCAGCAAGCATCCATAGAGGCCAACAAGCGCCATCTAAACGACTCCGCCACGGAACAACTTCAAGCCGAAGCCCAAGCCATTGTTAAGGATATCTTTCGCTCCATTGGATGGGAAAACAGCGAGAATGTCCCGGAAATCCCCCCAAATCCCCTTACTGCCTGGCATCATCGCACCCTAAACGACAGGGAATTGGACTGGCGCAATTTAAATTTCGCTCAAGAGGAATTACAACAGGCTGCCGGGCGCTATTTGCGTGCTCCCTGGCTCCATTGCCGGGAACTGGACTGGTTGGTGTTGAACACTTTAATCTATGGGGATTATCTGGCGGCGCTGGATACCATCCGCGCCCGCACCATGCCCTTCAGCCGTTATCAATCCAGAAAATCGGGCAAAACCGGCTTTAGAGTCCTGACGGAAGCGTGGAGAGGCGCTTTATTGCTGCTTAAAATTGCCGCCTGGTTCATCATCTTTGCAGCCGTTTCCCCGGCCTCACCCCTGGGGCCACTGATCTGGATAGGTATGACCGGTTGGTGGCTATGGCGGAAATGGATGATCCGAAGGAAAAACAACGCCTTGCTGAAATCCATGTTCAGCGCTTACGGGGCGCTCAGTCCAACCCATCTGGACTGGCCCAGAATTTGGGAAGGGCTAGAAAAGAGTCAAGCCCTCGGTGCAGTTTGGAACAACATGATTTACCCCCTGGTTGAAATGAGAATGCAAAAAATCTGATTAATGAACTCCTTACCCACACATTCAACGCTGTAATAGATGAGGCGTAAGGGGGCCGCATGCACATGATTACAGCGGTGTTCCGGAACACAAACTGCTATGCTAAAAGATACACCCACACAATCGGCGCGCCCAAATGAGATCTAATAAAACCTACCTAAGCTTACTTTTCTTGCTAAGCCTAAGCCTATTGTTTCTAACCTATTCCGCCTCGGCGCAGTGGCAACAACTACATCCCATGCCCACCCACCGTTCGGAAATGGCGGCAGCCTATCTGGATGGAAAAATATATGTACCAGGAGGATTAGGCGGCCAGCACCAGTTTGAAGTATATGATGTTACCACTGATAGCTGGGAACAACTGGCACCGCTGCCAGCCCCTCGCCATCACCTCATGGCCACAGCCCATCAGGGGAAAATCTATGTTTTTGGGGGCGGCGATCAAGATTGGTCTCCAACGGTAACCGCTTGGGTTTACGATCCCCCCAGCAATCAGTGGCAAACCTTAACGCCCTTGCCCGAACCCCGCTATGCGGGAGATGCCGTCTCAATGGGTGATTTTATTTACGTTGTAGGCGGCAAAGGCCCAAGCGGAAGATTGCTCCGCTATGACCCACAGCAAGATTCCTGGGATTTCCTAAAGGGGATGCACCAGCGCAGGGAGCATATCCGCAGCGTGGTTTTTGAAGACAGGATCGTCGTCCTCGGCGGCCGCTATCAGGGCGCTGGCGAACTGGGCTCAGTGGAAATCTATGATCCCGCAACCGATACTTGGCGGGAAGGCCCCTCCTTGAATACCGCCCGGGGTGGCCATGGCGCAGCGGTTTATCAAGGAAAAATCATGGTTTTCGGAGGCGAAATCATCATGACCGGACGAACAACCCTGGCCAGTTCAGAAATCTTGGAAAAGCTATCCGGAAAATGGCAACCTGGTCCTCCCTTGCCCATGGCGCTCCACGGGATGCCCGCTATCAGCACCGGCTCCCATTTGTATATTCTGGGGGGCTCAGAACAGGCGGCGGCCAGCATCAACCGTGGCCGAGTCTATCGCCTGTTGGAAACGCCAGGCCCTCCACCAGCCCTTACCCTCGGCTTATTCCTTACGACTCTGCCTCCGGAGCCCATTAGCAGCTTTCAACTTGCTCCAGCACCGTGAGTCGCCGCTCCAACTCACGGACCTTTTTGCGCAACTCCCTAAGCCGGTTCAGCTCTGCCAGCGCCCTGCGGTTTTCCATCATAGGCTGGACGGGGCTGCCAGTCATAATGGCCTTGGGTGGCACATCCTTAGCCACCCCGGATTGGGCGGTTATCACGGCCCCATCGCCGATCCGAATATGACCCACTAACCCTACCTGGCCCGCCAAGGTCACCCAATTACCAATTTTGCTACTCCCAGAAATACCCACCTGGCTAACAATAATGCTGTGCTCGCCAATCTCTACATTGTGGCCAACTTGAACCAGATTATCGATTTTGCTGCCCTGACCGATTCGGGTCGGTCCCAACGCCCCCCGGTCAATGGCTGTATTACATTGCACCTCCACATCATCGGCAATCTCTACCCACCCCACTTGCGGCACCTTAAAATAGCCCTGAGGAGGGTCCGGCGCAAATCCAAAACCATCGCCACCAATAACCACGCCAGGGTGAAGGATAACCCGGTGCCCAATCCTCACCCGCTCCAGCAGGGTAACGCGCGGATAGAGCAAGCAATGCTCACCGAGAATCGTCTTAGCGCCCACGTAACAAAAGGGAAATAAGACGGTATGAGCTTTGATAGTCACCCCGTCTTCAATTACACAATAGGCCCCAATACTGCAGTTTTCCGCAATTTGTACGTCGTCCCCCACGATAGCCGTAGGATGCACACCTGGCGCCGGACGGTAAGAGCGATTAAACCACCTATCCACGACTCGAGCAAAATCACGGTAAGGATTGTCCGAAATAAGCAGGCGACGACCCGCAAATTGTTCCCGATCCTTGGCCCCTACTATGATAGCCCCCGCCTTTGATAACCGAGCCTGAGCCGCGTACTTACGATTAGTATAAAAGCTTAGCTCGCTTGCCTGCGCCTGATGGAGGGGCGCAATCCCCCGGATAGGGGCTTCTCCATCGCCCTCAATAGCGCAACCCAAAAACTGGGCAATCTCTGAAAGACGAATTTCCATGCTTTCTCCCCCCGCTCAACGGTCTTATTTTTCTGTTCTAAAAATACGCGCTATCCTCAAAAAGGCTTTACCACCACTAGAATCACCGCGCCAATCAGGATTAACACTGGGAACTCATTAAACCAGCGATAATACACATGACTGTGGCGGTTACGCTCTTCGCGAAAGGCGATCAACAACCGGCCACAATAAAGATGATAGGCAATCAAAAGCAGAACCAGGGAAAGTTTGACATGGAGCCACCCCGCCCCCATCCAAGCCGGAGTTAAATAAATCAGCCACACACCTAATCCCACTGCCAAAATAGCACTAGGATGCATAATACCGCGATAAAGCTTGCGCTCCATGACTTTAAAACGCTCCCGCCCTGGCTTATCCTGGCATTGGGCATGGTAGACAAATAACCGCGGTAAATAAAACAGACCAGCGAACCAGGTCACCACAAAGATAATATGAAAGGCTTTGATCCAAAGCATGCTTATGTGATCACTCCAAGTTAAAATTATTGTCTATGAGCCCTAGCACCTGCTAGATTAGCAAATCTTCGGTGCGGCTCCTACTATCAACTCTCAGACTCTGCTGGAAACTGCAGCCAGAATTGTTTTTCAGCGGCTATTTGATAACCATCAGGCGCCAAAAACGGCTAAGATAAAGAAAATAAAGCTGAGCGATTGACCGAGCGTCTTGCTAACATATTTTAGAGAAATGGGTGGTAAACCCGTAACAAGAGCGCAGGGAATCCGTTTTCTGGCGGTCGGTCTAGCTTATTTTCTGACTGCCTTGCTCAAAACTGAGCTATCTAACGAAGGCGACAATATCGCCGTGCTGTGGCCATCGAACGCCATCCTCATCGGCGTACTATTGCGGGCCAACCCTCGCTACTGGCCGGGTTACTTCGGGAGCTGCCTGCTAGCCGACCTAGTGGCCAGCAAGCTGATGGGTGAGTCAACCAGTATCGCGCTAGGGTTTATGCTGGCCAATGGCTTGGCGGTTGCCGTAACGGTCGCTTGCATGCAGCGGCTAATGCCACTACCGGTTACACTCCGGGAACCCTCGCAACTACTAGCGTTAGTAGGTGCGGGTCTGCTTGGCACCGCCGCGGGCGCAGTCTTCATTGGGGTGGTCTATGGCACATTTTACTGGGCCGCGTGGCCGACTTGGTGGCTCGCCGATGTGGTCAGTATCGCCCTCATCACACCGGTCCTGCTAAGCGCTTCCTGGCCAGTGGCGAAAATGTTGCTGACGAAGCGGGCGATTGAAACGGCAATGGCCTTACTGAGCGCCGCGGCGGTTACAGTCGGCGTGTTCCACAGTTCATCGTACGCCCTCATATACTTAACTGCCCCCGTGATGCTCTGGTTCAGTTTCCGTCTCGGCCTATTTGCGTGTGGGGTACTGGGACTCGTTATCACTATCATCGTGGTTGCACTCACGCTGCAAGGCGTGGGTCCCATCGCCAGTCAAGCCGGCGGCATTTCCTTAACCACGATTCAAACGCTGCAAATTTACCTAAGTCTAGTCATCCTGCCAGCGCTGGTGATTAGCATCGAGCGTGAAAACCGGCTTCGTGCAGAAGCGGAGATAATACAAAATCAAGCACGCTATCGCTCGCTCTATCATGATACCCCGGCCATGCTGCACTCGATTGATCATCAAGGGCGGCTGCTCAGGGTCAGCGCTTATTGGCTCACCATCATGGGCTATGAGCACGATGAGGTCATTGGGCGGTGCTCTACGGATTTTATGACCGAGGCCTCCCGCCGCTACGCGACCGAGGTTGTACTACCGGCATTTATGCGTAGCGGCGCTTGCCGCGACGTCCCTTACCAAATGGTAAAGAAAAACGGCGAAGTTTTTGATGTCCTGCTATCGGCCATTGCCGAGCGCGACCCTGACGGCAGTGTGGCTCACTCGCTCACAGTAATGCATGATGTCACCGCCCGTAACCGTGCCGAGGCCGCGCTGGTCGCCGAAAAAGAGCGTATCCAGGTAACCCTGGAATCCAAAAGAAAAACGGCGAAGTTTTTGATGTCCTGCTATCGGCCATTGCCGAGCGCGACCCTGACGGCAGTGTGGCTCACTCGCTCACAGTAATGCATGATGTCACCGCCCGTAACCGTGCCGAGGCCGCGCTGGTCGCCGAAAAAGAGCGTATCCAGGTAACCCTGGAATCCATCGGCGACGGGGTGATTACTACTGATGCTAATAGCCGTATCAACTACCTTAATCCAACCGCCGAGGCTATGACCGGTTGGCTATTGGCGGCTGCCCGGGGCAAAGCATTACCGGACGTATTGCAAATTATCAATGAGTCCACCCGTGAGCCGGTAGCCGATCCTCTCGCCCCTTGCTTGACTGGCAGCTCCGCTGTGAGATCCACCAACCCTACGGTACTCATCAGTCGCCACGGCGCCGAATATTCAATTGAAATCTCCGCCGCCCCTATCCGCGACGCCAACAACCAGGTGCTAGGCGCGGTACTGGTATTTCACGATGTTAGTGAACAGCGCCGGTTGCAGTGCGAAATTGCCCATCAGGCGCAACACGATGCCCTTACGGGTCTAGTCAATCGCCGTGAGTTTGAGCGGCGCTTGCAAAGGGTAATCGAGACCGTTCAGACGCAAAACAGCGAGCACGCCCTATGCTATCTCGATCTCGATCAATTTAAGCTTGTCAACGACACTTGCGGGCACGCTTCAGGCGATGCGTTGTTGCAACAGCTGGCGGTGCTGTTCGAAAAAAATATCCGTCGGCGCGATACGCTGGCGCGGCTGGGAGGCGATGAATTTGGGCTGCTATTAGAGCACTGCTCGTTGGACAGAGCGCTGCAAATAGCCAATACCTTACGTCAAACGGTTGAGGGTTTCCGTTTTTGCTGGAATGGGCAACACTTTCGGATCGGCGTCAGTATCGGCTTGGTGCCCATCACCATTGCTAATTCAAGCGCCGCCAGCGTCTTACAAACAGCCGACAGCGCCTGTTACGTTGCTAAAGACGGCGGCCGTAATCGAATTCACATTTATCGTGAGCACGATGTGGAGTTGGCCCGGCGCCATGGTGAAATGCAATGGGTGGCCCGTATTCAGCAGGCATTGGAAGAGAATCGCTTTCAACTGTATGCACAACCGATAGTGCCGCTTAAGGCCACGCTATCCGGTGGCATACACTGCGAATTGTTACTACGGTTGGTGGAAAACGATGGTAAGATATCGCCGCCAGGCGCATTTATGCCAGCCGCCGAGCGCTATAATCTGGCCGTTGCGATTGATCGCTGGGTCGTTACCCAGGCATTGCGCTGGCTGGCCGCCCATCCGGCGCTGCTTGATCGAATCACGTTATGCACTATTAATTTATCGGGCCACTCTATCGGTGATCGCTTTTTCCACGCTTATGTACTGCGGCAATTTGACGATACCGGCCTGCCGGCTAAAAAAATCTGCTTCGAGATTACGGAAACAGCCGCCGTGGCTAATCTTGCTGATGCCACCCGGTTCATGGAGGCGCTGAAAACACGCGGCTGTTGTTTCTCTCTTGATGACTTTGGCAGCGGCTTGTCCTCGTTTGCTTACCTCAAGGCCCTGCCCGTTAATTTTCTCAAAATTGATGGTCTATTTGTTAAAGACATTGTCGATGACCCCATCGATCTGGCTATGGTTCGTTCAATCAACGAAATCGGCCATCTGCTGGGGAAAAAAACCATTGCTGAATACATCGAAAACGACGCTATCCTGGATAAACTACGCGGCCTCGGTATAGATTACGGGCAAGGCTATGGCCTTGGTCAGCCGCAACCGTTGTCCGCGCTACTTGCAACAGTGTCTAGGCCCGCTAATTCCATAAAAACGGGAGCGGATACCCATTTCATATAATACCGAACCCGGCTCACCCACAGACCCGCAACGCTACCAGCTCAAAAAAGGAAACTTATTCTTTGAGGGCCTCCAGTACTTCAGCAAGACGGTTTACAGGAACAATAGCGATATTCTCGACTGGCCGTCTCGGGGTATTTCCCCGAGGCAAAATCGCCTTTTTAAAACCATGTTTAGCGGCAGCCGCCAGACGTTCTTCCCCCCCCGGCACGGGACGGATTTCTCCCGTCAATCCTACCTCTCCAAACAACACTAATTCCTGGTCTAACGGGCGATCCCGCAAGCTGGAAACAATGGCGGCGAGAACCGCTAGATCAGCGCCTGTTTCATTCACCCGCACTCCCCCTACCACGTTTATAAAAACATCCTGAGCCCCTGGCATAACCGCGCCATGGCGGTGAAGAATGGCAAGCAACATGGCTAACCGGTTGGGCTCTAGGCCCACCGTAACCCGGCGGGGATTGGCAAGATGGCTATCATCCACCAGGGCCTGAACCTCTACCAGCAAAGGACGGCTTCCTTCCCGGATCACGGTGACGGCGCTTCCAGGAACCGCTTCTTTCCCCCGAGAAAGAAAGATGGCGGAGGGATTAGTGACGCCCCGCAGCCCCTGCTCGGTCATAGCGAAAACTCCCAGCTCATTCACCGCGCCAAAGCGATTCTTAGCTGCCCGCAACACCCGGAGGCGTTCTCCTCCATCTCCCTCGAAGTAAAGCACCGTATCCACCATATGTTCCAAAACTCGGGGACCAGCCAGGGCGCCCTCCTTAGTCACATGGCCCACAAGGATGACTCCGGTCCCGCCTTGCTTGGCAAAACGCAGCAACTGACCAGCACTTTCCCGCACTTGAGTCACCGTACCCGGCGCCGATTGCAGCTGCTCCGTATATAAAGTCTGGATAGAGTCCACTACCATCACCTGGGGCCGTTCTTGCCGGGCAACGGCTAAGGCCCGCTCCACCAGGGTGTCGGCTAATAGCCGTACCGGCGCCGCTCCCAAACCCAGGCGCTGAGCTCTAAGGCTAATTTGCGCCAGGGATTCCTCTCCGGTTAAATACAACACTTTACCTTCTTGGACTGCGCCCATTTTAGCCAGGGCCTGTAATAACAAGGTGGATTTACCAATCCCCGGTGCGCCCCCAATCAGCACCACCGAACCCGTCACCAATCCTCCGCCTAAGACTCGATCCAATTCGGATAGGCCCGTTGATAAGCGCACCTCACCGGTTACTTGTACCTCCGCCAAGGGCTGCACCGTGCTCAACGCACCGGCGTAGTGGGCATAACGTCCAGTCCGTTTCGGCAACTCGGCGCTTAGCTGCTCCTCCAGGCTATTCCAAGCGCCGCAGCCAGCACATTGGCCAGCCCAACGAGCCGATTCAGCACCGCACTGAGTGCATTGGTAAACAGTTTTAGGTTTTCCCATTCTGCTTATTCCATAGTCCGCGGTACCCGCCCAGTGACTTGGCATAACAGTTCATAGGGGATGGTAGTGGCATGGCGCGCCACCTCTTCTACCGGCAAATTCGGCCCCCAAGCAATCACCGGATCGCCCACTTTCGCCTTTGGCTGAGTGCGCAGATCAAGGGTAATCATATCCATGGAAACCCGCCCCACCAGGGGAACGGGCCGGCCATTTACCAACACCGGCGTCCCCGACACCGCATGGCGGGGGTAACCATCACCGTAACCAAGAGCTGCCACCCCCACGGTCATTGCCTCGGGGCATACCCAAGTCGCCCCATAACCAATACTATCGCCCGGGCGCAAGTGATGGATGGCAATAAGACGGGTTTGCAGGGTCATAACGGATTTAAGCCCCACGGCAGCACCGGTACCATGGGCAAAAGGGGAAGCACCATAGAGCATCAAACCCGGGCGCACCCAATCAAAATGGGCGTAAGGGTAAACCATCACAGCCGCAGAATTGGCCATGCTGCGCAACAATCCCGGTGCTGCTATTCCTTCAAAAGTCTGTAGCTGAATAGGAGTAAGAAAGTCCTCGCTTTCATCCGCGCTGGCGAGATGACTCATCAATCCAACCACAGAGGCCACCGCTGGACAACAACGTAAGCGGGCAATTGCCTTGGCCACTACCTGTGGGGGAAAACCGAGGCGGTGCATCCCCGTATCCGCCTTGACCCAAACCGGCAGGGGGGAGGTTATTCGAACCCGTTCTAGCAAATCTAATTGGGCAAATTCATGGACCACCAAGGTCAGGCGATGGGCGGCGGCAAGCTGCAACTGTTCTTTATCAGAAATACCACCCAGCAAAACGACGGGGCACCGATGACCAGCTTGACGCAACGCCGTAGCTTCCTCTAGCCGAGCCACGGCAAAAGCATCAGCCGCGACCAGCACATCAGCCACTCTTGTTAATCCATGGCCATAGCCATCGGCCTTAACGACCGCCATGATTTGGCTACGGGGTGCCAGTTCGCGGACTCGTTGCAGATTATGACGTAATGCGCTGGCATCAATAATAGCCTGAGGAAAGTTCAAGGAAGCTGCGAATCTACGGGTACTACTTGCTAATTCATCTTATCCGCAGCCGGGAACCCAGAGCCCGCTCCATAGGCATCCTGTACATAATTTTCGAAGCGGGTATATTGGCCACGGAAAGTGAGACGCACAGTTCCAATCGGACCATTGCGCTGCTTGCCAACGATGATTTCCGCCGTCCCCCGATCAGGACTCTCTTCATTATAGACTTCATCGCGATAGATAAATACTATCACGTCCGCATCCTGCTCAATAGCGCCGGATTCACGTAAATCTGACATTACGGGCCGCTTATTAGGCCGTTGTTCCAAACTCCGGTTAAGCTGGGAGAGGGCCAGCACGGGAACCTTGAGTTCCTTGGCTACTGCCTTGAGGTTACGTGAAATTTCGGAGATCTCGGTCGCCCGATTTTCCCGGTGACCCGGCACCTGCATCAGCTGCAAATAATCAATAAGGATTAGACCCAGGCCCTCCTGCTCCCGCATCAGCCGCCGGGCCCGCGCCCGCAGCTCGGTCGGGGAAAGAGCTGGGGTGTCGTCAATAAAAAGCGGCGCCTCGGTTAATAGGCTGATCGCCGAGGTGAGACGCGGCCAATCATCGTCTTCTAAGCGGCCTGTCCGAACGCGATGTTGGTCAATGTGTCCCAGAGAAGACATCATGCGCATGGCTAACTGCTCTCCTGGCATTTCCATGCTAAACACCGCCACAGGAACCCGGCGCTTAATAGCCACATGCTCGGCGATATTCATGGCAAAGGTGGTTTTCCCCATGGAGGGCCTGCCCGCGGCAATAATCAAATCCGCTGGCTGAAGGCCAGAGGTTAGCAGGTCAAAATCCGCAAAACCAGAGGGAAGTCCCGTAATGGGACTATCCTGCTCGAACAGGTGATCGATCCGATCCACTACCTTACCAAGCAGATCTTTTATGTTGACGAAACTCCGCTGGCCGCGGGCGCCCTGCTCGGCAATTTCAAATACCCGCTTCTCAGCTTCATCTAACAATTCCCCGCTCTCTCGCCCTTCCGGCTGGTAGGCACTACCAGCAATATCAGTGCCCACCCGGATAAGCTGGCGCAACACCGAACGCTCCCGAACTACCTCGGCATAGGCTTTGATATTAGCGGCAGTAGGGGTATTGCGTGCCAGGTTCGTGAGATAGGCTAAACCCCCTGTTTCTTCCAGTAACCGTTTATTTTTGAGCCACTCGGAGAGGGTCACCACGTCGCAAGGACGAGATTGTTCAAGCATTTCGCCGATAGAAAGAAATAAGAGACGGTGGTCCTGGCGGTAGAAATCCTCCGAACCCAAAATATCAGCGATCTGCTCCCAAGCTTGATTATCGAGTAATAACCCTCCTAATACCGATTGCTCGGCCTCCATTGAATGGGGAGGAATTCTTAACCCTTCGACGAATTCATCTTTCTTTTCCTGGTAGGCAAGTTCCGGCATTCTTCCCCTCCTGATGAGTTACCGCCAAGCCTCATACCCGGCAAATAGGCCTGTCTCAGGTTAGCGCACCGAGAAGAAAGCTACTCCTCCTCCCCCGTCACCACCACCTTGATAGGGGCTTCTACCGTAGGATGTAAATGAATCACTAGCTCATATTCGCCTACCTGGCGTAACGCGCCTTCAGGCAGCCGTACTTCCTTTTTGCCTATTTCTACCCCGGCTTTGGTTAAAGCCTCGGCAATATCGGCAGCCCCCACCGATCCAAATAACTTTCCTTCGGTGCCGGCCTTGGCTGGAATGGTAACGCTGCCAAGATCTGCTAATGCCTGCTTGCACCGCTCTGCTACCGCAACCTTATCACCGGCAGCCTTTTCCAACTCGGCCTTGCGGGATTCAAAATGAGCTTCATTCTCTTTCGTCGCGCTCACCGCCCTCCCCTGGGGTATCAGGTAATTGCGGGCATAACCGGATTTTACCGCTACCTTATCCCCAAGCTTGCCTAAATTCACCACCTGTTCCAGCAATATCACTTCCATTTTCTATCCTTCACTCTTCTCCGCCGCGCCAAACCAACCCTCTTCTTCCGTATTCCAAAATTGGATTAGTGCCGATCGCAATAAGGAAGTAACGCCAGGTAACGGGCCCGCTTAACCGCCCGGGATAATTGCCGCTGATATTTGGCTTTAGTGCCAGTAATCCGGCTCGGTACGATTTTGCCGGTTTCCGTAATATAGTCTTTAAGGGTAGCTAGATCTTTGTAGTCAATCTCTTTCACTCCCTCGGCTGTAAAGCGGCAAAATTTTCTGCGCCGAAAAAAACGTGCCATGATTCCACCTTCAATGAATTAATTTCTTTCAACCTGGCCAACACAACCAGGCTATCCACATTTATAAATAGTGTATTGTCAGAAACAACCACAAAATCATTCCGATCTTAACATTGACCGAAAATATCTGGTTTATTCTGAGTCCTCGCTCTGCTCATCCCTATCCGTGTTTTCTTTGGATTCATCCTCATCCCTGCCAGGGCGTGCGCCGTCATAACCACGGCCGCCGGATTCATCCCGATCCCTACCAGAACGCGCACTGTCATAACCGCGGCCACCGGACTCTTCTCCTTTCGCCAAGGGCGAAGTCTCGGTGATAGCTTCCTCTCGCCGAATAACCATATCCCTTAACACTGCATCATTGAATCGAAAAGCGCTGGTTAACTCTTCAATCGTCCGGGGCGTACACTCGATATTCATCAAAACATAGTGGGCCTTGTAAAGCTTCTGGATGGGATAGGCGAGCTGGCGCCGGCCCCAATCTTCCAGGCGATGAATGCATCCTCCGTCGGTCTCAATTATCTGGCGGTAGCGATCCATCATAGCAGAGAGCTGTTCACTCTGGTCTGGGTGAACTAAAAATACAACTTCATAATGCCGCATCAATTTGACTCCTTACGGTCTAGACAGCCACCCTATTCAAAAGAATGGCAAGGAGATTAGTAAAAGGGTGGGGAATTATACGCCAGCTACTTGAAGATCACAAAAATTGGGATCTAAACCCAATCGAGATGAGCTCTACTATTCAACTAGGCAGCAAACCACGCTGGCGTTGCGCCTCAAAAAGGCACACCCCCGCTGCAACCGAAACATTGAGGCTACCTACCGCTCCTTGCATAGGAATTTGAACCAGGCAATCACAATGCTCTTGAGTTAGACGCCGCAGACCACGATCTTCAGCGCCAAGTACTAAACCAAGGGGACCCTGAAGATCGGTTTCATAAAGACTATTATGAGATCCACCAACTACGGTACCTACTAGCCAGAGTCCGCGCTCGCGCAGCGCACGCATTACCCGGGCCAGGTTAGTCACGCGCACTAAGGGAATCCGTTCTGCCGCGCCGCTTGCCACCTTGCGCGCCACAGCTGTTAAACCTGCCGCGCGATCCTTGGGGGTCACCACTCCATGGACCCCGGCGGCCTCCGCAGTACGCAAACAGGCCCCTAGATTATGGGGATCTTGAACGCCGTCCAGGAGCAACAATAAAGGCGGCGCCTCTAAGTTCTCCAAAAAAGTCAATAACCCTTCCTCCGTCAGCGCCGGCTGTACGGAACAGCGGGCTACGACTCCTTGATGGCGCGCTCCAGGAACTAAATCATCAAGCTCCTCCCGCTTCACCAGCTGGGCCTTTAGGCCCCGTTGAAAAGCAAGCTTCGCCAACTTTTGAAGCGATCGATCTATCCGGGCTTGGTCCAGCCATAGGGCCATGACTTGAAGGGCAGGCTGTTCCAGGGCCGCGCGGACGGCATGTAACCCATACCGCAATTCACAGCTCGAGAGGCCATCACCCTCGGCTTTCTCCAAACCCGGGGAAGGGTGAAGACGTTCAAATCTGCGTTTCCTGCTCACAACCGCTTACCCTAATAATTATTGTTCTCTAATCTAACCGAAAAGCCTTCTGGATGCTCTACCTCTTCCAGTTTATTTGCCAGGCCTGGCCAGCACCATGAAAGCGTAGGGTTCCAGGCTCAATTCGCGGGTGGCAGTAACGGTTTTACCTGCAAAAAGGTCCACCTCGGTTTTGCGCAATCCCAACATCCGCAGCCGCCGAGCTTCCAGATGCTGGGTAAAGTCGCTGAAATTAGCCAGTATCAGTACCGTGTATTCATCGTGGTTGCGGAAATAGCCAAATACATGATCGTTACCGGTGTCGACAACTTCCGTTTCGGCTCGGGTAAAGGCTAGATTTTGCTGGCGGATTTGGATCAGCCGCAGCAAACCTTGGTAGATTCGGCCAGGAACAGTGGTAAAATCCCAACGCTGCTCGGCCCGCGCCTCATCGAAGGGCAATCGGTGCAGCCAGCGGGTATCGCCAATTTTAGCCAAATCTTTTTCATAATCATAATCATTTAGAACGCCAATTTCATCACCCAGATAAATCAACGGTATGCCACCAATAGTCAGAATAACGCCATGGATCAACAGGATCTTACGGATCGCATACTCGATTTCTGTTTCATCATTATGATAAAGGCCCTTTTCCAATCCTGCCAAAGAAGCGCAAGTGCCCGACACCCGGGCATCTCCAGTAGCTAAGTTTTCCTGGAAAGGCATCCCCCGGGCGAAACTACCTTCAAACCGCGCGGTATAAAACTGGCTAAGAAACTGGCGGTGAGCCTGGGGATCGAGATCCAGAGCACGCGCATCATCATCAGAAAAGGTCCACCCAATATCATCGTGGCAACGCACATAATTCACCCAGGCACAACCGGACGGGAGGGCAAAACGTCGCTGCAACCCATAGCGCAGCAGACGGATGTCCCGGCTTGCCAAGGCATCCCATAACAAAGCCATAAGCTGAGGATTATAGGAAAGTTGGCATTCCTCTTCGCTGATGTACTTTCTCACATCATCCGGATGCACAATGGCCTCGGACTTAAATACCATGGCCGGCGCGGCGATACGCACCAAGGCATTGAAAGCCTGGATAATGATGTGCGCTTCGGGTAAATTCTGACAACTGGTACCTAGCTCCTTCCAGACAAAAGCCACCGCATCAAGGCGCAGAATCTCCACCCCTTGATTAGCAAGAAAAAGCATTTCTTCCAGCATCCGGTTAAAAACCACCGGATTTTCATAATTTAAGTCCCATTGATAATTATGGAAACTAGTCCAGATCCACTTGCGGATGCGGTTACGGTAAGTAAACGATCCTGGATGTTCATCGGGAAAAATGGGATTGAGGCTACGCTCATAAGCATCTGGCAATTCCCGATCAGGGAACATGCGATAATACTCTTGATACTCTCGATCACCGGCCTGGGCACGGCGGGCCCAGTCATGCTCATCGGCAGTATGATTGAATACGAAGTCCAGGCAGAGGGAAATGCCTCGATAGCGCAGCTCATCGGCCAACCGGACCAGATCTTCCATTGTTCCCAGATTGGGGTTGATTTCACGATAGCTACTGACGGCATAGCCCCCATCATTATCCCCTTCGGGCACCTTAAATACTGGCATGAGATGTAAATAATTAATCCCCAGCTCAGTTAAATAGGAGATACGCTCGCGCAGGCCGACCAAATCGCCAGCAAAAAGATCCACATAGCACATAGCACCCACCAAGCGGTGGGATTGGTACCAATAGGGATCGGCAGTCCGGAGCGCATCCAACGCCTTGAGTTCGGCGGGGCGCACCCACCACATTTCCGTAGCCGACGCCAGAATGCTTTCTAGATGGAAGAAAAAGTCATATTGCTGACCATAGAGGCGATATAGGCAATCAAACAGTCTTGGAAAATGGGTCTCTAGGCGCTGCACGTAACCCTGCCACTCGTCAGGATCGACCTGCGCCTTGAAACGCGCCTCCAGACGAGGCATCAGACGCCTGAGCGAAACAGTACTATGCTGCTTCATCCAACGGGCATCACTCATAAGATGCCTGACTCCCTTTTAAGCGCTGCCCGAAATCATGGAAGCAAAGTATAAACTGGAATAGAATTTGGCTTTCCTTAGCATGGGGCATCGTTGTATACATAGCTGCTTTAAAATCGATCTAAGCTATTAAAAATAAAAATTTTACAAAAACAGGCTCTGGAACGAAATAGTGCAAACATCCCCTAGGCTCATTTTTTGGAGCCGCTGGCAAGCTTATCGGCAAGGCGCGTCGTCTCTGGAAGCCGATAACGCGTAGTACACGCCATTACATACTGGATGGCGGTAAGCAGGCTAATCCGGTGGCCTGTCGAGACAAAGACAGGGTTGACTTTGATGCGCGTGCGCAATACGACACCTATCGTCTCACCCTTATCGGTCAGGGGCGTCCAGCCACCGCGCTTATCCGGTGCCGGCCCATGTTTGCCGACCAAACGAGTTTTAGCCACGCCAATACTCGGCAAGCCGGTGAGCACCCCTAGATGGCAAGCGATCCCAAAACGGCGCGGATGAGCGATTCCCTGACCATCGCAGAGCAGCAGATTTGGCGTTACGGTTAATTTCTCCAGCGCCGCCAACACTGTGGGACACTCGCGGAATGACAATAGTCCGGGAATATAGGGAAAGTGGGTGGGCCGCCGGGCAACGACCTGCTCGACCAGACTCAGATCGGCAAGCCGGAGAACCACTACCGCAGCCCGGGTGATCTTACCCTGCTCTTCAAATCCCACATCGACCCCGGCAACAAAATGAACTTGCCCCAAGCGATCTTCAGCAACTACTTGATCGGCAAGCCGCCGCTGCAATGCCACGGCCTCCTTAGGCGATAAATTCCAAGAATGGGTTTTCACTAACGCGCCGATGCTATACTACCCATGATTTAAGAAATCCTAAACGGGACCATCCCTAGTGAAAAGGCTTTACAGCGAAATCCTTACGAAACCAATCATTATTTTTGGCCGCCAACCCTGCTTCAGTTAATTATCCAATGACTATCACCACTCATTCGAAACGGCTTATTCTCTACCATACTGCAGGCTGCCACCTGTGCGAAGAGGCGCGCCAACTGCTGGCGCAGCTTCCTGAAATTACCACCGAGGAAGTAGATATCGGGAATGATCCTCTGCTAGTTGAGCGCTATGGAACCCGAATTCCCGTACTCCTACAACCAGATTCGGGACTAACTTTGAATTGGCCTTTCACCCTTGAAGCTATTCATCAGTGGACTCACGCTGGACAGCGATGAGCTCTCCTTCCACGAAGAATATAAATCATGGATGTTTTTCTACACTTAGGAGGATTTTACGAAGATGCCCGACTACATCCCCATAAATTGTAATTTTCATGACCAACTTGAAGCACTCGCTACTCTTCGCAAGCAGTGCCACATCTTTTACCAAACTATGGATGGCAAAATTATTGAAACGCTAGATACCATCACTGATATTTATACAAAAAACCAGGAGGAATTTACAGTTCTAGGCTCAGGCGAAATTATCCGCCTGGACAGACTTCTGGAGGTCGATGGGCAATCTTATCTAGAAATGAAGACTTCTGGAGATAGTTAAAGCCAGATACTGTTGCCTGATTGTGCAACAGACCAACAGCAAAAGCCACAGCAAACGAAGATAAAGTATACCAGCCTTGCTAAAAGCGCTTCAAGCGCTAAACTTGCTGAAACATAAGCCCCAGTCCCTGATGAGAACGATGCACCACAATAGCAGATAAACGGTGTATCTTAATCAAAGAATTAATCGGGAGCACAAAAGCCAATTTAATGATCCTATCCTCAGGAATTCGTAGCGCCCCAACTTCGATAAATGCTCCGGTTGCGCTAAGATTTTTCACGCGGCAGCATTGAGATTCCTGCCCTGGCCAGGATAAATAGACTTTAACCGCGCTCTGTCTTCTTGAATTTTGGCGGCGTTCCATTTTTTTGCTAAGAAAGCGTGACACTGCTAGTTTACTCCCAGAATGATCGTAGCTTGAAATCATAAATAAACTTATGCACAACTTGTGCCATTCTGATTTTATCTACCTAACCTTAAGAGTGCGCCTCTGTAAAATATATTTTATACCCTATCCCTCCTAAATTACACCTTATCGAGTTGCGTAAGATATTGCCAGCCAACAACAATGGCAATAATGGGAGTTATCAAGGCCGCTATCAAAAGCAATAGAGCTAAACCATCCAGCCAGGTTATCAGCGGTAATAAATATAAGCTATCTTCGGGTTCAAAACCTGCAAAACCAGGTTGCTTTGTCGCTGCTTTCCCGGAACGCTGTTCAATCTCGTTACGAAAATGAAAAATAATAGCGATGGCAATCCCCGCGATCGCTCCCATAAATAATGCCCATCCTCCCAACAAGGAACTGCTGAGACCCCAGCCAATCCCCATAAATAGACCAATAGTTGCAACCGCATCCGTTATAAGATCATAAAAATGGCCAGCACGGGACTGCTTGCCGCTCATTCGGGCCAGTTCACCATCAGTATGATCGAGAAAAGTCGACATAACCCATAACCAAGCGGCCAAATTGAGCCATTCACCACTCCCAAAACACAGCGCTGCGCCAAGCCCTGTCGCTAGCCGCAAAGTTGTCAGATGATTAGGTGTAACCCAGGAGTTACAAAGGGGCCGGACAAGCAAGGCCGCAAGACGCGCATCCCACGGAATATTGGTCATAGAAGATTAACCAGATCTTAAGATCCCTTTGTAAAAAAATTGATAGATATATAGTGTTTCCTTGCGATGGCCCCACCCTATCGGGGGGGCTTGTCCAGCTTCTCGAACTGTTGATTTTACCGTTTGAAGAGACTTTCAAGGTGAAGACGGACAGCTCTTACACTTTATTAAAATTATAAGCCCTCTGTGAATTTAGAACCAGCCCGCTTATATCCCCGCCCGGTTTAGATGAGAGTTTATGTATCATTTTCGGAAGCCGGCCGCACTGTAGAAGAAGCAACCTGCTGCTGATAGCTACCGGCCATGAATGGCCACTTGGAGTCACCAAAGAAAAGTCTACTATGAGGTGATTTCACGGTGGGGGTAGACGTACATAGCTTGGGAAGCTGATTGATGTACCTCCAAGGGCACCTTCGGTATCCACGGATGCTCTATATGGCCACCTGAAGGTGTGACGACTTCCTACGCCCCAAGGAGTTTGGTGCAGGTTCCGGGCGCCCCGGCCTTACGAGCAAGGGCCAGGAGGGCAAGCGTTTCTTAAACGGGTCGCCTATTGCGCCGTCTACAGAATCTAATCCCCGCCAAGCCAAGGCCCAGTAGGGCGAGGGTAGTGGGTTCGGGAACAGCGGTGGCGGGTATCCTCTCCAGCTCAAACCCATTGAAGACGCTGCCGAGTCTAGTAGCCGTGTAAACTACATCGACGTCTGTGCTGCCATCGGCCGTGAACGTGATGACGCTAGTGACCGGCGTAGTCGTGCCAGAAATAATATCCTGTGCCCCCAAGATATCAGATGCGAGCGCACCGTTAACCGCCGTTGCACTGAATCTAAACTGTCCAGGAAAACTAAAGTCATTGTGGTAACCGGTGAGCGTGTAGAGGCCGGCAGCTAAATTGGAGAATGTTAGAGACGTCGGCCCTGGCCTTTCAAAAGCGAAGTCCTCGATCACATCTGCCAAAGGACCTGCGATATTTCCACGATCTTGAAACTCGTCCAGGGTGCTACTGAATATTATGTCGGTACCCACCGCTGCAAAATCGGCAGCAATCGCAACCGGCCCACCACTTTCCGTAAGGGGAAACCACCCGGCCTGTACGTCTTGGCCCGTTGCACCCATGTCAACCTGGATGAGTCCGCCAAACGCTGGATTGGTAAACACGGCCAACATGAGCATGGCGAATATTCCGGTTCGTACTTGCGATAACATCAATCGAATGATCATGCTTTTTACCTTTAGTTTGGGTTGCGACAATTGCGATAAGTAGTGAAAGGCATTCGACAATTAGTAAGCAAAATTTATGCTAATTTTTTTTGGATAGACAAAAAGTCAATTAATTTCAGATAGTTGAGTTGGATTCCTCGCAACCGTGCCTGGCACACACTACCGATTATGTAAAAAATTCTGACAAATTTCTGTTGCGCCGGTTATGGCTCTTCTTATACCGGTTTGGGACTGTCCCTCCTACTGTGAGGCGAACGATTTGCGGCTTGCGGCACCAAGAATTCCCTGCTCGCAGATCCTGGCCAGTGAGATCACTGAGGCTCTGGAGCAGATCGTAAAATATTTTAGGCGGCCTCAAGGAGCGGGTATCAGGGAGGAAAAACGGGTTTGCAAAACGCTACCCCCTTTTCGCGCCAATATTTCAAAATTTTTATCAAAGAACTTGTTCATAGGCCCATACCATCCCACATTTCATCAACCCGCTTTTTAACTGCGTTATCCATGGTAATGGGTTGGCCCCACTCACGCTGGGTTTCGCCCTTCCATTTATGGGTAACATCAAAACCAATCTTGGAACCAAGACCCGAAACAGGTGAAGCAAAATCCAAATAATCAATGGGCGTATTCTCAATAATGACGCAATCCCGAGCTGGGTCCATGCGGGTCGTCATGGCCCAAATGACATCCTTCCAATCTCTGGCGTTGATATCCTCATCCGTGACAATGACGAATTTAGTGTACATAAATTGCCGCAAGAAAGACCAAACGCCCAACATCACCCGTTTTGCATGTCCAGGATATTGCTTCCGCATGGTCACGACAGCTAGTCGGTAAGAGCAGCCCTCGGGAGGTAAATAAAAATCGACGATTTCCGGAAATTGTTTCTGTAAAATAGGGATAAACACCTCATTCAGGGCTACCCCCAGGACCGCAGGCTCATCCGGGGGACGCCCCGTATAGGTGCTATGGTAAATAGGATGACGCCGATGGGTAAGGCGTTCAATCGTAAAGACGGGGAATTTTTCTACTTCATTATAATAACCCGTATGGTCCCCGAAGGGACCTTCATTGGCTTCATCACCGGGTTTTAAGTAGCCTTCTAACACGATTTCAGCGCTAGCGGGAACCTGCAATCCACTGCCAAGGCAACGGGTCAATTCGGTTTTTGACCCCCGTAACAGCCCCGCAAAAGCGTATTCCGACAAAGTATCGGGTACCGGAGTCACGGCGCCAAGGATAGTGGCCGGATCAGCCCCTAAAGCAACCGCTATGGGAAAAGGTTTACCAGGATGAGCTTGCTGCCAGGCTTGAAAATCTAGCGCCCCGCCCCGGTGAGCGAGCCAGCGCATAATGACCCGGTTAGGTCCCAATACTTGCTGGCGATAGATACCCATGTTCTGCCGCTCCTTATAAGGCCCTTTAGTTACCACTAAACCCCAGGTAATCAAAGGCGCTATATCCCCGGGCCAACAAGTTTGGATAGGAATCTGGCTCAAATCTACCTGGGAACCTTCAAGAATGACCTCTTGGCAGGGGGCAGAGCGCACTATTTTGGGTGCCATATCCAGCACCTTTTTAAAAATAGGTAAAGCCCGCCAGGCTTCTTTCATGCCCCGAGGCGGATCAGGCTCCTTAAGAAAAGCCAGGAGCTTGCCTACTTCTCGTAATGCAGCCACGGAGTCCTCTCCCATGCCCTGGGCCACCCGCCGGGGAGTGCCAAACAAATTACCCAGCACCGGCATCGACGCGCCCTTAGGGCGCTCAAATAACAGAGCGGGTCCTCCAGCATGGAGCACCCGATCGCAGATTTCGGTCATCTCTAAATAGGGGTCTACCTCCACCGTAATCCGTTTCAGTTCCCCTTCTGCTTCCAGCTTGGCAATAAAATCGCGCAGATCTTTATATTTCATGACAACAAAATTTAACCGGGAATTTACAAAGGGGCACCACTAATAACAAGTATTTAGAGGAGCCGCATACTATGTCAGTAAAACCTACCGTATATCCTCTCCCAGGCGGTTTAAAATAGCGTCTCGGCCTGGCGCTTCTAGCGCGATGAATAACGCTAGCAGCCATTCACGGTAAGGCATGAGACGCTCATTTCGAGCAATAAAATATTTGCTCCCCGCAAAGGCCCACTCCAGTACAAAGTTCCCAGACTGGTGAGCAATGGCCATACATAATTGCTCGAATTTTTCTGGAACGGCCACCTTTTGGTTTAAACCCAGCAGCGCTGCAATCTCAAAAGCCTGCAAAGGGATTTTTATTTGAGGATTAATCTCAGGGTTGGCCAGCAACTCTGCAAAATGTTCAATAGCCTCGGCAAAACGTCCAGTAGTGAAACACTGCTCCGCCAACTGGCCGCGGGCTTCTAGATCTTCGGGGCGAGAAGCGAACCATCGCCGGCTAAGGGAAAAAGCCTCTTCAAAGGCAAACAGCTTCTCATGGTAAAGCATGCTAGCTCCGTAATAGGCTTCTGCATCATCAGGATAGATTTCTAGTAAGCGGACAAAACCCGTGGCCGCTGCAGGCCAGTCTTCGAGCGCAAGCCAGGTTTGAATTAGATGATGTTGAGTTTGATTCCAATGCCAAGGAAGCGTTTCAGGCGTATGAATCTCCAACGCCCCTTGATAAGCTGCTATCGCTTTCCCCAATAGCTGCCGCCCGGCTTCTCCTCCTGCCTGCATGCCCTGTTCCCGCAAAGCAATCCCCAAGTGGCTCTGGGTCCAAGCCCAATCTTGGGGAAAATCTCGCCGGGTTTGCACCTCCAGCGCCTGCCGGTAAGCCTCTACCGACTGCTCCAGCAACCGGCCTCCGGCCTCTCCTCCCATCCGGACTCCCTGCTCCCGCAAAGTGGTCCCCAAATGGGCCTGGGTTCGGGCCCAGTCTTGGGGTAAATGCCACCGGGTTTGTACCTTTAAGGCCCGCCGGTAAGCCTCTACCGACTGCTCCAGCAACCGGCCTCCGGCCTCTTCTCCCATCCGGACTCCCTGCTCCCGTAAGGTAGTCCCCAGATACGCCTGGGTTCGGGCCCAATCCTGGGGTAAATACCGCCGGGTTTGTACCTTTAAAGCCCGCCGGTAAGCCTCTACCGCAGCCGATAAATGATAATGCAACGCCGCTCCTTCAGCCCGAACGCCCAATTCATGGCAGGCTCTCCCCACCTGAACCATGATAACCGCCCATAAATGAGGAGTTATCTCTCTCAGCACACATGCCAGTGCTTGTTCATAAGCAATTAAAGCTTCGTCAAAAGCATAATTATTGCTGTGGGCATCGCCCGCAAGTCGAAAACTATTCACAGTTTCTTCTGTGAGCTGTTCTAATTCCTTGCGTACTTTAGCGAGCTGTTTCGCCTTTCCTTCCGCCGCCTCCCGAAGCAGCTCGCCTGCTCCGCCAAAGTTTTTTTGACAAAGACGATGCACCCATGTTTTTAACTCCGCGCCTAATTCGCTTTGATTTTGGGCACCCACGGGAAGACAATAGCTAAAATGAATTCGCTAGTTATGCTAAGCAAAAGTTGCAATGACAGGAGCATGATCAGAGGGACGCGTCAAACGGCGGGGTTCTTTATCAATAACACATCCCGTACACTTAGGCACTAACGCTTTACTAATTAAAATAAGATCGATACGTAATCCCCTATTACGACGGAAAGCTCCTCCTCGATAATCCCACCAACTAAAGGACTGTGCTTCCTGCTCAAACAAACGAAAGCTATCCTGAAATCCCAAAGCGAGAATTTCTTTGAGCGCTTCCCGCTCCGGAGTACTACAAAGGATGGTCTCGTGCCAAATGTCGGGATCGTGGACATCCTGGTCCGCTGGAGCCACATTAAAATCACCTAAGACAATGAGTTTGGGGTACTCAACCAAAGCTTCCTGTAAATAATCTTTTATTCGTCCCAACCAGTCTAATTTATAGGCATATTTTTTTGATCCCACTTCACTGCCGTTGGGAACATAGAGATTCAGCAAGCGAATATCGTCCACTGTCACTCCTAGAATGCGTCGCTGAGAATCTACTAGATTAGGGAGATCGGTCAAGATATCCTTGGGCGCTTGGCGGCAGAGAATAGCGACCCCGTTATAGGTTTTCTGGCCTGAATAAGCCGCATGATAGCCGATCTCCTTAAAGGCTTCCTGGGGAAAACTATCATCCACCAGCTTGGTTTCCTGAAGCGCCAGAACATCAGGCTGATGAATTTCCAACCAATCCACCACTTGGGAGAAACGCACCCGTAAAGAATTGACATTCCAAGTCGCGATTTTCAACTTCAAAGCTCAGGCGGCAATGCCACTGTGGCGGAGCAAGGCGTCAATGACGGGCTCTCGGCCCCGAAATTCGATAAATAGTTCCAGGGGATCACGGCTGCCTCCCTGCTCCAAGATGCTGCTCATGAAAGCCCTGCCTGCCTGCCGATCAAAAATACCTTCTTCCTCAAACCGGGAAAAGGCATCTGCTGATAGCACCTCGGCCCACTTGTAACTATAGTAACCAGCGGCATAACCACCGGCGAAGATATGACTGAAGCTATGGGCGAAACGGTTAAAGGACGGCGGCTTGACAACGGCAACCTGCTCTCGCGCCTCCTGCAGCAGCTCATCAACCCGGGCGCCCTTCGCGGGGTCATACTCCAAGTGCAGGCGAAAATCGAACAAGGCAAACTCAAGCTGGCGCACTATCATCATCCCCGAGAGGAAATTCTTGGCCGCTAGCATGCGCTCAAATAATTTTTCCGGGAGAGGTTCGTGGGTTTCAAAATGGCAGGCAATGAGGGCCAACGCTTCTTGTTGCCAGCACCAATTCTCCATAAACTGGCTAGGCAATTCCACTGCATCCCAGAACACACCGCTAATTCCCGCCACGCTGGGATAATCAATTTTGGTGAGCAAGTGATGTAAACCGTGGCCAAACTCGTGAAACAACGTGATCACCTCATTATGGGTGAACAGGGCTGGCTTATCATCTACCGGTGGTGTCAAGTTACAAGTCAAATAGGCCACTGGAATTTGTAATTGACTTCCCTGGCGCTTGCGGGACAGACAATCGGCCATCCATGCTCCCCCTCGCTTGTTGCTGCGCGCATAGAGATCCAGATAGAACTGCCCGCGCAGTTCGCCACTGTCATCGAAAATATCGAAAAAACGCACCTGGGGATGCCAAGTATCCACATCCTTTCGTTCCTGAATTTCCAGGCCATAGAGTCGATTCACGATAGTAAATAGCCCTTCCAGCACCCGCCAGACGGGGAAATAAGGCTTGAGTTCCTCCTGGGAAATGGCATATTTGTGCTGCCGCAATTTTTCTCCATAATACGCCACATCCCACGCCTGGAGATCCTCAATACCATAGTGTGCCTGGGCAAAGGATCGGACCTCAGCTAAATCCTGCTCGGCCACTCGTTTGGAGCGGACGGCTAGATCATTAAGAAAATCTAATACTTGCTGCGGATTTCCGGCCATTTTGGTAGCTAGGGAGCATTCAGCATGATTGGCAAAACCAAGCAACTGTGCCGCTTCATGGCGCAAGGCCAAGATTTCCTCCATGACTTGAGTATTATCCCAGCGCCCTCCATGGGGGCCCTGATCCGAACCGCGAGTGACAAAGGCGGTGTAAATTTCTTCCCGTAGTTCCCGGTCATCGGCGTAGGTCGTGACCGCAACATAGGAAGGTGCTTCCAAGGTCAACAACCAACCCTCCAGGCCCGCTTGTTCCGCTGCTTGGCGCGCTTGGGCCCGTGCTCCCTCGGGTAGTCCCGCCAGGATTGTCTCATCCGCAAGGTGCTTACGCCAAGCTTGGGTCGAATCCAGCAGATTTTCCTCAAATTTGGCGTTTAAACTGGCTAACTGCTGCTGGATGGCTTTAAAGCGAGCTTTCTTTTCCGATGGCAGAGTCACTCCTGAAAGCCGAAAATCGCGCAGGGCATTGACAATAATTTTTTTCTGGGGAACATTCAGGCTCGGATACTCGTCGCCTTCAGCAATCGATTGAAAGGCCCGGTACAAGTTTTCGTTTTGCCCGAGTTCAGTGGCAAACTCGCTAAGTTTAGGCAAACAGGCATTGTAAGCCCGCCGTAATCCATCGCTATTAACCACCGCATTCATATGGGACACAGGAGACCACACTCGGTCAAGATGCTCCCGCAAGTCTTCTAGCGGCTGAGCTAGATTATCCCAAGTGTAGACAGTATGGCGAGTAAGCAGTTGTTCAATCAAGGCCCGCCCTTCTGCCAGCAGACAATCAATCGCAGGCTCCACATGGGCTGGCTGAATTTTCGAAAATGGAGGTAGGCCCGCAAATTCAAGAAGTGGATTACTCATCTCGACCCCAATATATAAAGCTAAAATATTTTCTAAACCTTACCAAACGGAGTTCCTAGTAAAAACGACTACTTACAATACTTTCACCACCACCATGGTGACATCGTCCTCAAAGGTTTTTCTATGACGAAAAGCTTGCAGCCGTTCAATGATGTTCGTGATAATCTCCTGAGGCTCCGATCCCGCTTGATGGTGCTCATTAAGCAAATCACAGAGGCGCTCAATTCCAAAAAAATCGCCTTTTTTATTCTCGGCTTCAATGATGCCATCGGTGTAGAGAAAAAGCATATCCCCCGGCTGCAAGCTCTCAGAACGCGTTTCGAAAATCACCTCTCTATTCACGCCGAGCACCAGCCCATCCGCATCCAGTTGCCTGCAGCGCTGCCCTTGACGAAATAACAACGGCGGAAGGTGGCCAGCATTAGCATAGGTTAATTGGCGCGTCACCATATCGTAACGCAAATAACAGAGGGTGATGAAGAGATCGGCCCGGTCCAAATCTTCGTAGAGCGTCTCATTGAGACTAGATAGCGTCTCCACCACCGTTCTATGTAAATGAAATTGCGACTTTAATGCACTCCGCGCCTCAGCCATCAATAACGCCGGCCCTACAGAATGCCCCGAGACATCGGCAATCACAATGTCAATGGTTTTATCCCGCCACTGAAAGTAGTCAAAATAATCCCCACCCACATGGGTGGCAGGGAGACAGTAGCCCATAATTTTTACCGTCGGCAGCACCAGCGGGGCGGGAGGAAATAATGATTCTTGGATCTGTTGGGCGATCCGCATTTCATTTTGGGCTACTGCCAACTTCACGCGCGCTTGCCGAATGGCTTCTTCCGTTTCTTTTTGCTGGGTAAGATCGCGCAGGAAGCCACTGAATACATAGCTATTCCTTACTTTTAGAGGCAGCACAGTCAACTCAACCGGAAACTCATGCCCATCTCGATGCAAGGCGCTCAATTCAACCCGCTTACCCAAAATGGGCCCCTTGCCTGTGTTTAAAAATCGCCGCAACCCCTGCCAGTGGGCTTCCCGGTGGCGGGGAGGAATGATGGTTTCCGCTAATGACAATCCCAATACTTCCTCGCGCTTCCAGCCAAAAATTTTTTCAGCCTGAGGATTCCAATCGGTGATTGAATCGTTGGCACTGATCAGAACAATGGCATCCAAGGCATTCTCGATGATTAACCTGGTTTGGGCCTCACTCTCCCGCAAGGCCGCCTCAACCCGCTTCCGCTCGGTAATGTCTTCCTGAATCGCCAAAAAATGGGTAGGGTTGCCCTCTCCGTCACGAAGTGCCGTAATTGTCTCCAAGGCCCAATAGAGTTCGCCACTTTTTTTCCGATCCTGAATTTCATCCCGCCATTCACGACCCGCGCGAATGGTTTCCCATAATCGCCGGTATTGCTCAAGAGGGGTTTTCCCGGACTGTAGCAGGCTCGGATTTTTACCGATTACTTCCTTGGCCTCGTAACCCGTTAATCGCGTAAAAGAGGTATTTACGTATTCGATATTACCCTTAAGATCAGTAATCAGGATGGCATTGGGGCTTTGTTCCAACGCCCGGGAGAGCATGAATACCAGCTCATCGGCCCGCCGGGTGGCAGTGATATCCCGATCAATGCCACGCCATTTGAGCAAACTATTTTGCTCATCAAAGACAGGCATTGCCGTTGATTCGGTAAAAACAAGATGGCCATCCCGATGTCGGTAGCGGCGAATTAAATGCTGAAAACCTTGTCCTGTCTCAACACCTTGGCGCATTTTTGAGCGTAGTTTCTCCTGCTCCTCGATGGGGATAAATTCATCGTAACAGCGTCCGATCAGCGCCTGCCAAGGATAACCTAGAACAGCATCCACACTGATACTGCTATAAGTATAGTGGCCCTTATCATCCTGCTCCCAGATCCACTCCCCCGTCATGGCGGCAACCTGGTTAAAGCGTTCTTCGCTTTCTTTAAGAGTTGCCTTGACCTTCTTCAACTCAACTGCCTGTTGGAATAAGCGTTCTTTCAGACTAACGATCTGCTGGGGTAATGATTGTTCGACAGATTTTTCTTTAGTCAACTCGCGCTCTAACTCCAATTCGGCACGGGCAGGATCAATTTCTCGCTTATTCATTACTTATAGACACACTGATCAAATTATTCGGCCAACGCGACTCAACAGCTATCATAACCCCCGATCTGCCTATTTCTTTAGAGCATTCTCCGCTAACGCCCATAGAGCTCAATAGCCTTTCCATCTTCTCCAACCGCCCCTCAAAAACTTTCCTTAAGGGAGATGGCTTGTTCAAGTAACGTTTCTGCTGTGCTTATTTTCTAAAAAAGCTACCCTTACAAATGCCTCTTCTAATAGTCTATACAAAATATCATATATTATTATTTTTATATGCCGTTGGGCAGAAAGAGGTAATATTTTTCACAAAAGAAAAAAATCATATATATCTTTTCACTGCTAATTAATATCTCAACGGCAGGGCTCAACTAGCGGCCCCTGAAAGAGGCCAAAGTATAATACTGATTGTCCTAAAAAATGGAGCTATTCCCGTCATTGTGAATACTTCTCTACTAGAGGGGAAACGAAACGATATTCCAGCTACAGACTTGCTGCGCTTGCTAGAAATTTCCCGACAGCTCGCAATCATCACGGATCTACAAAAACTACTAGCTCAAATTGAGCACGCGGCATTAAAGATTTTCGCCTGCGAGCGAGCCACCGTATTTGTCTTTGATCATGACTCCAATGAATTATATAGCTACGTAGCTTCCCGGCCAGAAAAAATTCGCTTTCCAGCTAGGCAAGGAATTGCAGGAGAGTGTTTCCATAATAACCACATCATAAAAGTCTCCGATGCCTATAAAGATCCTCGGTTCAATCCCGCTGTTGATGATGAAACTAAATTTAAAACGCATAATATACTTTCTTGTCCACTGACCACCCATGATCAAACTCCAATCGGGGTATTACAAATACTGAATAAATGCAGCGGAGAATTTAATCAATGGGATGAGATATTACTTAGAACCTTGAGCGCACAATGCGGAGTGGCCTTGGAAAGGCAATTTCTTCTGGAACAATTCGTAGAAAAACAAAGGCTTCAGCATGATATAAATATTGCCCGGCAGATCCAACAACATCTTCTACCTAAGCAACCACCAGCAGTGGAGGGCTTTGATATTGCTGCTTGGAATCAGCCGGCAGAAGAAACTGGAGGTGATTTTTTTGATTATCACCAATTAATTGACGGCCGCTTAATGTTAACTATCGCCGATGTAACGGGGCATGGTATCGGCCCTGCGCTAGTTGCCGCGCAATGCCACGCACTGCAAAGAGCGGCTTTTGCTTTCCTGCCGGAAATTCAACAGGTTGCTACGCTCGTCAATCGTTTGTTATCAGAAGATATTCCAGATGACAGATTTGTAACAGTATTTTTTGCTTTGTTGTCGCCCCATAACCAAGAACTCGTTTTTACTTCCGCAGGGCATGGCCCAATTTTATTATTTCAAGCAAAAGATAACCAAATACAAAAATTGCCCACCCATGGCCCGCCCATTGGAATAATTCCTAATATCACTTATGAAGGATGGGATCGGCTATGCTTCAATCAAGGAGATATGCTTATTACATTTACCGATGGTTTTTTTGAGTGGGTAAACCCAGAGGGGAAACCGTTTGGAGTAGAGCGGATTTGCAAAATTGTCAAAAACTACCCAACGCTTCCCGCAGCTAATATCATTCAACAGATCTACAGTGAACTCCTCGCATATACTCAAGGAGTTCCCCAAGCTGATGATCTTACAGCATTGCTCATCAAAAAAAATTAAAGTTAATCGTCATTTAATTTATCCCCATCTATTTAGATGGTTTTTCTATATAAAACCCGAAACGGAAAGGATCCAAGGGATAAATACCGGTAAAATATTCATTGGGTAAAAAAAACGGCCCGCTCCCTGGGCCACATCAGAGGGTCGAATAGGCTGCAACGCCCCTTTAAGCCTAGGATAATCAACATGCCAAGGTGGAATCTGTAAAAAAGCCCTCATCACTAATGTGAATTTCCCACACTTTCCAGTGAATCTCGGCTAACTTACGCTAGGCGGTCTTATTGTGCCGATAAAATCCTGAGTTAGACTCTAAAAAGCCATTTCGAAATAACAGGATCGCCATGGCACATGGCCCATAAGTTTGCTGCTTATGTCAAGGATAGAGTATCCAATTAACCGCCCCTTGACCTTCCAGTAACTGGAAGGCGGAGAGTTAAGCTCTTATACTTAAAAATATCCAGTCTAAACCCAGCTAAAAAGGAAGCGGTAGGCCATGTTGGAAATATCACGCTTGACTACGGATAAAGAATCGTTCTCCGCAGTCCCCTCTAAGGAAGCGGCACAAACACTTGTCTTGCCCATCAAGGGCATGACCTGCGCTACTTGCTCAACGCGGCTGGAGCGGGTGCTCAACAAAGTCCCTGGGGTAGTAAAATCCCAGGTCAACTTGGCATCGGAGCAAGCTAAGATTGCCTTTAATCCGCAACAGACCTCTCCCCAGCGGTTCTACCAAGCTATTACTCAAGCAGGCTTTAGCGTGCCCCTGGAAGGGATGGAATTCCGTATCGGAGGAATGACCTGCGCTACCTGTTCAGCCCGGTTGGAAAAGGTATTCTCTCGGCTAGCCGGAGTCAGCAAAGTAACCGTTAACCTAGCAACTGAGCGAGCGCTGTTAAAAGCACCGGCAGGGGTACTGCCTCCCGCTGCCGTCATTGCGACGGCTCAGCAGGCTGGCTTTACCGCGACCCTCCTGTCCAACCGGGCGGAAAAGGGGAACCAGGATGAGGCTGAGAAAATAGCTGAGGAGCAGCACGAATGGAACCACTTACTCCTTGCCATACTCCTTACCTTACCCTTGGCTTTGCCCATGCTGCTCATGCCTTTCGGTATCCATGCCGACTTGCCTGCTGGGATTCAATTTCTGCTGGCTACACCAGTCCAGTTTTGGGTCGGCCGTCGCTTTTATACGGGCGCTTACCGATCATTGCGCGGTGGTAGCGCCAACATGGATGTGCTGGTTATCCTCGGCACCTCCGCAGCTTGGGGACTTAGCACCTGGAATACCCTCATGCCTGGCGCGGGCAGCGATCTGTATTTTGAGGCCTCGGCCATGGTCATAACTCTAATCCTGCTCGGTAAACGGCTTGAAGGACGGGCAAAAAGAAGCGCGGCCTCGGCGATCCGCGCCCTAATGGCCCTCCAACCCACAGTTGCCCGAATAGAGCAGGGAGAAAAAATACTTGAAGTTCCCATTGAGCAGGTCGCGGAAAACGACATCGTCTTGGTGCGGGCAGGAGAACGGGTGCCTGTTGACGGCGTTATCCTGGAAGGCCACAGCCAATTGGATGAGTCTCTCATCACCGGTGAGAGTCTGCCAGTATCCCGGGGAGAAGGGGAAACCATTACCGGCGGTTCGGTCAACGGGGAAGGGCTGCTACGCGTCCGCGCTACTACCGTAGGTACTGAATCGACGCTGGCGCGTATCATCCGCCTGGTGGAAGATGCCCAAGCCAGCAAGGCCCCAGTACAAAAACTAGTGGACCGGGTGGCCCATATTTTTGTCCCGGTAGTAGTTACATTGGCTCTCCTAACCTTTGCCGGCTGGTGGTGGTTAGCGGGATCGGCTGATACCGCCTTTATAGCAGCCGTCTCGGTACTTGTCATTGCCTGTCCCTGCGCCCTGGGCCTCGCCACCCCCACCGCCCTAATGGTAGGAACAGGCGTTGCCGCTCGTTATGGTATTCTAATCCGGGATGCAGTGGCACTGGAACGGGCCCAAGATAGCAATACGGTCGTGTTTGACAAAACGGGAACACTCACCGAGGGCCAACCGGCTGTCACCGAGATACTTGCGGTCAACATTTCCGAGGAAACATTGCTGCAATGGGTAGCTTCCGCCCAACAGGGCAGCGAACACCCCCTAGCCAAAGCAGCGCTGGCTAAAGCACAGGGGCTTCCCCTCCAGCCGCCCCGAAATTTCCGCAGCCTTCCTGGACGAGGTCTCCGCGCTCAAGTCCAGAAGCGGACTCTAATAGTAGGTAACCTCCGTCTAATGCGGGAATACCAGGTGGACTTCACCTCTTTGTCGGCCCGTGCCCAAATACTTGAAGAAAGCGGCCATACCCTAATGTGGGTGGCGGAAATCGACTCGGCAGCCCAATTACTGGGCGTGCTGGCCGTCACCGATCCCATCAAAAATACCGCGCCACAAGCGGTAGCCGCATTACGAGCGCGGGGCTTAACCACAATGATGCTTACCGGGGATAACCCTCGCGTTGCTCAAGTGGTAGCCGATAAAGTGGGCATCGACCAAGTGATTGCCGAAGTTTTGCCTGAAGATAAGGCAGCGCATATTCAGGCATTACGGGCCAAGGGTTGCCATGTGGCCATGATTGGCGACGGGGTCAACGATGCCCCGGCTCTAGCCGCAGCGGATGTGGGGATGGCCATGGGTACCGGTACCGATGTAGCCATGGAGGCCGCCGGGATCACCCTGATGGGCGGCAACCCCACTTTGGTGGCGGAAGCCTTGTCTATTTCCCGGGCAACCTACGGCAAAATTCGCCAAAATCTCTTCTGGGCCTTTATTTATAATGTCATTGCTATTCCTTTGGCGGCCTCCGGGATGCTAAGCCCGGTGGTAGCAGGAGCGGCAATGGCCTTGTCTTCGGTGAGCGTAGTTTCGAATTCGTTACTATTACGGCGCTGGCGGCCAGGGAGTCAATCAATTATTTCATCTTTTTAAGGAAAACGACCATGGAAAAAACTTACAAAGTAGAAGGCATGACTTGCGGGGGCTGTGTCCAATCCGTAGAAAAGGCGATTAATGCAGTAGCGCCTGCTGCAACTGTCAAGGTAGATTTGGAAAACAACCACGTGACCGTTACTGGGATTGAGGACGATAATTTGGTCGCTCAAGCTGTGGAAAACGCTGGCTTTGATTACGAAGGGCCGGTGTTTTAAAAACTACCGAGGATAAAAATCATGATGAGCATTAGTGAGGCCGCGACCCAATCTGGGTTACCGGCCAAAACTATCCGTTATTATGAAAGCATTGGCCTAGTTTATCCTCCGCAACGAGGGAGCAATGGTTATCGGCGTTACGATCAAGGAACCGTTCGGATCCTCCAGTTTATCAGGCGGGCTCGCGGTCTCGGCTTCAGCGTTGAGGAATGCCGTAATTTGCTGTCGCTGTATCAAGATAAAAACCGGGCTAGTGCCGAAGTTAAACGTCTCACCAAGCAACGGGTGGTTGACATCAATAACAAAATTGCCGAGCTTACTGCCATGCGGACCACGCTTACTCAACTCATCGACCGCTGCCAAGGCGGCCAACGGCCTGATTGCCCCATTCTGGAGGATCTAGCGCAGTCCAATCTCCCTCCTCCCTAAAGGCTGCCCCAGCGGGATCGTGGTTAATCAACAATTCCCGCCTTAGAGTTCTCCATGGAGGGTAAGCGCCCCCCTAGCCGAGTTGCGAAGCACAGCGGTGGATGAGGCGCAAGGGCCAAGTGGCTTAACCTCAGTTCTGAATAACTACCTGGGCTTATCCAAGAGGATAAATGGATGGTTAGTCAGGTTAAGTGAGGGCTTAAGCGGCTGAAAGGTGTAGGCGATGAGCCCAGCAACCAGGTTGATGCTGCGATGGCGGCTGTGTTCAATTGGGGAAATATCTTTGAGTTGATCATTAATGGTCTCACTAAGAGAGCGCCCGCGCAGCAAGAGTTTATCGAACAGAGGCAAGAACTGATTATGCCTATTTTTGCGAAGGGGGGGTTATCAGCTGGAGGCCCTTCTCAAAAAGGGCCTGGAATAAGTGTTTTGAAATGTAGCCATTATCGCCAAAGAGCTTACCTGAGAGGCCGGGGGTGAGGTGGAAAGCGAGCAACTCGCCCCAGTCATTGATCAGCCGATGCAGTTTAAAGCCGTAAAACCAGCCCCTGGAAGTTTTCCCCCGCCCGGCGATTTTTTTGAATACCTGAGGCGAGTCCATAAAGGCCACACCCGTGGCTCGGCCCTTACGCTGCTGGAGATAAGCACCCAGGGGAATCAACACTGAAGGGATCGGGGCCACAAAGCGTTGATAGCTGACTAGCCTGGGAAAAGCCTCTTTGAGATGGCACCTGACATAGCCCAGATAATAACCCTTGAAATGCCGGTAGTGAGAGTGATGAAAGTAGATCACCACCGTCATGATTTCACTGACCAACAGGCCTGCACAGCACCGCTGCTTCCACTCTCCGCAAGCCAGCAGTTCTCCTTCCCTCATGGGGGTAAAAAGACTTGGCAAAAATCATCGACATCACAAAATAAAGCCTCTAAGCTCATCGCAGCTGTCGCCTGGTTGTTTTCTCTCATCATCACCTGGAGTTTTCCAGATTCCTTGCCCAGGAGACACTCCCCACTTATCCAGAACTCAGGTTACATATAAACTAGAATTTGTGCCGAAAAAGCATCAAGAGCTAGAATAAATATTAGTTATCGTAATTCCTAGCCTATCATGGGTTAGCCCACGACTCGTGTTGATAGAAACCACTATAATATAAGTACCGACATCTTTCGGTAAAAGCACCCACAATACTTCAATCTCTTCTTTTCTTTGCGGAACAGCAAATTTTTTGTTCCCATTTATCCCCTGCTATTTCGAAATTTGGTGCTTGAACATTTACAGTTGTTTCACATTCAGTTTCTGCGCGCGAAGCCAAAGTTTCGGACAAAGTTTTTCGATGAATTACGTGATAATCTTTTTAATTTAGTCTTTGTATCTCTGGTTTGAAAAGTCTAGCAACATTACTGAGAAACAGGGTTATAATTTTAGCAAAATATCCCTCTACGGCTTCTCTGGGTACTTAGAGCCCAATAAGTAAAGACCGCGCCCTTTTAAGCTAGGCTTTAAAGCCGGACTCCTGTTCCATGGGCTCTTGGACTGCCTCCTTTTCTTCCCTATGGTCACCGGCCACTAGCAAATACACCGCCGGAACCACGAACAGGGTAAACAAAGTCCCAATCCCCAAACCGCTGGCCACCACCAACCCGATATCGAAACGACTCACCGCGCCAGGACCGCTTGCCATTAGCAGGGGAACCATCGCCACTATCATGGAAACCGTTGTCATTAGAATGGGGCGTAACCGGATGCTGGAGGCCTTCTCTACCGCCGCTTGTTTATCAAGCCCCTCCTGCAATTGCAGTTGATTAGCGAACTCCACGATGAGGATGCCGTTTTTAGCAATTAGACCAATCAGCGTGATCAGCCCCACTTGGGTATAGATATTGACAGTCGCAAAACCCAAGGTAAGAAACACCAGTGCCCCAGCAATAGACATAGGAACAGACATCAAAATAATAACCGGGTCACGCCAGCTCTCAAATTGTGCTGCCAAAACAAGGTAGATCACCAGCAGGGAGAAAAAGAAAGTCACCATCAAGGCACTGCCCTGCTGGGTATACTGGCGGGACTCCCCCGCGTAATCCCAGCTAAAAGCGGAAGGAAAAATCTCCCGGGCCTTATCCTCCAGGTAAGCCAACGCCTCGCCCACCGCTACCCCCGGAGCCATCACGCCCTGAACGGTCAATGAATTAAGCTGTTGAAACTGGACTCGCTTGCTCGGCTCCACTGTTTCCTCAAAGGAAATCAGCGTCGCCAGGGGAATGAGCTCGCCCGCACCAGTGCGAATATAGTAATTTTCCAGCATTTCCTGATCGAGACGATAACGGCGGTCCACTTGCGGAATCACCTTATAGCTGCGTCCTTCTAAGTTGAACCAGTTGATATAGCCGCCCCCTAGCATGATCCCCAAATTCTGCCCAATGTCTTTCATACGGATGCCAAGATCCCCCGCCAGATCCCGGTTAATTTTAAGGGTAGTCTTAGGGCGAGAAAATTTGACGGATTTTTGCAGAAAAGCAAACTTGCCGCTTGCCATGGATTGTCTAATCAGCTCTTCGGCAATCTGATCCAAACGGGAAAAATCCGCAGCCGAGGTGATCACGAATTGAAGCGGCAGACCACCGCCGGAGCCAGGCAAACTAGGTCGGGGGAAAACCGCGATTTGAAATCCTGCAATCCCTTGCAACTTTTGCTGCATCTCAGGCTGGATCTCCATCTGGGAGCGCTCCCTCTGGGAAGGCACGGGCATCTTGAAACCACCAAAAACAGTACTGGGATCGCCGCCTTGGCCAAGCAGCAGAAAACTCTCATGATATTCCGGGAAGGACTCGAAGATATCGATAATTTGGCGGGAATAGGCCTCATCGTAATCAATAGTGGCAGTCTGGGGTGCAGTGGCCTGAAAAAACAAAATACTTTGATCTTCGGTGGGCGCTAATTCATTTTGGCTGGTTACATACATAAAATAAATACTACACAGTATGGCTCCCGCAAAGACAATGACAACGGGTAGACTCTCCAGCGCGTAACGCAAGAGGCGCAGATAGTATCCAGCAAGGCGGGTAAAGAAGCGTTCCACCCACTGCTCAAAGCGGCCTGCTTCGCTCACTGGTCTTAACATCTTAGAAGAAAGCATGGGAGAGAGGGTGAGCGCTACCACCCCCGATACCAACACTGCGCTCGCTAGCGTGAAAGCAAATTCAGTGAAAAGGGTTCCCACCAGACCGCCCATAAAACCAATGGGCGCATAAACGGCTACCAGGGTCGTCGTCATGGCAATAATAGGCAGTCCCAATTCCCTAGCGCCGTGGATTGCAGCCTGAAAACGGGACTCCCCATGCTCCAGATGCCGGTGGATATTTTCCACCACGATGATGGCGTCATCGACCACCAACCCAATGGCCAATACCATGGCCAGCAAGGTGAGTAAGTTCAAGGAGAATCCTAAAACCAGCATCAAAAAAGCCCCACCAATCAAGGATAGAGGAACGGCAATAGCAGGTACTAGCGCCGCTCGCAGGGAGCCAAGAAACAGAAAAATCACTACAAGCACAACCAGCACCGCTTCCGCGAGGGTGCGGAATACCTCCCGGATCGCATCCTCGATATAGGCGCTGGCATCATAGACAATATAACCGTCCACTCCGGAGGGGAGTTGGCGGCGTATCTCCGGCATCAGATCATGGAGGTGCCCGGCAATATCTAGCGGATTGGCGCCTGGCGCCTGCTCAATGCCAATAAAGATGGCCGGCTTTCCGTTATACCAATTACTGGAATCGTAGTCTTCGGCGCCGAGTTGGGGTTCGGCGACATCCCGCAGACGTACCAGGGCGCCATCGGCTTCCCGCACCACCAGATTTAGGAAATCTTCCTCCCGGCTAATATCCGTAGTCGCACTAAGATCAACAGCGACGTAGGCCCCTTTGGTGTGCCCCACGCTGGCAAGATAATTATTTTCCAGCAGGACTTCTCTCACATCGTTAGCTGTCACCCCCAAGGCCGCCATCCTGCGCGGATCGAGCCAGATACGCATGGCAAAGGTTTTATTACCAATAAGCTGCGCCTTGGATACACCCGGCACGGCCTGGAGCTTGGGCCGTACCACCCGCAGCAGATAGTCCGTGATTTGGGCCGGTGACATCGCCTCGCTATAGAAGGCCATGTACATCAATGCAGTAGAATCGCCCGTGGTAGAGTCGATGACCGGGTTCTCGGCTTCTTCGGGCAGTACGTTGCGCTGACTGGCGACCTTAGCTTGAATTTCGGCAACTGCGGCATTGGAATCATAGTTCAACACCATGTGGGCTTCGATGATCGAGTGGCCCTGGGTGCTAGTCGCTACTAGATAATCTATGCCTTCCGCCTCGGCAATTGCCTGTTGCAAGGGGGTGGTAATAAAGCCGTTAATCAATTCACTGCTGGCCCCCGGATAAGCGGTAGACACCGTCACCACTGTATTCTCGGTCTCAGGATACTGCCGCACCTCCAGTAGAGTTAAAGAGCGCATCCCAATCAGTAGAATTAGCAAGCTCACCACGCTGGCCAGCACCGGGCGACGAACAAAGAGATCGGTAAATTTCATGTGCCGTCTACCTGCCCATCCAGTACTTCTTGCTCGCTAATCCGAATTTGCTGACCGCTATGTAATTTCATTTGACCCGCGCTGACCACCCAATCGCCGGCCTGCAATCCTTTGATAATCTCAACCTGGCCCTGGCGCACCTTCCCTGTTCGCACCGGTTGTTGCTGAACCACCAGGCCACCGTTTTCTTTCTGGATGATGAACACCATATCGCCATAGGGATTATAGGTAATGGCTGTTTGGGGCACCGTCAAGACTTGTTTTTTCTCCGGTAATACTGCTCGCACTTCGGCAAACATCCCCGGCCGTAGATGAAGCTCTGGATTGTCAAAAGTAGCCCGCACTTGGACATTGCGGCTGTTCGGGTCAATTCCCGGATTAATCGCCGTGATGCGGCCTTTAAAATGCTGAGCAGGATAAGCCTGGACTGTAATAAGAACTGTTTGACCTTGAGCAAGCAAGGAAAAATAACGCTCGGGCAGAGAATAATCCACGTAGATAGGATCGAGCGCCTGCAAGAGCACAATAGGAGAACCTGGTGCTAAATACTCACCCAGATCGACCTGGCGGATTCCCAATAAGCCAGAAAAAGGGGCCCGGATCTGCTTTTTTTGTATCAAGGCCCGCTTGGCCGCTACCATGGCTTGGGCGTTTTCTAGCTGGGCCTGGCTCTCATCATAGATAGAACGGGATACCATTTTCTTTTTCAGCAAACGGGCATTGCGCTGGAATTGCAGCTCCGCCAATTTCTGTTCCGCCAGCAGACCTTCAAGTTCTGCTTTATCGACACTATCCTCAAGCTGCAGTAACAATTTGTTTTTTTTAATCCGCTCTCCAGATTCGAAGTTAATTGCTTCGATAAGCCCGGCAATCTCATTAGTCACATAAACACCCTGGGTAGCTACCAAGCTACCCACCGCATGTAAAGAAGTGCGCCAGGATTCTGGGCGGGCCTTCGCAGCGGCTACGGTAGCCGGCGGGGGCGGCATGGCCGCCTGGGCAGCTTGCTGTTGTTGCTGATGATATTTCCAGCCGAAGATACCACCGAAGAATAAACCCAAGGCCAACAGTACCACTATAAGACGCTTCAACATTGGCTATCCCTTACTCCTTAGCCCCCGGATTTTCGCAAGAATAAGCTTATCCGAATCATATTATTTGCTTATGTCCGATCTTCAATCCCGTTCAACCAAACATCCCGTTAGCAAAATTTCGCTCAAAGCCTTGCTGTAGTCTTCTACTCCCTCAGCAAAACTAACATCCCGAAAATGCTGGAACACATCCCGCGCCATGAAGAAAAAAACATCTGCTCCCAATAACGCTACCGCTAAAACCGCCGGATCAATAGTAGAGCGGATTTCCCCCGCGGCCTGCCCCTCGCGAACCATCTGAACTAGCCGGGCAAAATTACCCTCCAACACACCCTTGGCAAGCATTTCCTTTCGGTGAGAGTCCTGGGCCAGTAGCTCACGGAGGAAAAGCTGCACGGCGCCCGGCTCGTTGAACATATTCTCAAGGTGAATTTGGGCAAACTGCCGCAGCTGCTCTCGACAAGTCGGCGCCGAAATCGACCTGCCGCCACGAAGAGGACTTAGCTGCTCGCAGTAATCCTTAAGAACGGCCAGATAAAGCCCCTCTTTAGATCCAAAATGATGAAAAATATTAGCTTTACACACCTTAGCATGGGCCGCAATTAGACTAAGGGTGGTGCCATGATAGCCTTGCTCCGCAAACTGGATCTTGGCCGCGGAAAGAATAGCTTCCCGCCCTTGGCCAGATGTTTGGGTATCCTGATCACGGCTTGCCGATCGCTTAATCATAGTGCCTTCCTATGGTTGGATACGCCTTTCATAGATAGTAATTTACCAATCGACCGGTCAGTAATTTAAAGACATGTAGTGCTGCATAAAGTTCTGATTTTTTATCTTATCATTGCCATATTCGCCGCTACAAGGTACTTATAGCATTTCCTGATTTGGTTCGCGCCTGGACTTTTTGGAGGAAATATTTAGCTTTTGTCCAAGCCATTTTAATGGGGTTAAGGTAGGCATTGGCACACCTTTGAACGAGTAACCGCTCAGCATGATGCCTTTGTACGGGTTTCACTTGCTGAAACTGCAGCGTGACTCAGCCTGCTTAAAAGTTTCGCTCAAACAATCTGACTCTAGCGTCTAGCGATTTGGAAAGTGGAGGTAACTTTTAGCTTTTTTGCTAAAAATAAAGTTGACTTGATATAAAGGAACCATAAGCCATTGATTTATATGGCGCGCCCGGAGAGATTCGAACTCCCGACCCCCTAGTTCGTAGCCAGGTACTCTATCCAACTGAGCTACGGGCGCACAAAAGCAGAAACGCCTATTATGCGGAATTTAAAAAAAAATTCAATAAGCAATCTAATAGCGAGATCCATTCGGCAACCAGTGTTTACATACGCCTCTCCTAGCGAATAACAATCAATCAGGTACGCACCCTCTCCAAGGAAACAGTATGATTTCTCTCAGTACGATACCAAAACAAAGCGTTTTCCTAAGAGTTTGCCATGATGACCATTGCCGAGGTGGCGTCTGGGTTTTGTGTGGGCGTAGCGAGCGTTACACGTTGGCTAAAAGGGCCTGAGCCTAAACCGAGCCGAAATAAACCAGCGACAAAGCTCGATATGGACGCACTGGCTAGTGATGTTCGGGACAATCCGGATGCGTATCAATACGAGCGAGCGCAGCCGTTTTGGTGTGCGTGTTCAGGGAATCAACCATGCTCTGCGCTGTCTGGGCGTTAGCTATAAAAAAAAGCTTGATGCACCCAAAGGGATGCGAAGGCGCACGGTGCACCTTCCAGAGGATCATGACATGGTAGGAGCAACAATGCCGCCCGATTGTCTACTTTGATGAGCGTGGATTTGCCCATAATAGGCCGCCTACACACGGCTATGCGCCGGTTGGAGCACGCTGTTACGGACTTTGTGACGGTGGCATGCAAAGGGCCGAACGAATGCCATCGGCGCTTTGATTGGCAAAATTGTGCTCACCATCGGGCTGTTCCCTACGAATATTAATGCCGATATTTTTACCGCATGGGTAGCGCAGGATTTACTGCCAAAACTACCGCCACAATCCGTTAGTGTCATGGATAATGCCACGCTCCATCAACGTCAGGATACGCAAGCTATTCTCCGAAAAGCAGCCCACACAGTGCTTTATCTACCGCCCTATTCCCCAGACCTTAACCCCATTGAACAAAAAGGAGCACACACAAAAGCCATAAAGAAACAAACTCTGTCTTCTATTGCTAAACTCTTTAAAATTGAATCATCTTATTTAGGATGAGCTGTAGCGGCACGGACACCTCAGCATAGGCCACTGACAGGACCAATACATTAATCGGCGTGTGCCCCAACTGCCAGAGGGTCCGATCCAAGCACAGCACCCACCGCTCGCCCAAATCCACCCAACTCGTCACCCGTACCGCCGCTAAGTCGGTTTCAAAAACATGGTGATGAAAAAAGCGCTTCACCCGTTGATAAACCAATTCCCGCTGCACTAGCGCATCAAAAGCTAAGGCCAGTGCGTTAAATTCACCGTCCGCACTGGAACCATCGCCACGATCAATTGCGCTAAACACTCGATACGGGCTTGATGCTAGGGCAAAAAACGCTTAAGTTCACATTTCAGTAAGTGAGTAGCCATCATGGGCAATGAACCTTTACTTGGCGGTAAACCGTTCATCATAACCCCATTGCTCTCTTACTGTATAACCCCTTGACACGGTTAGCTATATACCGGTTTTTACCGTACCGAGGTCGACCACCCAGAGCAAACCTCAGCCGTTCAGCAGTAACTGTGATCGGTGGAATAGGGTGCCCCGCCATAGTCGAGGACGGCGACAACGTTCTGCCGGTAGTGGGTGTAATAATCGGCGGCGGAGGCACAGGCGCCCGTGCGTGACAAATTGGCAGGCGGGTTGCCGCACTCCACAACCGGCAGATTATCAGTAGTGGTATCGCCTGCGGCGTTATCTTCGGCCAGCCAGTGCTGATGACCTGTAGGTGAAAATCGTCGGCCAACATGGCTACGCCGACAATCTCGGTATCGGCATAATACTCGATCAGGCTGGTGGAAAATTCCCAGGCAGGCCGGTCGTCCAAAGTGTCCTTTTTCGGCACCTTGACATCGGCGGCCGTCTCACAGCTTGCTAGAATGGACTGGCCGCTGTTCTGCCCAGTGAAATCATCGGAAACCAGTTGCAGATCGGCGGTCAGCGAATTGTCGCCAACGCCACGCACATAGTTCTGCTAACTGGTCTGAGTGATCGGATCAATGTAGCTGGCCTGAACCATGAGCTGGTAGGTGTTCCAGGTGCCCTGAATGCGGGCGACCGCGTTCTGGGCTTCGGTCGCATTATCAATACAGTCCAGATCAGCGATGTTCTATTCGATGGTAGCCAGCTCCGCGGCCACTTTTTAAGCAGGCTTTCAAGTTTGGCGGTGCCATCAGTGCCCGGAAAGCCTAGAGATGCCATGCCCCACGACGTGAGTTCTCCAACAACTTGCTTAGCAACACTCTGCGCCGTAAAAGCTGTCAACTGGGATATGGCGGACGAATTCATCGTTTGCGCCCATAAAGCCTCAGGCTTTACCTCGTCTAACTCGGCAGCCGCCAATATACCTTAACTCGCATCTTTGTTACTCTTCCCCGCCTTGTATTGGCCCTGCAAAGCTACTCCAAAGTTTCTCGGCTGCAACTTCATCGTATTGCTGATTTTTACTGCTTTACTGACCTGGAACGACGCCGCTGATCGGTGTAAGACGCTTTTGAGCGCGCTGCTGGTCTAGCAGTGTTGCCAAGTGGGTCTGCATCGCCGCATAGACGAGATTGCCGTACAAATTATCGAGTTCCATCGGATCCTGGGTAACATTGTACATTTCGTACTCATCAGGCTCTGGCTCGTATTTGAAGCTCTGGGTCGCATTAACATCGTAGGTGCCGGCCGGCGGGTCAATGAGCTTATTCTCTACTTGGGTCACGACATCCTTGGGCTGGCTCGGATCGCTCCAGAATTGTTTGTTATCGAAGTAGCGACTGTACTTCCAGACCTCGCCGTCGATCTCTACGATGACGGTCTCCACGTGACTCGGTTGAATCACCGACCCGTAGGCGATACCGATAAAGTTTTCCTGATCGAGACCGCGGCTCATATCGTCATCGGTCATGAAATAGACGGGATCAGCGACTGGCCGGCGATTACGGCCAAGTACTAGCCGTCTGAGATTGCGCCCGACTAGGGGCACCGGATCGCTGTGGCCTTTGGCAACCTTGCGGCGCAGCCTGGCCTGCTTGAGCCGGGCAAGGCTCAGCAGGGTCGGCAGCAGATCCACGTGGCTGGTGACGCTGTCAATGGAACGCGGCTCTGGGAACAAGTGTGGATTGGAGATGATCAATGGGACGCGCACCGCTTCATCGTAGGCTTGGTACCACTTTTGGTGCATATAGCGATGGGCGCCAAGCAGATCGCCATGATCGGAAGTGAAGATCACGATCGTATTGTCATAAAAGGGGGATTGCTGCAAGGCCTGATAGAGCTTGTACAGTTCGTCATCAACATTCTTGTGAAGCTGATAGTAAAACCGGAAATAGTCATGCGGTGGCACTCCCTGCATCCATTCGTTGTATGACTCTTGATAACTCTGCTGGCAGGATGGTTTGGTAGTTAAGTCGTCAGCGAGCGTTTGTGCAAACATCACTGGGTCGAACAGCTCGGTAAACGCGGGAACAATATCCTCCACTGTGAAGTTGAACAGCCCCGTATGGCGCGCGACGTAACCCCACAGGGCGATGTCGTGGGGGTTCACCAAGGAGGCTACGGTCAACCACGGGGCGCTGTGGCGTTCGGTGCCGAGTTGCTGAATCAAATTAACCACCTGGGTAGCAAAACCAACATCCCGGCCTTGGCCTTGGGCTGGGCTAGAACCGGTATTAAGCGGCGCTTTACCATGAGGCTCAGGTCCGATCCAGCCCTCAAAACCATAATCTGCTAGCCGGTCGGCTTCAAGGTATAGTTGCTGCTTGCCGGGGTCAGGATTGCCCTGGTCGTCATAGCTAAGAAGCTGATCATGCGTGCCTGGAATCTGCAAATCAGCATTGGACACATGCCACTTGCCCTTGTAGAACGTGCGATAGCCACCGGCCTGGAAATAATCGCCCATGGTGGGAACACTGGCAGGGTCGAGCCAGAACACGTCTGGGTCATTTTCTTCCTTGGCGGCACCAGTAGTCTGAGTTACACCATGCAGCGACGGATAGTGTCCGGTGAAGATCGAAGCGCGACTGGGCGCGCAGGCGGTGGCAGCGGCGTAGTGACGATGAAACTCGACGCCGCTCGCACGCAAAGCATTCTGGGTCTTAAGATAGGTTTGACGAAACTGTTGAGCACCCAACCCTTCGAACACTGGCGGGTAACGCATCTCGTCGACCAGCATCAACAGGATATTGGGTCGCCCCCGGAGGCCGCGGCCTGGATGCGACCAGTCTCGCACCGCCAGCACATCACTGAAACCAGCTACGCTGCTAGCCATCGCCACGGCACCGGTCGTTTTCAGAAATTGCCGGCGCGATAGATTATTGCTTTTTGCCATCATTTCCCCCTCGGGAAGCACACTTTTATTTTTATCGACTATATTTATATAGTCGATAAAAATAAAAGTGTGCCTTGTTAAGGGTATATATAGATATGAAGATTACCGAAGCCCGTCAGGATCGATCTCAAGGATTAGTGCGATGCAGTCTTCAGTTTCAGAGAGGATCTTTAAGCGGTGGTGAAAACGCTGCCAGGGAAATAAGCATATGGCTAGGGAACCGCTGGGGATTAGACCAAACCATATAAAGTTTATGGATAAAGCGAATGGAGGGCAGATACGGGCGTGGTTGGAGGAAACAGTTCAGACTTAAGGCTGGCAGCTGCGTGATCTGCCGGCGGAATCCTTTCTAAGGGAAAACAGCGCTCTTTTTTGAAAGATAAATTCGCCACTAAACTTTCATCAGGGCACCTTAAGGGCCCACCGGGCTGCCTCCACGAGTTCCCCATAGAGGCACAATTGAGCAAATTCATCCTCGGTTACCCAAGCCATGGCCTCATGCTCGCTGGAAAGAGAAGCCTCCCCTGCTAGCCTTTTTCCACGGTAGACCAACACTATCATAGGAGCCATGCCATAATCAGCCTGATAGGTGGTGACAGGCCGCTCATCCAAAGCAACCGTTATCCCTGTTTCCTCATAGGTTTCCCGCCGGGCGGTTTCATGGGGTAATTCGCCCCGCTCGACTTTGCCTGAAATCACCTCCCATGCCCCTGGCGCTACAGCCTTGGAAGTACTGCGGCGCAAAGCAAGAAAACGGTTATCGTGAACCAGAAACACAGCTACAGCAACTACAAAAAAGGTTGGCTTAGACATCCTTCAGCAAAATCTTCTTCTACTTGCTTTGAATTCTGCTCCCCCGAACCCAGAAAAGCCCAGACTGCGGCAGTCACCGCCTATCGAGCAGGAGGGGGGCAATCCACATAATAAACCCGAGTCTCAATTTGACCACCGGGCAATAATATCAACCAACGATAACCCGGTCCTCGCTGGTCCAGTTGAAAATGCTCACTGCCAGGAACAAATTGGACGCAGGTAGAAGGACTACCCAATAATTGAACCCCTTGGCGCTCGGTATGAAATTCTTGATGGGCATGGCCCCAGGCAACACCCCGCACCTGGGGGTACAAATCCAGTACTGCAAAAAAATCTGCTGCGTTATCCACTCCCATGGCATCCATCCAAGGACTTCCTAGGGCTACGGGAGGATGGTGAAGGAAAATTAGCGTATTCAAATCTAGACTATCGGCTAGACTACGGTTAAGAAACCCCAATTGTCCTTTGCTTAAATGTCCATGGCTTCGCTGAGTAACAACAGAATTGAGAAAAATAAGCTGCCAGTTTTTGAGTGTCACTAAAGACTCGGTGCTAACGTTCATCCCATTTAGAATCTCATCCATAAGCACTGGATCGTCATGATTTCCGGGAAGACAATAGACCGGCAGCCCTAGTTCTTGGCAACGCTCCAGCAGCCAATAATACGCTTCCGGTTCAGCTTTTTCGGCAATATCGCCACTGATCACCATCAGGTCTCCCAGCAGCCCCTGTTGCTGAATATGGTTAAGAACTGCCACCAACGACCTACGAGTATTTAAATCGTTCCATAAAAAAGCCTCCGAATCCGCCAGCAAATGGGAATCCGTTAACTGCAGCACATTAATAAATTCGCTGCGATCATTCGCGATTTTCAGATGAGGCAGCGATGTCATTGTTTTTTTACACTTTAATAGGCGTATCCGGAGCGTTCCCCCACTCCGACCAAGAACCTGGGTAGCCCTTAATTTTGGGATATCCTAAATATTTCAGTACCATACAAGTATGGGCTGAGCGATGGTGAGTCTGGCAATAGCAAATAACTTCCTTGTCGGGAGTAATCCCCAAAGCTTCCAAGCTGGAACGCAGTTCATCCATGGGTTTAAATCGCAAATTGCGCTCCTGGTCAATGGCCTGAGTCCACTCAAAATTTACCGCGCCTGGAATATGCCCCCCCCGTTGGGCGCGGACATATTCGCCATGATATTCAGCCGGAGAACGGGCGTCTAAAATTACGACTTTAGGATCTAATAAATGGGCCAAAATATATTCCTTATCAGCCGCTTGATGACCCTGATAGCGCCCATGAAAGTGACTGGGCTGCCGGCTCTCCCGCCCTTCCTTTACCGGGCACTCTTCAACTAACCATGCCTTCAATCCCCCATCAAGCAACGAAAAATGCTTATGCCCTAACTCTTCCAGCGTCCAGAGAAGACGAGAAGCACGGCCATTCCCCTCAGCGTCATAAGCAACTACATGGCTCTCCGGCGTAAATCCTAGCTGGGACAGCACCCGGCTTAAACGATGCTCATCAGGCAAAAGCCCCATCACCGGGGGACGAGCCGCTACGATATGAGTGTAATCAAGGTGTACCGCACCAGGTACATGGCGCGCAAGATAGGATTCTTCGCTACCAAGATCAATGAGCAGCAAATTTTTTTCATCCAACCGCCGCACTAGCTCATCAGGCTGCAACAGCAGAGAGAACATTGCCATTTATATACCTCCAGGGAGTCCTATTCAATTGATTGAATTTCATAAATTTTCCGCAAAGAAAACCACGACCTCAGCCGAAAAAATATTGCGCTATAACCATTTGTCTAAAAGCGCCCATTAGGTAAACGGCTTAAGGTGCCCTTTAAGGGTGGAGAACTCCAAGCAGGTAATATCCATTAGGCAAAATGAAAATGTTGGATATCTCCGCTTAATGGTGGTATTAGTCCTGAGTCGTAATCCTGCAATCCAAGACTCCCACAGTCCGTCGACATCTCAGGGCGCTTCCCTTCTAAAAATGCCAAAATCACCTATCAGCTAAAGTATAGTGGACTCTTCTGGAGGGGGAAGGCTAGGCCAAGCCTTAAGTACCGCCTGTACGAGAGTAGCCAGAGGAATAGCAAAGAAGATTCCCCAGAAACCCCAAAACCCACCAAAAACCAAGATAGCCACAATAATCGCTACTGGGTGCAAATCTACCACTTCAGCAAACAGCAAGGGCACTAGGACATTACCGTCCAAAGCCTGGATAATCCCATAGGCGCCAAGCAAATAAGCGAAATCAATGCTAAATCCCCATTGGAAGTAGGCAACAAAAGCTACCGGTAGAGTAGCCGCAACCGCGCCAATATAGGGAATAATAACTGACAATCCCACCAGAACGCTCAATAGCATTGAGAACTGCAACCCCATGAAAGTAAAAGTGATAGCAGTCACTGCACATACAATTAGAATCTCAAGGAATTTCCCCCGGACATAGTTTCCGATCTGAAAATCTACGTCATGCCAAACTTGAGCAGCTAGTTTTCGCTCCCGCGGGAGATATTGCTCAAGCCAGCCAATGAGCCGGGCCTTGTCCTTAAGGAAGAAAAACACCAGCAATGGCATGATAACAAGATACACGGCGAGTGTTATCAGGCCCACTACCGAAGCTAAGGACACGGAAAGTACCTTCTGCCCCCATTGGGCAAGCTCGGAACGAAGCGCGCTCATCAAATCATAGACTTGCTCACCAGAAAACAAATTCGGATAATATTCAGGCAGGCTCAGTAAGAGCTCTTGCCCTCGGGCAATCATAACGGGTAGCTGCTGGAAGAACTCGGTTAATTGCTGTGAGAGTAAAGGTAACAAACCGAATATTAATGAAAACAGAGCAGCCATGAAGGTAATAAATACCAGGGTCACCGCCAACCAGCGAGGACAATGCCACCGCTCCATATACCCTATAATTCCCTCTAAAAGGTAAGCGATCACCAAACTAGCAAGCACGGGTGCCAGCATACGCCCCATAAGCACCACGGTGATGAAACCGACGGCGAGCAAAATTGCCAAACCTACTACCTGAGGATCGGCAAAATGACGCTGAAACCAGTTGCGAACAAGACGCATATCAAGAAGAAAAAATTATTGTGAAGATTGAAAACAAAGCAATATCGGTGCCGGGTGAGGGATTTGAACCCCCGACCTTCGGTTTACAAAACCGCTGCACTACCACTGTGCTAACCCGGCAATGATGATTACAAAGATATTGCTAGCTCAAAGGAAGGAAAAGTTAATCCGTTATTTTAAGAAAACTTACTGAGCTGCGCAATCAAGGTCTGTTTCCCGCCTTACTTTTGAAGTATCCTTGGCTACCCGCGCAAGCCCCCGTAAAACGAGATCAGGAAGATGCTCATATTTATCCCGCAATAATGGCAATATCCGAGGCGCATCGCCACCCGTAATGACGAATTTAAGCTCTCCCTTCATTTCAACAGCTACATCGTGACTGACGCGGTCGATAAAAGCAACCGCCCCATACAACGCACCAGCGTTGATTGCCGCGCTCGTAGTACTAGCAAGCAGCGAATATTCCACTGCTTCGGTAGTTTCGTTGATGCCTGCCGTATGATCCGCCAGAAATTTAGGCATCATGGCCAAACCAGGGATAATTAACCCCCCTAAATGCTTACCATCAGCGGCAAGCACATCAAGGGTAATCGCCGTGCCACAATCGACGATGCAAATGGCTTTCTTACGATCGCCACCCCGATAACGTTGACGTACTGCAACCAGCCCTAGCCAACGGTCTATCCCCAAAGTTTCCGGTTTCGAATAAGCATTACGTATCCCATACCCATTGCTACGGGCAGTTAAAAATTCGGGCGCTATCTGCCAGTGAGTTTGCAGCCACTGTTCTAGTTGTTCGGCAACTTTTGGACCACCGACGTTGGCAACGACAACCCGGTTAACATCTCCAAACTCTTTCCAAGCCTTGGAGAGAACCCGCTTGATGCCCGTCTTACCCCGCGTCACCGCCCCCATATCGGCAGGCTTACCGCCGTCTAGCCGGGCCCACTTAATCCGGCTATTACCAATATCCACCAGTAGAATCACTTAACTCGCCTCAAACTTACTTCCCCACAGAAGTGGCATGATATTCTCCCTTTTTCTTGTAATAACAAGCTTCCCTCCTCATTAATACCACAAGCAATGCCGCTGATCACCCTACTGCCCTCGTATAAATAGACTTCCCGCTGGTAACAAGCGTCCCATCTACGCCAATCATCAAGACAATCCCTTAAGCCCCAGCGCTCAAAATTATGCATTATCAGCAAAAAATGATGGATGAGGCGCCCAGCCAAATAATTACGATCTACCGATCGGTTTTGGGTAGCTTCCGCTAAGTCAGTACAAGACTGAACTAATTGCTCTCTATAGGGAATAGGCATATTTACATTGATACCCACCCCTACTACTACACCTGTGCCTCCCTCCTTGGGCACCAGCTCTACTAGAATACCACCCAATTTCCGATCATCCCAGAGCACGTCGTTAGGCCACTTTAAGCCTATTTTAGTGACACCCTGGTCTTGCAACGCACGCAATACACCCACACCAGCCGCTATACTCAGACCTGACAAAAATTGCGGATTTTTAGAAAAACACCATAGCAATGAGAGATAAATATTACCACTGGGAGGCGATAACCAGAGACGCCCATGGCGCCCTCTGCCTGCCGACTGGGCCTCGGCTAAACAAACTGTCCCCTTCTTGGCGCCATGTTTGACTCGAGCTAAAAGATAACGGTTAGTAGAATCCAATACCGGGTAGAGTTCTAATTGCGACAGCCACTCTAAGCTATCCTCTCCCATCGCTGCCCGGATGAGCTGTGATTTAAGAGGCGCGATATCCGTTTGCAAAAAATATCCTATTTTAATTAACTATAACGCTGCATTTGGGTGCAGATCGGCGGAGAATCAAAGCCAAACACTGTCATTGCCGCGTAACCGCTAATGAAGCCCCCATCCTAGCCAAGCGTCGTCCTAATGCACGACATAAAATAATCTCGTTCTCACTCAGCGGTAATTGGTTATCCGCACCGGCCACATGGCTAGCGCCATAAGGGGTACCTCCCTCTTGGGTGTTCATGAGAGCCGGTTCGGTATAGGGAATACCTAATAACACCATGCCATGATGAAGCAGGGGAATCATCATGGATAATAAAGTGGATTCTTGTCCGCCATGGAGGCTGGAAGTTGAGGTAAATACGGCAGCTGGCTTACCCGCCAAAGCCCCTGAAAGCCATAACGTACTTGTGCTATCAAGAAAATATTTAAGGGGAGCCGCCATATTCCCAAATCGGGTTGGACTTCCCAAAGCTAAACCTGCACATTCTCGCAAGTCATCGTGACTTGCGTAAGGATGACCACCTGCAGGTATCGAATCTTCTACCGCTTCACAGACGGTGGACACCGCCGGCACGGTTCGCAGCCGCGCTTGCATGCCCTCCACTTCTTCCACCCCCCGGGCTATCCGTTCAGCCATGGCCGCTACACTGCCATGGCGGCTGTAATAAAGAATAAGAATTTCTGGCATTGACCTGTATCTCAGCTTAAAGAATTTCGAGTACCTTTTCTGGTGGCCGCCCAATAGCGGCCTTACCGTTGGCTAACACAATAGGCCGCTCAATAAGAATAGGGTGGGCCACCATGGCCGCAATCAACTGTTCCTGAGAAAGACTCGGATTATCAAGCCCATTATCTTGATATTCGGCCTCTTTCTGACGCATTAAGTCTCTCGGATTTTTATCTAATAGCTGGAGAATTTCCGATAATTGTGCCGATGTTGGAGGCGATGTGAGGTATTCTATAATGATTGGTTCTATGCCTTGCTCGCGAAGCAATTGCAACGTCTGTCGAGATTTACTGCACCGGGGATTATGATAAATAGAGACTTGAGACATTAATTTTTCTCTCCCATTGAGTTCTGGCAAGCTAAACTTGGTCAGGACACTGAATTAAACCCTAAATATTTTATTTAGCCCTGGATAAGCTAACATTATCAATAGCATATAGATTAATACCGCGTAGATTAAGTACCTACAGCCAAGGGCTTAACGGTCCCCCAGCGTTTACAACCTGGGCATTGCCAATAGCAATACTTGCCGCCAAATCCGCAAAAACCGCAAACGTAATTTAATTTAGCTTTTAACAGGCGGCTAGCCACTTCTTCTATTAAAGACCAAGGCTCTGAAGCAGCCTCAATATCCTCTGGCACTCCCAAAGCAAGCAACTGCTGAAGTGCCTCAACGGAAGGATACACTCTAAGTTGCTCGATTAGGAAATAGCGAGCCTCTTTCTGTTCTCCCCGCTGCTGTAAGTATGCCGCTCTGGCTAAAACTAATGAAGTACATCCTGGATGGCGCTTTGATGCTTCAGTTAGCCAGAAAAAGAATTTATCTTGGCCCTCCAGGTACTGGTAGCATTCCGAGAGCGGCTTTAATATCTCCGGCAAATAGTCTGGATCTTGCCTCTCAACCTGCCGCAAACAGCGAATAGCCCTCTTATAATCCCCTTTCTCCATTGCTAAACTGGACTGGAGCAGAGTTGCTCGAACACAGCGCCAATCCGAGGCCAGCGCCTGCTTGATAAACCGGGTCGTTTCCACAGCTTTTTTCTGGGCCCAATGCTGTTCCGCAAGTTCACAATAAAAATGAGCGATCATGGATTCCGTCGCTTCGCCACTCTCCTCGTGCAGCTTTTGAGCCATAGCAATAGCTTGATGCCAATTCTTTTCCTGCTGATAGAGATCAAGTAACTGGCGCAGGGTAATACCTATGTGGCTTCTTCGCTTAAGGACCTCAAGAAAAGAGCTTTCAGCCCGATCCAACATTCCCGCGCGCATATAATCCAAACCCAATTCCAAAAGGGCTTGTCCTCTTTGCGAGCTGCTTAAATAAGGCCTCTCAATAAGATTTTGATGAACCCGAATCGCCCGGTCTACCTCCCCGCGCCGGCGAAATAGATTACCTAATGCTAGATAGGGTTCTACCGTGTCGCTATCCACTTTCAAAGCATTAAGCAGGGTATCAATAGCCTTATCTGGCTGCTCATTTAACAAATGATTTAGGCCGGCAAAGTAGGCGGAATTTAGTTGGGAGTGACTATCCGCATTTACGGTTTCTGCACTGCGCTTACCTGCTAGCCAGCCTGAAGCCGCTGCCACAGGTAACAGCAACAATAACCATTCGATCACGTTTATTGCCCATGTTTAAGAGAAATCGTCCGCAGGTTGGCATTCTCTTTTTCAACCCACCTAATTGATTTGCGCAACCTTCTGTTTTCACGCTTCAACCTTATGATCGTAATTAAGCTGACAAGTATGCCAAGTATCGTTCCTATCATCAAAATAAGGGCGAGAAGCAAAGATAATGGGACATGTAGCTGGCCGAAATGGTAATCGATTGCGACAGACTCGGCGTGGCGCCCCGCAAAGGTGAGCCCTAGAACAAAAACAACAATAAAAATAAAAAAATAAAAAATTCTTCGCATGCCTCCTCCCCCTAGACACTGTACCCTAGGTACATCATACCTGAACTCTCTAATAAGCTGTCCAATATTTTACTCTCGTCAGGATCGGAAATTGGGATTAAAATGTTAATGATATAGCTAAGCGCAAACAACCCTATAAATTCTTTGCTAACTTAGCAAATCTCGGAACGCAAGCACGAGAAACGTGCGCTAGACAGGAGAGAGTTTTTATGACGTTCGTAGTAACTGAAAACTGTATCAAATGCAAATATACCGACTGTGTTGAAGTATGCCCCGTTGATTGCTTTCATGAAGGCCCTAATTTTCTAGTTATCGATCCAGATGAATGTATCGATTGCACATTATGCGAGCCGGAATGTCCAGCTGAAGCCATTTTTTCTGAGGATGATGTGCCTAAAGAACATCAAAAATATTTGGGAATCAATGCTGAATTAGCAAAAAGCTGGCCGGTCATTACCGAAAGCAAAGAACCCCCGGCAGATGCGGACCAATGGGATCGCATAAAAAACGGCGAAGTTGAAGATAAGCTCCCACACTTAGAGAAATAAGAGGGGTCTCTCTACAGTAAGGGATTCTCCTTATGTAATCCACTAAGCGCCGAGGGTACTATACCTAGGAAGCCATACATGGTTTTCTTAAGTAAGGGAGGAAAGACTTTGTCTATAAGCAAATCCGAAACGGCGCTACGGGAATACGAAGAACCCCAACATCTATCCATCAACCCTGAGAATACGCGGGAAAGCCAGCCTCTGGGTGATCATGAATTTGACGCCACGCACCTCTACCTAAGTGAAATTGGCTGTGCTCCTTTACTGACAGCGGAAGAGGAAGTCTACCATGCGCGCCTTGCTAAAAAAGGAAATCCTGCTGGGCGTAAGCGCATGATTGAAAGCAATCTGCGACTTGTCGTTAAAATTTCAAGGCGCTATATGAATAGAGGTCTGGCGCTCCTCGATTTAATCGAGGAAGGGAATTTAGGCTTGATCCATGCTGTGGAAAAATTTGATCCAGAGATGGGTTTTCGCTTTTCCACTTATGCCACATGGTGGATACGGCAAACTATTGAACGGGCGCTCATGAATCAAACGCGTACCGTGCGCTTACCTGTTCACGTGGTAAAGGAAATCAAGAGCTATCAGCGAGTAGCGAATAAACTAGCGCAAGAATTAGAGCACGATCCCAGCTTTGAAGAACTAGCTCAGCAGTTAAATAAGCCCGTCGAAGAAATTAAACGTGTATGGAGCCTTAAAGACAATACTGCTTCCATGGATACGGGCTACCGAAACAATCAAGAAAAGACCTTGCTTGATGCTCTGCCTGATGAAGACGCACCCGATCCTACCGTTTTGCTACAAAACGATGATATGCAATCCCGTCTTAAATTATGGCTAAGCCAACTCAATGACAAGCAACGAGAAGTCGTCATTCGGCGCTTTGGCCTCCAAGGCTATGAGCCACAAACTTTGGAGCAAGTAGGCCAAGCCATTGGTGTAACCCGAGAACGGGTTCGCCAAATCCAGCTTGAAACCCTCAAACGGCTGCGCCGCATCCTGACTAAAGAAGGCATTTCAGTTGATATTTTATTTAAATAGGCTGCTGGCAAAAGTTAGGGCTGCCTGATTATAAATAGCGCTGCTACTACTCGCCGGCCTTCACCAACAAGAATATTATAAGTTCGGCAAGCAGCTGCGGTATCCATAAATTCAACCCCTATCTGGTGCCTTAACAAAGGCTCTATCAAACGGGGAGAGAGGAAATGTGATTGCTCGCCTGTACCAACTACTACCACCTCTGGTTCCATCTCCAGAAATGCCTGAAAATGAGCCTTCTCTAACTCAGAAAAGGAAGCAGGAGACCACTCCTGCAATCGCCCCGGCGAAACTACCACATTTCGGCATATTTTTTGCCTACCTCTATTTTCCTTTAACCCCTCCCCTTGCAAGCGTTCAGGCTCTTTTTCAGAAGAAACAGGTATCCTAAACTCCACATACCCAGAGCCATAGGCGCTTACTGTATAAACATCTGTACGCTCATCCAAGCTAAATTTCATTCGCTAGAACGCCCCACTAAATGATTAGCAATTAAAGCGGGGTTAGAAAGCAGCCGAGGAACCCTAAATAGATTCGCCACGATCAACTCGTTCTCTCAGCTCTTTACCAGGCTTGAAGTGTGGAACATATTTAGAGGACAATGGCACGGCATCACCCGTCTTTGGGTTGCGTCCGCTCCGCGGTGGGCGATAATGCAATGAAAAACTCCCAAACCCTCGTATCTCGATACGCTCACCTTGTGCTAAAGCCTGGCTCATCACCTCTAGCAGCATTTTGACTGCTAGCTCTACATCGCGATAAGACAGCAGCGCCTGACGCTGGGCAAGCCTTTCTATCAATTCCGATTTGGTCATAACAAACAACGCACTCCCAAAGCCGCACACCACAACAAGCTCGGGGGCCACGCCCCCATTGAGCCTCAGTAGAAAAAACTATTGTTTTTAGCCTTCTTCCTCTTGCCTTTCCATTTGCTCCTTGAGGATATCGCCCAGTGTAGTCGAAGCAGCTTCCGCACCCGTTCCGGAGTACTCCTTAATAGCTTCCGCCTCTTCTTCTACATCTTTAGCACGAACGGAGAGGGTAATTACACGATTCTTACGATCGATGCCAGTGAACTTGGCCTCTATTGAGTCCCCCACATTAAGGGAAGTACGGGCATCATCTATACGCTCTCTAGCAATTTCTGAGGCGCGCAGATGTCCTTCCACACCCTCAGCCAACTCAATGACCGCGCCTCTAGTATCAACCACCTTGACGATTCCCTTAACTATGCTGCCTTTAGGGCAGGTCGCAATATAGCTGGAGAAAGGATCGTCCTCAAGTTGCTTGACTCCTAGAGAAATGCGCTCTCGCTCTGGATCAATGGCCAGAACAACCGCCTCAACCTGATCGCCTTTCTTATAATCACGGATTATCTCTTCGCCCGAAGCCGACCAGGAAATATCCGATAAATGAACCAGGCCATCAATGCCCCCCTCTAAGCCGACAAAAATGCCAAAGTCGGTAATGGATTTAATCTCGCCAGCTACGCGATCATCCTTATTATATCTATGGGCAAACTCTTCCCATGGATTAGGTAGGCATTGCTTCATTCCTAGGGAAATACGACGGCGCTCCTCATCAATATCAAGCACCATCACCTCAACTTCCTCACCAACTTGAACCATCTTCGAGGGGTGGATATTTTTATTGGTCCAGTCCATCTCTGACATATGAACCAAACCCTCTACCCCTTCTTCAATCTCCACAAAACAACCATAGTCGGTAACATTCGTTACCTTACCAAAGAGGCGAGTACCGTCAAGATAACGCCGCGCCAAATCTTTCCAGGGATCTTCTCCCATTTGCTTCAGCCCGAGAGAGACGCGCTGGCGCTCTCTATCGAATTTGAGCACCTGAACGGTAATGTCATCGCCAATATTCACTACTTCGGAAGGATGCTTGATTCGTTTCCACGACATATCCGTGATGTGGAGCAATCCATCTAACCCTCCCAAGTCCACGAAGGCGCCATAATCAGTAAGATTTTTGACGACGCCCTTCACCGTCTTTCCTTCCTCTAAACTAGATAAGAGCGCCTCTCGCTCTGCACTGTACTCGGCTTCCATAACTGCACGGCGTGAAACCACTATATTGTTGCGCCGACGATCCAGCTTGATGAGTTTAAATTCAAGTTCTTTACTCTCAAGATAGGCAGTGTCTCGCACGGGGCGGGCATCTACCAATGAGCCCGGTAGAAACGCACGAACCCCATTTAAATCCACTGTAAAACCGCCTTTGACCTTGCCAGTCAACACGCCGGTAATGGTTTCGCCTGCCTCAAAGGCTCCTTCAAGATCATTCCAAACCCGAGCTTCCTTGGCCTTCTGGCGGGAAAGACGAGTCTCGCCAAAACCATCCTCAATGGCTTCCAGAGCGACTTCGACTAAATCACCCTCAGAGATATTCAAATTTCCCTTTTCATCACGGAACTGTTCCGCAGAGATCACTCCCTCGGACTTAAATCCGGCGTTGACAATCACAACGTCGGAACGAATTTCCATGACGGTGCCCGTTACAATAGAACCTGGCGCCATCGGCATATCCGCCTGGCTTTCCTCAAACAACTCTGCAAAGCTTTCGCCCATTGATTCACCAAAACCCTTGGTTAGCGGATACCCATGCCAACCAGCTAAATACTCCACAACTTACGGAGCCACTGTTTAATCTTGGCCCGTGGCATTTAATGCCACGAACTACCCTAAAATTACGTATTTTTTCCTGACAACCATGGTAACACTTGCTGAAATACTTCCTTAATAGCAAGGTTTGTAGAATCTAGTATTATAGCATCATCAGCCGATTTGAGCGGAGCAATATTACGTTCGCAATCGCGCCTATCCCGTTCAGCGATTTCTTTCTCTAAATTTTTTAGATTAGCACCTATGCCTTTTTCCTTCAACTGCTTATAACGCCTTCGCGCCCGCTCATATGGACTGGCAGTAAGAAAAATTTTTAAGTCCGCCTCTGGAAACACCACTGTTCCCATATCTCGCCCATCAGTAACTAATCCTGGTGCTTTGCGAAAAGCCCGCTGTCGCATCAACAAGGCCCCCCGTACCTCAGCCAAAGCAGCAATCTTTGAAGCAGCATTACCACATTCTTCTCTACGGATAGAATCACTCACTTCTGAGCCCTCTAGAAACACTCGTGCTGGCATGCCCTCTAGACCCGATATAAATCGGACATCTAGATTCTGGGCCAAAGTTTCTAACTGCTTAGGAGCATTTGGCGCAATGCCATGTTTATCCGCTGCCAGAGCCAATACCCGATACATCGCACCACTGTCTAAGTAGTGCCATTCCAAGTGCTGTGCCAACTGCTGTGCTAAGGTGCCTTTCCCTGAACCACTAGGCCCATCCACCGTAATCACGGGGATTTCTTTACTCATCCCCATTACCCCCTTATCATTAAACGAAACGCCATGGAAGAAAGGGGTGGCGATCGCCATTACAACAGCCGTCTTTAGCCGTGCCGACAGCTTGCATTACGCGCAGCGTAAGCTGGTCCTGCTGACAACCAACCCTCTAAAGCTGTGACTGAATCAACGCAGCCAATAGGGCCACATTGTTGCAGGCGGGTTTTTTCATGTACGCCATAGCTTACCGCTAAAGCATCGGTTCCCGCGTATTTGGCCATCAGCAGGTCATATTCGGTGTCGCCAACCATCAGGGTCTCTTCAGGCCTAGCCTGGGTTTGCGCCATAATCTCCAATAGCATGCGGGGGTTAGGCTTCGAGGCCGTCTCATCGGCGCAGCGGCTGGTGCAAAAATAGTGGGCAACACCTACCTCCGGTAATACCCGATCCAAGCCGCTACGCCCCTTACCCGTAGCAATAGCCATTAAATAACCCTGCTCGTGCAATTTTCCTAATAATTCCTCAACTCCCTCAAAGAGCTGGCTAGGGGTTAAATCGGCACTCAAATAATAATGACGATAGCGCTCAACCAAAGCATTTTTCATCACTTTATCCCCCTCTGGATAAAGCATAGCCAAAGCTTCTGGCAAGCCCAGGCCAATCACATTACGCAGCTGCGCGTCTTCCCGAAAAGGGAAGCTAAGATCATGAATCGCAGAACGCATACTCGCCACAATACGCGCTTCCGAATCCATTAAAGTTCCGTCCCAATCGAAAACTATGAGTTTATAAGGTGACATGAAAATTGAATACCTAATCTATTTATCTATTTTCCATGGCGAATTGCTAAACCAGCACCACAAGCTAACTCCAAAAAACCCGGAAAAGAAGTGGCCACATTGGCGCAATCACGAATAATAATAGGGCCCTTGGCAACTAGGGAAGCCATGGCAAAGGCCATGGCGCATCGGTGATCGCCGTGACTATGGACCTCTCCCCCTTGCAATTCTCCCCCTTGGATAATAATTCCATCCGCCGTGGGCTGAGCAGAAATTCCCAAAGCTTGCAAACCATCAGCCATCACCTGGATACGGTCACTTTCTTTAACCCTCAGCTCTCCAGCTCCAGCCAATACCGTCTCGCCTTCGGCACAAGCCGCGGCTATAAATAGGGCCGGGAATTCATCTATCGCCAACGGAACCAGGTCTTCAGGAATATTAATCCCATGCAACCGGCTAGCTCGGACCCGTATCGCTGCTACCGGTTCGCCGCCAACTACACCTGTTTCTCTTATTTCAATTTCTGCTCCCATACGCCGGAGAATATCAATAATTCCTGTCCGGGTCGGATTGATACCGACATGCTCCAATAAAATATCCGAACCCTTACCAATCGCGGCTCCCACCATAAAAAAGGCCGCCGAAGAAATATCTGCAGGGATCTCAACCACAGTACCATGCAACGTTCCCCCCCCTTGGATACAAACTTTTGCACCCTCTCGCTCTACGGGGTAGCCAAAACCGGCCAGCATACGCTCAGAGTGATCCCTTGTCGGAGCAGGCTCAACCACACAGGTTCGTCCCGATGCATAAAGTCCCGCCAATAACAGGCTGGATTTGACTTGGGCGCTGGCCATCGGCATCGCATATTCAATACCATACAGTGACTGTCCGCCATGAATGTGTAGGGGGGGAGTACCTTGAGCCGTCGTCTCGATAAAAGCGCCCATTCGGGCTAAGGGGTCACAGACTCGCCGCATGGGACGGCGAGAGAGAGACTCATCGCCCCTAAGTATGACATCAAAGGATTGGCCGGCGAAAAGACCGGCGAGTAATCGCACTGATGTTCCTGAGTTACCTAAATAAAGGGGTTTTTCCGGCGCCCGTAAACCCTGTAGACTTACACCATGTATTTTTACCCGTCCTCCCTCAGGTCCCTCAATGCTTACCCCGAGATCCCGAAAGGCCTGCAACGTTGCCAGAGTATCTTCTCCCTCCAAAAACCCAGTGATCTGGGTAATACCCTCGGCCAACGCGCCCAAGATAATAGCCCGATGGGAGATAGACTTATCCCCGGGAACCCGTAACCGACCCCTCAGCGCCCCCCCCGGCGCCACCACAAAAGCCATCGTATCTTGCGATACTTCTTCGATAGGCTGCATGCTATTCTCCCTACCCCCTACACTATTTCCAGTTAACGCTTATAATGTGTATCCCGAACGGCCTTGGCCCGAGCGAAAATTTCCGCAAGTTTTGCTCCATCACCGCGATGAATAGCCTCGCCTATACCGTGAAGTTCGGTCCTGAATCGCTCCAGAAGCGCCAGCAAGGGTTCCTTATTAGCAAGACAGATGTCCCGCCACACGCTAGGATCGCTCGAGGCGATACGAGAGAAATCCCGGAATCCTCCTGCAGCGAACTGCAACGCCTCTTGCGTTTCCCCTAACTTAGCCAGCATATCTATTAAAGTATACGCCAATATATGGGGAAGATGGCTGGTTCCCGCCAACATTCGATCATGATGAGAAATACTGGTTTCTATTACCTCAGCTCCCACCTGATGCCACATCATTCTTACCATCCGCACGGCCACGGCGCGACTTTCAGGCAAAGGTGTAAGAAGTACCTTATGGAGGCAAAATAAATCAGCAAAAGCGGCTTCCGGGCCATTTCTTTCTGTCCCAGCGATAGGGTGGCCCGGTACAAAATCTACAATGTACTCCCCCAACTTAGCCCGTGCAGAGGCAACCACACTTCCCTTGACGCTCCCCACATCGGTCACCACCATCCCTGGTTTCAAACTAGGCGCCATTGCCTGCAATAGTTCTTCCATAGCTCCAAGCGGCACGGCCAAAACCACCACGTCAGCTCCCCGAAGCGCTTCCGCAAGATCAAGCTCAGCACGGTCGATGATTCCCAAAGAAAGGGCCTTGTCCCTAGCAATGGGGTCTCTTTCATAACCGACAACTTCGCCTACTCCTTTAGCCTGCTTTAGAGCCAGCGCCAAAGAGCCCCCAATCAACCCTACTCCAAGGATGCAGAGACGCCGGATCACCTAAATTCCTCGAGAACAGTTTCAAGGACCTGAATAAAACGCGCATTTTCTTCCTCCCTTCCCACGGTAACCCGCACGTGCCTTGGTAGCCCATATCCCGTCATTGGTCTTACAATCACACCATGCCGCAACAAATTCTCATAAACCTTGTCACCCGATTGCTTCACATCGACAGTCACAAAGTTGGCTACCGAAGGAATATAATCCAAGCCCAAGGCAGTAAAAGCCATCGTTAACTGCGCCATTCCCGCCTGATTTACCTTTCGACTACGCTGTAAATGGTCGTGATCCTGCAAAGCAGCCGTGGCTGCAGCCAAAGCTAAGCTATTGACGTTAAAGGGAGGGCGAACTCTATTCATCAAATCCGCTAAATCTGGATGGGACACCCCATAACCTATGCGTAAACCGGCCAAGCCATAAATTTTAGAGAAGGTGCGAGTGATCATCAGATTAGGATAACGACTCATCCAGGCCAGAGAATAAGGGTATTGAGCCTCGTTCACATACTCGTAATAAGCCTCATCCAATACCACCAAAACGTGCTCTGGCAGAGCGGCCAAAAAAGCTTCTAGCTCATCAGAGTGCAACCAAGTACCCGTAGGATTATTGGGATTAGCGATATAAACCAGCCGGGTCTGGCTATTCACCGCTTTAACCATGGCCTCCAGATCGTGGCCAAAACCCTTCGCCGGCACGGCGTGGCCCTTAGCTCCCAAAATCTGGATCAGTAAAGGATAGAGAGCGAAACAATACTGAGAATAAATCACTTCATGTTCAGGCGAAATTAGCACCCGAGCCGCAAACTCCAGCAAATCGCTGGAGCCATTACCCAGCGTAATCTGATTCGCGGGAATGCCTAAGCATTGAGAAAGAGCAGTTTTAAGCGCAAAGCCATTCCCATCAGGATAACGGCCGCTTTCTCCAAGCACCCCGTAAATCGCATCTATTGCCATGGGACTGGGGCCTAGAGGATTTTCGTTAGAGGCCAGCTTAACCGCACCCCGCACCCCATACTCCCGCTCCAATTCCTCAATAGGTTTTCCAGGCTGGTAGGGGGTTAGTCCTTGCACCCCTGCCGCCGCAAGCTGATAAAATAAGCTTTCAGCCATTTATCATGGTACCTTTTTATATTACCGCCCGTGGATAAGAGCCTAATAATTTGAGAAAGGAGGCCCGCTCTTTGAGAGTAGCCAGCGCGGTAGTTAGATTAGAATCGTCTATATGTCCTTCAACATCAATAAAAAACACATATTCCCAAAGTTGGCGCCGTGAGGGACGGGACTCCAACCGGGTCATGCTAATGCCATACTCTGCCAAGGGAGACAGCAGATCATACAGCAAGCCGGAGCGATTCGGACCTGAGACTAGCAACGACGTTTTGTCATTCCCGCTAGCAACCACGGCTTGGGAGCCAATTACAAGGAAACGGGTGGTATTGCCAGGCTCATCCTCAATATTGGTCGCTAAAGCGTGAAGCCCATAAATTTCACGGGCCCGGTCACTCGCAATAGCGGCACAATCGGATTCATCCCCAGCCCGCCGCGCCGCTTCCCCATTGCTGCTTACTGGAATGCGCTCACATCCTGCCAGGTGAGCATCTAACCACTCTCGGCATTGTGCCAATGTTTGCTGATGGGCATATAACCGGTTTACTTCGGCAATGGTTTGGTTTCTGCTAAGCAAATGATGGTGGATGCGCAACTCCACTTCACCACAAATCTGTAAGGGCGAGACTAAAAACCGATCTAAGGTGTGGGTCACGGCTCCTTCGGTGGAGTTTTCTACCGGGACGACCCCATAGTAGGCTGTACCTGCCTCCACTTCACGGAAAACCTCATCAATGGCCATAAGCGGTTGGGTTTTCACTGAATGGCCAAAATGCTTAAGCGCTGCAGCCTCGGTAAAGGTTCCCTCTGGACCTAAATAAGCAATCACCAGGGGCGTTTCAAGGGCCAGACAGGCCGACATAATCTCCCGAAATAAGCGGGCCATTTCTTGCCCACTGAGTGGTCCCTGGTTGCGTGCGATAACCCGTCGCAAAATTTCAGCTTCCCGCTCCGGGCGAAAACAATTTTCCCCCAAGCCAGCTGCTTGTTTTATCTGCGCCGTTTGGCGGGCAAGCTCGGCGCGTTCATTGATGAGACATTGAAGCTGTTCATCCAAAGCGTCTATACGCGCCCGAATTTCCTGTAATTGGTGGCTATCGTCCATTACAAAATAAAATGAGCCCTGCTCAAAATACCCTCGTAATCACAAGGCCCGTACCGATAACATTCCCTGAACAGCGCTGATTCCATCCACTAGATACTTAGGAATAGGACGATCCACATCCACGAGCGTGTAAGCTAAATCATTCTGGGACTTATTCAGCATATCGATAATATTCAAGCCCGCTTCAGCCAAGTGAGTAGAAATTTGAGCGACCATGGTAGGGACATTGGCATTGGCAATCGCAAGCCGCCAGCTGTCAGTACGAGGCAGCACGGCATCTGGAAAATTCACCGAGTTTTGCACATTACCATTTTCCAGAAACTCGCGAATCTGCTCCACCACCATCACTGCGCAATTTTCTTCCGCCTCATAAGTAGATGCGCCAAGGTGGGGCAAGGCAATCACTTGGGGATGCCCTTTTAAGCGATTGCTAGGAAAGTCGCAAATATAAGCCGCGATCTTACCTTCTTCTATAGCATCCACCACAGCGTCCTCGTCAACAATTTCCGCCCGCGCAAAATTGAGAAGTCTTGCCTCTGGCTTTATATTTCTTAACCGTTCCCGGTTAATCAAACCTCGGGTAGCCTCCAGCAATGGAACATGCAGGGATAAAAAATCAGCCTGGGACAATAAATGGTCCAGGTTAGTCGCCTGCTCAACCTGTGCAGAGAGGGCCCAGGCACGCTGTACCGTGATCTGAGGATCATACCCTACCACCCGCATACCAAGCGCTAAGGCGGCATTAGCCACCTGAACGCCAATAGATCCGAGGCCAACAACCCCCAAGGTCCGCCCAGGCAGCTCAACGCCTACAAAACGCTTCTTCTGAGCCTCAACTTCCCGGTGAATCTCCTTATCGGTGCCAGTCAAAGTGCGGGCAGCCTCCCAAGCTTGACAAATATTACGGGCAGATACCAACAGACCTGCTAGCACAGCTTCCTTGACTGCATTGGCATTGGCACCGGGAGCGTTAAACACGGCCACCCCCCCTTCGCTCAAGCGTGCTACCGGAATATTGTTGACTCCAGCGCCAGCGCGCCCCACCGCCTTGAGTGTGGGTGGAATAGCCATCTCATGCATATTATGTGATCGCACGAGAATTGCATCTGGATGCTGAATCTCGGAGGCTACCTCATACTTATCCCGAGGCAAGCGATCCAACCCTACGATAGAAATATTGTTTAATGTGAGTATCTTATACATGCAGCTATCCGTCACCCCCTGGTTTAATCAATAAGACAATAATGCGGCTCTTCCCCATCCTTCTTAAGCAAAAATGGATAGTGAGCTTAGCTTATAAACATTAATTTCATGCCCGGGTACGTTCAAACTCTTTCATAAACTCCACCAGAGTCTCAACCCCTTCCTGGGACATAGCATTGTAAATGCTTGCCCGCATTCCTCCCACTGAACGGTGCCCCTTCAGATTAGTCAACCCCGCTTTTTTTGCCTGCTCCAGAAAAATTTCATCAAGCTGCTGCTCGGACAAAATAAAAGGCACGTTCATGCGAGAGCGGAAAGCCCGCTCTACCGGATTGTAGTAAAAGTCGTTACTGTCAATAAAGCTGTAAAGGGTGTTCGCTTTAGCTTGGTTTATCTTTGCTATTGCGGTAAGTCCCCCCTTCCGCTTTAGCCAGCTAAAGACCAGTCCGGCCACATACCAAGCGTACGTGGGCGGCGTGTTATACATGGAGTTATGATCAGCATGGATTTGGTAATCAAACATGGCGGGAGTCCCGGCCTGGGGCCGTCCTATCAAATCATTCCGCACTATGACCACGGTCAGACCCGCGCAGCCGATATTCTTTTGCGCCCCCGCATAAATGACTCCAAAGCGACTGACATCCAACGGACGTGATAAAAGAGTAGAGGACATATCGGCCACCAGAGGCACTTCTCCTGAGTCAGGAATCCAATGAAATTCTACTCCGGCAATGGTTTCATTAGGTGTGTAGTGAACATAAGCAGCTTCTGGATCTAGCTTCCAATCCTGATGAGGAGGAACATGCTGAAAGCCCGTATCCTCGGAGCTGGCTGCTAAATTAATCTCGCAAAACCGGCGCCCTTCGGCAATGGCCTTTTTAGACCAATGCCCGGTACAAATATAATCTGCCTGTTTCTTGCCCTGTAGTAAATTCATGGGTACCATCGCGAACTGGCTGGTAGCCCCCCCTTGAAGGAACAAAACTTTGTAATTCTCTGGGATAGCCAATAGCTCCCGGAAATCGGCTTCGGCCTGCTCGGCAATGGCCATAAACTGCTTGCCTCGATGAGTCATTTCCATCACTGACATTCCGGTGCCACGCCAATCAAGCATTTCGTCGCGGGCCTGGATAATGACGTCTTCTGGCAACACAGCCGGTCCAGCGCTGAAATTGTAAACACGAGTCATAGTCTTATATCCTCTTTAATATTCCTAGCACGCTGGTCTCGTTATATTCCAGCCTCTCCATCTTCAACGATGCGCTCAATACCCACCAACCGCTCCCCTTCCTGGAGGTTAATGAGTTTGACGCCTTGCGTATTGCGCCCCATAAGAGAAATATTATCCACTGGAGTACGAATAAGCGTGCCCCCATCACTAATAAGCACGACTTCATCCTCCTTTTCTACTTGCACCGCCCCAACTACTTCACCATTCCGCGGGGTCGTCCGAATAGAGATGATTCCTCTCCCTCCTCGGCCTTGGAGACGGTACTCGGCAATGGCTGTCCGCTTACCATAACCCAATTCGGTCGCCGTTAAAATGGTACCGCTCGCCGCGATAATAAGGGCAATCACTCGATGTTCCGAGGGCAATTCCATACCTTTAACACCACGGGCCGTACGCCCAACAGGCCGCACATCCCGCTCCGAAAAGCGGATCACTTTACCTCCCGAGCTAAACAACATGATTTCCTGCACACCATCGGTAAGGTCTGCTCCTACCAATTGATCTCCCTCCCTCAAATCTAGGGCAATAATGCCACTGGAACGGGGCCGGGAAAAATCAGCCAGGGAAGTTTTCTTGACTACCCCCGAGGCAGTTACCATAAAAATATATTTGTCTTTTTCGAATTCACGGATAGATAATACCGTATTAATCCGCTCTCCTTCCTCCAAAGGCAGGAGATTGACGAAGGGCTTACCCCGAGCTACCCGTGATCCCTGGGGCAACTCATAGACTTTTTTCCAATACACTTTGCCCCGACTCGAAAAGCATAGCAGGGTATCATGGGTATTGGCGATAAAGAGCTTGTCGATAAAGTCCTCTTCTTTCATGGCCGTCGCCGACTTACCCTTGCCCCCTCGCTTCTGAGAACGGTAGGTATCTAAAGTTTGGGATTTAGCATAACCACTATGGGACAGAGTCACCACCACATTTTCTTCTTGAATGAGATCTTCCAAGCGCAGATCCACATGATTATCCTGAATCTCAGTGCGGCGTGGAGTACTATATTGCTCCCGCATCTCCATGAACTCTTCCCGGATGACCGCCATGAGTCGTTCCGGATTAGCTAGAATTTCTAGTAACCCCAAAATAAAAATGATCACCTGCTCATATTCGTCAATAATTTTACTCTGCTCTAGGCCCGTTAGACGATGGAGGCGCATCTCAAGAATGGCTTGGGCTTGGGCAGGAGATAGACGATAACCGTCTTGTTGCAACCCATAAGCAGTTTCTAATTTCTCTGGCTGGGAGGATTCGGCGCCTGCCCGCTGCAACATATCGATCACAACGCCCGGCGGCCAGAAACGCGCTATCAGTCCATCCCGGGCCTCGGCCGGGCTTGAAGACGCCTTGATAAGAGCAATAATCGAATCGATATTAGCCAAGGCAATGGCCAACCCTTCCAGCACATGGGCCCGCTCCCTCGCCTTGCGTAACTCAAACATGGTCCGCCGGGTCACTACTTCCTGGCGGTGCCGCAAAAAGGCTTCCAGGGCTAACTTCAGATTAAGCAACTGGGGCTGGCCATCGACCAAAGCCACCATATTAATGCCAAAGACACTCTGTAATTGGGTATGAAGATAAAGTTGATTCAGCACCACTTCCGGCATTTCGCTCCGGCGCAACTCCACCACCATGCGCATGCCATCCTTGTCTGATTCGTCCCGCAGCCCTACAATGCCCACGATCTTCTTTTCCTTGACCAAATTGCCGATTTTCTCCAGCAAACGGGCCTTATTGACCATATAGGGCAATTCGGTGACGATGATGCTTTGCTTGCCGCTACCCTCATCGGTTTCTACATGGGTCCGGGCTCGCATGAAGATTCGCCCCCGGCCAGTCAAATAAGCTTCCTGGATACCACGGGCACCGTTCACAATCCCCGCCGTGGGAAAATCAGGCCCCGGAATATGGCTCATTAGCCCAGCAATACTCAAAGCGGGATCATCGATAAGCGCAATGCAGGCACTCAATAACTCACCGAGGTTATGGGGCGGAATATTGGTCGCCATACCCACAGCGATTCCCGAAGAACCATTTGCCAATAAATTAGGTATACGGGTAGGAAGAACCGCCGGCTCATGCTCGGACTCGTCGTAATTAGGAACAAAATCGACGGTTTCCTTATTGAGATCGGCTAACAGCTCGTGGGCAATTTTAGCCATACGCACCTCGGTATAACGCATGGCCGCAGGAGAGTCACCGTCAATAGAGCCAAAATTTCCCTGTCCATCGATTAGAGGGCAGCGCATGGAAAAAAGCTGGGCCATCCGCACGATGGCATCATAAACCGCCGCATCCCCGTGGGGATGATATTTCCCGATGACATCGCCTACCACACGGGCTGATTTTTTATAAGGCTTATTCCAATCATTACCCAATTCCCGCATAGCATATAATACCCGTCGATGCACGGGTTTTAAGCCATCACGAGCATCAGGCAATGCTCTACCCACAATAACGCTCATGGCGTAATCGAGGTAGGAGTGCTTCATTTCATCTTCGATATTAACCGGGAAAACTTCCTGGGCTATCTCATCCATTATGGGTTTTCGGTCTCCGTGGAATTCAATCGCGCTTTGGTAGGTAATAAGGTGGAAAAACGCTAATTCTTAAAAAGCGGTTTTAAATATATAGTAGGTTTGTGCCAAGATAAAACGAAGCGTGTAACAACCACTAAAAAAGTAGGATTGTTATACGATTATCCATCGCAAAACGCCCTCAATTTCCTGTCAGCGCTAACGGTCAGTTTTAAAACTGTTTCGGAGAGAATCTTACCATATTGCGCCATGGCGGTGCCGAAAACACTAACGCCAGCGCAACATTCTTCACTATCCCCGTGAGGAATGATCGAATAACCGTCGCAAGTCGTTTTCGAAGTTCTCTAATATACTTTCTAAGCCATTATTCCATCCTTGGATAAGTGCTTGGGGGGTTGCCGCCAAAATTTCCGCTTCGACTCGGAAGCCTGATTTCAGCAGAGTCTTAGGAGGATCAAGCCGGGGATCAATTAAAAAGAATTGAATTTCCATCACTGCCCGTGGGGCCATGGGATCGCTAAAATCACCGTACAGCGCAGTCACTGCACCTTCCAAAAGATGGGTTACTTGTAATCGACTCTCCCCTTCCACCACTGCGCCGAATAACCCCGAACGTCTGAAATAGGTGCTTGCCTGCTCGGTCACCAAAACTTGTGGAGGGATGAGGAAAGCCTGTTCCTCCTCCACCCGATGCCAAGAGCCTGCCTCCTGGTAGAGCCAAAGCCGGCTGCGATAACGAGGACTAATCCGAAAGGGAACCACCTCTAGTATTCGTTCCCTGGCCTGGGGCGAGGGCTGCTCTAGCACCCGCACTACTTCCAGGGTATAACCTCCTGGCGAATCCCCCCCGCCGCCAAACAATGTACATCCGCCAAGCATTAAAGCCAATAACCCTACCCTATAACTAAAGATAAAGGGTGCGCGGCTACCCATCATACTTATAGCTGCCTTATAGCTGCTCCAGATAACGAGGTAATTCACGCTCAAAATCCGGAAAATAATGGGAAATGACAGTAATATCGAACTGCCCGAGAATAGCCTCTTTCGGTTCCCGTTCTAGTAAAAACATAAAGGCGGCCTGAACGCAGTCCACGGCGCTGACCTTACCGCCAGTTAGTTTTTGATAGGTTCCTTGCGAGAGGGTAACCCGATGGCTCGTCTCGCCCGAACTTTCTGTGATGGTCACCATAAAAGCCAGGGGGTCCGTTTCATTTGTCTGTTTAACCCTAATCATATAAAGTGCCTCCCTCAAATTCTAGTGTACTTAGGTAAAGCATCGATGGAGCGGCTCAAAACTAAAATCCGCGATATACCCGATTTTCCCAAGCCGGGCGTCCTCTTCAAGGATATCACCCCCTTAGTCGGAGACCCCGCCACCTTACGGCTAGCGGTGCACCAACTCCTCCATCCCTTCCTGGAGCAGGATATCACGGCGGTTGGTGGGATAGAGGCGCGGGGTTTTATCTTTGGCGCGCTGGTCGCCTGGGAGTTGGGGGTAGGTTTTATCCCCTTGCGCAAATCCGGCAAGCTTCCCTATGAAGTCCGAAGCATCTCCTATCAGCTGGAATATGGCTCTGCCAGCCTGGAGGCTCATACCGATTCTCTCGGTCCTGGAGATAACGTCCTGCTAGTGGATGATCTGCTCGCCACCGGCGGCACCGCCAAAGCAAGCTGCGAACTGGTAGAAAGCCTGGGGGCCACGGTAGCGGCTTGCGCCTTCGTCATCGAACTGGACTTTCTGCACGGGCGGGAGAGACTTTCCGATTATACTGTCCACTCCCTAGTCCACTACTAGTAACTATAATGGCCGAGCTAAGCGGATGCGACCGAAGGGAGCAGTCCGCTTGAGCAAATGGTTAGCGCCCTACGCATACAGTAATCGACGCCCCTTCGGCTCAGGAATGGGATCATTAAATTCCCGTGCGGTATCCAACCATAACTCTATTGCTTGATTCACACTCTCTAATGCCGCCATTTGGGTAGGACCATGTACCATGCAACCAGGCAGCTCCGGCACCCCAGCTATAAACGTTTTATCTTCTTGACTCCAATAAATAATCACTTCGTATTTATGCATCGTCATCGACTCCTAGCCGATATTTCAGAATAACAGCACGTACTTGATGAACTTGATAGGGCTTGGCTTTGGCGCCTTCACGCTGAAGATTCAAGCGCTCTTCTATATCGACACGGCGAATAGATATGATGGCTGCCACGAATACGTTCTTCAAAGCCCAGGCTCTTCAGCAATGAGCGCAGCTCTTCAAAGCCTATGCTGGCATCACTTGAGCAGTGTGCTCCCCTATGCAAAGCCAGCTTGGTGTATCTGCAAATAGGGGACCGCTAAGCAAATACAGCATAAATGGTATGTATCTCATGCCAACCACTCTCCGGAGATCGCGCTCGAATCTAATAATCGTTAACATTTCGTCTCAATTGATATCTATACCAAGCCAATCGCAATCGCTGTCAACCCGAACAGTGCAAAAAAATATCTTGACTGCTCCGTTTTATACCTTACTGACGCAATCAGTCTCGGCGGATCATCGAAAACGGCCCCCAGACTCACTCCATGTTCTCCTTTAGAATCTAACGACTAAGCTTACCGAACGGCAATAGAGCGTAGCGGAATTGTCGTTCGGTGGAGCGCCTTGTTAGGCGGCCGACTCGTGCTCTACATCCCAGCCAGGAAAAACCAAAACTGCTGGATGGCACCGCAGCGCACGTGCGAGTACTTTGGCCCTTTCCACGCCCAAGCGAATCCGATCCCGCTCAATCGCCGAGATTGTAGACTGAGGAATCCCAGTCATCTCCGACAGCTCATTTTGGCTGAGTTCCTGCAACTCCCGGAGAATGCGGACGGATTCACCAATCGATACATCGACCCTCTTCCCGGCTTTTCGATACTCGCTCATTTCACTTCCTCCGATAATCGTGAGCGGTCACCCTAACTACTTCTACAACCACCTTATCCTGCTCAATCCGATATATCACTCGATACTGGCGGCTGAGCCTCGAGGAGCGGTGCCCACGCCACTCTCCCCGTAACGCTTCGTCGTTGAATCCCTTAATCTGCCTCAGCCCATTCGGGCCTGAGAGACGGACGATATCTTTCCACTTCTCATATCGCTTCAAAATATCGAGAGGGAGTCGGTCGAGCTGTTGCCAGATCCTTCTATGCTCAAGGATTTTCCACATACCATAAAAAGTATGTATACTTTATTTGGTATGTCAATGCTCAATTCGAGAACTCTGCCCTAGGACCAGGACTCGCTTGATGCCGTCTATCGCCGCAAATCAGCCGCGCCGCTTTTTGGCGTCGGCTGAATTTGCCTTGTTAGGTGCCGTATGTTTATAAGCATCGCGGTTGGCTCGTACGATTGCAGTATTTGGATGTCTTGGCCCGAATATTTTTTCCATTACCGCCAAGCTTCTGTCATACAAACTTTCTGCTTTCTCACCCAATCCCGTCGCCCTGTACAAGCCAGCAAGATTATTTAGCATGATTGCAACCTCGGGGTGGTCCGGGCCTAGCAACTGTTCGCGGATAGCAAGCGAGCGATGGTAAAGCTCCTCGGCCTGAGCATACCGCCCTTGGGCTTCATAAAGAGCTGCGAGATTGTTCAGTGTGGTGGCAACCTCGGGGTGGTCCGGGCCTAGCAACTGTTCGCGGATAGCAAGCGAGCGATGGTAAAGCTCCTCGGCCTGAGCGTACCTCCCTTGTTTCTTATAGAGCGCCGCGAGATTGTTCAGTGTGGTGGCAACCTCGGGGTGGTCCGGGCCTAGCAACTGTTCGCGGATAGCAAGCGAGCGATGGTAAAGCTCCTCGGCCTGAGCATACCGCCCTTGGGCTTCATAAAGAGCTGCGAGATTGTTCAGTGTGGTGGCAACCTCGGGGTGGTCCGGGCCTAGCAACTGTTCGCGGATAGCAAGCGAGCGATGGTAAAGCTCCTCGGCCTGAGCATACCGCCCTTGGGCTTCATAAAGAGCTGCGAGATTGTTCAGTGTGGTGGCAACCTCGGGGTGGTCCGGGCCTAGCAACTGTTCGCGGATAGCAAGCGAGCGATGGTAAAGCTCCTCGGCCTGAGCGTACCTCCCTTGTTTCTTATAGAGCGCCGCGAGATTGTTCAGTGTGGTGGCAACCTCGGGGTGGTCCGGGCCTAGCAACTGTTCGCGGATAGCAAGCGAGCGATGGTAAAGCTCCTCGGCCTGAGCATACCGCCCTTGGGCTTCATAAAGAGCTGCGAGATTGTTCAGTGTGGTGGCAACCTCGGGGTGGTCCGGGCCTAGCAACTGTTCGCGGATAGCAAGCGAGCGATGGTAAAGCTCCTCGGCCTGAGCATACCGCCCTTGGGCTTCATAAAGAGCTGCGAGATTGTTCAGTGTGGTGGCAACCTCGGGGTGGTCCGGGCCTAGCAACTGTTCGCGGATAGCAAGCGAGCGATGGTAAAGCTCCTCGGCCTGAGCATACCGCCCTTGGGCTTCATAAAGAGCTGCGAGATTGTTCAGTGTGGTGGCGATCTGCGTGTCTGCATCACCAAAGTGCTGGACTTGGGTTTCTAATAACTCTTGTAATAGGGATTCTGCCTCTTTGTAGTGTCGAATTGCTAATGCTGCCTTAGCTTTCTTCTGTAGCACATCGAGTCGTCCTTGGAGTTTCATTAAATTGACCCTCCTGAACTTTGAGATTCTTCGTTTCTATTTCCAGTCTTTATCTCTTCTATTAACTCTTCGATCGTAGACTTATCGCGCAAAAACAGGAGGGCTCGTATCAACCAGATCGCCGCCCCCAACCCAACAATAATGAAAACCGCTTTCCATGTCGCACCGCTTAGAATGAAATCATTAAATGTGGCGGTTACAAGTGTTGCAAGAATTGCTATCAGAAGGGATGCAGGGGCAATCCAATCTGATCGCCTCTTCGCATTTTGCAGATAAGAGCTCAATGAAAGACGAATTTTGTCCTCAGTCGTAACGATAACCGACTGGGTGACATTGAAAGAGATTCTTTCAACCGAAACAAGCTGCTCTACCAATGTCCGCTTGTCTTCATTATCGCTTCTATCTTTAGTCACCCGGCTCCCCTCTGAGAATTCAATCTTGTTTTTTCAGCTCCCACGTCCTTTTCCAGTGGTGTGCCAAGCACCTAACGCCTGGGCTCGGCTGCCGGTTGGAGCGCCAGCGCGAACCGGTCAGCTGCAGCCCCTCGTTATGTTGATTTGTCACGTTGAGGCTGAACAAAACCGGTTAACAACAAGACCAGAAACACAGCGAGCAATGGCAAAAGCACGTAATCCAAATAACCCACCAACGCTGAAACCCCAAGAATCGCAAACAACCAAACGAGAACCGGAGTGAAACAGCAAAGTGCCGTAATTACACCGCCAAATGCACCAATCTTTATTAACCTGCTTCCGTTCTTCATAAATTCAACAACACGACTGATCTAGTTGTATGGGTGGACACGGCGTGTCGCCATAAGAACAAAATATACAGCAATCACCGTGCTTGGGTTTAAGCAGGGTTTTGCAGTTCTTGCATTCATAAAAATACTGGCAAGAGTCCTCTGGCATTGTCTCCACTTCCCCGTGCCCACACGCCGGGCATGTTATCTCAGACGTGAGTTTAGGTTTCATAATCCACCTTTATCTCGAGGCATTTTGCCCTGACAACATAACGCGAAATAGGCTGACTAAGCTGCGCCTTATCATACACAATTGGTTCCTAGCCAATACCTATTTCTACCTTTCATATCAAAGAATTACTGATTCTGGCGGCACCTATCGATTTTGGCTAATACGCACCTCAGCTTTATTTTTCTTTTGCCTTGCAACCCGCATCTTATAAGATGCAGTCCGTCTCTTAAACGGAGCAAACAATCACCAATATCATACCTATCGCCTAAGTTATTTAGTGTTGCTAATCAGTGATAGAGACGCATGAATTTGGATAAGGAATAGATCCCGCGCAACAACTTGGCCAGCCTTCTGGGAAGGCTGGCATTTCAGTCTCTTTTTATGCCGTGGCGACAACAGCGGCCGCTCTCTCTCTGATGCCACCATGCTGCCCGATTTACTCCACGGCGAGGAGACCACCGCCTGGGGCAACATCATCCAAGACTATGGCCGGTGCCGCGCATAGGACATGATCCAACATTGCTACCGGCGCCAGGGTGGCGGCGATACGATAGAGCAGGCGTAGAATAGCAATCCAGCATACGCGCTTAAAGCTAAAGCCGAGCATCCCTTCCTAAGCATTGTCCGGTGACGGGGTGCGCTGAGAAGCAAAATGCGTATAAGCAAAACCCGCTATAATGGCCACCAACACTCCCCCTTGCAAAAGCAATACCTGCCAGTTCGGATAAATCCCTAGGGCAGGCATGCTAGGAAAAGCCACCGCATCCACCGGAATCATGCCCGCTTCCTGCAATGCACCGACTCCCTTCCCGGCTAAGATCACCGCTAGTAACGCCAATATCACGGAAGTAACTCCGAAGAAAAGCTTAATAGGCAAGCGAACGCTATAATAAAAAATTAGCCCGCTCACTAGCAGGAGCACTCCCACCCCGGCACCAAAACCACCAAGCACTGCTCCACGCCCTTCGGGACCCGCTTGCGTCCACAAAGCCTGATAAAATAACACTGTCTCGAATACTTCCCGATAGACCGCAAGGAAGGATAACAAAGCCAGTGCTCCCAAGGTTCGCTTATTCAAGGCTCCTCTCACCTGCTTGGCAAGAAATGCTCGCCAGCCTTTAGCATAGGCTTTGCTATGGAGCCAAAAACCCACATAAAGCAATATAGCCGCTGATATTAAGGCCGCGATTCCTTCGGTTAACTCGCGGCTCGCCCCGCTAATGGAAATAAGATAAGTAGCCGCAAACCAAGTGGCTACCCCCAGCACCAAGGCAGGAATCCAGCCCAAATGCACATAAATCAGGGCATCACGCCGCCCGGATCGAATCAAAAAGGAAATAATGGCGCCGACGATTAGAACCGCCTCCAGCCCTTCCCGCAAAATAATGGTCAGGGAGCTCAACGCAATCGCGGTGGTGGAAAGTTCAGCTTCATCGAGCTGTTCACGAGCCTGGTTCAATAGACCTTGTAGCTTCCCTTGTTGGGATTCCAGAGATTCAACCGGCGCGCCTTTCCGGATTAGGGCACGATAAGCCATCATCTCCTGTTCGATGTGGGAGCGCAGGTTGGGAGCTACCGTATTAAGGCTCGTCTCTACCAGTTCAAAACCTTCCAAATACGCCTCCACCGCCAATTGCTGCGCCCGTTCATGATGGCCTTCCCGGTAAGCGTTGAGACTTTTCTCAAGACCTTCCAAGCTCAAATCCAGCGGTGCTTTTTCGGAATCCAGCAGAGCAGGCGCGCTGCGCAAATAAGCCAATACTTGGCGGGATTCCTCCCCGTACCGTGCGCCAACCTCCTGGGGAGTTTGACTAGCCAGGGCTTGTAAATCAGGAAATGCTTCCTTGCCAATTCCTTGCTGCCATAAGGCAGCCCCCGTTTGTTGCTCCTCTGCGGTAGTGATAAGGGTGCTCACATAAAAGGCCAGCGCCCAACGCTTGTGCTCGCTTAATGGCTGCTTAAAGCTAGGCATGGCCGTGCCCGGCACCCCCAGGGTAATGGTGCTAAAAAGGCTGTAAATACTGCGTTGTTCCTGGCGCGCCTGCTCGTGAAAATTAGTTGGTTCCGGTTCCATTCCTTCAGCGGCTGGACCATCACCATAACCCTCAGCGCCATGGCAGGTGGCGCACTGAGCCTGGTAAAGGGCCTCGGCCACACTTAAATCAGGCGCTTGTTGGGGCGCAATCTCAATTTGGTAAGCTCGAATGATATCCCAGCGTAACTGATCGGCTACCATAGCGACTCTGTCCCCAGGACCTTTTTCTTCAATCAATGCCAGAAGCTGATGGGCTTGTTCCTCTATGCCGCCTTTTTGAAGCGTTACGGGTAATTGCTCAACAATTCCTAAGACTTCACGGGCAAATTCGAGTTGCTCCTGGTACTCTTCCGCATTCAACGCCTGACCACCCTGAACAAACTCAGGGTAGTCCACCCCAATATAGTCCAGCATGTGCAACGCTGTCTGCGCCCGACCTTCCGCCACCTCGGCACTTCCTACCCCGCTGTATCCCAGCAGACTGATGAGGAAAACCAACCCACCCAACCATTTTCCTAAAGAGAATATTATCGCGCCCATTATCCGCACCCTTACTTAAACTTTCTCCATGATCCCATTAAATTTATCTAGAGAGAAGAGCTATTTTCGAAAGGATAAATTAAATGAGAAGAATTTAAAATAACATTCAAGGAGTGTATGGACACACGACGGCCCCCTGCCTGCAGCAGACAGACCCTTTAATAGCCGGAAACATTGCCTGCTACCGTCGGCAAAGATCAGGAATTCAAGCTAAGAGTTTTTCTCTTTGCCTTGGTCTATATAGGGTCTCATGTACTTTATAGGTCGCCATGTGGGTCAGTGTCTTGAAAGTGATCGAGGGAAATAGCCGAAGGAAAGGTTGGGAGATGTGGCTACCCCTGGTGGGTGTTCCTCGCTTTACCGCTGATCAAACCAGCCATAATACAGAATACGACACACTCCTGAACCACCCCATTTTATGGGATCTCATCAAGGATGCGCGGAGACGGCAAAAACCGTGGCCAAACCCCTAGCAGCATTATGCGGAGAGCTAGGAAGCAATACCCTTTTTACCCAAGGAATTATCGCGGCGGGCATTTGAACCGTCAGCGCCAACCCCAAACAAATTTTTACGGTGCCGCGGGCAGACCAGAGAACTCTCCTTAACGGTTAGGAAAGATCAAAATACCCAAGCAATCAGTAATGTAATGATCCCAAAGAAAGAAAAGAACCCAAACAACATATACTGGAGTTCACCCAAGAGGCCATCACCAGCTGCCACCGCAAATCCGACAAACAATAAGACAGTAACGCTGAACGACCATTTAGCCGCCTCCTTCAGTCCAACCCCCGGTTCCAGCGCCTCCATTACGGCAGCTATTAAAGGGCCTCCTGCCGCAAAGGTAATGAGCACGAACCCAGCGGCAACAACCAGCACGATAGCCAAAACTTTAAGCTCGCCGCGAACGCCCGTGCCCATGGCTTATCCTCTTTCCTCGTTCTGACCTTTAATATAATCGCGAACTTTATCCGGTTCAGGGAGACCGCGAATAACCACCTCTGGATTGTCTCCCGCAGTGTAGATTGCCACATCCCCCGCATTCAGCATTCGCTGTAACACGGACTGATTAACTTTGACTGTACGTACGGAGCTCATATTGATCTCCGTATAAGACTTATTCAACAAACCATGCATCCACACAATTTCGTCCGTCTTAATGGTAAGTTTGTCCATCTTGGTTTTGATATACATCCATAAGAGAATAATAATTCCGATTCCAACAGGAATTAGCAGAATGGACAATGCCGTGATGAATGGATTCATCCGCAACATAGAGGGATTTGCTTCATAAAGTATTGTCGACACAATCAACTTTCCTTTATCTAGTTTTATAGAGTAAATGCCAAAGCCTCGCCGGAAGCAAAACCACTCCGAAGAGAGGTTTACTCTATCAATTAAAAAGCTTTGAGAGAAGCGGGTCAGGCCACACGCCAGCGCGGTAATCCAAGCCGGCAAGATCGCCGTCCAAGGGCAAGGTACGGGTGAGGGAACTTAAGCCAAGCCCACGTCAGCGCCGCCATTTCCCCCTAAGAGGCCAGCTCACTAGACAATGCATAGCAGCAAAAGGCCGCGTAATTTTGTATCCGGAAAACCCTTGCTACATCAAGCCACTTCAGGAAACTCTGGCTAGAATTTGAAAACGGTGCTGCTCAGGCAGTTCGGCGTATTGTCAGTCACCAGCTGATTCCTCCGGGGCCCCGGTCAGCTCCTTATCGTACACATCGTACCGGCGCTTGTAGAAAGCAGCAGCGGAAAGATGCGGATCTTGAAACCGGCCGCCTCGATAGGATCTCGCGCAGGATATTAGCTACCTTCCAGAGATGTCCAGATAGTACTGCGAAGTCAGATCTGCCTTATGGTTCTCCTTATTATTGCGCATTTTATTATTGCGCATTGCTTCTATCAATTTTAAGCCAATAAACACCCCCCAATGGCATCAAATTTGCTTTCCTTTACCATAAAGTCAATAAAAAACGATACCGGTGCAATTAATACTAGTTAGCTATTAGGCACAGCATTGACTTTAGGTTTTTCGCTACGATTGTGGGAAACGACGCTGCCAGGGATGGCACGGCTAGCATTTGGCTTCAATTTAAGTGGCGGCACCGCCAAACTTTTGATGGCAGTACTGTCAAAATTCTGCCATCCCTACAAAGTACGGATAATATATGAAAGACTACACCAAACCCCATAGCCGGATATTTCAGCACCCAAAAAAATATGTCCATCATTGCCTATGCAGACTATTATTTTCTAGTCAGCTACTGCTAATCCTGCCAACCGTAGCGGCAGCCCTAGAGGCACAACAAGAAGACGCGGCCTCTAGCATTCAAATCTCCCGCAGTTTGAAGCGGGTAGAGCCAGACTCCCCAAAAAACCTTCCTTCCGAGGGTAGCGCCACCATTCAGGGCAAGGCCGCCACCCAGGAGCCCTTGCAATTGCTCGGGGAAACCATCAACCCCGGTGTAAAAAAACGACTCTCCTGGACCCTGAGCCACACCTTTGAAGGCATCCCTGTCTCCGCGCCAATATTAGTGGTGAATGGTAGCCACCCAGGGCCGACGCTTTGCCTCACCGCTGCGGTCCATGGCGATGAGATCAATGGCATTGCGATGGTCCATCAAACGATTGCCGCGCTTAAATCCTCCCAGCTTAACGGTGCTGTGATTGGCGTGCCTATTGTCAATATGTATGGCTATCGCCGCAGTTCCCGTTATTTGCCTGATCGGCGGGATCTGAATCGGCATTTCCCTGGAAGTCCCGAAGGCAGTTCGGCCGCTCGTATTGCCCATTCTTTTTTCCAACAGGTGATTACCCACTGCGATGTCTTAGTAGACCTGCACACCGGTTCTTTTCATCGGACTAATCTGCCCCAAGTGCGAGCAGATTTAAATCATCCCAATATCCTAAAATTAGCTCGTAGTTTTGGTGGCGTTGCCGTCGTTCACAGTAAAGGCGTCTCCGGAACACTACGGCGGGCCGCCATGGATAGGGACATTCCCAGTATTACCCTTGAAGCTGGAGAGCCTAAACGCCTGCAACTCCAGGAAGTTCACCAAGGTTTAAAAGGAATAAAAAACCTGATGAACGAATTAGGCATGGTAGATGAAGGCGAAACAAAATCGGCTCCAGAAGCCGTGTTCCACCAAACTAAGTGGATACGGACCCACCAGGCCGGGATTCTACTCTCTGAAGTCGAACTCGGCGATCCGATTAAGGCAGGGCAGCAATTAGGCATCATAACTAATCCGATTACCAATCAACAGATACCTATCGTGTCACCTTATCATGGCCAACTCCTGGGCATGGCCCTTAATCAGGTGACGATACCTGGTTACGCCGCCTATCATATCGGAATTAAAGCTGATAAACCGGGGCCTATCGAGGAGCTCCCCGAACATGTCGCTACCAAAACTGAAATGCTCGACTATTCCGATGGCGAAGAGTAACCTCCCGCGCTATTCCAGCGGATACGGGTATGAGGGCTACTGGAGAGTTAGAGCTAAATCTCATGCCTACCCAGAATAGCCCGCCGAATATTGCTATGGATAAGGTCCAGAAAACGGCGCTTCAACAAGTCATTATTGATCACCTCCTTAGTCATGGCTGGCAGAAGGGAAAAGCAGAGCTTTACGATCCCGTCTTGGCCCTGTACCCGGAAGATCTTATCGGCTTTATCCGGGAGTGCCATTCCCAACCGCTGCCAAAACTTATCCAGGACGCTCCCGATCAAGCCGTCCAAATACTTCTTAGGCGGGCGGCTGAAGAAATGGACCAGCGCGGAGCCTTAGAGGTGCTACGGCATGGTTTTAAGGAACAGGAGAATGATATTAGCCTCTGCCAGTTTCACTCCTACCAGGAATTCCATTCGGGAACCCTGGCCCGCTATAAAAAAAACCGGCTGCGGGTGGTGCCTAACCTGTCTTATTCTCCCTATACTCACGAAGACTACATTCCCTACCTCGATCTGGTATTTTTTGTTAACGGGGTGCCGGTAGCTACTTTAAAAGCGACCTCGGAATCCCAGCCCTCCCTCTCTGCTATCATCCGTCAATACCAACGGGATTGTCCCCCTCACGATCCCCGTATGGGCCATGAAGAACCGCTGCTGGCCTTTAGAAAACGCGCCCTAGTACATTTTGCCGTCAGCCAGGAAGAAGTTTGGGTAAGCACCCGCTTACAAGGTCTGGCAACCCATTTCACGCCTTTCAATCAAGGCCATAAAGGTGGCGCTGGTAATCCTCCCAATCCAGCAGGTTACCCTACGGATTATCTATGGCAAAAAATTTTTGAGTGCGACACCTGGCTTGATCTGCTAGGTCAATTTATCCATTTCGAGAGAAAAAACGCTGCCTGGAAAGAAGAAAAAGAATTCCCCTCGGAAACACTGGTCTTCCCCCGCTTTCATCAATGGGAGATGGTTACCCAATTAGCAGGGGCCGTCCGCCAGGAAGGGCCAGGGCAGCAGTATCTCATTCAACACGGCGCTGGTTCGGGGCAACGCTATTCTATTGCTTGGACTGCCCACCATGTAGCTGCATTAGCTGACAGGAAGCATCAGAAAATTTTTACCGGGGTCATCGTGGTCACCGACTGCCATGAATTCCACGCCCAGCTCCAGAACACACTCTACTCACCTAAGTATGAGAGAAAACAGATATACCGGCTTACTCAAGAAATTGCTCAAAACTGCCAAGCCGAATGGTTAGCAGCAACATTGGCGGCAGCCGGCATCCACATTATCACGGTTACGCCCCAAGCCTTTCCTTCCGTGTTGGCCCTCATCCAAAACCAAGTTATTTTTAAGGAACATACTTTCGCTGTTATTGCTCACCAGGCTCCTTTTCCTACCAGCAGAAGTCTGTTCTCTAGGCTAGGGGAAGTGCTGTTATCTGAGTCGGCACAAAAGGAGATTACAACCAATACTGAAGATCTTTTGATCACCTCCCTAACAAACAGTCCCCCCTCGCCCCATATCAGCTATTTTCTCTTCACGGCTGCTCCTCAAGAGAAAACCCTGGCGTTATTTGGACAACCGACTAGCCCGGCGCTTCCTTTCTCTGATAACAACCAACCCGAGCCTTTCCATCACTATACTCTACAACAGGCCATTGAAGAAGGCTTCATGCTCAACCCGCTCAAACGCTATATGACTTACGTCACGGCCGCCAGACTGGCCCAGCAGCAACTTTCACTCAATCAAGAAGAAAATCTTTCCTGCCGTATTTTCCCTTGGATGGGGCAGTCCCCTGACAACCTCAATATCGTACAAAAAGCCGAGATAATCACCGAACATTTCCGCCACCAAGTGGTTCACCTGATGAATGGCCAAGCCAAAGCCATACTCACCACCCATTCCTGCCAAGCCGCGCAACGTTACCAACGGACTTTTGAACGCTACATCGCTGCTCAGCAGTATCAGGACGTCCAGACTCTAACCAATGATCATCAGGTGATCATTGGCGCTCACAAACATCAGGCGAAATTCTCATCATCCCAGCTCTGCGCCCTGTATATAGATAAAAAATTTACCGGTACCGATTGCGTTCAAACGCTATCCCACCTGGGCGAGATCCACCCCGGCAAAGAGGCGCCCTTTATTCTCGACTTTGCTAACCCCGCCGAGCAAGTACTGCATGCCTTCCGGCCCTATCATCCTGCCGCAGAGATTTTTTCTGTCTCTGATCCTAAATTAATTTACCAGCTTCAATCTTATCTGGATGAGGCACGCATTTACAATTGGCAAGATGTGGAGTCCTTTGCTGCCGCCTTTTTCGATACCGAGCAAACCACAGAGCGCCTAAACTATCATTGCCAATCCGCGGTGGAACGTTTCCGGGAGCAGTATCAGGAAAACATAAAAATTATCCAGACCGCCCAACAAGCCAAACAGGAAGCAACAGCTGCCGGCGACAGGATACGCAGAGAGAATGCTTGCCACAGTTTTAAACAGGCCGAGGAAAGAAAAAATGCCTTGGACCGATTCAAAGAAAATCTGCTCAGCTTTGCTGATTGCTATGAACATCTTTCCCAGATCCTAGACTATGGCAATCAAGAACTAGAAAAACTCAATGTCTATGCCCGCCACCTATACTCTCTCCTGGGTGAGATGCAGCAGAGCGAAGCTATTGATTCACCCCCGCGAGAATTCATCTCTTACCGGCTGAATAAAATTTGTGAACGAACATTCAAAGCAGCCCGACAAGAATCTCTGGGAGAGCCCGCGTACAACACCACCGGAGAATCGCGGGCAAATCCCTGGAGAAAAGAGGCGTCCTGTTCTCTTCTTATCAATCGCCTTAAGCCGCTCTTGGCAGGCGAATATCTCAGCGACAGAGATCGATTAAACTATTTACACGCTATCAAGGATAAGCTGCTTGAAAATCCGGCACTAGCGGCTCAGCTGGAAGATCAGCGGCCGAACCCCATCCCATCGAGTGATTTCTCCCAGATAGTGCAGCATACCGTAATGGAAAATTTAAAAAATCACCATGAAATGGCGGCCCAATTACTCCATGATGAAGGGATGGTTAAGGATTTTAGCCGCCTCCTGCTAGATCTGCTTTCAAACCAGCCTGAGCAATAGGCTATTTTTCCTTCGAGATAATTAGAAATAAATTTCTACTCGTTTCTGCCTTCTACTTCCCTGCTAAGCTTAAACGCAAGCCATAAAAATCCATTGATTGATTAAGTTTTTCGTAGCTTACTGACAGTCCATACAACTTGGTCCATCCAATGACGCCTAATCCGCAGGTTGTCCAGCGGCTTCTAAACGCTTGCGGTATTTCCTAGCCAAACCCCCAACGCTCAATCCTTGCACTATAATAGAGAACACCACCACGATATAACATACCGTAATAAGTAGCTCACGGGACATGGAAGCAGTGAGCGACAAGGCTAGTGCAATAGAGATGCCTCCGCGCAAACCACCCCAGGTCATCATTATCCCTGTTTGAGGAGCCAGCCCAAGGCGTCTTTTAAAGAGGCGGATGGGAAAAAATAGTGCCATATAGCGCGCTAGCAATACGACAGGTATAGCCAGCAATCCTGCCAGCAGATACTCGCCGTCAAGAGAAATGATTGTCAGCTCTAGACCAATCAATACAAAAAGGATGGCATTGAATGATAAGTCGAGTAATTCCCAAAATTTATCCACGTAAGTCTCTGTGATGTTGGACATACCACTGGAGCGAAAGCGTTCATGGCCAATCATAAGTCCTGCGACAACCATAGCAAGCGGACCAGAAAAGTGGAGGTAGCGCGCCAACCAATAACCCCCAAGGACGATGGCGAGGGTAATCAGAACTTCTACTTGGTAGCTGTCAATAGATTTCATCAAAAAATAAGCAAGATAACCCAGGCCAAACCCCAGCAAAATACCGCCGCCCACCTCTTTAAAAAACAATAGCGCAATATCAACGCTACTTATTTCTCCGTTACCAAGGAAAGCAATGCTGAAAATAGTCAGAAATATCACCACTCCAATACCATCATTGAACAAGCTTTCTCCTACTATTTTTATTTCCAATGCCTTGGATACTCCAGCATTTTTCAAAATCCCCAAAACCGCAATGGGATCAGTTGGAGAAATGAGGGCGCCAAACAATAAACAATGAATAAAGGGAACATCTAAACCCAACCCCTGAAAACCGACAAACATCATTCCAGCCACCAAGAAGGTGGAGAGCAGCACCCCTAACGTGGCAAACATCAGAATAGGACCGCGCATGGTCCTAAGTAAATTTAGATCAGTGTGTAAGGCGCCGGCAAAAAGAATGATACTCAAAAAACCATCAAGCAAGATTTCCTTAAAGTCTATTTGCGTAACCAGTTCTTTCTCGAATTCAAGAATATCGGGAAAAATGCTACCGGCCATTATTGTGGCTGCGGAGAACAGAATAGCAATGAGCATCAGCCCAATAGCATCCGGAAATTTTAAAAATCGGGCATTTAAATAGCCAAAGAATGCGGCCAGCACAATCAGCGTAGTGGCAATATTAAGTATATCCATTACCTTATATTCGGAAAGTTAAGACGGATCTTAAGGGGGTGTTCATAGCGAGCCCGCCTATCATTGGCCGCATTGATTGCGACACCAGGCAATACTACGGGCGCAGGAATTCGCTATGAAGAAACGTATCACCCTAAAGAGGTTAAAGCAATCCTTTTACCTAGGCAGGAGGAGGCTGCTTCAATTAAGCTACTATAAGCGATTCCTCCCAGCACGCCTTATTGGTTTGCTCCTTTTATTCTATGCTTAAATCATGGCTATCCCTATCTCGCTCCTTTAGGGACAATCCTCTTCTTGCCCAATGAGGGGCGGGGTAAGACGCTGGATGTGAAATGTGCCCGATCCAAAATCTTCTCTAACCGAATCATATTCCACGATCCCAGTGGTGCATGAGGTGAAAGTGAATTTCAGCGTTCCCCAGGGAATCCGGTTGACGGCTGAAGGGTCAAAATCATCTCCAAACGCGGCTCCTTCCGTGATGACAGTATTGGTGATGATACTCTCATTCAGCCTAATTGGCCCACTGCCTACCAACCACGCCTGTGCTCCGCTATCGCCGCTAGGCGGATAGGTAAACCAGGTGGCTACCAGGGTGGGATCATCGCTATTGGTGACTTCCAGGAGAAAACCTTCCCCACTTCGGTTCGGATTGAACCAGGAACCGCTAAAACTGCCCTTTAAAGGCGCTGCTATTTGGCCACGAACTTCCCCACCGGGAAAATCTCCAGAATGGACGTTAACGTAGAAATTTCCGGCTATGAGGGTAGCCACGTCCTCGGCTGTAAAATTGAAAGTTTCTTGAATGGGGCTTTCCGCAGAAGCAAAGGGGAAGATAACACCTCCGTTCACGCCAGCGGGCGCTTCGTGAATGTGAGCCACTGTCACGTCCTGGACGGTATGGTGACAATTAGCTGTAAAGGCGGTCTCATCCTTATTCAGAATCCCAACGCAGCTTCCATTTGCTGGAGTGTCCACAGGCGGTACTTCCTGGTTGCCGTCAAGGACAAAATTAAAAAGTTTATCTCCAGGGCCGGTAATGGTAATACGAGCCAAGGTATAGCTTGGTTGGGTAAAATCAGCCGCTAAGGAATCAAAGAAAACCCCATCGTTTGAAGTGCCGCCAAGAATATTCACGGGCACAGCTCCGGGATTGCCAGATGAACCATTAAAGCCAGGATGCACCAAAACGGGATCGGTACTAGAAGTGCCGCTATCCGGAGTTGTCTGGTCGAAGAAGGCCGCATCCGTTTCTGTATTGGCCTCCGTTCCCGCATCCCTCACCTGCGTCCCTAAGACGGTGAAACTAATCGGGCCGGTGAAACTCCCCCCGGCGTCAAATAGTTCATGGGCTTGGGGGTTAGCATTAGCAATGAAAGCGTCGTTGGAGGGGATCACCATGGTCGCATAGCTAAAGAAACGGTGGTTGTCCGCACTCAAATCAAATGTTTCGCTAACTCTGCTGCCTGGGTCAAGGGGGCCTGGGATCCCACTTGGATCGGCAATCGTGGCATCCAGGCCATTAGGCACACTGGCGGTAAATTCCGCGCTTAAGGGGGCATTATTACCGTCCTCGGCCAGCTGTTCCAGCGCCGAGGAAGCGGGGGTGTTCAGATCATAGATATCGAAGTTGCCATCATGAAACCCAACCCAGACCGGCGTTAAAAACAGTCCACTGGATGGCGAAATGTTTTCTATGGTAACGGTGACTTCAACTGCCTGAGCTGACGGAGCAAAGCCAAGTAGTCCCGTGCTCAACGCAAGCGGCGCTAGAAGCACATGGGGAAAAAGAGGTTTCGATGATCTGTTAAATTTTTTCATATTCTTTCCTCTCCACAAAGGTAGAAAGTAAAATTTCATTAGCCTGCTTTATTGGGATAGGCATGCCTATTAAAACTTAGCAAATCCCACGCATTATGCCGCTGCTCCCACTAGGCATCCCTAGAGCCGCTATTAATCGGTCTATTCCAGCCTACTAATGATCGTCTCCGACTTATCCCATTGCGGGATTATTAATAGTTATAGCTGTTTTAAACAGCTAGTGCCGATTTTTCTCGAAGTAATTCTCGAACCGTTCATATTTTCTTCTTGCTGCAGGGGTGCGTAAGATAGTAGTGCGCCAGATGTCTCCAGGCATTAGTAGCCCATAAAAACCCTTTTGGTATGCCTAGAAAATAATTCAGCAGGCTGGGATGTTATCGGAGCGGTAGGCGACACAGTTAGAAATTAAAATTATCCCTTAATCTGGGGCGTGCTATCAATTGAGTTAATGGATTCATGAAGGCTACACATCGTGACTTAGCCATCACCCACCGGTAGTACAAGAAAAGCACTAATTTCTTTTGGCATAATCCTAATCACTGCATCGCTCATGGGGCTCAATTGTCGACACGCCCTAGTCCCAACCCTTTAAGTACAAGAGAGATGAAAGAAAGAAGTTACACGAAATCAGGGGAATCAAGGCGAGAAGAAAGCTAAACCCTATACTACATAAAAGAATATCGCTAGATAGTGGGTGAGACCACCTGCCAATACGAATAAATGCCAGAGACCATGGGCATAGGATAACTTCTTATCTAAAGCATAAAAAATAACGCCAACCGTATAAAATAGCCCGCCCGCCAAAAGCCAAATAAAGCCTGCAAAAGGCAGGGCCTGCAATAGAGGAACCAATGCGACCAGAACAAGCCAGCCCATCAGGAGATAAATAGCAACGGGGAGTATTCTATGTCCCTTGTGCGGTAGAGAGTCCACCACCATCCCAAAAACAGCCAGCCCCCAAATAATGCCAAATAACGACCAGCCCCAGGGGCCATGTAACGTGACTAAAGTGAAAGGAGTGTAAGTTCCGGCAATCAGCAGGTAAATGGTATGATGATCAAGCTTGCGGAAGATATGCTTAATCTTACCCTCGGAGCCATGATAAAGGGTGGAAGCAAGATAAGATAAAAATAAGGTCGTGCCGTAGATGCTGAAACTGACGATCTTCCATGGATCACCCTGGCGTGCTGCCAACACTACCAGCACCACTAAACCTGCGAGTGCTGCTACTGCGCCTACGAGGTGACTGATACTGTTAAACTTCTCACCTTCTTGCATATCTTTTCTCTACTCTCAACAATTCAAAGCACTGGGAGGAGAATTTTAATTGATATGGCTTCTTAGTTTATTGTGAATAATTCTCTCGGTTAGCCCTCAAACCGCCTGCCCAGCCGCATGACCAGATGCCCAAGCCCATTGAAAATTGAATCCACCCAGATGACCAGTCACATCCACCACTTCCCCGATAAAGTATAGTCCCGGCACTTTTTTGGAGGCCATGGTAGCCGAAGAAAGCTCATCGGTATTGACACCACCCAATGTCACCTCAGCCGTGCGATAACCTTCGGTTCCCTTGGGATAAAAGCGCCAATACTGGAGCCGTTCGGCCACTGCCCTCAATTCCAGTGGAGAATATTGGCGCAGGGGAAAGCTGCCAAATACTAATTTACAGAGGCGCTGGGCCAACCGTTTTGGCAAGCATTTGGCGAGCACTGTCCTGAGTTCGGCACTAGGGCGACTGCGCTGCCGCTCTGTTAACCATGCTAGAACATCTGTTCCTGGCAATAGATTTATCCCCAGTTCATCAGAAAGCTGCCAATAGGAAGAGATCTGTAAAATAGCCGGGCCGCTGATTCCTCGATGAGTAAACAACATGCCGCCGGTAAAATACTGATTATTGCAGCCGACTTCGGCTAATAGTCCAATGCCACTTAAGTCCCGATATTGCTCCAAGTCTTCTTCAGTGAAGATCAGGGGCACCAAGGCGGGACGGGTAGCAAGAATACGATGTCCAAACCGTTTAGCAAGTTCATAACCAAAACCGCTAGCACCCATTTTAGGGATGGACAAGCCACCACTGGCAATGACCAATGCGGATGCCTGAACCGATCCTAGACTGGTTTCTAAAGCAAAGCCAGGGAACCTATGTTTCACCGTGGTTACCTTGGATCCCAATTCAATACGTACCCCGACTTGCTGACACTCCGCTACCAGCATGTTCACGATTAACTTTGAAGATTGGTTGCAGAATAGCTGCCCGGATTCTTTCTCATGGTAAGCAATACCGTGGCGTTCTACCATGGCGATAAAATCCCACGGGCTATAGCGGGCCAGCGCGGATTTACAGAAGTGAGGATTAGCCGATAAAAAATTATCCGGCCTGACGTGTAGGTTAGTGAAGTTACAGCGCCCGCCCCCAGACATTAGAATCTTCTTGCCCACACGGTTACTGTGCTCAATGAGCAATACCCGTCGCTGGCGTTTACCAGCCTCAATAGCACACATCAAACCAGCGGCGCCACCGCCGATAATCACCACATCCCATAGAGGCATACGCAACACCTGGGGAAATAATTTTGCTGGGCGGCATCCATGCTTGTGAAATTAACCTTCTCCCCTAGATACCAAAAGGTAGAATTATTGGTTACCGGACGCGATTAGGATTCTCTAGATTTTGTCGGGTTAACTTTATAACCGATAGTCTAAAATCGCCCAGCTGATAAAAAGCTAAAACCACTAATCCTATTAACTTGATAACTTCCATTACCATGTAGACAATATGGTACGGCGTGGATGAAGTTTCTAGACCATTGATGATAGCAAGCGTTCTTGCATCTAATTTGGTAAAAAGAAGGACAGTCTGAATAATAAGTATCCCTATAACGCCAACAGCAAAGAGGATAGATTTTCGAGAAGTTAGGCCGAAATAGGTAGCGGCAAGAATCAAGGCCGCAAATATAATTTCTACAAGGTTGAGAGCATGAAAAACGATATACCCAATTTCAAGGGCAACGGGTAAAGTTAATGAAGGCGCACAGAATTTAAGAGGTGCTTCCATAAAGCTAATCGCAAGCAAGAAACCTATCCACAGGATAGTAACGATAAAAATCCAACTTGAAAGCGGCGGTGATTTAGTCTTCATTAACTGCAATTACTTTATTTAAATTTAATCGTAAAAATTATCTACTGCTTGCTTAGGCTAGGATATTTTTTGAATCCAAAAAATTACTGGGAATATCTAAATTTTTTCTTCCTGCAACCGCGAAATAATATAACGGCTCTCCATCTATTGAGAATCTATGCCGGTAGCGTTCAATACAATATATATCAATATATTTAGAAAATATTAATTCCCGAATCATTTTTGAAAAACCTGATTCGTCACTAATATTGAAAAAGGTTTCTTTAATGTTAAAGGCTAACCACCCCTCATTCTTAATAATGTTAAACGCCTCTATAAATACCTTTGCTGGAATATCGGAAAAACCAAGCGCGGAGACTGTTACCATACAATCACAGTTCCAGGTTTTTATTTCCTCCTTTTTATCATTATCTAATCTTGTGAAATCTTCAACATAATAGGCATCATATATCCCTGGTCTATCTCGTATGGTTGCCTCATAGGCTTCAGGAACTATATCTATCCCTATTAAGCGGGAAACCCCATGTTTTTTTAGCTCATCCCCCATCATGCCATTACCTGCGCCCAAATCTAATATCCGAAGTTCAGAGAAATTATCTTGGGACTGTTTTACCGCTGCTTCGAGTATAGAGGATACTTTGCTTGGGGATGAACATTGCAGGCGCTCATAAAAGATTTGCTCGTATAAATCTTGTTTTTGATAAATTTCACTATAATCATGAAATCTTATTTTTCTTCTGCCATTCTCTTCTTGAAGATAGAAGTAAGCTTCGTCTTGCTTGCAACTAGATAATTTAGCTTTTGGGAACTGTATCCGGTATCTTTTCCTCATTACTTCCTCAGTTTAATTTGAGTGCTCTTAAGCCTAACAAAATTTATCGCTTAAATGTAAAATAGCTTGGCAGTTAACCCCATTGCCTCGCGCAAATTTTCTTCAAGGCGGCGGCAATAGGTCAAACTATGTGATAGCCATATCATAGGAAGAATAGAAGCAAAAGCCAATCAGCATCTATTACGCGAAGAATTTGATTGGCTCTGTCAGCAGCGTGGAGTGTGGGAATTGATTAAAATATAATCGACGATACAATTTCTGCCCTTGGGAGATTCTCATTTTCTATTCCGCCGAAGTAACGGGTAGCCAGTAGGGATATAAAAGGCAAAAAGGGCTAAGATCTGCGAATTATCAATCCATTTTCAATTGGTATTCCTCAAAAAGCCCTATGAATCTCTTTTCCCCTCAAATTCAACCTGTCCGCCTTCCCCTCTGCGGCGCACATCAAACCAACGGTAGAGGACAGGCACCACAATCAGGGTGAGCGCGGTCGAACTAATCAATCCTCCGATAACAACCACAGCCAAGGGCCGTTGTACTTCTGATCCCGGACCCTCTGCGAACAGCATGGGGGTTAATCCCAACATGGCTACGGTCGCCGTCATGAGGACAGGACGGAAACGCTGGGCACACCCCTGCACTATTGCCTCCCATTGCTCCAATCCCCCATCCCGCAGGCTACGAATATAGGAGACCAGCACCACTCCATTGAGAACAGCGATGCCCCAAAGGGCAATAAACCCTACCGAGGCGGGTACAGATAAATATTCTCCCGTAAGAAAAAGAGCAACAATGCCGCCAATGGAGGCAAATGGCAGAACCAGGATGATTAAAGCGGCTAACCGAACGGTGTTAAACAGCACAAACAAAAGAAAGAAAATAATCGCAATGGTTAATGGCACAATGATCGTCAAACGCGCCATTGCCCGCTCCATATTCTCGAATTGGCCGCCCCATACAAGGAAATACCCTTCGGGTAACTTAATCTGCTCGGCAATCTTTTGCTGAACTTCGTCCACGTACCCTCCCATATCCCGATCGACAAGGTTAGCGCCGACGACAATGCGGCGCTTGGCGCTCTCACGGCTAATCCGGGCAGGGCCTTCCTCTAGCCGAACATCAGCTAGATCCTCAATTGGAACCCGAGCGCCACTGGCTGAAGTGAGTAGAATCCTGCTGATAGCTTCGGGCGAATTACGGTTGCTTTCAGGAAAACGCACCAACGCCGCAAAGCGCCGCTCGCCTTCATAGATATGAGTCGCCACTTTCCCCCGAATGGCGGTTTCAATTACACTATGCACATCGGCTACATTGATCCCGTGGCGGGCAATAGCATGGCGGTTGACATCAACTAAAAGGTATTGTTGGCCGCTCACCCGTTCCACTCGTAAGTCGCGGGTTCCCTCAACCGTTCTTAGCAGGCGGGCAATATCATCCGCGGTGCGTTTTAAGGCGGACAGATCATCACCAAAAAGTTTAATCGCCAGCTGCGACTTGACTCCAGAAACCATTTCGTCAACCCGTTCCGCAATGGGCTGGCTGAGAACGATTTGCACGCCCGGCAAAGCCTTAAGCTTATCACGGATCGCCGCGTCGATATCATCCTGGGTCCAGCCCTCGGGCCATTCTGCCCGCGGTTTAAGGGTTACAATGGGATCTGACTCGTTCGGCCCCACCGGATCGGCAGGACTCTCACCACGCCCAAGCTTGGAAACCACCATTTCCACGCCGGGAACTTCGCGAATAAGGCGGGTTGCATACATCTCCATGCGAATTGACTCACTGAGGGACATCCCTGCCACTCGGTTGATCTGTGGTGTGAGCGCGCCTTCCTTCATAACCGGGATGAAGGATTTACCTAAATACGGAAACAAACTTAACGCTAAGCCGAGAAGAAGCACGCTGCTCAAAACCACGGTAATGCGCCAATTAAGTGCCCAAGCAAGGAGTTTTAAATACCCCCTTTTCAGCCAGGCGATTAGGCGTGTATCTTCCTCGCTTCCTCCTTTAAGCACATAGGAACAGAGCACCGGCGAGAGAACCAAGGATAGGAGCAGGGAAATAGAAAGGGCAATGGAAATGGTAAGGGCCAGGGGCGCAAAAATTTTTCCTTCCATTCCCTCCAGGGTAAACAAGGGCAAGAACACCACGATAATGATGCCTACCCCGAAAATAACCGGCTTGCCCACTTCAACCGCCGCCTCCAGGACGATTCGGGTCTTGCTTTCGCCGGTATTTCTACGCTCGCTCAAATAGCGAAAAGTATTCTCCACCACCACCACGGAACCATCCACAATTAGCCCGATTGCAATGGCAAGCCCCCCCAGGGACATGAGGTTGGCCGAAATCCCATAACGATTCATCACCATGAAGGTAAGTAGCGGCGTAAGCACTAAGGTGCAAACGACGATAAAGCTGCTGCGGATATCGCCGAGGAATACAAACAATATCACGATGACCAATACAACACCTTCAAGCAGGGTCTTGGTGACTGTATTCAGCGCTGCCCCCACCAAATCGGTCCGGTCATAATAAGGGACAATTTCTAGCCCGCCAGGAAGCAGCCCTTGCTCATTGATCTCCGCTACTTTTTCCTTGACCCGCCCGACTACCTCCATGGCGTTACCGCCGCGAATCATCAATACGATCCCTGATACCTGCTCGCTCACGCCATTTTTGATAATGGCGCCCTGTCGAACCTCGTGCCCAATACGAATGCTTGCCACATCCCGGATATAAATAGGCGTGCCCCCAAACTCCTTGAGGATAATATTGCCAATATCCTCGATGCTAGCAATCAAGCCGAGACCCCGGATTAAGTATTGCTCCGCATAGTGAGGCAGAACGCCGCCGCCACTATTGGCATTATTACGGATTAGGGCCTCTTCAATCTCTTTAAGGCTGATCTGATAATGGTGCAGCCGGTCAGGATCGACCAAAACATGATATTGCTTAACATACCCTCCCTGAGAATTAATCTCCGCCACCCCAGGGATACTGCGCAGCAGGGGCCGCACCACCCAGTCCTGGATGGTGCGTCGTTCTATCAACTCGGCAGGGGTAAGGGCGCGGCCACCATCGTCCGGCCGTTGGAGCGTATATTGATAAACTTCGCCAAGCCCAGTTGACACCGGACCAAGTACCGGGGTAACACCCGGCGGCAAGCGATCTTGCACACCAATGAGGCGCTCCATTACTAATTGCCGGGCAAAATAGACATCCGTCTCATCGGTAAAAACCAGGGTAATAATCGAGAGCCCGCTTTTATTAAGGGAGCGCATTTCGGTAAGGCCCGGGAGCCCCGTCATCGCAATCTCAACGGGTACGGTGATAAATCGTTCCATTTCCTCGGGGGAACGACCTAAAGCTTCGGTAGCCACCTGAACTTGGATATTGGTCACATCCGGAAAGGCATCCATGGAAAGTTGGCTAGGTGCCCGCAAACCAAAACCTAAGAGTACAAGGGCTACCACTACGATAACGACCCGCTGCTCAAGCGCGCCATGAATCAGAGATTTCACCATAGAACTAATCCAAATTGCGGCGCAAGCGCTCGTTATTTAAGTGAAAAGCCCCTTCCACTACAATAGGTTCACCGACTGTTAATCCGCTCACTACCCCTCGAAATTCGCCTCCATTAGGACCTAACTTAACGGGGCGAAGCGTGAAATGCCGAGGATCGCTCTGCACGAAAATGAAATCCTCTCTGCCTTGGCGCACGATAGCTTGAGCTGGAACCACGAGTTCAGGCGCGGCTCGGGTATGAATAACTATTGAGGCCAGCATATTGGGTCTAATTTGCCCCTGGGGATTAGGAACATCCATTCGCATCGTAACGGTGCGGGTATTCGGGTCCACCACATCGGCAACATAAATAAGCTGGCCTGTGGCTGAGGGGCCAGGCAGAGCTGGTATTTCCGCTTCTGCCTCCTGGCCCTCCTGAACCAAGTAAGCTTGGTTCTCCGGGATTTGAGCCACTAACCATACATGGGAAAGATCGGCAATCGTATAAAGCGTATCCGAGGGTTGCACGACCTGCCCAAGGCTGATGCGCCGGTCGATCACCGTGCCACTTAGGGTCGCGGTAATATGGGAGTGAGAATCAATTTGCCCATTACGGGTGAGCTGCTTGATACTTCTGTCGCTCATTCCCAGCACCCGGAGCTGGTCAGCTCCTGCCTGCATTTCTACCTCGGCTGCAACGAGTTCACCTTCCCGTTCCTGGAGTTCGGCGGAGCCAATCACATCCCCGGCCAGCAGGCGTTGGGCCCGGCTAACCGCTAATTTACGCAAACTGACTTGGGAGGAAGCTTTAAGGTAGGCGGCCTGCGCCGCTCCAAGTTCGGTGCTGTTAAGCTCAGCCAGAATATCGCCCCGCTGTACTTCCTGGCCCAAAATAGCGTACAGCGCGGTGATCCGGCCAGTAACGGAAGCCCCAATCCGCGCCAGGCGTTGCTCATCAAGCTGGACACGGCCCGGCAAACGCAGCGTATCCCGGACACGACCGTGCCCCACTGGCCTGACCTTGAGCTGCTGGGCCAGTATATCAGAGACCTCGATAGTGTTAGCGCTATCAAGGGAAGGACTTGGCCCCTCGGCAACCAAGCAAGAGGGAAACAACACGAGGCTGAAGACAAGGGCAAGGACAAACACTTGCATGGCATTAGAATTAAACATGGATATTTAATGACCCCCTAGCGCTCGATGCGCCGTGAAACGGCGCATCGAGCGCTAGGGCCAGCTTTTCGCCATGAATTCGCGCTAGCATGCGCTTGTTCACGGAACCTAGGGTGGAGAGCACCCAAAGTGAAAGCGCGAGGAGCAGCCAACCAACGGAAGCCAAGAAAAACCCTTCGCCGAAGGCCGCAGAGAACCGCGAATTCTCTAGGCTGATAAAGTTTTGCCTGCCTGTGCGTGTCCGCACGCAGACAGGTAGAAACAAAACTGCTATTAGTCATGGCGAAACTCCAAATAGTTCATAAGTCACTGGCAAGTAGGCGTTCAATTTCGATATAGGCCATTTGCTTATCAAAGCGGGCATTAATATAGTCTTGGCGAACTGTTTGGTAAATACGCTGAGCATCCAGGTAATCAAGAATACCCCGCGCCCCTTGACGGTAAGCGGTTTCAGCAACCTTAAGAGCATACTCCGCCTCTTTGAGCAGGCCCGTTTCAAAAGCTTCCTCCTGCCGGGCCGCAATCCGGTAACGAGTGTGAGCAATTTCAATCTCCCGCAATAAAACCAAGCGCTGCTGCTCCGCGGCGGCCTCGCTCTGTTTGAGCTCAGCAGCAGCTGCCGCTATAGGTCCTTGACGCTGGTTCCATAGGGGCAATGGAATAGCAAATCCGAAAAGCCACTGATCCAGATCTGGAGCCCGCTGAAAGCTTGCCATGAAGGTAGGTTGGGGATATCTAAGATTTTGTTCAAGCCTTAGCTGCGCCTGCGCTTGCCGCATCTGGCCCTGAATTTGAATAATCGCAGGATGGCGCTCAAGCACCAGACTACGAAGCTTCTCAACAGAGGGAACATCCTTGGGCACGGCCAATTTGCCTTTGGCTTCAAAATCTATAGGTAAGCTTGCTCCGATCAGTGCCCGCAACATCGATTTGGCGCTATTAATCTGCAGTTGAGCCCGTTCACGGTTTTTAATAGCGCTTAAAACTTCCGCTTCAGCCTTAACAAATTCATAGCGGGGAGCCTCTCCCGTCTCTACCCGCAATTTTACCCGATCCCGAATTTGCTCTAGCAAAGCCTGATTTTGTATAGCAACCTCCGCCTCATTCTGCCGCCGCAGAATTTCATAAAAAGCCTGCTTCGCTTGGGCTAGAATAGCGAGGCTCACGTTAGACGTAGCCGCCTGAGCCGTCTCCAGCCCTGCCATTGCACCACGTGCACGGGATGAACGAACACTGGGAAGTTCAATAGGCTGGGCAATCTGCGCAAAAGCGCTGAGGCCACCAGGCGTTCCCGGTGCGAGCGCCTTGGAAGGTCCCGCCATTAATTGGGCTTCAGGATTGGGATAGGCGCGCGCTGTCTGTAGCGCTGCGGAAGCGGCATCCTGTTGGGCCTGGGCAGCGACAATATTCGGATTGCCTTGCGCCAGCGCCAACACATCCTCCAATGTCAGTGTGTAGGCAGCCGCCCCTATAGTTGAATAGGTCAACGCCAAAATTAGCCCTCCGCAAGAAAGGAGGTAGCTGGATATCACAATTACCGGTCGCATTTTCTCGACTATTCGTATGAAAACTTAAACAGGAAACTCGGTTTTGGGCTAATACCGTCTTTTAACCATCATTCATCTTATCATCCGCCACAAAAACCGGCTTTCTTCTACCTCAATCAATTCATATTTGGGATGCACAACACCTGAAGGGAGGTACTCTTTTAATTTCCTGCATCCTTATTAATCGTCCAACGATAGGATAAGCTTACCGTTGTGATTTCGGCGCAAAGAGAGAAGATTGCAGGAATGCTTCCGGTATCTTTAATATGTGAGCTAATAAAGCGTTAAGTATGGAGAATACCTGAAAATAACCGGATTGGAAGAAAGGATACTGATTTATTTGGTGGGCCGTGGAGGATTCGAACCTCCGACACACGGATTAAAAGTCCGGTGCTCTACCAACTGAGCTAACGGCCCCGCAGTAGGATTAAGGACGCAATTTTACCTGAGTTGACGAAAATCTTAAAGGTTTTTAATGGTAACGGGTAGGATCGGGCACACCCGCATCCCAAAAGCCCTGCTTGCGGAACCGGCAAGAATCACAGACTCCGCAAGCCCGCCCATTCTCATCCGCTTGATAACAAGAAATCGTGCGAGAATAATCAATTCCCAAGCGCATCCCTTCCCGGATAATCTCTGCCTTGGATAGATGAAGAAGCGGAGCTTGAATGCGAAATGCCCGCCCTTCCAAGCCTGCGCAGGTGGCAAGTTTAGCCAGATGTTCAAAAGCCTTAATAAACGCTGGGCGGCAATCAGGATAACCCGAGTAATCCACCGCATTGACGCCAATGAAGATATCTTGGGCTCCCAATACTTCAGCCCAACCCAAGGCAAACGATAAAAAAACCGTATTCCGCGCAGGTACGTAGGTAATGGGTATGGCCCCGCTGGATGCTTCCGGTACAGCCATACTAGGGTCCGTCAGCGCCGACCCCCCGAATCCTCCCAAATCGATGGTGATACGTTTATGCTCTACCGCTCCCATCCGGCGAGAAATCTCAGCAGCCGCCTGGAGCTCAACCCGGTGCCGCTGGCCATAATTAAAACTTAGGGTGTGGCAAATAAACTCCTGCTCCCGGGCAATGGCTAGCACCGTGGCTGAATCCAGGCCCCCAGAGACTAAGACTACCGCTTTGGGAGCAGTCATCGTCCCGGCTCCTCCCCCCAAAGGTATTTATGCAGCTGAATCTGCATCCTCACGGGCAAATGATCTGCTAGTATCCAGTCAGCTAGATCAGTGGGACTCAATTGCTCGTAGCTGGGGGAAAACAAAACTTCACAATACTCAGTCAAACGATGACGCTCAAGGACTCCCTTGGCCCAATCATAATCATGACGGTTACAAAGCACCAACTTTACCTGGTCCTGGGAAGAGAGGTGCTCAAGATTAGTAGAAAGATTACGGGCTTCTTCCCCTGAGCCTGGCGTTTTCCAGTCCATAACCTTGATCACCCGGCGATCAACAGCCGAGATATCCAAGGCGCCACTAGTTTCTAAAGAGACCTCATACCCAGCATCGCAGAGCCGGGTTAAAAGTCCTAGGCAAGCTGATTGAGCTAGAGGCTCGCCGCCGGTCACGGTGACATGACGGACCCCAAATTCTGCAACAGCGTCAAGAATTCCGTCCAGCGCCATCCAGCGCCCGCCTTGGAAGGCATATTCAGTATCGCAGTAATGGCAGCGGAGGGGGCAACCGGTTAAACGCACGAACGCCGTGGGCCACCCAACGCTGCGGGCTTCTCCCTGTAGGGAATAAAAAATTTCAGTAATACGCAGACGTTTCATAGTAACCGTTCATAAAAATCTAGTCTCTTACTTGCCTCGCCAACCTCACTGCCGCCGGAGCGGTCTTATACGAGTCTTACGCGTGTTCTACGCCCCTGCCTGTGGGGGGCACACGCAAGCAGGCACGCCCGCTGGATTACCCCACTTATTCTCAGGCATGGAGAAGGACTTCAGCCGCTTGTTATAGCAATGCCATCTAGAGATCTGCACGGTTTGTCTAAATATTTTTAGTTTGGTTCGCACCCTAGCCTTTAACTCAATCTTGTACGCCAATAAACATTTCTTTTAGCGCTACATTCCTTTAACGCAATCAAGGATGACCTTCCCGCTTCATTTTCTCGAAACGCTCTTCGGCTAAGCGGCTAGCGGTAGAAGCGGGATAGCGGGTCATGACTGCCTGGAATTGAGCTTTTGCTTGTTCCCATTGCGCTAACTCATAATAAGCCAATCCTTGTTTGAGCATCGCATCGGGAACCTTGGCACTCTCCGGGTATTGTTCCACCAGGGCCTGAAAAGTGTCGGCGGCAGCATTAAAGTCACCCAGCATGTACCGGGCTTCTCCCAGCCAGTATTGGGCATTGGGCCGGTAACGGCTATCGGGGTACTGCTGTGGAAACTGGTCAAACGCGGCAATTGCCTCTTCATAGCGCCCTTCCTTAAGCAATTCCAAGGCGGCCTGGTAAGTTTGTTCCCCGGAATCAACGAGCACTTCCTCTGCAACTTCTTCCGTCGCCTCCGAGGGCAAGAGGGGGGATAAACTTTCCCCGGAAGTGCTTAATTTTTGTAACCGCCGGTCCAAATCCACGTATAATTCCCGCTGCTGTCTTTTGAGATTATCCATCTCATACCGCAGTTCCTCGCTCTCTCCCTGAAGCCGCCGTACGTTAGCTTCCAATTCCGCCATCTGCGATAACAACTCAGACAATCCCTGTCCCTCGATGATACGCTCTATCTGCTGCAGGCGCTGCTCCAATGCGCCTGGGTCGATCACCTCAACCTCTTCAGCCCCAGATGCCACTGATAGCTGGGCCCACAGCACCCCCCCCGCCAATAACCAACGGCCCCGACACCACGACACCATCATTACTCTCCTGGGTAAAGGATTTCGACCCGACGATTGAGCTGCCAAGCACCTTCATCCTGGCCATCCACTGCTGGCCGCTCCTCACCATAGCTTACTACTTCAACTTGGTCTTCCGAGGCTCCCATCAAAAGAATTAAACTGCGCACCGCGTTGGCCCGCCGTTCGCCTAAAGCCAAATTATATTCTCGAGAACCCCGCTCATCAGTATGGCCTTCCAGAGTCACCTTGATATCGGGGTGTTTTGCCAGATAACCGCCATGAGCTTCCACAATGGGCCGATCATCTTGCTGAATCTCGCTGCTATCAAATTCAAAGTAAACCACCCGGCTGGCCAGAGGACTAGCAGGATCGGCCAGGGGATCGCCTTGATAGGCGGCTCCTTCGCCGATTCCCCAGGTGGTGGCGCTTTCCTCTTCCAAGGCTTCACCTTCAGGATAAGGGGAAGCGCCTCGTTCCTCCACGACAACATCCGGAGGCCCGCCTTGAGTGGTAGCGGTACCGCCCGCACATCCCACTAACCCATAAATCCCCGCTAGCAGAAAAAAGAGAATAACTAGACGCATCGCTAGAGCTCCTTAAAGATTCTATTTTTTAGTTCAAGGGGACCAGGCGGGTTCCCGGACTTCATCACCTTGCTGCGCTAAACGCTGGCGAACCCGACCGTCGGTGGAGACGGCGGCTAAGACGCCTCCCTGAGGACTCGAGGTGGCATAAAGAATCATTCGGCCATTGGGGGCAAAGCTTGGTGATTCATCCATCCGAGTCTCGGTCAGCACCTGCAATTCCTTACTTTGTAAATTCAATACGGCAATATGAAACTGTCCCTTATCCCCATGAATTAAAGCCAAGCGGCGGCCGTCCGGCGCAAACGAAGCAGAAGCATTATAGGCTCCATCGAAGGTTAAACGTTGCGCTCGTCCCCCTGAAACCGGAATCTGATAAAGTTGAGGCCGCCCTCCCCGATCCGAAGTAAAGACAATACTCCCTCCATCAGGCGCCCAAGCGGGCTCGGTATCAATGGCAGTATTATGGGTAAGACGGGTAAGCCTGCCGGTTGCCAAATCACGAATATAAATTTCCGGATTACCTTCCTTGGAGAGGACCAGAGCAAGTTTGCCTCCATCCGGAGACCAATCGGGGGCGCTGTTAATCCCAGAAAAAGAGGCTACGGATTGTCGCTGCCCTGTGCGCAATTCCTGAACGAAAACTTCCGAGCGCCTGCGCTCGAAGGACACATAGGCGAGCTGAGTCCCATCGGGGGACCAGGCCGGCGATAAAATGGGTTCCTTCGAGCGCAGAATAGTATGGGGATTATGGCCATCTACATCGGCTACTTGCAGGGAATATTGTTTAGCTCCATGGGCAGCCCTAGAAACGGTCACAAAGGCAATATGAGTAGTAAAAATTCCTTTTTCACCGGTCAAGGTCTCGTAGATAAGATCAGCAATTTGATGGGCTAGATGGCGCAGTCCTGCCGCTGGAACTTGGTAACGGCGTCCTACTAATTGCTCTTCCTTATAGATATCAAAGAGTTGAAAGCGCACTTCATAACGGTCCGCACCTAAAGAGATCACCTTTCCAATCACCAACCCTTCCGAACCCAGCCGCCGCCAATCCTGGAACTGGATATCAGAAGCATTGCGAGGGCGGGAAATCAGGTCTTCCTCTGGCAACGGGGCAAAGCGCCCGCTGCGGGCCAAATCGGCAGCGATGACAGCGGCCACATTCTCAGGGGGAGTGCTCCCTTCATTCTGAAAGGGGACAATGGCAATAGGTAACGCTGCTTCCGTGCCACCGGTGATTTCAATGGTGAGCACGGCAAAAACACTGGGCGAAGACACTAGCCACACTAGCAGCGCCAACATCCCTATAATTTTACACCAAACTCTCGTGTTCATCATTTACAATTAGAAGGATCAGAACAGAATTTAAAATTAAATCTAGGTAAGAAATCTTCTGCCGCCGCTGACTCGGCCGGTATTGGCAAAGGGGCAGCTTTATAAACCGCTGCTTCTCCCGAGCGATCAAAGGCTCGGTCACCGCTGCTCTTAGCCACTTTCACATTGCGCACCTCGCCGCTGGGTAGCATTTCTACTTGCAGTAAAACCACAAGATCATCGCGGGCGCTCGGGGGGCGGATCCAGTAACGCTGTACTCGCATTTTTACTTGCGTTAAAAAGCGATTACGGGCAGCCTCAACTTGAGCGGCGTTCTCCTCCGCCTCGATACGGTCCTGAAGTTCCTGCTGGCGGCGGGCCGCTTCTGCTTTTTTGCGTTCCTCCTCCGCCTTGCGTTTAGCCGCCTCAATCTTTTTACGCTCTTCTTCCGCTTTTCGTTTGGCTGCCTCAGCCCGACGCCGTTCTTCCTCCAACCGCCGCTTCTCGGCCTCGGCTTGGCGCTTTTTCTCCTCAGCGCGCTTTTTCTCGGCTTCCGCCTGACGGCGGGCCGCTTCTTCCTTTGCCTGCCGCTCCGCCTCTAGTCGTTTAAGCCGGGCTTGTTCCTCCTGCTGTTTTTGCTCCAATGCCTGTTGTTCTTGGGTTTCCCGCCTGGCCTGTTCCGCTCTCGCCTGCTGCTGGCGCTGGGCTTCTGCCCGCTGCCGTTCAGCTGCTTCCCGTTTTTGCACTAGGGCCTGCTGCCGGGCTAGTGCATCCTGTTCTGCTTGCCGCCGCTGGGCGGCTTCCGCTAACAGCTTCTCCTTATCTACGACAGTGGCTTGGACAATCTGCGCCGGGGCAATATTGACTGGCTCGGGTTTAGGAGTCCAGCCCAGACTAATCACCAACACAGCAAATAAAATACCGTGGACCAAAAGAGCCAGTGCAAAGGCGAACCATTTCTGGCGTGGATTCTCCATGGATAATAAATTAGCGAGATTCCTGCGGGGGCGGCGGCTCTGTAATGAGTCCGAGTTGGGAAACATCTGCCTGCCGTAGCAGGGCCATTATCTTCACCACGGCGCCATAGGAAACCTGGCGATCCCCTCCTATAAGAATGGGGGTATCAGGCTTATGGCGCAGCACCAAAGTAACTACCTCTAAAAGCTTATCTGCTGTAACAGGCTGGTCTGGCGTTTCGCCTATATTAATATAATAACGCCCTTGGGCGTCCACATTGATCAACAAAGGCCGCTCATCCTCCGGCGGCTTTACCGGCTTAGAGCCTGCCCGGGGTAGATCAACCTTAACTCCCTGAGTCAGCATCGGCGCCGTAATCATGAAAATCACCAATAACACCAACATGACATCAATGTAGGGCACCACGTTGATTTCCGCCAGGAGCCGGCGCCGCTTGCGTTGCTGAAGAGTATACATGGGGGGCTAGACTTAAACAGTATGAATCTGGCGCTGAAGAATAGTAGAGAATTCCTCTACAAAGGTATCATAGCGGTTGGCCAGGCGCTCCACTTCATAAGCATAGCGATTATAGGCAATCACCGCCGGAATAGCGGCAAACAGCCCCATGGCGGTGGCGATAAGCGCCTCGGCAATCCCTGGCGCCACCATAGCTAAAGTGGCTTGATGAGCATTGCCCAAGCCTCGGAACGAATTCATGATTCCCCATACGGTGCCAAATAGGCCGATATAGGGGCTGGTGGAACCAGCTGTGGCCAAAAACGGCAGCGAAGCCTCCAGCATATCTATTTCTCGGGCCAAGGAAACCCGCATCGCCCGCTGGGTTCCATCCAATACCGTTCGGTGCTCCACGCCAGCCTGCTTGCGCAAACGTGCAAACTCGCTGAAACCCGCGAGAAAGATACCTTCCATGCCCCCAGGCGGGAGCTCTTGGGCAGCTAGTTCAGCGTAGAGGCTATTGAGTTCTTTCCCCGACCAAAACCGATCTTCAAACTCGTCGGCCTCCTCCCTGGCCTGCTTCAGCTCGCTGCGTTTACGGAAGATAAGAGTCCAAGCAATCACGGAAATAATTAGCAGTATCAATATCACCAATTGCACCAAGAAGCTGGCACCTGTAATTAAATCCAGAAGAGAGAGATCAACAGTCACCGGTAATCTCCGCAAGTATCAGTTTAGGAATGGGACAAGGGCGAAAGGTTTGAGCATTTAGGCAAACCACCTTCACTTCGGCCTGGCAGAGGAGCGTTTGCTCCCCGCGCCGCACCGTCTGGGCAAAAGCCAAACTGGCGCGTCCACGCTCCAGGAGATGGCTATGAACCTTCAGCCAATCATTAAAGCGCCCTGGCCGCAAATAATCTAATTGCAAGGAGCGTACCACAAATAACAACCCCTGTTCATTGAGCAAAACATCCTGCTCAAAACCCAGGCTGCGCAACCACTCGGTACGGGCCCGTTCCATAAACTTGAGATAATTAGCATAATAAACCACGCCACCGCTGTCCGTGTCCTCATAGTAAACACGCACTGGCCAGACAAATTCATTCATTGGGAAAAAGATCAGAAACTTCTTGTGGCACCATCTTTACAGCCGGTTTTAAACCAAAATGAAGATAGGCATGGCGGGTTGCCATTCGGCCTCGCGGCGTACGCATAACGAATCCCTGCTGAAGTAAAAATGGCTCTATGACATCTTCAATAGTACCCCGCTCTTCGCCAATGGCGGCTGCTAGACTATCGACACCCACCGGCCCGCCATCGAATTTCTCAAGCATCGCTAACAGCAACTTGCGGTCCATGGTATCAAAACCATGGCTATCCACGTCTAGCAAATCCAGGGCCTTTTGCGCTACCTGGCGGGTTACCTGGCCATCTCCCTTGATTTCGGCATAATCCCGCACTCGCCGCAGCAGGCGGTTAGCAATTCGCGGCGTTCCGCGGGAACGGCGCGCAATCTCCAAGGCGCCCTCTTTTTCCATCGCCATGCCAAGAATACGGGCCGTACGTTCCACAATCAAAACTAAATGATCTACCGCATAAAATTCTAGGCGTTGCACGATACCAAAGCGATCCCGCAGAGGAGAAGTCAACAATCCTGCCCGGGTGGTCGCCCCCACCAAGGTAAAAGGCACCAAATCCAGTTTGATGGATCGCGCCGCCGGACCCTCACCAATCATAATATCAATCTGACGATCCTCCATGGCCGGATAAAGCACTTCCTCCACCACTGGGCTTAAGCGATGAATTTCATCGATAAAAAGTACATCCCGAGGCTCCAGATTGGTAAGCAAAGCAGCCAGATCGCCAGGCCGTTCCAGTACCGGTCCAGAAGTTTGCCGCAGATTCACTTCCAACTCATTGGCAATAATATGGGAGAGAGTGGTCTTACCCAGCCCTGGGGGGCCAAAAATAAGTACGTGGTCAAGGGCCTCATGCCGGGCCCGGGCAGCAGGAATAAAAACCTCCATCTGCTCTTGCACCTGGGGTTGTCCTACATAATCGGCTAATCTGGCAGGACGTAGCGAAAATTCAACTGCTTTTTCCCCACGATCTTCTTGGGGGGAAACCATATCTCGGTTTAGGGTCATGATTATAACATCCGCTGTAGCGCCTGCCGGATGATCTCCTCCGTGGTCAATGCCTCCGTATCGAGGCGGCGCACCGCCCGGCTAGCTTCATTAGGTTTATAACCTAGCGCCACCAGGGCGCTGACCGCTTCCGCCACTGTCCCCGGGGCGGAACCATCAACCCTATCGGGGCGCATCCCTGCCACTCCACTCTCCGGCATATCGAGCAGCCGATCCCGCATCTCCACAATGAGGCGTTCCGCCGTTTTTTTACCTACGCCAGGCAACCGGGTCAGACTCACCGTATCTCCTTCCTGGACACAGCGGGTAAAGGATTCGGCCTCTATTCCAGAAAGAATTCCCAATCCCAATTTAGCGCCCACACCATTAACCCGAATAAGACTCCGGAACAGCCCGCGCTCCTTTTCACTGGCGAAAGCATACAGCAGGTGGGCATCGTCTCGCACCACCAGATGAGTGTATAGGATCACCTCAGCGCCCATAGCGGGAAGGACATAGAACGTAGACAAAGGAGCTTCCAGCTCATAACCTACACCTTGTACATCTAATAGTAAAAAGGGAGCCCGTTTTTCCAATAAAATACCCCGCAGACGACCAATCATCGATAATAGCGCCCTCGCCGCCGACCCCTTACCTGTCCAGCCAAACCAGCCAGAAGCGGACCTGCATGCTCATGGCAGAGGGCGCAGGCCAAGGCATCAGCAGCATCTGTTGCCGGCTCGGCAGGAAGTTTAAGCAATAAGCGTATCATGTATTGAACTTGTGATTTAGCCGCATCGCCACGTCCCACCACAGCTTGTTTAACCTGGGATGGGGTATATTCAAAAATAGGGAGCACCGCATTGACTGCGGCACAGATCGCCGCCCCGCGGGCCTGTCCCAACTTCAGAGCAGAGCCAGGATTTTGGTGCATAAAAACTTGCTCCACCGCTACTTCATCAGGATGGTAAGCTTGGATAATTCCGGTAATTCCCTGGAAGATTTGTCCCAATCGTTCCGCTAATCCTCCCTCTCCCGCTCGGATGCAACCGGCAGCGATATAGACGGTTTTTTTGTTATTAGTTTCAATCAAGCCGTAGCCCGTAATCCGGGACCCAGGATCAATACCGAGGATTCGCGCCATAAAAAATTGGGAAATTATCTACCAAAAGAAGAGCTTTACCTAAGAATCGGCACCTATTTTCTCCGGCTAATCGCGCCATTTTCAATAATGGCCGAAACCGAAACTATCCTAATTGCGCTAGAATTTCCTCGGAGAAATCAGCATTGCTATAGACCTGCTGAACGTCATCCAGCTCCTCCAGAGCATCCAGAAAATCCAGCATTTTCCGTGCTTCCTCCAGCGCCAATGAGACGCTGGTCGACGCATGCTGCGTAATTTCTGCCTGCTCGGCTTTCAAACCCGCCTCATCCAGAGCCTTCTTTACCGTCGAAAACTCCTCCGGTTCAGTGAACACATCTATTGAGCTATCCTCGTTAGTCACCACATCCTCAGCGCCCCCTTCAATGGCTACTTCCATGATGGCATCTTCGTTGCTTTCCTTAGAATAGCTGATAATTCCTTTTTTGCTGAATAAATAGGCAACCGATCCATCCGTGCCCAGATTTCCGCCCCATTTACTAAAAACGTGGCGGATTTCAGCCACGGTGCGGTTACGATTATCGGTCATACAGTCCACCATCACGGCTACGCCATAGGGTCCGTATCCTTCATAGCGGACCTCCTCGTAGGCCACTCCTTCCAGATCGCCGGTGCCTCGTTTGATAGCCCGCTCAATGTTATCTTTCGGCATATTAGCAGCGAAAGCCTTGTCAATAGCGGTGCGCAGCCTTGGACTTGTTGCGGGATCGCCGCCCTCAAGGCGAGCCGCCACCGTAATCTCGCGAATAAGCCGGGTAAAAAGCTTACCCCGCTTGGCATCCTGGGCGCCCTTACGATATTGAATATTGGCCCATTTACTATGTCCCGCCATAGTTCTCCTTTCGCTTAATCAACCAGCACTTCAATCTCAATCCGATACCAGAGTCAGCCACTCTGGGTAAGCCTCCCGGCGGCCATGCACCTGATCAAAATAGAGGCTCTGGAGGCGTTCCGTAATAGGTCCACGGACACCATCACCAATCCTTCGGCCATCCAACTCTCGGATAGGAGTAACTTCCGCTGCCGTCCCAGTAAAGAAAGCTTCGTCCGCTACATAGACCTCATCCCGGGTGATCCGCTTCTCCCGCAAAGGCACGCCGATCTCCTGGGCCAACTGAAAAATAGTATCCCGAGTGATTCCTTCCAAGGCTGAGGTGAGATCAGGCGTGTAAATCACGCCATTGCGAATAATAAAGATATTTTCCCCACTGCCTTCAGTCACGTACCCTTCCGTGTCCAATAACAAGGCTTCGTCACAACCGCTGGCTAAGGCTTCTTGCAGCGCCAGCATGGAGTTTAGGTAATTGCCGTTGGCCTTGGCCTTGCACATGGTAATATTCACGTGGTGCCGGGTATAGGAAGATGTCTTCACCCGGATTCCTCTTTCAATGTTCTCAGCGCCTAGATAAGTTCCCCAGGACCAAGCTGCAAGCATCACATGAACCTGCAGGTTATCAGCCCGCAAACCCATACCTTCGGAACCATAAAAACACATGGGACGAATATAAGCCGTCTCCAAACCATTTTCCCGCACTACCAGGCGCTGAACCTGATTCAAGGTCTCTTTATCATAGGGGATAGTCATATTGAGAATATGGGCGGAACGGAACAAACGCTCGGTATGTTCCTGCAGCCGGAAAATGGCTGTACCCCGGGGAGTTTTGTAAGCGCGTACCCCCTCGAAAACTCCCATCCCATAATGTAAGGTATGGGTTAATACATGGACTCGGGCCTCGCGCCAAGGCACCAGTTCGCCGTCTAACCAGATGATGCCGTCGCGGTCATCCATCGTGCTCATTTCATCTCATCTCCCTTACTTACCTGATTGTTCACTGAGGGGTTATTTGGCGGATTCATCTTCTAGTAAAGCAGACCACAGCTGCTGGACAGCAATGCGCTCCTGGCGAAACTGCCCCTCTTCTACCCGAGCCTCGTGGGTCTGTAAATTGAGCCGATTGGCTGCTGCCCGATAGGCCCGATAGGCATCCGCCAGTAGCTGACTTTCTTCTGATGCCAACAGCCCCGCCTGGGCAAAACCTTCCAGAATCCGAATATTGTCCGGGTACTCTAGCAATTGAGGATGAGCATGGGCCCAGGCAAGTACCCCATATTGAACTATAAATTCTATATCAGCAATACCACCCCTGCCCTGCTTAAGATCGAACCAGCCCCCCTGGCTGCGATCCAATTGGTTCCGCATCTTAGCCCTCATATGACGGACCTCATCCCGCAACTTTATTGGATCTCGTTGCCGCCCCAGAATCTCCTGCCGCATAGCGGTAAAGGCGGCGCCGAGCCTTGCGTCGCCCGCCACGAAGCGGGCCCGAACCAGGGCTTGATGCTCCCAAGTCCAAGCTTGCATGCACTGATAACCTCGATAGGCATCCAGGCCGCTGACCAATAGTCCGGAAACGCCGCTTGGACGCAGGCGAGTATCAACTTCATACAGTTTTCCAGAAGGAGTCGAAGTCTGTAGGATATGGATAAGACGCTGTCCCAAACGACTATAAAATACCACAGGGTCGAGGGGTTTTTTCCCCTCGCTGGGAGGATCGCCCGGTTTAGCGTTATGAAGGAAAACCAGGTCCAGATCGGAACCATAGCCCAGCTCATACCCCCCCAATTTTCCATAGCCAATGACGGCAAAACCGGACTCTTCCGGCTGCTCTCCGGTGCTGCTTTGAAGTCGGCCATGGCGGTGAACCAGGTGCCGCCAACTAAGCTCCAGGGCCTTTTTTAGAATTACCTCCGCCAAATAAGTTAAGTGATCACCTACTTTCATCAGGGGCAGCACCCCCGTCACATCAGCCGCCGCAACGCGCAATGTCTGGCGCTGGCAAAAGTGGCGCAGCAATTCCATTTGTTGCTCCAAATCATCCCCTGGGATAGATTCTAGCGACCACTTCAGATCTTCGGCCAAGGAATCATAGCCCAATACCTGGTACAGAGAACGGGGATCCAGCAGTTCATCCAATAGCAAAGGGTAGCGGGTCAACTGGCGGGCAATCAGGGGGCTGGCCGCACATAGCTTCACGAGCTGGGATAAAGCCATAGGATATTCTGCCAATAGAGCTAAATAAGCGGTACGCTGAGCCACGGTTTCCAGCAAAATTATTACCCGCTGCAGACACTGCTCTGGATACTCGGTGCGGCCAACTGCCCCTAGCAACAGGGGCATCAACCGATCCAGGCGAATTCGGGCCTGAGCGCTAAGGGCGCGCACCGTGTAAGACTGGCGTAGATACATCAGCGTCTGCACCGCCTCTTCTGGGGCACGATATCCAGCCGCACTTAAAACCGCTAGACTCGCCTCCCGTAACTCCCCTCCTAACCAAACTTCGGCAAGTCTCTTCTCCTGGGCCATCTGATCAGTGATATCCATATGAGGCGCAGCAAATAACTGCTCAAAATGCTCTTGAACCCGGCGCCGATGCTCTTCGAGCGCGCTAGCAAACGCCTCCCAATCCCTGTAACCCATAGCAAAGGCCAAACGAACACGTCCCTCGGTTGAAGTTGGCAAATCGTGGGTTTGCTCATCCCGGTAAGCTTGGAGGCGATGCTCAACCCGGCGCAAAAACACATAGGCTGCGCATAGTTCTTCTTTAGCATAATAGGGCAGGTGGTCTCTCTCCGCTAACAGCGTCAGCACCCGCAGGATCCCTCGCTCCTGAAGAGCCGATTCACGTCCCCCACGGATCAACTGAAAAGATTGGCCAATAAATTCAACCTCGCGAATCCCTCCAGGACCTAGTTTTATATTAGCTTTGATTCCCTGCCGCCGCAGTTCTTGGGCAATCATCGCCTTCATGCTACGTAAAGACTCAATGGCGCCAAAATCTAGATAACGACGATAAGAAAAAGGCCGTAGCATCGCCATTAAACGCGTTCCAGCCTGACAGTCACCGGCAACCACCCGAGCCTTGATCATGGCATACCGCTCCCAGTCACGGCCTTGATTCTGATAATAATTCTCCATGGCATTGAAACTTGCCACCAGGGGACCAGAGTCCCCATCAGGGCGCAAACGCATGTCAACCCGAAACACAAATCCCTCTTCCGTGCGCTCATCAAGGACTCGGATTAAGCGCCGAGCTAAACGAATGAAATATTCCTCATTGTTCAAGGTCCGCTGCGCGCCGCGAGTTTCCCCCGACTCAGGATAGGCAAAAATAAGGTCGATATCCGAAGAAAGATTAAGTTCCCGCGCCCCCAATTTACCCATACCCAACACTACCATGGACTGAGGTTTACCAGAGATAGATCCATAAGGAGTGCCTAACGCCTGGCTTTGCCAATAGTGTAAACAAGCCAAGGCGCTGTTAAGACACGCCTCTGCCAGTTGGGAGAGTTCCCTAAAAACCTCATCAAGGCTGGCCCAACCGGCCAAATCACGCCAAACAATGCGCACCATCTCCCGCTGGCGAAAACGCCGTAAGACAACCATCAGCTCCGTTTCAGTAGAAATATTAGTAAGCTGTTGAGCTAGGCTTTTGACATAATGGTTTGGCTCATAAGCACGGAAGAGATTACCGCTTCCTTGCAAATCCAACAACAAAGAAGGCCAACGAATACAATTGGTTGCCACAAACTCACTCGCCCCCCAGACGAGACAAAGCGTTTTAAGTGTTTTTGCTTTGAATACCGTATCCAGATTTTTCTGCTCTAACGCTTCCTGAAAACGAGCCAAATCATTTTTAAGCCGCCCCTGGAGAAGGGCCGGTAGCTTATGAATGTTGGCTTGCCAGTTCATCGGCGGTTCGCGGAAAATCCCAGTAATTACCTGCCGGAAAAGATAGGGAGTTGTGCAGCATGACTATCCCTTCCGGCGCTTTCTGTTTAGCGCGGGTGAGTTTAATAACATAACCATTGGCCTTCCTTCAGAAAGAGGGCTATTCAATGTCCACAGACTCCGTTATACAGCAATAACCTGTCAAGGCTGTAGCAGGCATTGATGTTATGGTGCAACAAATTGAGAGTGAAGAGGCGGGAGAAAATAAAAATAGTGAAATTGCGGTGGATACGGCGACACGCTTTCTTCTAGGATAATGGTATAAACAAACCTCGATACCCTAATGCTCTAGGCCAACGCACTACGGATTATAACTTCCTCAATAATATTATCCACGTTAGTGAGAATAACGCCGCGCTAATAGCCAAATAAGCTCAGTAAATGCCGGTTGATTAAAACGGGGGCAATCCCCAATAACTAACATAAAGTGCTGCTTTCCCATATAAAGGGGCCAAAATCCTACCTGACTAGTCCCGGCAGCGCCCACCAACCCCCAACCCCTTGAGCGTAGCTTTAAATGCTCTTGTAATAAGCCCTTGTGCCGCTCATGCAAAGCACTTAGATCAGCACTCAAGGCTGATAATTCTTCAGCAGTCTCGTGCCCATAACCATGAGTCGCAAGATAAAATCCCTGATCATCGGAAAGCAGCGCCTTCCCACTGCCAGACAATTTAGCCAGTAAATTCGGCAAGACACCTTCTAACGACCCCGCCGGAGCTTCACGGGAAAGCGGTATACCTTGCAACCAGGCCAAGGATTGCATCCGAAAAATCAACTCTAAAGTCACGGCTCCATCTTCTCCCCAGGCTTGCACTTTCTCGGCGGTTAGCGGAGGCGTATTGCTTTCTTGAAACACTCGAAACAATAGCTCCCGGGCAGGCTCCACCACGGGGCTCGAAATAGCGTAATAGGCACCCCCTGGCGTTGGTAGTACATATTGATTGGGAATAATTTGGTAACTACCCATCTGAATTGGCCAATCCTGGATCTAAGGAATAAAGCAATGTCTGTATTAACAAGGAAACATCCCTGCGGTTACGAGCATCTACTTCAAGGATAGGCGGTTTCTTAGCAAACCCTTGCAGCTGTTGATAATAATCACTGATTTTTGGCTGGGAGTGCAAATCCATTCGCGATACTCCGATTGCCACACCCGTACGATTAATGAATCCTCGAAAAGCGCCAAGAAAAAAATGCATATCCTGAAGAGGATTAGTACGGCTATTATCTAACAGCAAGACCAACCCAATTCCCCCTTCAGTCAAAATATCCCACATAAAGTCAAATCGCTCTTGGCCAGGTGTACCATAGAGATGAACCCGTTCCGTTTCCGACACATTCATCAGCCCGTAGTCCATGGCTACAGTAGTCCGAGGCTTTTTTCGCCGTGTCATATCGCTAGCCGTCTCGTCTGTGCTGACGGTGGGAATATCGCTAAGCATGCTAATAGCTGTTGTTTTACCAACCCCTACGGGACCAGTAAATATAAGCTTATGATTTGCCATTAAACTTCATGAAATTTATAGATTTCAATCCTGAAACTATCATAGAGGAGGGCTAGCCTTACGTAATCGATTCAAAACTCTGCCCAGGATACCTTGATGGTGAGAGGCTGGGATTGATGAAGGCACTTTCTTTACTGTAATCTGCTCTAGTTCTACCAACCCCACGCTATGGAGGGCGCTAAAGAAAGCAAAAACATAACGTTGGGGTATCTGCAAGGTAGCGACGGTTCCCATTAAAGAGCAAGGCTGCACCGCCCAGAGAGCAGCAATACGCATCGCGTGGGGTGTGAGCAATAACCGGGTAAGGTTAGGCCAGTGTTTGAGGCATACGGGGCGATCAAGAGGCACACCCAAGGGAATCCGCCCCCGCGAAGTCCACAAAGCGACTTTCCATAGCAAGGGATGCAGAGACTGCCATGAGTCTGAATAAACAACCTGGGAGTACAATGCCTCCACCTCTTGTGGAGCAAGCGCGCTGATATCAACATTCGCTTTAGCCAATGGCATCACACATAGCGGCCGGAGCTGTCTATCACTCAGTCTAAGCATGGCCTGGTTGACTTCAGATAAAACAATGACTTCACCCCAACCACTGGTAATGCGAGCGCCGCCTATAGCTTGGGCTTTGATAAGCGCATTATGGAGATAGCCTTGAAAATAACGGTGAGGATCATAATAAATTTTTTCCAATTGAATAGGATCGGTAACATCGCGATCAGGCGCATTACCGCAGTATTCCTGAATCGTCCCTCTCTCCATCGCTTCTGCGGCGCCAAAAATAAAAGGTTGATACGCTGTGCTGTTAGCAGCTTTTATAGAAGAGGAAGGAATCTGAAAAGACTTGGATGCTCCAGCCCCATGGCGCGATTTTAACGGTTGCTGCGGAGATGACCTCGGCGCTTTCCCTCCGCATCTACAATTTGCTCTAAGTTTTTCCAAAGCCGCTAATAAAGTCTCTAACCTCACTGGCTTGGGGATAACCAAAGAGTCCTGAAAAACAGCGGGGCGCATGGACATGATAAGGGCTGGGCGTTTAGGGAAACGAGATCTATAATCATTCCATACCATCTTCCAGCTAGGGCCGTCCAAATCAAGAATACCTGCTTCAGCAGAGGTTTCCTCTACTAAAAGATAGTTTCCCTTGCCAGGCCCCGAAAACGCCATCTCTAATAGCTTTCTTACATGTTGACCTACACCAAAAGTAGCTACACGTAAGGGAACCAAGTTTGAATTTACCATAGGTATACCAAAATCTTTTCTAAATACCTCGTTCTAACTGTTCTATTAATATTTTCCACGGTGATAGTAGTATCAATCCTTGCTTTCCAAGACACTGACCTATTTTCCTCAATGCCCACTGATCGCAGCTACGTTTTTAATATACTTCTGCCACTGCAATATTTGCAGGATCCCATAGACATAACTGTTCCAATAAACTTAGCTAATTGTTACACTGAGAATACTTTTTCGGCATACTAAATCTGTGCTCCCTGTCACAGCTTCGCTCAATACTGCTTCAGACGCCCTCGGTATAATACTGACCCCCCTCATCTCTCGACCTAGTTTTTCCCATAACGCTTTCCTTGGTTCCGTGGTAAGCATATAAGCTATGCCGGGAGCAGCATACGTTGCCGTAATGGGTGATCCTTCTTATCCAAGGCAATAAAGAAATCCAGCAGGGATCCATAGCAATGGGATTCTTCTCTATACAACAAATTCAACAATATTTGCTGTACATGCGCTTGTAAGCCTTGAGGTTGCCATGCTATCTGCTAGATAAAAATTCTAGCAATTTTTTTATCTTTAATAATCATACTCCTACTTATACTTATCATCATGCGGATCTTACTTAAAGACAAATATGCCTCTGATCTAAATAGCGGAAAGAAATTATAAATCTTAATTTTCAAGGCCGAACCTGGTCACATGCCCTTACCCAAATTATTCATGATCATCGGGACTCAACATTAAAGGATAAGGGCTAACTGTCGATTAATGTTCTAGCAATTTTTGTACAAGGATAAGGGTTACATAGGCACAAAGACCAAGCAATACGTCTAGCATTATCCCTCACAGAACAAGCAGTTTTATGGTTTTAATAAGTGATTGTTTTTCAACAAGTAGTTTATTGTTTAAATGGAACATGATTAAAGATGGGAGATATCTGCTGTGAGTAATGCGGGAAATCTCGAATTCAATGGTCTTAAAGTTATGGTCATTGACGATAGTAAGACTATTCGAAGAACGGCAGAAACTTTACTTAAAAAATCTGGCTGTAAAGTAGTAACAGCAGAAGATGGATTCGAGGCTCTTCCCAAAATAAACCAGCATCATCCAGACATCATATTTATAGATATTATGATGCCAAGGCTAGATGGGTATCAAACCTGTGCCTTGATAAAGAACAACACCGCATTAAAAAAAACTCCAATTATTATGCTCTCTAGCAAGGATGGTTTATTTGACCGGGCACGTGGCCGCATCGCCGGTTGCGACCAATATCTAACAAAGCCTTTTACTCGTGAAGAACTCTTAGGTGCTATTTCAAACCACTGCAATCACTCATGATTTTTTTACATTAGCTACTAATATCTGGCTAAAAATAGAATTAGCATTAACCAAAACCTTCCAAATGCAGGAGCACCCCATGACACATATCTTAGTAGTTGATGATTCCTCAACAGAAAGCCATGCATTTAGGATAATGCTAGAAAAAAAAGGGTTTACCGTTTCCTTTGCTAATAATGGCTTAGAAGGCCTGACCAAAGCCAAAGCCTTAAAGCCTGATTTGATATTAATGGATGTTGTAATGCCACAGGTTAACGGTTTCCAAGCTACAAGGAAGCTAAAGCGTGATCCAGAAACTGCTGGAATACCCGTAATAATTATATCAGCAAAAAATCAGGAAACGGATCGAGTTTGGGGTCTACGCCAAGGGGCTAAGGGTTATTTATCTAAACCAGTCAGCAAGGAAGAACTATTTAATAAAATTAATATGCTAATAAACCCCTAAGTAACCATAGCATGGACAAGAACAACCCTTTTTCCATACTTCGCAATATCGAAGCTCAAAACCGTCAGCATGGGGCTGCTTTACCACAGCAAACCGCTATCCGTCAGGTATGGACGAATCTTGGTTTTCTTCTTGGTAACCAAAAGCTAGCTGCTCTACTTACTCAAGTATATGAGGTTTTTCCTTGTCCTGCGATAACCAGAGTTCCTGGCGCTAAGCCTTGGGTAGTGGGAGTAGCAAATATCCGCGGCTATATATTGCCCCTTATAGATCTGCATGCCTATATCTATGGTGCTCCATCACAGCGGACTCATAGAAGCAAAGTTTTAGTTGTCACCAAGGAAAAATTTCTTATAGGTTTGTTGGTAGAAGAAGTTTTCGGACTCAAGCATTTTTTAGACGAAGAATGGACTGGGCAGAATCTTCCATCGCATGATCCTCTTACTCGCTATATTCAAAGAGGATTTGCTCAGAACAGAGAAATATGGCTGGAATTTGATTTTCATCTGCTTATGGAACAAGAGAGTTTTTTCCTAGCAACCACCTAGATTAAGAGACCCAGAGAGCTTAATTAAAGCAATGGAAATAAATTCTAATTATAGCAAAATTAAACTAGATCGCCGTTCTGGAGAAAATCAAATGAATATCCAAAATCATATTTACCTCTCTATATTAACCGTAAAAAAGCATTTGCTTCTGACGGTAATTACAGTACTACTAGTCTTTACCACAACTGCTGGTATCAGCTACGCTACATGGCAAATAAATAAGCTTAATGCTGATATAAAGCTAGGATCAGATCTGCGAGTCTTAACGCAGCGATTTCCTATCTTTATTCTCTCTATGATCTCAAACAATAAAACCAAGAAAGAAAAGATAAATGAAGGTATTTCTGCTTTTGATAAAAAGCTAGAAGAACTCTATAATAATAAACTACATACACCTTCCACAGCTGCCACCATAGAAGAATCGCGGCAAAAAATACAGTCTATCTGGTCCCAATTAAAAAAGGATCTTATAGACACTTTGAATACTCCCCAAAAAAGTAATATATCTAATTTATTTGAACATAGTGATGATCTTTTCCATATAATCACCGGTTTACTAGAATCCTATCAAAACACACGAAACCAGCTGCAAATTATCTTAGTTGCCAGCTACGTTACCGGAATAGGCGCTCTTATCCTGTTATTAATATTATTTACTCGTCCTGTAAAAACATTACGCCAAAAATTTAATGGGCTAGAAATAAAAAATTCTCATAACCAAGATGCAATTTTAAAATTATTAGACGAAATGGGCGATTTAGCTGATGGCGATCTTACTGTTAGTGCAACTGTAACTGAGGACATTACGGGGGCCATTGCAGATTCCATCAACTATACTATTGATGCCTTACGTACCCTAGTACAAGATATCAACGATACCGCCATCAAAGTGTCTAGTTCAGCTCAGGAAACACAAGCCACGGTTATGCACTTAGCTGATGCAAGCGAGCATCAGGCTCAGCAAATCACAACAGTAGGTGCGGCCATTAATGAAATGGCGGTTTCCATTGAACAGGTTTCAGACAATGCAACCAAGTCAGCGGAGGTGGCTAAGCAATCAGTAGAAATCGCAAGCAAGGGCACTGAAACGGTGAAAAACGCCATTGAAGGAATGGACAATATCCGTGAACAGATTCAAGAAACATCTAAAAGAATTAAAAGACTAGGAGAAAGCTCTCAGCAAATTGGCGAAATTGTGGAGCTCATCAACGATATTGCTGAGCAGACCAATATTTTGTCTCTAAACGCGGCTATTCAAGCGGCAATGGCTGGAGAAGCTGGACGGGGTTTTGCTGTGGTAGCCGATGAAGTTCAGCGCTTAGCAGAGCGTTCTAGTAGCGCTACTAAACAAATTGATGCCCTCGTAAAAACCATTCAAAGCGACACTCATGAGGCTATTATCTCAATGGAAGAAAGTACTTCTGGAGTGGTTTCCGGCGCTAAACTATCCCAAGATGCGGGAGGAGCCCTTGGCCAGATTGAAAGCGTATCCCACCATCTGGCAGAACTCATTCAAAACATCTCCGGTGCGGCGAAACAACAGGCGGCGGCGGCGGCAGGAATCTCCGATACCATGAATGTTATACAAGAAATTACCGATCAAACCTCCAAAGGCACTAATGAGACCGCTTCATCCATAGGCCGCCTCTCTGAATACGCAAATGAAATGCGCGAATCAGTAGCCGGATTTAAACTTCCACAATAATCATTGATAACAATGAAGCTTAATCCGAAGCCAAGTCTTAATATTGAGAATTATCCAAAATGGGCAGAAATTTTAGAGGAATCGGGTGTCTGCACGGATACAATTCCAAACTCTTTTCTGGAAACCCGCCTTCGTATGCGGATGAGTGTCCATGGCTTCAATAATTTTCATCGCTACTATAATTACTTAAAATCCCTAAATAGAAATAACATGGAATGGAGGGTGCTCATTGACAGTCTAACCGTCAAAGAAACTCGCTTCTTCCGAGATCCTGATTCTTTATTTCTTATTGAAAAATTTTTGTTATCCAATCAATATCTGCCCGGCAAAGCACAAGGCAGCATTCATGCTTGGAGCGTGGCCTGCGCTACTGGAGAAGAAGCCTATTCCCTCGCCATAATCATAGATAAAAATACCCGAGCAACTAAAGATATATTTTTTGGAGTCACAGCTACAGATATTAGTCACTCTGCGCTCACTACGGGAAAGCAAGGTATATATCATGAAAGTAGGCTGGCCAATATCCCCCCCTATTTACGTACTAAGTATTTTATCCCGCTAGATGATAATTTTTATCAAGTCAAGCTAATGATGCGCAATCGAGTATGTTTCTCTAGGCTAAATGTGCTACAAGCAAAAAATGCTCCTTTAGGAAAAATGAATATTATTGTATGCCAAAATTTCCTTATATACTTTAGTTTAGATAAACATTCTTTAATTCTAGATGCCTTGGTTACTCACCTAGCACCTGGCGGTTTATTAATTTTAAGTATTAGCGATGTGTTTAATTGGTCGCATCCAGCGTTAGAAAAGATAAATTATGAAAATACGCTTGCCTATCGGCGTAAAGCCGATTCATAGTATCAGGAGCACAGCTGATGAGCACAAATTATGAGTTCAGTGAAAACGCGCTCAGCTGGGTTAAGAATGAGCTTGAAGAATCATTGCGTGAGGCAAGTCTAGCTTTAGAAGCCTTTGCCGAAAACACAGATGATATCACCCAATTACGCTTCTACCTAAACCATTTACATCAGGTAGAAGGAGTTCTTGAAATGGTGGAATTATCAGGGGCAAATCTGCTTGCGTCTGAGACCAAAGCGCTAGCTCTTGGTATTCTTGAGAAAGAAATAGAATCTAATTCTCAAGCTCTAGAAATATTAATGCAAGGTACGCTTTCTCTTCAGGATTATCTAAATCGCCTACATTCAGGAAAGAAGGATCATCCTGTTAGTGTCTTGCCTATGGTAAATGAGATACGTCAAACCTATAACAAGTGCCCACTAAAAAAAATAGATTTCTTTGAGCCGGAATTAAACACTCCGCTCCCAAACACCTTGGCATCTCCCTTAGAGATGGATAGTAACGTTTCTCCCTTATTTTCTTCCAAATTACGTCTTCAATACGAGTCGGCTCTCCTCAATTGGTTCCGAAATTCATCCAGTGATAGTCTTTTACACCTAGCTAAGGTCATGTCTGAATTACGGCAAAGCTGCCGTGATATTGCTGCTATTCGCCTATGGTGGTTATCTCAAGGAGTTATTGAAGCGCTGCAAGAAGATGGAATTCAATCAACCCAAGAAATAAAACTTTTATTAGGAGGATTGAATAAGAAAGTTAAAATATTGATTCAATCAGGCGAGTCCGCATTAGTAGACGATATAACTGACAGCCTGCTTAAATCACTATTATTCCAAGTTGCTAATGCTACCTCTTCTGGAAGCTATGTTTCTGCCATAAAAGAAACTTATCAATTAGAAAATTATTTTTCTTCTTCAGACCAGTCCTTATTAAGCAATCTAGGAGCCGAAGTCGTTGATACGGTATTTGATGCTCTTCAAGAAGATCTTACTCAGGCTAAAGATCTCCTAGAGATTTCTGAACGCGCTAATGGAATATCAAAGGAAGGAATTGAAAATCTAGATCGCCTGTTTCACAAGATGGCTGATACCTTAGAAGTACTTGGCTTTGATACCTCTATTTTCATTCTGCATGAAGCAATCAGGAAGCTACATGCTATTAGTCAAAAAGAAACTGGATCTGACAGCAATCAACAGCTAGATTTGGCTGATAATCTGCTCCAAATTGAGGCATCACTTAAAAAAGAAATAGCGTTATCAAAAAACCCAAAAAAATCATCTCCTGCCACTGGTAGCCATTCCGATATTCGCCAAACGACATCTTCAGCTCCTACTTCTGATGATAATGTCAAAGCGGCGCTGCATACGGCAGCAAAAGAATGCCTCGCTGAACTTATGACTGTAAGTGAGGCACTAACTAGCTATAGTCTGAATCTAAACGACTCAAACGCACTGAATTCTGTTCCGAATAAATTACGACAAATCTCAGAGATTTTGTCGGTGCTGGAATTAACCCGTATTGCCGATTTAATCGCAGAGTGTAATATTTTCATTAATAAAGCTCTTATCGGAAAAATATATAAGTCCTACCCCGCCGGCCTGGAGGAACTAGCAGAAGCCATTTGCGCTATAGAACTCTATCTAGAGATGCTAGCGGAAGGCGCGTTAGCGAGCAGCTCACTTTTAGACACTGCAGCGGAATGCCTGACCCGTGTTCCAACACCTTTAGATAATGCGATTAATAATTACCAAGCTAATGTCGAATCTATGGGTGCTGAATCTGCCCCCGAAGAATTATCTTTAGGAGTTACTGAAGAAAACTCTGTCTCAGAAGTAAAAAGCGACCTAATTCCATTCTCTAGAACCACTTGGGAAATTCCTGGCGCACCAGTTTATCCAAAAGATGTCGACCCAGAAATTGCCACCTATTTTATTGAAGAAGCCCAAGAAGAGATGCTTTCCATCGCTAAGCATTTTTCTCAATGGCGGCAGGATAGCAGCCAACAGGAAGCGCTTAAAACGATACGCCGCTCCTTTCATACCCTCAAAGGCAGTGGGCGCCTCGTCGGTGCAATCGATATCGGCGAGCTAGCCTGGGCTATTGAAAATATGCTTAACCGTATTATGGAGGGAACAATTGAAATCAAGCCTGCGGTATTTGAAATAATTGAAGGAGCACAGCAAGCATTACCACAGCTTCTTACCTTGTTCACGCAGGGGGGAGGGAGACCAGCCGAGAGTATTTTGGCATTATTACAAAGGGCGCAGGCCGTAGCTGACAATACGCCCAATCTTGCTTCCAGTGAGGTTGACTCCACCCTCCAGGCTGTTGAAGTAGAGGATTCCTACTCCCCCCCTGCTAAAAACAGCGAGTCCTCCACCGGGGAGAAAAATTCTAAGCATGATCCAGAACTTACCCAGGAAGCACAGCTAGCAGAACAAGGAAAATTCATTTCAGGCCAGCATACTTCTGTTTCTGGACATCTTTCGGATCCAGAATTACTAGCCGTTTTCCTCGATGAAGCGGATGACGTCCTGCAAGCTATAGAGACTACGCTAACCGACCTACGCGCATCTCCTCAAGAAAGCACACCGGTACAACAACTACAACGAGAGCTTCATACCCTAAAAGGGGGCGCACGCCTGGCTAACCTTACCGCTCTGGGCGATCTTAGCCATGATCTGGAATCTCTTATTATCACTGCTATTGATAAGGGCTTTACAGATAACAGTGAATTCCTCAATCTCTTACAAGAAGGACATGATCGACTTGCAGAAATGTGCGACTCCCTTCGCCATGGAGCTGCTTTACTCGCTGCTAATGATTTATCCTCCCGTATTCATGGAATGGCTGAATCTTTACCATATACGGAAAAAATGCTGCCGATGCCAGATGAGCTCTCTCAGGATGATACCCCTGATCCTGTTTCAAAGGCTCCCTCCATCGATCCCAATAACGAACTGGTTGCTGCTTTCCTAGAGGAAGCCGATGAGCTGCTGCAGGCTAGCCAGATAAGCCTTTCAGCCTGGCAGAAAAACTTCTCCTCAGAACAAGCTCCGGCTGAGGAATTTCAACGGCATCTGCATACCTTAAAAGGTGGCGCGCGGCTAGCAGGGATTACCCTGTTGGCTGACCTAGCCCATCATATGGAAACAATAGCAAGCACGATAATAGAGGGAAAACAAAATACGGAATCAGGGCTATTTGGGCTTTTGCAGCATTGTCTTGATAGATTATGTACATTATGCGAGTTTGCTCAAAACGCTGTCCCACTCCCTTCCATATCAGATTTATTGATTGAAATAAGTCGTTACAATTCTGAGGATCTACCATCCTCTCAGAAATCGGAACAAGCGCGGTTAATTCACGATCAAGAACTGCCAGCAGCAACACTAGCTCTTCCCCCCGAACAGAAGCTGCATAAAACCGCGCGCCCTCTTGCAGAAACCGGAACCCCTCCAGTAGAACAAATACGGGTACGGGCCGATTTGCTGGATCATCTAGTGAACAATGCTGCTGAAGTTAATATCTTTAGCACTCGCCTCGAACAACAGATTGGGACAATACGTTTAAACCTTGGCGAAATGGAACGAACTGTTGCCCGCCTGCGGAGTCAAATTCGCAGGTTAGAGATCGAGACAGAGACCCAAATCATTTATCGCCATGAAGAAGCAAATAACCAACATCTGGAAGGCTTTGATCCCTTGGAAATGGATCGCTACTCTCAATTACACCAATTGTCACGGGGACTCGTGGAAAGTATCAGCGATCTCACTAATATTAAAGAAACGCTAGATGGGACAGCACGGGAAGCGGATATCCTCTTACTCCAGCAATCACGTACTGGGGCTGACCTGCAACAGGGCTTAATGAATACACGGATGCTACCGTTTACGGGAGTAACACCGCGCCTTCATAGAATCGTTCGCCAAACAGCCCAGGAACTCGATAAAAAAGTCCAGATAAAAATAACGGATAGCGGTCATGAATTAGACCGTACAGTATTAAATCGTATTATGGCTCCCCTTGAGCATATGTTACGAAATAGTATCGCTCATGGTATTGAAAAAGCCCCTCTCCGTATTGCAGCTGGCAAGAAAGAAATGGGTAGTATTTCCCTCTCACTAACCCGTGAAGGCTCGGAGATTGTCATCCACGTAAGCGATGACGGACAAGGCATTGATTTGGAGAAAATACGCGCTAAAGCACTTACTCGAGGATTGGTGCAGAAAGAGGCGATGCCGCCCGACGCTGATCTAATCCAGCTCATCCTGGAATCGGGTTTCAGTACTGCTAATAACGTTTCCCAAGTTGCGGGGCGTGGGATAGGTATGGATGTTGTCAATAGCGAAATACAAGCCCTCAACGGAACCTTAGCTATCGCCTCTCAAAAAGGTAAGGGAACAACCTTTACCATCCGCCTTCCACTGACTTTTACTATTGTCCAGGCCCTGTTAGTCGAAACGAAGAATGAACTTTTCGCTTTGCCTATCATTAGCGTACAAAGTGTAATCCGTCTTGATAAGGAAACCGTTGATTCCCTCCTTGCTAGCGAACAATGCCTATTTTGTCATGAAAACGTTAATTATCGCTTTATTGATCTTGGCGCCGCCTTGGGACAAGATTACCCAGAAACATCCACCTCTAACACCCATTACCCTGTATTATTAGTGCGTTCGGGCGAATTTCAGGCCGCCATACTAGTAGATGCTTTAATAGGCAGCCGTGAAATCGTCATTAAATCAGTGGGACCCCAGCTCGGCGCTATCAAAGAGATAGCCGGCGCAACTATTCTAGGGGATGGCAGAGTAGTGCTTATCCTGGATCTGCCAGCACTGATCCGTAAGGCCACACAAAAAACAGAAACCTCTATAGCGATAAAGCGGCAGGCAAATACCAAGATAGCGCAAAAACCAGCGGTCATGGTCATCGATGATTCTATTACTATTCGCAAAACTACCGAGAAAATTCTGGAACGCCATGGAATGGAAGTACTGACAGCCCGGGATGGGGTAAATGCAGTAGAACTGCTTCAGGAATACACCCCCGATATTTTCCTGCTAGATATTGAAATGCCGCGGATGGATGGCTTTGAGCTCGCTGCTTTTATACGAAAAGATAAACGATTGCGGGGTATTCCAATCATCATGATTACCTCCCGGAGCGGGAAAAAACACCGGGATAAAGCTGACCAAATAGGCATTAACGCCTATTTAATTAAACCCTATCAAGAGGACGAATTATTACAACATATTCAACTTTTTTTAAACGCGACTGAGGCCAATGTTACCCTCTAAACCAAGGCTCGCCCGGGTTGCTATCGCCTGTAACTGTGAAGATACGCGACTCCAGATCCGCCATATTTTAGAGCAGCACGGCCTTTCCGTAGTCGCCGATGGTCCCCCCGATATGCAACTTTTGACCATAGCTGAAAGCCGTCATGCTAATGTGCTTTTTATAGGATTAAACAAAGCTTATGAAAAACAAGCCCAAGCATTCGAGAAATTTTTAGAGCAAACTTCGCTTCCTATGTTGTTTAATGAAAATATATCTCATGCTCAATGGGGACAACGGGCAAGCGAAAAACTGGCTAAGCTTGCAAACTCTGCTCCCGCCGCAAGGATACGAGAAGGAAAAACACCAAGATGCCTTAACCCACACGGTTTTTCAGCGGAGAGGAAAACTGAACAACGAGTTTGGGTATTAGGCGCATCCACGGGTGGACCCCAAGCGCTACAAAGCTTTCTAAGCGCCATTCCGGAAACTTTACCCATCACATTCATTGTAGCGCAGCATATTGGCGCCAACTTTCTAGGGCTATTTACTAAACAACTAGCTCAATATACTTGCTTTTCCGTAGAAATACCGAAACCGGGGCACCAACTTCAAAATCAGCAAGTTTTAATCACACCAGAAAAATATGATCTCAGCTTTGATGATAACTGCTGCTTGACTCTGCTCCCCGCTATTCATAATTATCGCTATAATCCATCTATTGATTCGATCATGCACGCTGTATCGAAACATTTTGGTGCCATGGCTGGCGCTATTATCTTTAGCGGCATGGGCGAGGATGGCGCCCAAGGCTGCCATCATTTTCTCACCAATGGGGGTACGGTCTGGGCTCAAGATACCGCTAGTTGTGAGATTAGTAGCATGCCTGATTATGCTCGCGCCACCGGGGCCGTCAGTTTCAGCGCTCCTCCCGAGGAACTCGCCAGAAGCCTTGTTAATCTACTCGAAAATACCCATGTCAAGAACCGCATAAGCCGTAAGGAAGCAATAAGCTAAATTTAATTTATGACTTTTCCATTAGAAATGACTACAAACCAGCTATCTATTTCAAATATCAGGGCAGAGACACATCCCCATGACGATGATGATAAAGCCGGTAGCCATGCACAATCCAGCAACCAAGTACCCAGCATTCTGATACCTTTGCAGGAGCAAGTCTTACTTTTACCCAGAACCGCAATTGCCGAAATTATCCCTTATCTCAAGCCTAAATCCCTGCCGAATGCCCCTCGCTGGCTATGCGGTACAGTACGCTGGCGGGAGCAGCTCCTCCTGCTGGTAAGTTTTGAAGCGCTTCAAAAAAAACCTGTTCCAGCACTTTCAAACCATGCCCACATCGTCATACTCAATACTGTAAGAAAGGATTCCAATCGGAAATTTTATGCTCTTATTATTCAAAACATTCCCCAGCTGATTCTGGCCCATACCAATAACCTCTCAGCTTCCCCCAAGGCTCCCAACAGTCCCTTGCTATACTGTTACGCAGAAATTAACCAGATTCCAGTATTGATTCCCAATCTCGAGTACCTGGAGAAAACGCTCCAAAGGTGCCTTACAGGATAACTACAAGAAAATATATCTAGTTATAAGTCTCCCCAGAGTAGCTGCAGCGCCGTCAGCGCCGCTACTGTAGCCGTCTCGGTCCGTAAAATACGAGGTCCAAGACAGACACCAATAAAATCAGCCTGTTGTGCCTGCTTAGCCTCTCCCTTATTCAATCCCCCTTCCGGACCAATCAACACTATTAGCCGGTTATCCAAAGGCAAAGGTAACGCCTTCAATGGCCGCCTGCTCCGGGGATCCAATAACACAGCCAGCCCCCTATGGTCGTCCCTAAGAAAATCCGCTAGCGGCCGAGGTGTATCCACCGGAGGGATATAATTGCGGCCACATTGCTCACAAGCACTGATAATAACCCCCTGCCAATGGCGTAGCCGTTTCTCGGCACGCTCTGCAGATAAATTGACAGCACTACGCTCAGTAAGCAATGGGATGATACGACTGACCCCTAGTTCCACGGCCTTTTGCAGCGCATAATCCATGCGCTCACCCCGAGAGATCCCCTGCCCTAAAATAATATGCAAAGGCGATTCAACATGATGCTCGATACGTTCTAAAATCCGTACTTTAACCGCCCGCTTCTCTATTGTCTCCAGCACCGCCTGATACTCGGCACCTCGGCCATCAAATAACCGCAATTGGGCGCCGAGCCTAAGGCGCAGCACTCGGATTACATACTGCAAAGCCCGCTCATCTAGGGATACGCTAGAGCCTATCGATAAGGACAAGGGAAAATAGACACGGGGAACACGCATCGCAAGCAATTGAAATTAAAATATATTAACTATCTCGAGCGCCAGAGCTTATAGAGATGGATCGCCTATTTGTTTAATCTTGCGTGGCAAGATTAATGCCTTCCCATGCGACCTGGGCTAAATCAGTAATTTGCTCAGGGGTAACCACATAAGGCGGCATAAAGTAGACCACATTACCTAATGGCCGGAGCAGCATTTCTTTTTGCAAGCCATGTTGATAGACTTGCAGTCCGCGCCGCTCTTGCCAAGGATAGGGTTCGCGGGAGGCCTTATTTTTAACCATTTCGATAGCCAGAATCATGCCATGCTGGCGCACTTCCGCCACATGGGGATGGTCAGCAAAATGCTCAGTGCTCTCCCGCATCGTTTGCGCCAATAACCGGTTATTCTCAAGCACCGAGTTCTCCTTAAAGATATCGAGGATCGCTAAGGCAGCGCTGCAACCAAGGGCATTGCCAGTAAAACTATGGGAATGGAGAAAAGCACGCAAGGTGGAATAGTCGTCGTAAAAGGCCTGATATACTGTCTCGGTAGTCAACACTGCCGACAAGGGAAGATAGCCCCCCGTCAGCCCTTTGGACAGACAAAGAAAATCCGGTGTGATATCCGCTTGTTCACAGGCGAACATGGTTCCGGTGCGGCCAAAGCCCACCGCGATCTCATCGGCGATCAAATGAACGCCATACCGATCACAGGCTTCCCTCAATAAAGACAAATAAACCGGATCATACATCCGCATATTGCCGGCACACTGGACCAACGGCTCTACAATAACGGCGCAAGTCTCCTCCCCATAGTCTTCTAGGGCTCTTTCCATATGAACAAACTGGCGCTGGCAATAGGCAGCTTCGCACTCGCCCTCCTCCCGGAAAAAACAATCCGGGGAGGGAACCGTAATCACATCCATCAAAAGGGGCTGGTAAGTCTCCTTGTACAAAGCCACATCCCCTACCGACAATGCGCCCAGAGTTTCGCCATGGTAGCCATTAGTAAGGGAAATAAAGCGGGTTTTACGGGATTTACCCACGTTGCGCCAATATTGGTAGCTCATCTTTAGCGCCACCTCTATCGCCGAGGAGCCGTTATCGGCATAAAAACAACGGCTCAATCCCGCCGGGGTAATATCCACCAACCGTTCGGAGAGACGAACAACCGCCTCATGGGAAAAGCCAGCCAATAAAACATGCTCCAACTTGTCTAGCTGCTGCGCTATCGCTGCATTTATTCGTGGATTAGTATGGCCGAACAAGTTCACCCACCAAGAGCTAATAGCATCCAAATAACGTCGTCCATCAAAATCTTCCAGCCACACGCCCTCTCCCCGACGAATGGGAATAAGAGGTAACTGCTCATGATCTTTCATTTGAGTACAAGGATGCCAGAGCACTCCTAGATCCCGCTCAATCCATTGTTGATTATTCATAGCGTTCATTTATCTCTATTTTCTCGTTCTTCAGCAAAAAATTCTAACAGCTTACCGAGCAAAGAGGGAAACAGGCAGTGGAATAACATAAAGAGCCTTGGCACCTCCACTCCGTGACAAATGCTATTTACGTAATAAAAAGGTGTATTTTATATATTGATTATAATCGTAAGTTATGCTACAAATTCATATTGAAATACGTATTTTTCATTGGAGAAAAATCATGAATCAGCAGACCTTCAGAGCGAATATTGACGTACGCAGTATCCGACCCCAGGAACGCCATCCCCTGATTTTCCGCACCTTTTATGAACTCGAACCAGGAGAAGCCTTACTCCTTACCAACGATCATGACCCAAAACCCCTCTACTATCAGTTCCAGCAGGAACAGGGCGAAAATTTTAACTGGCAATACCTAGAAGAAGGACCAGAGATATGGCAGGTGCAAATTAGCAAATTAGGATAGAACAAATAAGAAATCTACGGGGCTGATTAGATCCTCATTCTCCTTGTGGAGAAAATGAGCAAAACCTAAAATCGTAATAATATCGATAAGCCAGCCCGGAAAGATTTTCTTCTCCCTTGATGAAAAACGTGGATATTCCTCTTATGAGGGCGGGAATAATTTTCAGGACTGGCCTACTACTCCCAACCCATTGGTGTATATCCGCGCTCTTTTAAGCATTGATTAACGAACGCAATATAGGCTTGACTAGGCGGCGAAGGGCTGAATAGTCTGCGTAATAGTCCGGTCGCGGCGCCACTAGCCGCCCCAATTGCCGCACCGCTACCCGGAGCGCCTATCACCGCACCACCAACGGCACCGGAGGCTGCGCCCACTCCTGCCCCCACCGCCGAGCTTTTCGCCGCACCCGCAGCCTTTCCCTTTCCAGGCGTGGCTCCAGCAGCCTCAGCCATAGCGCGGCACTTGGCAATATCCTGCTCGGCAACTTCTTGACCGACCTCCTTAAAATGGTTATTAGGATACAAAATAGGCCGTGGCCCGGAGCAACCCGCCACTGCTAGAATTATTATCAAAAAACACAGAAAAAAGGCCATTGATGTTACTGAAACGCTCATGGCATCTATCCCCTAAAACCAAGACCTTGTTGGTTTACCAAGATAGGGTTTGAAATAACTCAAGCTAGCCAGGTAACGCTGCAAAGGACGCTACCTGGCTCGATTCCTTCTCGCTGAATGCTAAAATTCAACCACAACTTATCATTCGCTGCTGGAACCGGATCCCGCCTGAGGCTTAGGCTTAATTTTGGCTACGATCCCCTGCATTTCTTCGCGAAGTTGCTCCATCTCCCGCAATAATTCTTCCGTCTTAGGATCCTGCTCACGCATTGCGGCAACGGTGTCCTGGGATAGAGATTCAGCCATCTTACGAACTTTTTCATCCTGCATCGCATCACGGCTTGCTTGCTGGAGTTGCGCATCTTTTTGCTGGTATTCCATAATGAACTGCTTGCGCTCGTCTTCGGGCAAATCCTCGTTTTGGACCTGTCCTTCGATCTCGCGCATGCGTGCTAGTGCCGGATCTGGATCGCTCCCTTGCTCTTTCATTGTCTTGAATAATAATGATTGATATTCCTCCTGCTGCTCCTGAAGTTTGGGTGTCGTCTTCAGAGTTTCTTGCCGAATTTCATCCAATTGTTGCCCAACGGTGCGCATCTTTTGCTGCAGCTTGTGAAACTCCTGCATCTGAGCGGGCGTCAGGGAGGGGGCTTCTCCCGATTCAGCATGAAGCGGTAATGCAAAAACCGTCAACGCAGCAAAGGCGAGAAATTGTGCCCGCCAAGGCAAAGGTAAGAATTTCTTAGCAATATCCATAGTTTTTAAACCTTTTATAAAAAAACAACTATTAGAGCTTATGGCTCAGGAAGCTTGTGCATCTCTGTTATTTAGCTCAAAGTACATGCCATAAAGAATTATCTAAAATTAAGTGTCAACCATAATAGGTTTATGGGTCAAACCCATAGAAATAATCAGCACCCTCCCTATTTAATTAACCATAGACTATTAAAATGAATGGAACCGTTTTCATCGTGCTCTTATTCCTTATCACAGCCAACGCCCTCTACGTTGCTGCGGAATTCGCTGCTGTAGGGGTACGCCGTAGCCAGATTAAAAAGCTCGCGGAAAACGGCCACTGGTTGGCAAAGGGGCTATTGCCCAATATTGAGGACACCACCCGTCTTGATCATTATATCGCTGCCAGCCAGATAGGAATCACCCTATCAAGCTTAATTCTAGGTGCCTATGGACAGGCAACCCTTGGTCAAGATCTAGCCCTTCTGCTCGAGCAGTTCGGGGATATGAAAGCGCTCGCTGCCCAATCAACCGCAGCAGTAGTCGTATTAGTACTACTCACCAGTTTGCAAGTCGTACTTGGTGAACTCGTCCCCAAAGCACTGGCACTGCAATACCCCGTACACCTTGCTCTCTACACCTATTTACCTATGCACTGGTCGCTGAAATTCTACAGCAGCTTTATCGCCTTCCTCAATGGCAGCGGTATGATCTTGCTGAAAATAATAGGAATTCGGCATTCCCGGCATCGCCATGTTCACTCTCCAGAGGAGATCGATATGCTCATCGCTGAGAGTCGGGAAGGGGGACTACTTAAACTATACGAGCAACAGCGTTTGCATCAGGCGCTATACCTGAGTCGGCACACCGCCCAGCAACTCATGGTCCCCCGCCAATTCGTCGCTGCCGTGGATATAGAAACGCCACCTCGGCAACTATTCCAGATCGTGGTTGAGTCTCCCTTCTCCAGCTTACCCGTTTACCAGAACTCCTTAGAGAATATCACAGGTATGATTCACACCAAGGATATCACCGCCTATTTTGCCGAATATAAAACACTACCCACCGTGGCCGAAGCAATGCGATCTACCATCCGCGTGCTCGACAAAGTAACAGGTGACCGCCTGCTTGCCATCATGCGACAACGCCGTTCTCGTAAACTCATCGTTGTCGATAAACATGGCGCTGCCCAGGGGTTAGTTACCCTAGATGACATGCTCATCGCGCTTACTAGAGGAGTAGCGAAGGGCTCCAAAGAACCAGCTCTTCAACCAGAATACCTTCCCGATGGGCGAGTTCGCCTACCTGGCTTACTCCGCGTGGAGGAAACCGTTCTCTGGACGGGCTTACCATGGCATAGCCAGGCCAATACGGTAACGGATCATATTACTTCTGTGCTGGAGCGGATTCCTGAACCTGGCGAGCGGGTTATTATCGACGGCCTAGAGGTAGAAATCGAAGAACTAGATGGCTCCGCTATCCGGTCCGTTCTGGTGCAAACCAGCCCGTCGCCAGAAGCCTCCATCCCAAAAGTTGGAGACTAACCCATGGAAGGATGGATACCGGTTATCATCATTGTTTTGTTGATTCTTCTGAATGGTCTTTTCGTGGCGGCGGAGTTTGCTATTATTGGGGTGCCGCGGACTACCATCGAACTCCGTGCAATTACCGGAGAGGCTAGTGCAGTCCGAGTACAAACCATCCTCCGGGACCCAATACAACAAGACCGCTACATTGCCACCGCGCAGCTTGGCATTACCCTGGCTAGTTTAGGGTTAGGCATGTACGGCGAACATGTTCTTGCTCAATGGTTTGCCGGATGGCTAGAGGAGCTAAATGCCTCTTCCTGGATTGCCGTTCATACCCTGGCCAGCGTATTGGCTATTACCATCCTGACCTACTTCCATATTGTCCTGGGTGAAATGGTGCCTAAATCCCTTGCACTCATATATGCCGAAGGCACCACCCTTTGGATGGCCCGCCCCATGCGCTGGATTCAGTTTGCTACTTATCCTTTGGTCGCCACCCTGAACGGCTTGGGCACCGCCATTTTGCGGATTATGGGCATTAAGCGCAGCTTCACCAGCAATCACTACCACACAGCCGAAGAATTGCAGCTTATTGTAGAGGAAAGCGAGGAAGGCGGCGCGCTTAATCCTGAAGCAGGGCAGATGCTACGTGAATTACTAGAATTTCGAGAGCAAACGGCCGAGGAGGTGATGGTGCCGCGAGTCCATATTACCGGCATCCCCCTGGGGGCTTCTCCTGATGAATTAATCACTATTATCCGCAGTACCCACCACACCCGTTATCCCGTGTTCGAAGGTACTCTGGATCAGATTGTCGGTCTCATCCATATCAAAGAGATACTGCGCCTGCTCGTTGCCAATCATTCCCTGCGCCAGAAAAATCTCCAAACTCTTTCCTTCGTCCCCGAAACGGCCTCCGTAGATACGGTACTAACCGCAATGCGCCGGGCTCATACCCACATGGTGGTTGTCATTGACGAGTATGGGGGAACATCAGGTATTGTTTCTATTGAAGATCTCTGCGAGGAAGTGGTGGGCGAAATCGAAGAGGAGCCCGGCACTTCGCCAACCGCCTTTGTGGATACTCAAGGCGGCGTGCATGTACCTGGCCTCTGGCGCCTCGATGAAGTGGGTAAACAATTGGGTATTAATTTCTGCCATAAGGAAGTAGATACCCTAGGTGGCCTGGTGCTTCATCTACTCGGCCGCGAGCCCGCCGTAGGCGATACCCTCACCTTCCAGGGCATCCGCATCACGGTGACTGCCCTGGAAGGCCGCGGAATCAAATGGTGCGTATTAACCCTACACCCTGATAGAGAGAAAGAGAACGATGAAAAGTAGACTTACAACGAATCCTAATAAACTCAGCAATGGGGAATCGAATAGTCAACTTCTACACCCGCTTGTCGGCCCCCTCCTCTAGTTCCCGGTAGTTCAATTTAATATTTGTAAGCAGGACTCCGCTCTTCTATGTTTAAGGCTAATGGTATGTTAATTGCCTAATTATATAATTCTAATAGCTTCAACTCGATTTAAGGTGGTGTGTACAAGCCTCTCGAGTTAAAAAACATTTTAGGAGAATCTTATGAGTACACCGGCAGAACAAGCGGCAATCATAGAAAGGAAAGCGGCAGAACAAGCGGCAATCGTAGAAAGGAAATGGGAACCTCTTATTAGCTGGGGCGCCATATTCGCGGGTTTATTTTTTGTAATTTCTACAGGATGGTTGTTATTTTTACTAGGCTCAGCTATTGGCGTGGGTATCGCTGATGCAACGGATCTAGACGCTATAGGCGAAGGATTAGGCATTGGCGTAACCATTTGGACAGTAGTGAGTATGATCGTGGTATTTTTTTTAGGCGCGCTACTCGCTGCTCGTTTAGCTGGTAAACCAGACAATACCATCGGCATATTGCATGGCATAACGGTATGGAGTGCGGGCACCGCTTTGATGCTAGTACTTGGTGCGTGGGGGGTTAGCGGAATCATTAATGCGGGCCAATCACTTGTTAAAGGAACAGTGGCTGCAACCGCGGAGGTGGGTTCCGCCGGGTTCAAAGGCGCGAGTGAAGTAGGCTCTGAGGGGAAAGATCTCCTCCCATCTTCCGTCATGAACGCTATTCAAGCGCAGATAAAACGTCGCGCCGCAAAAGTAATTGCAAATACGGGTGGAGAGCAAATATCCCCGGATGAGGCACGCCAAGCTCTGCGGGAACTTGATGAAGATACGCTTAAATCAGTAGCTCAGGAACTCATATTCGGAAATGAACAACGTGCTAAGAACGTACTGGTTGCTAATACCAATCTATCCGAGCGAGAGATAAACGCCATTATTGATGGTGTGTCTCAAGAAATTGAGGCCCAAATTAACGAAATCCAGGCTGAACTCAAACAACGTGCGGAAACGGTATCAGATTACACGCAAGCGGTATTATGGGTCACCTTCGTAAGCGCCGCACTCGCGCTGACCGCGGCGATTTTCGGAGGATTAATCGGAGCCTCGACTGTGCGCAGAATAAGCTCCTCCTATCGCCGCCATCCGTCTGTATAATATAGAGGAGAACGAGCAATGACGTACGGCCTACTTGGTTTAATTCTTATTGTGCTTATTGTCGCGGCCTTAATACAAAATGTTGCTGTGGGGAGCGTGGGTGGCATATTACTCTTAGTTTTATTAATCTTGCTTCTTACGGGAAGATTATAGTTTTGTTGTGGCTACACACGGTTTTCCAAGCATATAATCGTGCATAATGCCCTAAGTCTTTATCGTAGAATAAAAGGGAGAATCGTCAGCTGAAGCAGGCTAACGAGATCTTGCACAAAAGGCTTCCCGGGTATTTTACCTAGACGGCGTTCGAGCACCGACTGAGGGTGTCGTTTATTGACGATCACTAGGCTAACTACGAGATCGAGCTGATCTATCGTCAGTTGCCGATGGCTCCCTCCACCTTCTATGAATACAAGGCTCGAAGGCTGATCCAGAGCGTTTACCGGCAGGAGGCAAGACGCCACGCATTGTGCGTCTTGCCTCAGCAGGTTTGAGAGGAGAATTTCCGAATCCCACCGTACTCGCAAGCCCTGGACGAAGGTAATCCCAAACGCGCTCCCTGATCCCTACCTCTGTAATACCTACGGCGATTCATCCATAATACGGGGCTGCCCTAGAAGGCCATGGGATAAAATAATGTCTAGTGGCAATTTTCACGGCCCTTATCTTCGACTTCAAGACTTTGTGGCCTATTCGGACAGATATATCTTGCTAACTTCGACCACCCACAGTGTTCAAGCATTGGCGCGTTTGCTGCGTTATGCTAAAGGTTATCGTCGGCGAATTCTGGCGGCTACTGCCTGCTCAATCATTAACAAGCTATTCGATATCGCCCCGGAAATATTGATTGGGGTGGCTATCGATGTAGTCGTCAATAAAGAAGACAGTTTTGTCGCTCGGTTGAACTTCACTACGCCTGAAGAACAAATTCTAGTATTGGCAATACTCACCTTTTTTATTTGGGTAGGAGAGTCGCTGTTTGAATACCTCTACAAGATTCTGTGGCGCAACCTAGCTCAGCGGTTGCAGGCGGATCTGCGCCAGGACACTTATGAACATGTCCAACAGCTGGATATGAGTTTTTTCGAGTCGAAGAGTTCCGGCCACCTGGTGGCAATCATGAACGATGACGTCAACCAGCTTGAGCGCTTTCTGGATGGAGGCGCTAATGCCCTAATCCAGGTAGGGGTAGCAGTGATAGCGGTAGGTGCAGTGTTCTTCATCTTATCACCGCTGATCGCACTGCTCGCTTTCACCCCGGTTCCGCTGATTATTTGGGGCGCTTTCTTCTTTCAGCGCAAGGCCGGTCCCCTCTACAATGATGTGCGCGAGAAGGTTGGCGACTTAGCAAGCCGCCTGGGCAACAATTTGAGTGGCATTGCCACTATCAAGAGTTTTACCGCCGAGGCACGTGAGGCCGAGCGCCTGAAAGCAGTCAGTGAAACCTATGTAGAAGCCAATCGCAGGGCGATTCGGGTGAGTTCAGCATTTATCCCGGTAATTCGCATGGCTATTCTGGTTGGCTTTCTGGCCACCTTCACTATCGGCGGTATGATGGCGTTGCAGGGCAGTCTTAATGTAGGTGCCTATGGCGTCCTAGTGTTTCTAACGCAACGTCTGCTGTGGCCGCTAACCGGCTTGGCCGAGGTTATTGATCTTTTCGAGCGGGCCATGGCCAGCACACGGCGCATTCTCGATCTACTGGAAGTAACAGTAGAAGTGCAGGATGTCAGCAATCGCTCTCTTGCGACCCCAGTTCGCGGGGAAGTCCACTTCCAGGGCGTTAGCTTTCGTTACGCGAGCAGCGGTGCCGGCGTGGAGAACATCAATCTATCTGTGCCAGGGGGCAGTACCTTGGCCCTAGTGGGGGCAACGGGATCAGGCAAATCGACCCTGATCAAGCTACTACTGCGTTTCTATGATCCCCATGAGGGACAAGTATGCATTGATGGCCAGCCGGTTAGGGAGATCAGTTTATACTCTCTGCGCCAAGCCATCGGCCTAGTTAGCCAAGAGGTTTATCTGTTTGAAGGCAGTATCCGCAACAATATCGCCTACGGACGTCCCGATGCCGACGAGGAGTCGATCATCAAGGCTGCTATCACTGCCGAAGCTTGGAACTTCATCCATGCGCTGCCGCAGGGGCTAGATACCCCGGTGGGTGAGCGCGGCGTGCGCCTCTCTGGCGGTCAGCGCCAGCGCTTGTCCTTGGCCCGGGCTTTAATTAAAAATCCGCCCATCCTGGTGCTGGATGAGGCTACCAGCGCCGTCGATAATGAAACCGAGGCAGCTATCCAGCGTTCACTTCAGCGTATTGGCCATGACCGAACGGTGATTATGATCGCCCACCGACTATCAACCATCGTATACGCCGACCGGATCGTAGTGATTCATCAAGGTCGGGTCATCGAACATGGTACCCATGCTGAGCTGCTTGAAGCTAATGGCCGCTATGCTGCCCAGTGGCGTGTACAAACCGGCTTAGCTAAAGCCGAAGATACGCTGCTGGGATGAAGCATTTTTTACATCTGGCAAACAGGAGAGCCCACTCGATTATTTCAGTCCGCCTTTAAATATTAATATCCCTATAATCTCTCTTATCTGTTGATTTGTGCGGTAAATCCTACTTTTTTCTTTTGCTCTATCCTATCCTTATCCTAGAAGTGACCGTCTAAGAAGTTATTTTCTAGAGAAAGAATTTAGCTACGGAAGAAATACCATGCGAAAGAAAACTATCTTGCCTTTCTGCTTATTATTAGCAGGTATACCCCTCTATGCAGTGGCCAATCAGGAGCCATCTATCCCTACAAACGGCCCCAATTCTCACGGCCATTTAACCTTATTTTCATATTTGTCAGCAAATAACCTAGCCTACTCTGGTGCTAATTATCGTTTGCCTCTCCCTGCGACTGACTCTGATTTTTACGATCATGGTAGGCCTGATCCTGCGAAGTTCCAGTTAGGTAAATTCCTTTTTTTCGACAAGATCTTAAGCGGCAATCAAAATATCTCCTGCGCCACCTGCCATCACCCCTTGGCTGCTACCGGCGATGGTCTTTCCTTGTCCGTGGGGGAAGGGGGACGAGGACTAGGAATTACCCGAAATACGGGTTTCGGGAATGAGGCTATTTACGAGCGCGTTCCCCGGAATGCACCTCCGCTTTTTAATGTAGGCGCCAAACACATGACCGTGATGTTTTACGATGGCCGGGCAGAAGTAGATTCCTTAGCACCCAGCGGGTTCAATACCCCGGCAGGGGATGAGTTACCTATTGGAGTTCTAGAAAATGTGTTGGCTGCTCAAGCTATGTTTCCAGTCACTTCCAATTCAGAAATGGCAGGGCAACCAGGGGAAAATCCTATTGCCGATGCGGCAGAAGCTGGCAATTTAGCAGGACCCGGGGGTGTTTGGGAACAGCTCGCGAATCGGTTAAAAGCTAACGAAGAGTATGCTCAACTGTTTAACCAAGCTTTTGCCCTGACCCCTGAGCAAATTACCTATGCTCATGCCGCCAACGCTATTGCGGCTTTTGAGGCAGCGGCATGGCGAGCGGATCATAGCCCTTTTGATCGCTACCTGCGCGGCGATAAAGAGGCAATGAGCAGAGAATCCATTCAAGGAATGAGCCTCTTCTATGGGAAGGCAGGTTGCTCTCAATGCCACAGCGGAGTTTTTCAAACCGATATGCAATATCATGCCATTGCAATGCCCCAGATTGGTCCGGGCAAAGGAGATGGCGCTGAAGGTCATGAGGATTTTGGACGGGAGCGGGTTACTCACGATCCCGCTGATCGCTATAAGTTTCGCACCCCCCCGCTTCGAAATGTGGCGCTTACAGGCCCCTGGGGGCATGATGGCACCTACAATACCTTGGAAGCTGTGGTTCGCCATCACCTAGATCCAGTGAGTTCCCTTCTCACTTACTCATGCCTAAGGGAGGCCCAACTACCTTATCGTGAGGATTTAGATTTTTTCGATTGCCTAGTACAAAACGATAGCGCTAAGGTTAACCTGATTGCTGCTGCTAACACACTCCCCACAAGGGAGTTAAGCGATGATGAGGTAAAGCATCTGCTGGCATTCCTTCATGCTTTAACGGATCCTATCAGTCTCGATTTGCGCGGTGATATTCCAGACAGAGTACCTAGCAATCTGACGCTTGTGGAGTAATTCCACTGGAGTTTCGCCATGACTAATAGCAATTATTTTGTTCCTACAAAACTTTATCAGCCTAGAGAATTCGCGGTTCCTCGCAGCCTTCGGCGAAGGGGTTTCCTTGACCTCCGTTGGTTAACTGCTCCTCGCGCTTTCACATCGGGTGCTCCCGACCCTAGGTTCCGTGAGCAAGCGCATACTAGCGCCAATTCATGGTAAAATGGCGCATCGAACGCTAGGGGCGTCATGCGTCCATGCACTCCTTCAATGAAAGATATTTAACAAATAACCTTCAAAAAATATAGCATGCTTCCTGCCCCAAGGGGTAACTTGTATTTCTTTGAGCAGGAGATATCTCCTGCTCAAAGAGCTTATTCTTTTTTCCGCCCTATCTTATGAATGGCGCGATTATCCACATCTAAGGCTGCTTCGTGTAATGCTTCCGCCAGGCTGGGATAGGCATGAATGGTCCGCGCTAAATCTTCGCTGCTAGCAGCAAATTCCATGGCCAACACAGCTTCGGCAATCAGCTCCGAGGCCCAAGGTCCAATAATGTGGACCCCTAGAATCTGATCGGTCATGGCATCCGCTATTATTTTGACCAAGCCTTTGCTGCCGCTCATTACGTTAGCACGGGCAGAGTCGGCAAAATAGAAGGTGCCTACGCGCACATCAATATCGGCATCTCGTAAAGCTTGTTCGGTACGTCCCGCCCAGGCGATTTCAGGCTCTGTGTAGATCACCCAGGGGATGCTATTCCGTTTCACCGCGGTTTTTTTACCCTCGGCGATAGTCTCTGCCACCGCGATTCCTTCCTGGGAACCCTTGTGGGCTAGCATGGGACCCCGCACTACATCTCCTACCGCATAGACCCCAGGGAGATTCGTGGTACCATACTCATCTACATGGATGAAACCCCTTTCATCCAATAACAGACCCGCTTCCAGGGCAAAAAGGTTATCCAAACAAGGCTGCCGCCCTACGGCGACGACCAGCTTATCCACCTCAAGTTCATACTCCTTTTCGCCGATCCGATAGCATACAGTCACTTGCTTCGAGCTAACGCGGGTGGAAACGACGCGGGCACCTAAACGGATATCCAGCCCTTGGTCTTTAAATTGCTTATAAGCTTCTTGGGAAATGGTGATATCCGCCATTGGCAAAAGAGTATCCTGAGCTTCAAGCAAAGTCACTTTTGCCCCTAGACGGGTCCAGACACTGCCTAGCTCTACCCCAATGACTCCAGCACCAATAATTCCCAAACGCTGAGGAACTTCCTGGAATGACAAGGCCCCCGTGGAATCCACCACCCGCTCTCCATCAATGGGCGCCGCGCCTAGTTCCATAGGCTGGGAACCACTGGCTAAAACAACGCTCTTCGCCGCCAGTATCTCCGGACGATCTAATCCATGGGGCGTGAATTCCACCCGATTATCTTCCAATAACCGCCCATGCCCCGGAAGCCATTTGATCTGGCGGTCCTCGAATAGCGCAGCGATATTTGCTGTGAGACGATGCACCAGACGGTCCTTGCGGGCCTGCATCGCCGTCACATCCACACCGGCTTGCTCGACCTTGATTCCATGTTCGGCAAACTCCTTTTGCGCCCGTTGATAAAGTTCCGAGGAGTCCAGCAAGGCTTTGGAAGAGATGCAGCCTGCATTAAGACAGGTGCCTCCTAAAGCAGGTCTGCCATCGGCAGCGATCCACTTGTCGATACAAGCAGTCTGCAAACCAAGCTGAGCGCACCGGATAGCCGCCGTATAACCAGCCGGCCCAGCGCCAATGATCACAACATCGTAGCGTTCAGACATAAGATAAACGTCCTATACCCATCACACCTCAAGCAATAACCGCACAGGATCTTCTAGAGCCTCTTTGACTGCCACTAAAAATTGAACGGCTCCCTTGCCATCAATAAGGCGATGATCATAGGAGAGCGCCACGTACATCATCGGACGGATTTTAACCTCGCCATTTTCCGCTACTGGCCGATCTTCAATCTTGTGCATCCCAAGAATAGCGCTTTGGGGCGGGTTCAGGATAGGAGTGGAGAGCAGGGAACCAAATACCCCACCATTAGTAATGGTGAAAGTGCCACCGCTCAACTCCTCAATCGTGAGCCGTCCACTGCGCGCCCGCTCGGCAAAATCCATGATTTGGAGTTCGATATCAGCGAAACTGAGCTGATCCGCATCCCGCAGCACGGGAACCACTAAACCGCGGGGCGTCGCCACCGCAATACCGATATGGTAATAATGGTAATATAAAATATCATCGTCCTGGACAGCGGCGTTCACTACGGGGTAACGTTTGAAAGCTTCGATACAGGCCTTAATAAAAAAGGACATAAAACCCAGTCGTACCCCATACCGCTCTTCAAAAGCATCCCGATAACGGTGGCGCAGTTCCATTATCCCTTGCATGTTCACCTCGTTAAAGGTAGACAAGGTAGCCGTAGTCTGCTGAGATTCCAGCATCCGCTCGGCAATCCGTTGCCGCAACCGGCTCATGGCCTCTCGCCGAACGCCATAACCTTCTTCTCTCGGTGCTGGAGCCGGTTTTGTCTCGGGTGCCTCGGGTTCGGTGGGGGGAGGCGTAGCCGCCGGCTCTTGCTCTTCTTCCGCTTGGAGAAACTGAACCACATCGGCCTTAGTCAAACGGCCATCTCTACCGGTGGCAGGAATCCCCCGCGGATCGAGCTGATGCTCCCTAACCAAGCGGCGAACCGCAGGGCTTAAGGGCGGCATTTTCTCCGCCTCAGTCTCTTTAGAAGGGAACGCCGTCTCTGGGGAATCAGCCCTTGTTTTCTTTTTTTCCGTAGCCTGCGTTTTACTCTCCGGGGCTTGCTTGGAAGGCGTCGACTTCGGGGAAGATTCCTGTGCAGTTTCTTCCTCCGCTTCCCCGGCGGCCTCAATTATTCCAAGCACCTCTTCGCTGCCTACGGTAGCGCCCTTCTCCTTTTTTACTTCCCGCAAAACTCCAGCGCCGGGAGAAGGGACATCCAGCACTACTTTGTCGGTCTCAAGGTCCAGCAAAGTTTCATCCCGCTGGACGCGGTCACCAGGCTTTTTATGCCAATCCCCTACGACTGCTTCAGTCACCGATTCGGGTAATCTGGGTACGCGCACCTCTGTCCCCATGAATATGCTCTCCTTTTACTGGCTCTCTTTCATCGAACCAAAAGCCTCTTCTACCACCGCACGCTGCTGTTCAAGATGCAAGTTAAAGTAACCCACCGCGGGTGCCGCCGACGAGGCCCGGCCTGTGTAATGCAAGGACTGGTTTCGACTCAAACATCCTTGCAAAGGACGATGAAGTTGATCCCATGCTCCTTGGTTTTGAGGTTCTTCTTGACACCAGACAATCTCCCTGGCCTTGCGGTAACGTTCAAGCTCTCTCTCTAATTGCTGCTGGGGAAACGGATAGAGCTGTTCCAAACGGAGAATGGCCACATCTTGCCGTTTCTGCTCCCGCCGAGCTTGCAGCAAATCATAGTATACTTTGCCAGCACACAGAATAACGCGATTCACCATGGCAGGCTTAATATCATCTACTTCACCGATCACTAACCGAAAAGCGCCGCTGCAGAACTCATCCAAGGATGAGACCGAAAGCCGGTGGCGCAATAAACTCTTTGGCGTCATCACAACGAGAGGTTTGCGGTAAGGCCGCAGCATTTGCCGCCGTAGCATATGAAACATTTGCCCCGGTGTGGTCGGTACGCAGACCTGGATATTATCTTCCGCACAAAGCTGTAGAAAACGCTCTAACCGGGCCGAAGAATGTTCCGGCCCCTGGCCTTCATAGCCATGGGGAAGAAACAGTACCAACCCGCACAAGCGGGACCATTTTGCTTCCCCGGAAGCAAGAAACTGGTCAATGACAACTTGAGCACCATTGACAAAATCCCCAAACTGCGCCTCCCAGATCACTAAGGTATTGGGCTCCGTGGCGGCGTACCCATATTCAAAGGCCAATACCGCTTCTTCCGAGAGGAGGGAGTCAATAATACTAAAATCCGTTTGCACGGGGTTTACCTGCTCCAAGGGGACATAGACCTGGCCGTCTTTCTGATTATAAAGCACGGCATGGCGATGGAAAAAAGTGCCGCGGCCACTGTCTTGACCCGTGAGCCGGACCGAGAACCCCTCATTTAACAAAGTAGCGTAGGCCAGAGTCTCCGCAAATCCCCAATCGATAGGCAAGGCCCCCGCAGCCATTTTACGGCGATCGGCCAAAATATGACCTACCCGGGAGTGAAGCTCAAACCCTTTGGGAAGCTGTTGGATATGGGCCGCAAGCTCTTGGAGCCGCGGCAAAGGCACTTCGGTTTCTACCGGCTGATCCCATTGGGTTCCCAAAAAAGGCTTCCAGTTCACCCTTGAAGAACGGGCGCCTTCTTCCGCATAAGGCGCCACATTGGTCCCTTGCTCTAGGGTTTGCCGATAATTGTTCATCATGCGATCCGCCTCCTCGGATGCAATGATATTTTGCGCTGCCAATCGCTCAGCATAAAGATGGCGAACCGTAGGATGGGAGCGGATTTTCTGGTACATAAGCGGCTGGGTGACCGCCGGCTCATCCGCTTCGTTATGCCCTTGACGCCGATAGCACACCAGATCGATCACCACATCTTTTTTAAAGGTCATGCGGTAATCAAGCGCTAAGCGGGTAACAAAGATAACCGCTTCGGGATCATCCCCATTCACATGAAAAATTGGGGCTTGTACCATCTTAGCCACATCCGTGCAGTAAACTGTGGAACGGGTATCCAGGGGGTTGCTGGTGGTAAAACCAATCTGGTTGTTGATCACGATATGGAGGGTGCCACCGGTGAAAAATCCCCGGGATTGGGACATGTTAAAGGTTTCCATGACCACACCTTGACCGGCAAAGGCGGAATCTCCGTGAATAAGCACCGGTATCACCTCATCGCCTAACCAATCCTTGCGCCGTTGCTGGCGGGCCCGCACCGAACCTTCCACTACCGGGTCAATAATTTCTAAATGGGAGGGGTTAAACGCCAGGGTAATATGTACCGGCCCACCTGGGGTATCCCCGTCCGCCGAGAATCCTAAATGATACTTGACGTCTCCCGAGCGTTTGTTGTCCGTTTCATGTTGGCCCTCAAACTCCATGAATAAATCACGGGGTAGTTTACCCAAAGTATTCACCAGCACATTCAACCGTCCCCGGTGAGCCATGCCAATGACGATTTCCCCCACCCCCTTACTACCTGCATAAAGGATCAAATTATCCAGAAGGGGTATCAAACTATCTCCCCCCTCCAGGGAAAAACGTTTCTGACCCACGTAATTGGTGTGTAAATAGCGCTCCAGCCCCTCAGCCGCTGTAAGCCGCTCCAGAATATGGCGCTGTAATTCTACAGACGGGCCCGGATCGTCCTGGGCTCCCTCCAGATAACTTTGAATCCAGCGTTTCTCGGCGGTCTCAGTGATGTGCATATACTCAGCGCCAATGGTATGGCAATAGATCTTCTTTATTAAGGCGAAAATTTCTTCCAGAGGAGCCTGATCGATCCCAATCAGCGATCCTGTACTGAAGACTTTGCCCATATCTTCTTCCGTCAAACCATGGAAGACAGGATCAAGATCGGAAACCACCGGACGATCATAAATGCGCAAGGGGTCGATATTGGCCTTTTGATGGCCCCGGAAACGGTAGGCATTGATGAGTTGAAGCACTGCGATTTGTTTTTCAGCCGCCTCCGCCGTTAACCCCTCGGTCATCACTGCTGACGGTGCTGATGGCTGCACCGCTGGCCCTGGAGAGCGGGCAGGAAATTCAGGAGCGGCCTGCTCCGGAACACCTGCCTGGAGACGCTTGAACCAAATTCGCCAATGGGCGGGTACGGTATTAGGATCTTTTAAAAATTTTTCGTACAGCGCCTCCAAATAAGAGGCATTGGCAGCATTTAATGGGGAAGGGCTTGCTTGTTTTTTGACAGTAGCATCCATGACTCAACGTTACTCAGTTCTCATTCTTGACTTCCAAAGGCCCAACCGGCGCTGCTGAGAGGGGCTCGTGGAAAATGATAAGCCTCTGTGCTCGCACAATTTTTATCTGCTTTTCCCACTATTACTTTCATTATCCCTATAACCAGTTTTTCCTTAACGGCGCTTTTTTTATTTCTTACCGTGATGGTAATGGCAGTCATGGCTATTTGGCTAGCCCTAATTCCAGGGTAAACACCCTATAGCGTGCTCCATATTAGGGGAAATAGAAATAAGCTAGTTTTGATTATCCCCTTGGATCTGCTTTGCCCTCATCGATTATCACAAAAATTAAAAATTTACAAGGAATTTATCCACATCTTAATTGGGTGATTTGTCCTAATCCAAGCTATCCCCTCGCATCGTATTTAAACAGGTACAACCTATAAAAGGTGTGCATATTCATTCTAATTAAAGCTATTTAGGAGAAATACGATGTTTAAAAATCATAAACATTACGCAATGAGTGTAGCTGCAATTATCCTGGGATTTTTCAGCTTACCCGCTTTTAACGCTTGGGCTCAGGAGCCCTATATCTTCAGGGAAACCCCTCAGCTTGCAGCAATCCCTCAGATTCAATCATATGACCCTGAGTTAAATGAATTGTATGAAATAAACGGGTTTAATTTGGAAACGGCTGAGGTCACTGATCATTGGGAAGACTTCAAATTTAAGAATGAGGAAGGAGTAGATGTTAATGATCTTCATGTAATTTTTAGTGTCGATGAAATTAAGACACAAAAGAAAGGACCCTTTGGAAAAGCGGTAACAGAGGACAAAAGCACGACAGCAGGTACCAGATCGGAAATTACGCTTGAAAAAGGTACGGTCAAAGATGGAGAAACAGCAAAGATTAGCTTTGATGCGGACAAGAGTTACGAGATAACCCACTGGTGGTGGACGGTAGACCGAGTGCGAGTCGGAACTATAAAAGACGGCTCTCCCGATTGAAACCATCCTTTCCGCCTTTAAGTTAAAGTAAAATATGGACAAGGACGGGGGTGCCTCCCAGGAGGCACCCCCGTCAACATGTTGCTTTGGAATTTTCTTCCTTCAGATGCTGACTAAATAGGAACCGCTATAGAATAATTAGTTCAGCCTGTTGCGCTAGATGACATTCAAAACGGGCATTCAAGTATCCGGAAGGCGAGTAAAAGAGTGATTCTTCTCAACACCAGTTCAGCGTCATTGCTTGCCGCAAACATTAGCTTGAGTCAAAATAACCACAAAAATATTAGGTGGATATTTTATCTCTATTGGAAATTTGCTACTGGTAGCAGGAGAAGGTGGCAAGGCTTTAGTTTTTCTACCTAAACTTTGTTTTTGGTTAAAGACTTATTCTTGGGGCATTTCCTTACGCTGTCCTCTCCCTTAATTTTAAGTGATATTTTAAACTTTAAAAATAGGCCAAGCATGTGTACATAAGAAGATCTGCCCTCTGAGCAGTAAGCTTCAACAACGAAATTTTTAATAATAATGAAGGCTAGTCACACTATGAGTGAAACAGATAAACCAATCCCCCAAGAGGCCCCCCCAGTCAACCATCCAGTGGCTGGGGGGTCTACTATTGCAGGGAACCCAGTCCCGGCAAAATCTAGCGACTTTACGGTGCTTGATGCCGTGCCCCCCGCCCAGATGGGGCGTGATATTGCCGAAGATGCCGTTAAAAAGGATAAATTCACTACCTCCAATATTCTCATACGGGGGTTTCTATGCACTCCCTTTTTGGCCTATGCAACCGCGCTTTCAGCCTTGCTTGTAGCTCAGGGGTGGTCGAGCGCCGCCGCCGGCCTTATTTTTCCGGTTGGTTATATTATGCTTGCAACCCTGGGTTTTGAAATGGCGACCGGAAGTTTTTCAGTCATGCCTATCGGTATGTACGCCGGCCGCGTTAAAGCATGGCGGGTTGTGCGTAATTGGAGTTGGACTTTGCTTGGAAACCTCCTCGGGGGACTTTTCTTTGCATGGCTGCTTTGGTTCTCTCTTACTAAAGGGGGAGCTGCTGCTCCCCCAGGGGTACTGACTACCTTAGCCCATTTGGCTGAAAAAAAGGCCTCTTATGTGGACTATGGAGCTATCGGATGGCTAGCTGCGGTGGGAATGGGGATTCTCTGTAACTGGTTGGTCAGCCTAGCGCCCGTCTTTGCCAAGGCTGCCCGCAGCGTTCCAGGAAAGGTGATGCTGATGTGGTTTCCCCTCGCTACCTTCTTTGCCCTGGGGTTTGAGCATACCGTGGTCAATATGTTTGTTTTCCCTGTGGGAATACTTGCTGGTGCGGAGGTTACCCTTTACGACTGGTGGATGTGGAATCAAATCCCGGTAACGCTTGGTAATATCCTGGGTGCCTTGATTTTTAATGCCACTCTTTGGTATTACACTCATAGCATCAACCCGTAAAAGGAGCCCAAGACAGGGATGTCATGCACTCTTTTGACGCGAAATAAATTGTTTGCTGCCCTTTCCTTTGGGGCGGGGCAGCGGACTTATTCGCCAGGATTTTATTGAGCTTGAAGAATATATCCGCAGAAATTTGGATTTCAGGTTGAATACTTATCCATCCTGGTTTTTTAAGGTAGCATTAAGTAATTTCGCCTGCCGCATACCAGGTTAACTAATTTCTCCCTCACTTTTCTCCAATGATACGGTCTCCAAGGGATGTTTAAAGGTTAAGGTGCGATAGGGGAAAGGAATCTCAATTCCGGCCTCGTCCAGAGCTCCTTTGATGGCCGTGACCACCTCGCCTCGTGAGCGGCGGACATCCACCGGCGTAGGATCGGCCCACCAAGTCACCTCAATATCAATACTGCTGGCCCCAAAGGCCTGGGGGAAAATCTCTAGAGGCCGGTCTTTGTGGACCGTCCTGCATTCATCTACGGCGTGCTCAATTACACGGACCGCCTCAGTTACATTTTCGCCATAGGCTATTCCGGTAATAATCGTTATTCGTCGCCGGGGTAAATTGGTCAGCACTTTGGTAGGATTGAGAAATAGAAAAGAGTTGGGGGCAATAACCAGTTCGCCGGAAGTCTGACGGATTAAGGTTTGCCGTACAGAAATATGCTCCACCTGCCCGCTAATTCCTTCACATTCAATAAAATCCCCTTTTTCAAAAGGAAAACGCCAAAGTAACAGAATTCCAGCAAAAAAATTCTCGAAAATATCTTTAAAAGCAAAACCCACGGCAATGGACACAATACCCATGGCGCTCAAGGCCCGCGCTGGTGTCAAACCAGGGAATGTCACCATAGCGGCAAGCAAAATTCCAGTGATCCAAATACCAATGCTCAGGAGCCGAACAAACAATTCGCGCAGCGACCCCCGCATTTTGGAATGGCGCAAAGAAGCATCCATCAGCCGGGCAGCAAGTGCGGATATTCCCCACGTGAATAATAAAATCAATGCTCCCATCACCAGAAAAGGGCTATGATTCACAAAGTCGGCCCAGATTCCCAGCACGGTATCTTGCATAGAAGTGGCAATCTCTTCCACATTCGTGGGCGCGTTTTGAGTAGTATTAGGCACAGTATGCTCCGGCAGTGCTTCAGGACTTATTTATTATAGAGTATGGTTAAGATAATCTCTCCATTACCTAACTTAATCACTGTCTTTGGCGGCACCGGTTTTTTAGGCCGCGCTATTGTCCACCGCCTTGTTGAGTCGGGGATGAGGGTACGGATTGTGGCCCGCCATCCCCGTGCTCCAAATCTTGCCGGAGCCCGCGGCCAGATTGCACTCCAAAGGGCGGATGTCCGCGATGAGGATTCCGTTGCTGAAGCGCTCAAGGGCGCCACTGGCGTGGTGAATGCCGTCGGACTCTATGTGGAACAGGGGCAAGCGACTTTTAGGGCTATCCACGAAGAAGGAGCGGAGCGCGTCGCGCGGCGAGCCGGGGAAGCCGGTATCCGCAGGCTTATCCATATCTCGGGGATTGGGGTAGATCCGGCGTCAGCCTCGAAATATGCGCGCGCCCGCGCCTACGGCGAGCAACGGGTTCGGGAGATTTTTCCAAACGCTACCATACTGCGGCCTAGTGTGATGTTTGGCCCCAATGATGCGTTTCTAAATTCCCTGAAAACAGTGACTCGGCTGCCCGTGGTACCCCTCTTTGGTCAAGGTTCTACTCGACTGCAACCCGTCTATGTGGAGGATGTGGCCAGGGCGGTGCTTCAGGTTCTGGAAATGCCTGAGGCGAGTGGAAAAACTTTCGAACTGGGTGGAGCCCGCGCCTATCGCTACCGAGATATCATAGAACAAGTGCTGACTCACCTCAGTCGTCGCCGACTACTGTTGCCGGTGCCTTTTGTCGTCTGGAGGCTACTTGCCAGGATAGCCTCCCTCCTGCCTAATGCCCCCCTGACCTTAGATCAGGTCATACTCATGGAAACAGATAATGTGGCTAACGCCAAGGCCAGCACCTTTAATGATCTAGGCATTGAACCCTGCTCCCTTGAACAAATGCTGTCCGCTTGCCTGGATGAACTTTCCTGTTAATGAGTTGAAGAAAATTTAAAAAACCAGAGCCAGATTTTGCATTGCAATTCTTGATAAAGGCATTACTTTATGGAATTAAACTTAATAATTGCTGAGCGCTATTTTCAAATAAGCTTTGAAATTAATGCTACTTAATAGCATGCATCATCAGCAGATTATAGATTTTTGGTTTAAAGAGATTAAGCCTGAGTCTTGGTGGAAAAAAATCCCCCACTTTGACCAACTTATCAAGGAACGTTTCAAAGCCCATCATAGAGCGGCGGTGCAGGGCGAACTCTACGAGTGGAGGAGAGAGCCTTTTGGCAGGTTAGCTGAAATCATTATTTTAGATCAATTCTCACGAAATATATATCGCAATCACCCCTTGTCCTTTGCTTATGATACGGCCGCGCTAATTCTGTCTCAGGAAGCCATTGATAAAAATGTCGGTAAAATGCTCAATTCGGAGCATAAGATATTTCTTTATATGCCTTTTATGCACAGTGAATCCCTAAAAATTCACCAGATTGGGATAAAATTATTTGCTGAGCCGGGATTAGAGTCCCAGTATGATTGTGAGATAAAGCATCAAGCAATTATTACTCGGTTTGGTCGTTATCCCCATCGAAACCAAATATTAGAGCGACCATCTACTCCAGCAGAGATCGCCTTTCTAAAGAAAGCTGATTCTTCTTTTTGATCTGATCGCTTCGCTTATCGGCGTAATCAAGCTTGCCCCTTTATACCCCATCTCCTACAATGGCTTGATGTTAAAAAACAAGCAAAAAATTTGCTAAGAAAGTCGGAGATCATCATGAGGGAAGAGAGCGTTCGCCTGGGCTTGCTTGGGAAGGTACCCCTTGGAACGGCGAATAGGGATTTTCGTAATTATGGAATTGCGTTGATCGTCTTTGCATCCATTGCCCTGTGCCTATATCTGGATGCGGATGCTACTTTAACCTTTCAGAATTTTCTGGGCGTTTGCGCCTGGGTATTCCTATTCGCGCTGCTTCGTGGAGAAAGTGGTCTAGTCCGCGCCCAGGTACTCGTTGCGGTGGCGTTTGCTACCATAGGCGAGCATTTTGCCTCTCCTTATATGGAAGGCTATATTTACCGTTTTCATAATGTTCCCGCCTATGTTCCGCCAGGTCATGGCATGGTCTATCTGACCGCTGTGGCCCTAGCTCGCTCGGAACTTTTCAAGCAAAACCTTAAAGTTATTACCGCGACAGTGCTAACGGCTGGCGGGCTTTGGTCCCTTTGGGGCGTAACCATCGCTCCCCAGGGAGATATGGTGGGCGCATTATTATTTATTGTATTTGTCCTGTTCGTCCTATTCGGACGCTCGCCGGGCGTTTACCTTGGCGCCTTTTTTGTAACTACCTGGCTGGAACTCATTGGCGTTTCCTGTGGTACTTGGCGATGGGTGCCTATTGATCCCGTACTGCAGCTTCCCCAGGGGAATCCCCCTAGCGGTGTTGCCGCCTGGTACTGCCTAGTCGATGCGGTTGCCTTAGGAGTTGCGCCAGCTGTTGTTAGGGGCTTCCAACGGGTGCATACGGCTTTTTGGCAGCAATATTTTTATCCGCAGGTTGTTCCTCGCTTGCTTTTTGCCCCTTACCTACAGCAAGACTACATTCCTGTCCTGGTGCCAGCAATATGGCCATAATCCAAAAATCCGCCAAAGCCATAAAATGTTAACCGCAGCAGTTGCTTATTCCAGCAAGTATTCTCCTAGGTTTCTCTACACTGCCTCCTCCGGGCAAGATCGGTTTACCTAGTGGATATTGTGACTCAAGGTTTGCTAGGTGCGGTAGTCGCCCAATCGGCTGCCCGCCCATCCCAGGCGCGTTTGGCTGCCGCAGTGGGATTTATAGCTGGATTGTTGGCTGATGCGGATATCTTTATCCGCTCTCCAGATGATCCCCTCCTCGTCCTTGAATACCATCGGCAGTTCACCCATTCTCTCCTATTTGTCCCTATTGGAGGATTGGTCGCTACAGTACTGCTCTGGCCATTTCTGCGGCGGCGCATCAATTTTGGGCAGTTATATCCTCTTGCTGTACTCGGTTATTTGCCCAGCGGTTTGTTGGATGCCTGTACCAGCTATGGCACACAGCTCTTCTGGCCGGTGTCGGAGGCGCGAATTGCTTGGAATTTAATTGCCGTCGTCGATCCCTTATTTTCTGGAGTGCTGATTATCGCTTTGGGGTGGGGCCTGCTCAAATCTACGCCGTTGCCGGCCCGTCTAGGACTAGGCATTGCCGTTCTTTATCTGTTGGTTGGTCTTGCACAACGGGAGCGGGTAGAAAATTTTATAACGACCTTTGCCGAAAGCCAGGGTCAGCGGATAGAACGGCTAGAAGCCAAACCAACCTTAGGTAATATTATTTTGTGGCGTACCATTTACGAAACCAATGGACGGTTTTATGTAAATGCGGTACGCGCTGGCGTCTTTAGCGAGCCACGCATTTATCCTGGCAGCTCCATTGAACATTTTTCCCCGGAAAGGCTGGATGGACTTAAAACCGGATCAGTCCTGGCTCAGGATATTGATCGATTCACGGATTTCTCGGATGGATACATAATCCAGTATCCAAATCAACCTTGTATACTTGGCGATATCCGCTATGCTATGTTACCTACTCAGCTCATCCCTTTATGGGGCATCGAGTTGGATCTTGCACGGCAGAATCAGCATGTTCGCTTTCGTACTTTCCGCCATTTGGACAAAGTCACCCGGCGCGCCTTTTTGGATATGCTACTGGGGCGCCCCCTTGAGCAGGCAGCCTCTCCTTCGCCAGATTCCAACAGTGATGCTTCCGCCCAGCTCAGATGCCGCCCCGATTAAAAATCGTTGATTCCAAGCGGCGCACCCCAATAGCTTTAACCCTTTTGGTGATGCTCAAACCTTCCCCTTAACAACACAGTAGAATTGATTCTGAATTTATCAGCGCTGTTGCCAATCTACTCATGCGCCTATATTGCTAGTTGAAATCCCCCTACTGTTGAAATCCCCCCACTGGAGTGGGGGGAATCACCCTTTTCTCTCAATATTCGTTCCCTGCCGGCGGGTTGATCGCTTTATTTCTTCCAGTTATTGAGTAAGTTAACCATAGCTTAAAGAGCTATAGCACATAACTTGCATAAAATTCTTTTACGATGATCAAAAGCAACAAACCGTCATTGCTTTAGGAGGTTGCACTATGAATTCCATACAAAAAACTGGAAACGGGATCATCCGGAAATTCAAGCGGTTAATTTCATGGTTCTTCATGGCCGCATTGGGAGCGGGGGCTGGAGCTATTGGAACGCCCTCCGCTGATAGTCAGATCCCTAAAGCTAAGGAGTCCTATTATCTGGGCGAAAAGCTCCGGGGGCAACAGGTGCGATTTGTCGTTAACGGCGCATCCGCACCGGATGAAGTCGATAGTAATGCCATCGACGCCGAATCTCTTGGCGTCAAAAGAGTCTTTATCTACGGTATTACTGCTAGGGATGAAAGATTTCGCCCTAGTAATTGGGCCGAGCGTCTATATTACACGGGAGCCAGCTACAGCTCCAATCATACTGCTATATTTAACCCGCATCTTAACATGGGGGTGTCACCCCAGGGAATAAAGTGCGTAATGGTGGATGCGGAGTTGCAATTGGAAAACCCAATGCTTTTCGATTTTCTGATCGGCTTTGCCAAGGATAACAAGCTGGTGATGCGAGATCAGAACGGTAACCTGCTTACCGCCGTCTGAGGGCGATGCCAGTGTACCGGAGTAGCTAATTGCTAAGGGGCTTGACTTCAAGCGTCATGCATTAGCGTTTGGAGCCGGTGCGACAGGGCTAGGGCACAGTGGACAAATGAAAAGTAGAGTTTTTTACCCGCTTTCCTTAGTTTTCCTCGATCCAGGGGGAATACGTGATTATCCCGGAAAGGGGGCCGTTATGGTGTGTTCGCGTTGTATCATTTTTTCTATGAGGTAATCATCTAATGGATAATGGCTATTTCAAACTCGCGACTCATTCGCTTCCCAAGAACACCCAGGTGTTCCAATTTTTGCAGAACCTACCGGAAAAAGTCACGATGGCTAGTCCAGCTATCGATGTTATGACCGATCTGCGCCGGGTCAAGGCAGTCACGGTATCCTCCGATCTCAGCATTGATTCCGCATTGCAGAAAATGATAAGCGAGGGAGTGCGTCTTTTACTTGTTACCGCCTCCGACGGCGCAGTTATTGGTGCTATTACGGCCCATGATATCCTAGGTGAAAAGCCAATCAGGCTTATTTCACAGGAACATATACCCCATAGTGAGATTCAGGTAGCCCATGTCATGACACCGCGCAACCAGCTCGAGGCCCTAGATATGGAAGACGTTTACCAGGCCAGCGTTGGCGATGTGGTGGAAGTACTACGGGAGGCACGACGGCAACATGCGCTCGTGCTGGATCGAAGTACCGAGACAACAGGACCCCTTGTTCGCGGCATCTTTTCCATTACTCAGATTGGCAAGCAATTGGGCATGGAAATTCAAGCCACGGGCCGAGTGCAGAGTTTTGCCGAGATGGAAGCATGGCTTATTCATGGAGAGATGGGGATGAGTAGTGCTGTTGTTAGTTAGGGGACAAGTTTGTCCTATCGCATCTTCTAGGCCGCCTGCTGTCTCTAATCCGCACACCACAAAGCTGCCTGTGCGGCCATGACGGTAGGCGGCCGCACTTGCTCGAAGTAAAAGCCTTTTCTAATTGACCTCTTCTCTCTTCAGGGGATACTTGTCCCATCATCGGTAAAGTGGTTGATGGTATCACCCACAATACCGTAACCAGATTGCTTACGATGGATTTTTCACCATAAATTGCTCTCTCTTTTGGGACTTAGATTCGTGCAGCGGCCAAGTCAATACGCGGCCGAAAACTGGCAGGATTAGCAGCCTGCCACCATTCGCTGTAGGGAGTATCTTCGGCCCCCTCAAGTAGGGCGTTTTCCGGCAGGAAGGGATAAATTCGGTCAAAGAGTTTAGCCTCGGCTGTGCCAACTCGGCGAATAAGATGATAAGGCTGCAGATCGCGAGGATGAGCCAGACCCGCCGCGGCGACGATATGGCCAAGCGCAGTAAGGGTTTGTTGGTGAAACCGCGCTGCCCTTTTAGCCTGCACATCCACTACCAGGCCCCGCTGGCGGCCAGGATCTTGCGTGGTAACGCCGGTTGGGCATGTGCCCAAATGGCAGCGCTGGGCCTGAATGCAGCCAATGGAAAACATAAAAGCCCGTGCTGCGTTACACCAATCCGCGCCGATGGCGAAATTGCGGGCCATGCCAGCGCCTGAATAGACTTTGCCGCTGGCTCCAAGCCGCACCTTATCCCGCAGTCCGGTGCCAACTAGGGCGTTGCGAACTACCATCAGCCCTTCGGTTAGGGGCATTCCCACGTAGTCCGATAGCTCCACCGGTGCCGCCCCTGTGCCCCCCTCGCCCCCGTCGACCACGATAAAGTCCAAATGGATACCGGTCTTGAGCATTGCTTTCATAATCGCCAGCACTTCATGAACTTGTCCAACGCAAAGCTTGATGCCTACCGGTTTGCCGCCAGAAAGCTGCCGCATCCTAGCTGCGAACTCCAACATCTCCAAGGGAGTAGAAAAGGCCGAATGGCTCCGAGGCGAGAGACAGTCTTGCCCCTTGGGAACCTTACGTACCCACGCAATTTCCTCGGTTACCTTAGCAGCTGGCAAGAGCCCGCCATAGCCAGGTTTCGCGCCTTGACTGAGTTTGATTTCAATCATCTTGACTTCATTGCGCGTAGCGCTTTCATGAAACAAGCCTGGGTCAAAATTTCCTTTATCATCCCGGCAACCGAAATAGCCTGAACCGATTTCCCAAACCAGATCCCCACCCCACTTTAGATGATAGGGGCTAATACCTCCTTCGCCCGTGTCATGATAAAACCCGCCAAGCCGTGCTCCCTTGTTCAGTGCTTCTACCGCCCTGGCCGAGAGGGAGCCGAAACTCATGGCCGAAATATTGAGGAGTGAGGCGTTATAGGGCTGCTCGCATTGGGCGCTGCCAATGGAGACACGTGGGTTTTTTTCTGGATTTTCAGCCGGTGCCATGGAATGACACAGCCATTCATATTCATCAGAGGCCAGATCGCGCTCTGTCCCAAAGGGGTGAGTATCGGTCTTACCTCGGGCGCGGGCGTAAACCAGGTTACGGGCATCAAAGCTAAATGGCTTGCCTTCTAAATCGTCCTCAACGATATAGGCACGCAGATAGGGCCGAAGGTCGTAGAAGAGCCAGCGGATGCGGGCAGCAGCTGGATAGTTGCGTGTCAGGGTCCAACATTGCTGCACCCAATCATAGACGCCGAGCGCCACTAGCGGCAGGGTCACGGTAAGTCCTAGCAGCCACCAAGGACTCACCGTTACCAGGGAGAGGAAAATTAGCGAGAGTCCCCCAGCCATAATTGGCACGATGGCTCGTTTCAGCACATCGGAATTAAAGCGCTTAACAGAGAGTTTTAGGGAAGACACCTTAACTGTAAAACTCTTATATTTCTTGGATATGGTGGTAAATATTGAGGTAATGTTGTCCTGGATGATTCCAGGAAAAATCATAACGCATTCCGTTTTCCATCAGTTCCCGGAAATATTGGGGATATTCATACCATAGTCCAATAGCTCGATGGAGGGCAGCTTCTATCCCTTCATGGTTAAAGTCGTGGAAGACAAAACCGTTGCGCTCATGGTACGGTTTATGAGCGTAATTAGCATCGAATACCGTATCCGCCAGCCCTCCCACATGGCGCACTATGGGGACCGTACCGTATTTCATGGCAATCATTTGGGTGAGGCCACAAGGTTCATAAATACTAGGAACGATGAGCATATCGGCGCCTGCGTAGATCTGGTGGGCCAAATCTTCATCATAGCCAATTTCCAGGTGACAATCGGGGTCATCATTCAGATATTGCTTGAGGTACCAGAAATCGGCATTGATACTGTTACTGGCGCTAGCGCCCAGCAAAACGAACTGGCAGCCATTAGCAAGACAATAGAAGAGGGCATGGCGGATAAGCTCGACCCCTTTTTGCGGATCGAGACGGCTAATAACACCCACAATGGGTTTATATTCATCCCGTAGCCATAAGCGATGGCGCAGGGCGGTTTTATTCTCGTATTTTTTGTCCAGGGTTTTCAGATTATAGCGAGCTGCAATGTAGGGATCGATGTCAGGATTCCACACCTTATAATCCACACCATTGAGGATCCCACCTAGTTTTTGACTATGCTCATGAAGAGTGTGTTGCAAACCATAGCCCTGGTCCGTGTAGCGGATTTCATCCAGGTAGCGAGGTGAAACGGTGGTAATGAAATTGGAAAAGACGATTCCTCCTTTCATCAGGTTGACCCCATGGGGGTAAGTATGGTCGAGTAACCGTTCTGGTGTCATATAAGCTGCGGGATCTAATCCTACCTGCTGGAGGATATGACCACCGGTCACCCCCTGGTGCCGCATATTATGCAAAGTGTAGCAGACTCGTGGGTGAGTCATCCCCAGATATTTATACTGCTCGAAGAGTAATACCGGCACAAGGCCCGTTTGCCAGTCGTGGCAGTGGATAATCTCCGGATATTTGTTGCTCCTGAGCATGAATTCTAGCGCCGCCTTGCAGAAAAAGGCGAAGCGCTGGGGATCATCGGGCTGACCGTAATAGGTCCCCCGCTGGAAAAAGCCATTATGGGGCTCAATGAAAAAGCATTTCAGCCCCTCCGCAAAACCAAAATACACATCGCAAGGGATCCACTGGTCATGGTAAGGCACCCATAAATTATTATGGGTTTTCTCCAAACCCCAGATGCGCTCGTAGCGCATACAATCGTATTTAGGGAGAATAAGCTCAACGGTATTGCCCCGTATCGAAAGCTCATTAGAAAGCCCTTGAACGACATCTCCTAGACCACCCACCTTTGCTATTGGAGCGCACTCGGGCGTGATCATAACGATATACATCGTGTAGCTTCTCCCTCATTCATGTAGTTAGGTTAAATATCGCGATAGACTGAACCGCCTATTTATCGTTCCCTATAGGGGTGTTTGTAAACGCGGTAATCAAGTTCCGGGAAGATATTATCAAGGGCCTCCAAAGCCTGTAGCCGGCGCTCATCAAAGCTTTTCCTTTCCAAAACCATTTCTAAATAATGAAAGCGGGACAAATGATCCTGTAGCTGGCGAGTGGCGTACTCCACCGTCGTTCCATTTTGAAGGATAAAAGGCCAATCCGAAGCCTGGGCCAATAGCAGTGAGCGAGCGGCCTGTCCCAGGGCACGGCCGGCAAGGGTTCCCTTAGACTCGTGGCCATAAGCTATCGTAAGCTCCTTCATGCGCCGCGCGGCCCGGTGCAACAGGGGGTATATCCAGTCAGTTTTTTCATTGAGCCAAAAATCATAATAGCCCCTATCGCCCCAGCTGGATAGGTTCGGTGTCGCTTGCTGGAGCACAGGGTGTTGAGTCAAATACTGGGAAGGGGTGATGGTTTGAATTGCTCCCTCCCCTGTCCCGATCCGGCGTAGTAACTGCTCGAGCCATTGGGGGCCTTCAAACCACCAATGACCAAACAATTCGGCATCGTAAGGGGCAACCAGGAGCGGTGGCCGGTCCATCCTGTTGGCGCCTGTTATCTGTTGCAGGCAATGGTGGTAAAAGTGACCGGCATGGCAAGCAACCCTAGCCTGGGCCTTAGCAGGTTGATAGGGAGCTTTATACTCAGTTTTATCGGTTACCCGATAATATTTCATGCCGGTATCGACCCGGATTCGGCCATCAGGAAGATAAGGTTGAAGGTAACTCAGTTCTCGTTCAAAGCCCACATCCCGATAGAATTCCCGGTAATCACCGTCGCCAGGATAGCCTTCCTCGGCGCTCCAAACTTGCCGCGAAAGTGCTGGCTCCCGCCCAAAGGCAGCCACCCCATTCGGGCAGGCAACGGGAGCGAAATGGTCATAGCGAGGCCGAGTGCTGGCATGGAGAAGGGCTTCAGTTTCAATGAAAAAATAACGGAAACCTACTGCTTTTAATACCTTTTCAAGCCCTGGGTAATAAGCGCACTCGGGCAGCCAAATGCCTTTAGGAGCAATGCCAAAACATTGCCGGTAGTAATCAGCGGCAACCTGGAGCTGAGCGTAGACAGCCGTGGGCTCCGGTTGTAGCAAGGGTAAAAAGCCATGGGTAGCGGCACAAGTAATAATCTCAAGGACCCCTTCTTGCTGGAGACGGGCAAAAGCCGGCACCAATTGGCGCTGATAACGCTCCTCAAAGTCTGAAAGTGTCTGCAAAAACCAGCGCCGGTAAAGGCGCGCCAGCCGGTTAAGATCAGTATTGCCCCGGGTATATCGGATTTCTTTCTCGGCTAGGGAAATAAGCTTCTCCATGTGAAGTCCATAGCGCTGCAGCAATAGGGGGTCTTGAAGCATGGAGAGCAAGGTTGGGGATAAGGAGAGTGTCAGGTAAAACGGAATTCCCTCATTCGTTAGCCGTTCAAAAGTGGTCAGGAGGGGAAGGTAACATTCAGTCATGGCTTCAAACAGCCACCGTTCCTCTAACGCTTCCTCCTGTTCAGGATGCCGCACATAAGGCAAATGGGCATGTAGGATAAGGCTTAGATAACCGCTGGCCATGGAGCTAGTACCGCCTCTTGGGCAAGCTTGCGGACCATTGGGAGAGCGATTTAGGCTTGGAAAGCATATTTTCCTTAGGCTGAATTTGTGACGATTCCGCTAGAAAGGAAAAATAGCTGGCGGTAAGTTCCTGGCTTCGAACAGCCCGCTCCTCTGGAGAAACAGAAAATTCTAGGGGAAAAGTTTTAGCGGGATGGAAAGGTTGAAGGTCGTGGCCCGTGAAAATCACCGGGGCGGTAGGATCGGCAGAACCAGCACGGGGAGTTTCTATCATATTAGAGCGTGCCAAGGCAACAAATTGGTCTTCAGAATCCGCTAATCCAAGCTCTGCCATATAATGTTTATTGTCAGCCCAAAGATCTATATACCAATGATGGGCTTTCCTCGGGATAGCCACTTCAAAACTGGAGCTAATAGCAAGCTTCCCGGCAGTAAAGTCATAAAACCGCAGCGCCCATTGAGCGGATTTCTTTATCCCGAGTTTTTTATGGGCGCGGATAAGATCTTGGTTCAGAATTGACCAATAAGCGTAAACACGATAGGGGTTTACGACCATCAACCCTAACTGGGTTTTATCTGGGGAGGCTGGTGGAAGAAAGCAATCTCTTGTTTCTTGGCTGATCCGGAGCAGCTCTTGCTGAGATAACGGCGTCTTTTCTTCCTTGGATGGGTGCAGCTGGGCTTTCCGCTGGAGCGGGAGGCGGGTCTTCTTCATTACTATCGTTTAAAGGTGCTAGCCAGAATGGGAAGAGACATGGGAATATTAAATTTTGGCATAAGAAATAATAGTTTACCTTCAGCTGCTAGTATTATAAATAATTTAAAAGATAAGCAGTAAAATAATCCCTGCTAAAGTAAAGAAGATAGCTATGGAAATAATAACAGGAAAAGCAGGTAAAAATTGTATTGAGCAACCTAACCGGCGCGGCGCAAAGGAAGTACCTGTCCGGTTGGCGCGTTGTTAGGCACGCCGAATTCAAATACTAAGGACAATAAAATACGACTTCCTCTCTTTAAGCTAAATGAACCGGGACAGTAGGATTTTCACCCCATCCGTCATAGAGCGGCAATCTCGTACCTAAATAATAGCGGCAGTAAGACAAAGGCCGCACGAATATTTAACGTATCACGCGAAACCCTCTACCACTGGCTTAAGGTGGAAAACTTCCGGACCAAAATACATCAAAAGCGGACGTGCAAAATTGATAAGGCTACTTTTTGTTAGGCTTGCTCATGCCTTGACGGTAACTTGCGCATCGATTCCTTCCAAGGTGGCGCCTTCCATTCAGGGTGCTTGCGCCAAATATTTTTTAGCGCCCGAATCCACGCGAGATAGCTGGACAGAGAAGGTAGCATCGGCGTGTGGCTCAACTCAAAGTGAATTCCGGTAATCGGGTCATTAAAAAACACAGCATAGTAACCAGGAGTATAAGTTGGATACTCGCTCGGCGGGTTAGTGACAGCGATGTTATTTTTCAGCAGAAACTCCATGTGGAAGTCATCGACCTCCTTCCTGTTCCTGGCCCACAACGCGATATGATGTACTCCAGTGGTACGATCAACATGCACCAGCTTATTCCCCGTTTTAGCCGGTTGGATACCAATGTAACTGTGAAAGAAAGGGAAGCGGGCCATGTAATAGGTCGACCTATAACCGATATCTAATGTCCAAAAACTCCTGTATCCAAGCCAGCCGAACATCTGATCGAAGAATCGGATCGACTCCTCGTAATTAAGCACTGAAAACTCAATGTGGTGAACGCCTTTAAATCTCATACTGCCACCTACCTGTATATGCCTAACAACCGCTAAGCCTTTGGACGGAGCACAGCGTAGCCCAATCAGCTTGATGGGATTGCTATGCCGCAATGCCTTCGACAATCAAACGGCTTACATTGGTGCGCTGGCTTGCATGCTCGAACGTGATAGTGCGGACGTTACCGTTGGCTTCCATATCGAAAATAGTGTTCTCATCTAGGTCTTTAGACTCAGCGATATCACTGCCGCGAACCTTAATGTACAGCGTGTCAGTGTCTTCGAAATAGATGACTTTCATGCCTCGTACCCTCTATCAAAAAATGCGTTATGTATGGTTTCGCCAGCCGGCAATAAGATTACCCGCAAGTATCGGTTTTCCGTTTCTTCAATTCTAGCCTATCGCTTTATTCGGCTGTCAGTGCTCTCTTTCAGGAAACCGGACTACATGTTGAATCCATTCGCCCTTGATGATCGCTCGATCCGGTATGACCCGAATTGCCTGGAAGTATTTCATCGCCTTCACTGCCATGTTCCTTGTCGGCATAACGGGTCAACGTTGAGCGACACCCCGCACGGAGGGGGCCGTTCAGATATAAGGCTTCGCTAACGCCGTGACCGCCGACACCATTCAGTTGAATCCAGCTACCAGTACGCGGCGCCGAACATTCGCCAGCAGCACGCCAGGCGTCGGATATAAAATCGCCAACTGATAAAAGGTCCAGGGGTGCCAGCAGACGGCAGCAAGCCACCCGCGCTTTCCCATGTGTTCAGCTCGATATGATGATGATAGCCGCCCGCCAAAACAAATGCCGCTTGTGATCCGAAGCGTTGAGTCAACTCTAAGCTAAGTACTCCGCAGTAGAAATCCAGCGCGCGTTACAAAGTGGCGACTTTTAAATGCGCGTGAGCAATTTTCATCCCAGTGTCAATCGGGCCGGGACTTTAGTTAGTCGGAATTATGAAGAAACATCACTTAGCCTTTGCGTTTTCACGGAGGGTTTTCAACACGCCACCCCAAGCAATGAGTTGATCCAGCATATCATCAACCGATTTTTGATGACGCTCGTGCGGCGTGAACTCGCTCATGTTTTGGAAGTCGGTGAAAAACGAGAACATCACTTGATTGCGGACGTGAGCCATTTGCAATTCGCTTGCTACCAACCTGAGTTGTTCCACTGCTCGCGCACCCCCGGCGCTGCCGTAACTCACGAAACCTGCTGCTTTGTTGTTCCACTCGGCATAGACAAAATCAAGCGCATTTTTGAGTGCGCCCGGTGTACCGTGATTGTATTCGGGCGTCACGAAAACATAGGCATCGAAGGACGCGACTTTGGCCGCCCATGCTTTAGTGTGCGGCTGGGAGTACTGCCCCATCGAAGGCGGCACTGGCTCATCGAGCAGCGGCAGGTCGAACTCCTTGAGATCAACCAGCTCGAACTCGGCATCGCTGCGCTGCACGGCGATGTCATAAACCCAGCGCGCGACGGATTCGCCCACACGCTTCGGACGGGTGCTACCGATAATAACCGCAATTTTAATCATATAAATTTTCTCGTTAAAAAATTTTTATTTTAGGTTCGACGAACGTTCTTGCTTTGCAGAACGCGGCATTCAAACTCAACGATAAACAAGGCCACCGTCAATCAAGGGAGCTTGTCCAGTCATGTAATCCGAATCCGGCCCCGCCAGATAGGAAACGAAAGATGCCACATCTTCGGGCGTCTGCGCCCGACCAAGAGCAATGTCGCCGACGTATCTGTCATAGTTTTCACCGATTTTGGCTCCCGTGATTTCTGCCATGCGCCGATCGATTTCGACCCACATGTCGGTGCCGACTATGCCGGGACAGTAAGCATTGACTGTGATCCCATCGCTCGCAAACTCTTTGGCCGCCGCCTGCGTCAGGGCACGAACGGCGAACTTAGTCGCCGAATAAACGCCCAGCAGAGGCATGCTTTCATGGCCCGCGATGGATGCTGCGTTGATGATTTTACCTTTCTGTTCGCGCTCCTTGAACTTCGCGCCTGCGGCCTGAATGCCCCACAAAACGCCCTCAATATTGACCTTGAAGATTTTTTCGACTTCTTCGGGCGTGACCTCGGCGATGGATTGGATAGTAGCGATACCCGCATTGTTAACGATGATGTCGAAGCCGCCAAGTTCCTTTTCAGCGTGGTCAACGGCGGCGTAAACCTCATTCCGCTTTGATACATCGGCTTTGAATGTGGTGGCCTTGCGACCCGCCGCCCGCACTTCGTCGGCGACAGCTCCCATTTTCTCTTCGTTAAGATCTACGATGGCGATGTCCGCGCCGTCGTTGGCCAGACGTAACGCAATCGCCCGTCCGATGCCCTGTCCTGCGCCTGTGATCAGGGCGACTTTTCCGTTAATGCTCATGTCAATCTCCTTTTACTCTCACAATACTACGATAAGCTATTCAGGAATTTTGGGTTCAAGCTCCGCGCAGCCGCCTAATCGGGGAGTTGAGCGGCACCCCGCACGGAGAGGCGCTGAGTTAGAACAGCTACCTATGCGGTTTGCCTACATTCTGAGTATAGACCAAAATAGCTGTCCCATCGCCTGCAAGCGTTCGGCTGCACATCGGCGGGAATCGCGCACCGTGCCTGTCCTCATGCACCGCCCGGCCGGTCCAATCAAGCAGTTGCAGGTAATAGGGCAGTGCAAAGGCAATACTGCTTGGAGCGAATGACCGAAGGGAAGTAGCGGAAAGTGGGCCGGCTGAAGGCAGGCGTTATACCTAAGCAGGAACGATTAGCATGTTGCCCACTAGACCAAGCATAAACCCTGCGACTGCTCCAAGTGCTGGAAAACCACTGTTTTTTGCTTTGGACTCGGGAGCAATATCTTGAAAAACCAAATAAAGAATGCCTGCACTGGCGAATAGCATTAATCCCGCTACAAATTGGTGCGACTCTGCAAGAACGAAATACCCAGTGAGTGCGGAGACAGGGCCTGCAAGAGCTAAACTGGCGAACGCCATTAGTATTTTGTTCGGGGCTAATTTGGCAGAATTTTCTAATTCCTCGTATGCATTAAACCCCTCGGGGAGATTTTGTAAAACCATAAGCAACGCTAAAATCAAACCAGTGCTCTCACCAACGGCGAAAGCGGCTCCGAGGGCAATAGCTTCCGGAATAAAATCGGAAAGCATGGCAACTAGCTGACCGGCTGAGCTTTTTAGTTGATTTAAAAGCATATCGAGGAGGTAGAAGAAAACTCCTCCCGCTCCGAAACATAAGGCTGCAGTTAAAGGTGATAGTTTACTGGCCCCATCAGGCACTAAGACGAGTGCCACAGCAGATATAAGCGCGCCACCGCCGAAAGCAACCATAAACTGCCGAGACTTTTGCCTCAAAAATGCGGGATGCATAACATCAAGGCGAGCAAGCAAAGCCCCAACCGGCATAGCAGCCCCAGCGAGAAGCGATAACAATATGATGTAGACGTATTCAGGCATATCTATTAGGTATAATGCCCCCATAAACGACGCTAGCTAGCGGGCGTCCGGCGACCAAAGGGAGCGAATTTAATGTGTTTGTTATGCGTTTTTTATGCTTCGCTTACGATACTAATCATCCATTGCCACGCCAACTGGATCAGCTATTAAATCTGCACCTGCTGACTGCAATATACTATACGCGCTTTCAGAATCTGGATACATAAAATCCAAGTCATGAAAATTGCCTATCTCGCATGATTTTAACTTTGTGGTCTCTTCAATAATACGAACAAATTTAGTTTTATTTCTCCGGTGTGCTAAACAAAGTGCTCCAGCGTTCCATAACGTCGTCCTCTTCCCAGCGCCCCGCCGTGTCTTCATCGACCCGCACGGCATGGGAGTGATAGTTCATCAGGGCGTAGGCGCAGATGTCCATAGTGAATACGGACGATAAGCTCCTGAGCTTGTCAACAATCCATGGGCGGCGGTGTTCGTAATTGCGACCGGAGAAGTCATCGACGCCGTACAGGAATGCACGGCGCACACAACGGGCGAGGCGGTGGTAGTACGGCGTATCGACGAGGCTGATTTGAATCGAACGCGCTTGTGTCATGGTGGTAATCTAGTAGCGGATAAAAACAAGATAGGCAACAATATATAGGTATCCCTTATTTTTGTTATGCTGATTCTTTAACCACAAGCATGTTGGGTATTTTGTTATGTAGCGCTTGTTTTTTGATCTCCAGCCGGCTAAGAAGCGCGCAGAGATTTAGAGATTTTTGGCCGGCTAGAGCGCTTTGTTAGCCCTTTCTAGAGTCTCGGATTGCATTCAGAATGTCCTGGACAGAAACTTGTTTCATGCGTTTATTCAGTGTAATTAGCGGACACGATAAGGACTGAGCGCACTGCAAAAAGTACGCACCATAAGCATAGATATTAAATTCAAATGCCAGTTTTAATGCCTGCTGAATGTCAATAGCAACAAGCCTTACGTGAATCAGGCTCGTTATTTTAAACGCTGACAGTGCTTCATTATGGGTAAGCCGTTTTCGTTTGATCATGATAGATAGTGCATTGCCAATTTCATATGGCAGTATCTCCGATTCACGCCGCGCAGCGGTGCAGAGCATCTGCTGCCTCTTCTTGTTAGGTGTATCAATCTGCATTAATAGGACTAGGCTTAACAACTTGTTCCATTAGATCATTATTCCACTCACCATCTACCTTCACATGAGCAGCGCCGCCAAGCATAAACGCTTGAATCAAATTATGATTGAGATAAGCATAAAGCCCTGGCTGTTTAAATGTGTAAAGTGCAGCGACGGATTCTCCACCATTTACATGCCATGTTTCCTTGTCAACCATAGGAGTATTCTTAAAAGAGCCACCTGGCCAAACTAGGTCTCCGTGTCCGCCAATTAAGTGAATACGGGAATCTTCATTGGCTTGCGAATGAATAAACAAGACTGAATCACCAACCTTGGCCTTCATTGCATTGTCTCCCGTTAAAGCGCCTTTCGACCCATTGTATGTGACGTGTGTTGGAACAAGTCCCCGCATAACCTCTAAAGTATCACCATAAGGTTCTATTGCATTTGCGTATCGTTTGTACTTTCCATTTTTATCTTTTGGAATATACCAACCTTGCTCACCAACATAATAAGCCTTGTCATAGGTAACCTTTTTCCCATTTTGATCTCTTAAACCTTTTTTTGGAAAAATCATTATCGCGCCGTACATACCTGAAACAACATGGTAAGGAGTCATTAGCCCGCCTGGAGCACAGTGATAGACATAAGTTCCAGCTTTATCTGCTTTGAATCGTAATGTTACTTGCTGACCAGGAGCCACCTTAGTAAGCGCGCCACCACCCAATGCACCTGTTGCAGGATGAAAATCGATATTATGTAACAACATGTTTGTATCAAGGTTTTTAAGTGTTAACTCGACGTAATCACCCTCATGAACAACAATAATAGGCCCTGGATTGGTACCATTGAAGGTCATTGCTTGAACAAAAACATTGGGTTCTATTTCCACCTCTTTTTCCTCAATGACCATTTCTATTTCTACAATTCGAGGCTTTCCAGAATAGGCTTGTTGATGATCAGGCAAATGTGGCGGCGCAACTAATTCCTGCCTCACTCTTTCTAGATCTTTTAAGTTTGCATGGGTGCCAATATTAGCAATATAAGATGATGCTTCTCCATCAGCATACAAAACCGATGAAAATGTCGCTAGATAGAAAGCAAAATACTTTATTAACTTTTTCATTCTTTATCTCCTAGGTAAATTAAAAAATTTAAACAAAAGGGATACTCAAACGCCTAATCGGGGAGTTGACTGGCAGAACACCACGGGTTTAGCCGTGGATAATGAGCCTAGCGGCGGTATGTTGTGGGCTTATGGAAGTCATTACTACCGGGCACAGCGCTTATCGATTGCAATATGCATGTGGTTTGGGTTTGCAAATACCGCCGCCGGATCCTGAAACCCGGCGTTTGTGCTTACCTTCATAAGGTTTTTCCTTAGTACGGTGCAAAACCGAGATATTATTAGTATGGTCAGTCAGTTATGGTTTGTGTAGTACATGAGCCGTAGAGCTATGATAGCAGGTCCGAGACTAAACGAACCTGGATCACGAACTGATGAACACGGCTCATGTACTTGCCCGAGAACTTAAGCGCTTTTTGCCCTGGCATCAAGCCCGGTTGGATTGTTTATCGCAACTGATAATGGTGTTGATCCAAGGTTGGCCTTTATCGAGGAGTATTTCCATGATTTAAAGAGTGATAAATACGGATTCGGTATTACCATCAGTTGTTCGAAGAATATCGAACGACTCAATCTCCTCCTTTTGATGGGTGCACTGGCCACATGATGTCTATGGTGGATTGGCTGCCATGCCAAGCGCAACCAATGGCACCGCCATTTCCAAGCCAACACCGTACGTGATCGTAACGTCCTATCCATTTTGTTTCTTGCTGCCGCCCTCATCAGGCAACCTGATTACCCAATTAACTGTACTGACTTGATTCAGTCCTGGGAATCATTCCCAGATTATGTGCGTGAACGGAATTTGGCGTAGTTTTGTGGGGATCCCTCAGCGTCCGGCATCAGCGGCGCAGGGCACGCTCAGCGGGCACTGTGTCCATCTGCATGCTCTTGTTATGCTTAAATTTAATTAGTCTGAAAGATAGTAAGCAACTGTTGAAACCACCCTCACTTTTTTAATATGAGGATTGTTCTTATCCCTGGCACTAATACTAAATTGCCCTTGAGAGGCGGATTTAATCTTTCCTAAAGTACTTTTAGAATCGGCGGCAAATTTCTCTGCAACTTCACGGGCCTTCCTTGTCGCCTCTTCGATCATTTCAGGCTTCACCTGATTTAGGCGTGTAAAAATATATTCAGTTTGTGATTGATAATCACCGCCAGTAAATACAATTCCCCGCTTTCCTAAATCAGACATATTTCCCATAACGTCTCGCACCACATTAATGTTTTTGGAATAAACGGTTACTGTTTGGGAGGCGGTATATCTGAATTCAGATTTAGCTTGATTACCATACTGTTGCGCTGACTTATCGGTGATCGCAGGCAATGAATATGAGATTTCATCAGCATTAACGCCAGCGCTTTCAAGAAACGATTTTATCTTTTCAGTGCTTGCATCTATGGATCTATACATCTCTTCGAGATCATTACTTGCGGTACTGAACTGGATGGGCCAGATTACGATATCTGCACTATATTCCCTTTCCGATAGTCCTTTTACGGTAACTGTTCGCTCGTACTCCTTAAATCTAATAGCGGCATTACCAAGAAGATAGCCGAGAGAGGATAAGGCTATAATTAGACAAACGCCAAGCACGATCGCATTACTTTTATTTGATTCCGTCATTAATATCTCCTTATCGGGGAATTGACTGGCGGGTTCTCCTAGGTAATAGGTGTGCGGCATCTGATGATGCAGGAGGTTCTGCCAGTCGAACGGTTGTTCGCGATGCGCAGCGGCGCGAACGCTTGAGCTCAGAGGCCGCCGTAGGCAGTCCGCTGTAGCGACTTGTTAGCGCCTCTTCTGCTGCGCGACGTACTCATCGAGCAGTTGCCTGATCATTTTTTGATATTGCATACGATGCTTCTTCGCCTCTTCCTTGAAAAAGGCAACGCTCTCGGAACTCAACGAAATAGTGACCTTCGTTTGCTCGTTCTTCAGTGCCAACTCTTCGGGAGACGGAAGAAAATCTGGCACTAGCTTAATCTCACCAATCGGTTCTTCGCTATACCGAATTCGCTTGCTCATAGACCTTCTTACCTTTGCGCCAGTAACCCGCACCAATTATTCGAATGCGGCCAGATCGATACGTGAACCGAACCGTGATAATACCGGTGCCTTCCCGATTAGTGCCAAAGCAGTAATACCGTTTCTCATTCTGACTGTGGCTCAGATCTTCAGCTATCACACGCTTTGGATCGAGAAAGGCGTACTGGGCTTCGTAGAACGAAACCCCGTGTTTACGCTGATTGGCGGTGTTCTTCGCCTCATCCCACTCGAAGTGCGATTCGTTCATAGAATGAGGATAGCCCAAATATGGCTATTTCGCCATATGCCGATCTTCTGGCGCGAACGCTCCGCTAATGTGCGCCGCCTGAGGCGTCACCATTGAGCGGCTTGTTAGCAGATTCTGCTTGAAGGCGCTCAACCAGCCACACCTTGATGATTGATTGGCGGGTAACGCCAATACGCGCGGCCTCTCGATCCAACGACTCTACGACCCAGGCAGGAAAGTCCACGTTGATTCGCTTTTGTTCCAGGTTGGTGCGACGGGCTGTGGACAGATCAAGGTCGTCAATAATATCTTCCTGGCCTTCGTCGAATTTTTTATCAAAGTCTTTAGCTTTCATAGAGTTCAATCTCCTTCTTGCGAGAGCGCCTGACTGAAATCAAACGAATACAAGCTTCCCTGTATGTGACGACAGCCGACCAGTGCTTTTCGCCAATCTTGCCTATCAGCAGAAACCTCGGCTCACCCTCTGATTTTGCTCGTATTTCCAGCAGGCATGGGTCTTTCCACAGACCTTGGGCGGCCACGAAATTAATACCGTGCTTATCCAGATTGGCCTGACTTTTGGCTTCGTCGAATTCAAACTCATCCATGAGTATAAATTATTCCTTTTTTACTCAGCTTGCAAGATGTGGAAGGCTTAGTGCAACTGCTAACGCCCCGCATCAGCCGCAAAATTGTAAGCGAAGCGCGGCAAATTTGTCGGACTGCATGCGATTGTTATGCGTATCGTGCCCGCTAAAGTTATTTCACTATCTTAATTCGCCGGTTGCGAGCCAGTGTGCGCAATTGCTTCCGATTTCAGACACGGCACGATCATCATACCGGGCGATATCTTCCGCCGAGAGTAACTCCCGCCAACGACCATTTGTTCCCTTATGGATAAAAGTTTCTGCGCCGCCATCCCAAAAAGCTCCGCCCAATGGCACGCTCTTGGTTGCATTGGTCTTCATGTAATCGAAACTGCAGTGTCGCAATATTTTTTCCCAATTGGATTCGTCTATTGGTGTATCGATGAACTCGGATATTCGACGAATTTCTCCCGGCATGTCTTCTTTCAACTTTGCAAAGTGCACCAAGAGAACGTTAGGTAAATTCCGAATTTCCCACCAGCTACGAACATTTTCCCAAAATGACCAAAAAGGAAAGCCGTCATTGTCAAGCCAGTCGTTGAAGTACTGAATAATTGAGGAAGGTGGGGGCTCGATTGGTGGTCCGACCCTGCCAGGCGTATCGTTTAGCGCCTCATACCAGGCTGTATTAGCATTCAGATGATGATTATAAAGACTCCATACAACATCGCGACCGTCTCGGCCAATGTAGATATACTTTGCCTTGTCGCTAAATACCAACGCGTCCACAGGTAAATGGGTTTTTAGAAATCGTCGATGTGACTGGGCTTCGATTAAGGGAAGTTTGACTTCCTTGGGCGGGACTCGGAGGTCGACCCAAGGCGATATCTCCGCGACATCCAATCCTTCTGCACCATTAAACAGCAGCTGAGCAATGATTTGCTGCATCCAGGTTGTTCCGGCTTTGGCATAGGTCGAGATAATTATATCGTCGTCTCGAAACCTGAGATCATTCCATATTGTAGAATCGATATGATGATTATGGAGTTCTTTTTCTTTTGTTGGAAATCCGATTTTGTTCATAATTTTCCCTCCGCTTTAATTTACGCATAACGCCCGCATTTGCGGCTGGGTTGGAGCGCAGCGGAAAACCAGTCCGCCAACATGCTATTGTTATGTGAGTGCATGCTGCTGGAGCCTCTGTTTGAATTGATTGGCTGCACAAGAAAAATTTTGGCAGAGAGAAATAAACTCTTCTGTAAAATTATGCTCTTCTATAACTGAAGACGTAATCTTGTGATCTGCCTCCATGCGATCTTTGCCGATCAACCTAATCTGGCTGGAAATAACTCCATCAATACCCATTTTTTCTTCAAGCAATTCAAGCAATTGGATTGTACCTAGTGGTCTTTTTGATTCTGTATGTATCAGCTCAACATCCGCAATAGAAAACTCCTTCTTTAGGATATTTTTGATTAGTTTTTGATTTAAACTATCAGGGCCAATCAACTTATAGAATTCACTACAGCTGTCGTAGTATGACTTTCTTGTATTTTCTACGGGTGGCCTAAAGTGATCGTTCTGGCACTTTTTGAACAGTAGCTCTTCACCGAATAATTGGTTAATTTCAGTAATTCGGTTTAATACCTCTTGAAGTGGCTTAGGGAAGTCAACCCAAGCGCCGTCATATGTTCGGGCAACGAATCGAGCAAAGTTTGGATCATTACTATCAAACCTCGCTTCACTTAATTCATATGCATGCCAATGTCTTTGTTCTTCAGGGCTCATAGCATACAAATCTTTAAAAATCGCTGTGACTGCTGCCTGACCATTATCTAGCTTTCGCTTTCCATGCCTCACGTACAAGTATCGGTTTTCAGGGGCTTCTGATTTCGCCCATATATGCCCTCCAGATAATGAGTCATCAATTTCATACCACTCTGGGTGGTCAAAATAACGCGAAAGGACTTCTTCAGAGAACATTACAAGTTCAAGTTGGTGGGCGCCACAATGCAGTCTGTTTTTATATTCAGGAAAACCTTCTCGGACTAACTTGGAGCCATAAAAATGATTCTCCAGTAACTCTTTGCTTGGAAAGAATACGTGTATAATGATAGTTTGCCTCACTATAGCCACTAACTATTTGATGTCAAGAATCAAATCGCCAACCTTGCTGGAAGATGTTCGCCGCATCATGCGGCTCAAGCATTATTCGCTGCACACCGAGCGCTCTTATTGCGAGCGGATTAAAAATGCGTTGGTGTTTTTATACAAGCAGGTTCTGGATATGCCGCTGACCAAGCGTATCGAGGCCATTCGCTCCAAAACCAGTCGGCGTGTGCCAGTAGTGTTGTCGTTGGACGAGATCAGGCAAGTATTGCCACGGGTTGAAGGCGTGGCGCAGTTAGTGGTGAAACTGTTATACGGCAGCGGCTTACGGATTAGCGAGGCCGTTCGGTTGCGGGTGCAGGATCTCGATTACGATTATAAACAGACTACCGTGCGCTCTGGTAAGGGCGATAAAGACAGGGTAACCCCGCTTTCTGCGGCCATGATACCGTTACTGCAAAATCATTTTAGAAAAGGTCAAGGCGATTCACGAGCAGGATTTGGCCGACGGCTTCGGTGCAGTGTATTTGCCGTATGCGCTGGCAAAAAAATATCCTCATGCCGAACGGGAATGGGGCTGGCAATATGTGTTTCCGGCCCGTTCGCTATCGGTAGATCCTCTGTCGGGTTTGACTCGACGCCATCATATAGATCAATCGCTGATTAATAAGGCGATCAAGGCTGCGGTTCGACAAGCGGGTATTACTAAGCGAGTTTCTGCACATACCTTTCGGCACAGTTTTGCCACGCATTTGCTGCAACGCGGCATTGATATTCGAACGATTCAAGACTTGCTTGGACATCGTGATTTAGAAACGACGATGATTTATACCCATGTTTTAAATCAGGGCGGTCATGGGGTGACAAGTCCATTGGACGATTTGGAGGGATAGTTTACGTCCTAATCTATCCTTCTTTATGGTGCCGCCTGCTTTATAATATAAACAAATCCCTCTGGGCTTCATTTAACAAATAACAAAGCTACTTACCCTCAGCGTGGGGAGCACCGGGAATATTTGAGATTGGTTATTTCATCCCCTCCCCAGGTTAAAGCAGTCTTTCCCCTTTGAACACTTGCCCGTAATATTTAGGAATTTTGGTGGCTTTAGTACTTGTGTCTTGGCTATGACAGATCTACTACCCCCCCGCTTCTATGCCCGGGATGCCCTGGAGGTGGCCGCCGATTTGCTGGGGGCCTCGCTCTGCCGGGAACAGGTGGTGTTGCGGATCACGGAGGTGGAAGCCTACCGCTGGCCGGAGGATACCGCCAACCATGGCCGCCATGGCCAGACCTTGCGGAATGAACCCCTCTGGGGGCCGCCGGGGCGAGTCTACCTTTATCTGTGCTATGGCATCCATCATCTTCTTAATCTGGTGACAGGGGAAGAAGGACAGGCCGCGGCGGTATTGATTCGCGCCTGCGAGCCGGTAGCCGGCCTTGATCTCATCCAGCGCCGCCGCCGGGGTAAAATAAAGCCAGGCTTACTGACCGGGCCGGGAAAAGTGGGCGCGGCGTTGGGGCTGGATTTAAGCTGGAATCATCATCCCCTTTATGAACCGGGGGGGCTGGAGGTCCGCCGGGGAACCCCGGTGGCAGCGCTATTGGCGGGGCCGCGGGTGGGGATTGCCTATGCCCATCCTGAACATCGGGATGCTCCCTGGCGCTTGGCGATCCCGGATAATCCCTGGGTGAGCTGCCGTTCCCAACTCCAGCCCCGCCAGCAAAACTAGCTAAACTCTACATCAATATTAGAGGAACATGCCGTTCCTATTTCGCGGAGTCTTAATGTCTAAAGCATTTATCAAGGTCAAGGGCGCACGGCAGAATAACCTTAAAGGGCTTAATCTCAAATTTCCCCTCAATGAGCTGATTGTGATCACGGGAGTCAGCGGCTCGGGTAAATCCTCTCTGGCTTTCGACACCATTTATGCCGAGGGGCAGCGGCGCTATGTGGAAACCTTCTCCCCCTATGCCCGGCAATTTCTGGATCGGATGGACAAGCCCCAAGTGGATCGTATCGAGGGAATTCCCCCGGCCATTGCCATCGATCAAATCAACCCGGTCCGGACCTCCCGCTCCACTGTAGGGACCATGACGGAGTTGAATGATCATCTGAAGCTTTTATTTGCCCGGGCCGGAAAACTTTACTGCCAGGGCTGCGGGCAAGGGGTGCGGCGGGACACGCCGGAGGGTATTTATAAGGAGCTTCTTCTTCACTCCCAAGAACAAGACGACACTCCCCGGATCTTAATCACTTTTGAGATTACCGTTCCCGAAAATTTTTCCTTCCAGGAAGTAAAAGACCAGCTCCTACGGCAGGGCTATACTCGCTTCCATCACCAGCATGATCAGGTATTAGAGGCAATTCAGGATCGGGTCCGCTTGGAGCCGAGCCGGCGGGAGCGGATTATGGAAGCCCTGGAAACGGCTCTCAAACATGGCCGTGGCCATGTTACGGTTTATCCCCTAGATGAGCACCGCCAACCTCAACAGCCCTGGCGCTTTTCTTCTGATCTCCACTGCCCCCAATGTGATATCGCCTACCAGGACCCCTTTCCTAGCCTGTTTTCTTTTAACTCCCCTTTGGGGGCCTGCGGGACCTGCCGGGGCTTTGGCCGGACCATGGGGATTGACTATGATTTAGTGGTACCTGATGAAAATAAAACCCTGGCCGAGGGGGCCATCAAACCCTGGCAGAGCGCCAGCTATGAAGAATGTCAGCAAGATTTGATGCGTTTTGCCCGCAAGCGGGGGATTCCCACTCGCCTCACCTGGCGCGAGCTTACCCCTGAGCAGCAGCATTGGGTGCTGGCGGGAGAAGGGGAATGGGAGGAAAATAAGTGGTATGGAGTCCAGCGTTTTTTCGACTGGCTGGAAAGCAAAAGCTACAAAATGCACATCCGGGTGCTGTTGTCTAAATACCGGGCTTATCATCTTTGCCCCACCTGCCAGGGGGCGCGCCTCAAACCCGAATCCTTGCTGTGGCGGCTGGGAACCAAAGCCGGCGCCGACGAGGTATTACCAGACAAAAGACGGTTTATGCCTGCGGGAGTACGATTCTCCCAGCGGCGATTGGCGGCTTTACCTGGTCTGACCCTCCATGATGTGATGCAGCTTTCCCTTAAACGCTGCCAGCAATTTTTTGCTCAGCTTACCCTATCTGCTCCTTTGGACGAAGCTGCTGATTTGCTGCTAGGTGAGATTCGCTCCCGGCTCAATTATCTGGTGGAGGTGGGGCTAGGTTATCTGACGTTGGACCGTCAATCACGGACCTTAAGCGGGGGAGAAGTGCAGCGGATCAATTTGACCACTGCTTTGGGCACTTCCCTGGTCAATACTTTGTTTGTCTTGGATGAGCCGAGCATTGGTTTACACGCCCGTGATTTGCAGCGCATCATCCGGATACTGCAACGCCTGCGGGATGCGGGCAATTCCCTGCTCCTAGTGGAGCATGATTCCCAGATAATGCTGGCCGCCGACCGCATTTTAGATCTGGGGCCTGGACCGGGAGAACGGGGCGGTCAACAAGTATTTTTCGGCCCTCCCCAGGAATTGATGCAAGCCAAACGTTCCCTCACCGGCCAATACTTGACAGGTAAAAAGCGGGTCGTCTCCGAACGTCGTAAAACCAGAAAGCTCCCAGCGTCGGCCTATGTGGAAATCCGGGGCGCTGCGGAGCACAATCTCAAAAATATTGATGTCCGCTTTCCCCTCAATGGCCTGGTTTGCGTGACCGGCGTTAGCGGTTCGGGTAAATCCACCCTGATTCAAGAAATTCTGTATAAGGGATTACGCAAGCTCAAAGGCAAACCGGTGGGCACACCCGGCCGTCATCAAGCCCTTGAAGGCCATGAACATATTCAGACGGTAGTGTTGGTGGATCAATCCCCTATCGGTAAAACCACCCGCTCTAATCCCATTAGTTATGTGGGCGCCCTGGATGGCCTGCGCAAAGCCTTTGCCGCCGAGCCCCTGGCCCAGGAGCGAGGCTATCATGCCGGCACCTTTAGCTTTAACACCGGGAAGGGACGCTGTCCCACCTGTGGCGGCCGTGGTTTTGAGCAGGTGGAAATGCAGTTTCTCAGCGATATCTATCTGCGCTGCCCCGATTGTAATGGTCAGCGTTACCGACCTGAAATACTGGAGGTCAAACTGCAACCTTCGGCCCAGGGACTGGGCAAATCCATTGCCGAGGTGCTGGCCATGACGGTGGCCGAAGCCCTAGATTTTTTCGCCGATTACCCGGAGATCAAGCGGGGAATCGAACCTCTCCAAGCAGTAGGGATGGGTTATGTGACATTGGGTCAGCCGGTGCCCACCTTAAGTGGAGGCGAAGCCCAGCGGCTTAAACTGGCGGGACACCTGGCCAAGGCGCGGGGGAATAAACAGGGCCGCAACACGCTGTTTTTACTTGACGAACCCACAACGGGCCTCCATTTCGATGATATTGCCACCTTGCTCCAAGCCTTTTACCGCCTACTGGCGGAAGGTCACTCTCTGGTGGTCATTGAACATAACCTGGAGGTAATCCAAGCAGCGGACTGGATCATTGATTTAGGGCCCGAGGGGGGCGAAGGCGGAGGCAAGGTGATCGCTATGGGGTCTCCCCAGAAGGTCGCCCGGTCCCAGCATAGTCACACGGGCCAGGCTTTGCGGGACCACGCCCAAGCGTTTGATGAGATCTTCCAGGCTGCCTCTGCCGTGGGCGAAGCGCCCGCACAATACAGGACAGCCTGCGGAACTGCTCAAACCGAGGCTGCCCCCCAGGAATCGGGCGCGGCAGCAGAAGGCAATGGGTTCATTTATATCCATAATGCCCGGGAGCATAACTTAAAGAATATTGATGTCCAAATTCCCCGGGAGCGCCTTACCGTGATTACCGGCATCTCCGGTTCCGGGAAGAGTACAGTGGCATTTGATATCCTCTTTGCCGAAGGGCAGCGCCGTTATTTGGAATCTCTTAATGCCTATGCCCGGCAGTTTGTTCAACCGGCTGCCCGTCCCGATCTGGACGCCATCTTTGGTATTCCACCCACAGTAGCTATCGAGCAGCGTACCAGCCGAGGGGGACTCAAGAGCACGGTAGCCACCCTCACCGAGATTTACCATTTCCTGCGCCTGCTCTTCGTTAAGCTGGGACAGCAACATTGCCCCGATTGCAAAATTCCCATTGAGGCCCAAACCCTAGAGGCTATCCAGGCCCGGCTTATGGGGGACTATCGGAACCGCCGTTTGGGGATATTGGCCCCCTTGATCGTCGCCCGCAAAGGCTATTATACCGAGCTAGCCAAATGGGCTGCCGCCAAAGGATTTACCCACCTGCGGGTGGATGGGACGCTGCTTCCCACAGATCCCTGGCCTCGGTTGGATCGCTTCAAGGAACACTCCATTGAATTGCCGGTAGGAGAGCTCAAGGTTACCCCCGCAGCAGAAAAAGAACTCCATGCCCTGCTGGAGCAGGCTCTTAATCTGGGCCAGGGCAGGGTGGAAATTCTTCTTCCCCAAAAGAAGCAGAAGATTCTCTACTCAACTCAACGGGCTTGTCCAAGTTGTAGCCGCAGCTTTGGAGAACTGGACCCTCGCCTGTTCTCCTTTAACTCCCCACAAGGTTGGTGCCCCCGCTGTTATGGCACCGGGCGGGTGCTGCCCAATTTTGATGGAGAGCAAACCGGGGAAGAAAAAGAATGGGCCGAGAAGCAGGGAAATCCGGGCCAAATTTGCCCTACTTGCCAGGGACAGCGCTTGCAGCCCGAAGCCCTGGCGGTGCGTTTCCAGGAGCGGAATATTGCTGAATTTACCGGCATGCCAATAGCAGTGGCCGAGGCCACCTTTCAGTCCATGAAGCTGCAAGGGCGGGCGGCGGACATCGCCCGAGATATCCTGCCCGAGCTGCGAACTCGGTTGAAATTCCTCAGAGAGGTGGGATTGTCTTATTTAACGCTGGACCGGGCCGCCCCAACCCTCAGCGGTGGGGAAGCCCAGCGTATCCGCCTAGCTTCCCAGCTCGGCTCCAACCTGCGGGGTGTATGTTATATCCTGGATGAACCCACCATCGGTCTTCATCCCCGGGACAATAGAATGCTTCTGAATACCTTGGGCAAGCTGGAGGGCCAAGGCAATACCATTGTGGTGGTGGAGCATGACGAAGACACTATCCGGCGGGCCGAACATGTCATTGACTTGGGGCCAGGGGCCGGGGTGAATGGAGGCAAAGTGGTGGCTGCGGGCACGGTGGAAGCACTGCTCCAACATCCAGAATCCGTCACCGGGCGCTGCTTGGCCCAACCCTTGCCCCATCCCCTCATGGAAAAGCGCCGCCCCGAAACAGCCGAAGCCCACCTGGAGATTCGGGGAGCTTCCCTGCACAATTTGAAAAGTCTAACTCTCCGTTTACCCCTAAGACAGTTGGTGGGGGTGAGCGGAGTGAGCGGCAGTGGCAAAAGTACTCTGATACGGCAGGTGCTCCATGGGAACCTCCTGCGCCTGCTGAATCGAAAGCAGACGGCCCAACATAAGGAGACTACCACCTTTCAGGGCTGTCAGGAAATTCGTGGCTGGAAAGCTATCCAGCGGGTGCTGGAAGTCGATCAGACCCCCATTGGCAAAACGCCCCGCTCTTGTCCGGCTACCTATGTGGGTTTTTGGGACTCTATCCGGCGTTTGTTTGCCGACACGCCGGAGGCCCGTATCCGGGGTTATGGAGCAGGCCGATTCTCCTTTAATACCAAGGAAGGCCGGTGCCCAGAATGCGAGGGTCAGGGCGTAAAAAGAATTGAAATGAGCTTTTTACCGGATGTGACCGTTCCCTGCGAATCCTGCCGCGGAGCCCGTTTTACCCAAGAAACTCTGATGATCCGCTACAAGGACAAAAACATTGGTGAGATTTTAGCCCTGAGTGTTGATCAAGCCGTTGAGTTTTTTGCCGCCCATAAACGAATTCATCGGCCTTTGCAGTTGCTGCAAGCGGTAGGATTAGGCTACCTGAGCCTTGGTCAACCGAGTCCGACCCTCAGCGGGGGCGAGGCCCAGCGAATTAAGTTGGTGACGGAGCTAGCCAAGGCCCCTCTGAATCCCTATCGTAGTGCTAATCAGCACACCCTTTATCTCTTGGATGAACCCACCATTGGACTCCACATGGCGGATGTGGAAAAACTTATCCGGGTTTTGCACCAGTTGGTGGAAGTGGGCAATACCGTGATCGTCATTGAGCATAATCTGGACATTATTGCCGAGGTGGACTGGCTTATCGACCTGGGTCCGGAAGGAGGTGATGGCGGGGGGCAAATTGTTGCCCAAGGAACACCAGAGACCGTTGCAAAAGTTAAAAAAAATTCTTATACAGCAAAATTCCTTACCCGTTTTTTAAAAACGCGCCGTGCCATAAATTGAGGGCATTGCATTGTATCAAGGCCACGAACATGGTTTTTTAATATTTAGAAGCAACAGATGCCAATACGGCGCAATAGAGTAAGAATCCAGCTAACAAATACCACTACCCATACCAGCAGCGCCGCGTACAAAAATAGCGGGGGCAAAAAACTGAGGAACTCTAATGCCATCACCGTGGCCATCTCATGACTGCTGGCAGCATACATCCCAAGAGGGAAAACCACGCCCCAGTGGAGCGGATCGTAATTCAGCGATAAACGCATACAAGCATAGCGCCATACACTGAGAATCAACAATATGGGTATCCACCAGGTGCTGGTTGCCCAATAGAAAAGAGTAAACCCCTTGATGAAGGGCAGCAGCGAGTGCAGAAAAGGCGCATTGGCCGCGTTGGAAACTAGCAAAGATCCCCCTAACGTGGAGATCGCCATTGCCCCCATATTAATCCAGTAGGAAGGAGAGAAATCCTTAGGAGAAAAAAGAAAAAAAGTATAGCGGTAGAAAATAAGCGATATTATCCAAATGTACAACATACCGCCCCACAACCACATTAAAAATGCCAGGAAATTCAGTTCTAACTCATAGGACTGACTCGCGTGATTCGCAAGTAATGCGCTGAGTACCGCTATCGATTCCGCTGCAACTACCGCGAGCAACCAGCCGCCGTTAAGACCTCGGCTGAGGAGCGGCTTTTCTCTCTTTATCGTAAAAGCCGTAAAGATTGTATAGGTTGTCCCGAGCCAGAGTCCGATGGTGACAAACCACATGGCCAGCCCCATAGAAATATTGCCCGAAAGAACCACAAACTGGCTTCCCAGAATGCCAGAGCCGGCAACCATCGTAAAAAACCCTGGTCCACTCGAATGATCGGATAAGTCAGTAAAGAAGTAACGCGGATAACCAACCAAGCGTGCCACGGTAAGTAGCCATAACACCCCGTAGGTGATGATATTCAGTCGAAATAAAATATCCGCGATTACCGGCATCGCCAGCAGATGAGCAGCAAGAGAGACGATACCCGTTGCCATTACCATACCAAACGAGGCTGGAGACAAATCTTTCATATTTTTGAATGGATGGCTCGATGAAGCTTGCCGAATAGGTGCCTTTCGGTTGGTGGAGTTCATAAATAACTAAAAAATTCTTCTAGCTTAATAGACTGGCAAAACTCCTTTTGTATTTCCCCGGAACACGCTTTACCGTTGGCTCAATGCTAATGATCTTCATCCTCAGCAATATGGCCTGCGCCATCGCAAGATTGATGAGGCTGCTTTGAAGAAGCCTGTTTGTTGAGGAACATCCTGACATATCTTTGCATGAGCGTGCGCAAATGTTGAGTGTACACGCCCGTTCAATCACATTAGGCACCGTAAAAAACGCGGGTATAAAGTGAAATGGACATGATACACGGGACACGACCTCTAAAGCCGTCTCGCGGGACTCCTGTCCCGCGCTCAAGTTATCGCCTCCACTTCCGATTTTTCTGATTGAAGGGGAATGCCGCGCCCCCTAAAGTGATTTAGCAAATGTGAATTTTAACATCGGGTGGATCGCCCGCTACCGGAATTTCGACACCATGGCCACGTTCATTCCAGCACTCACCACAATCCCCCGGATGACTCGCGGCGAGCGCCGTTTCGGTCGCCGGCTTGACAGCCTGCTGGAAGAAGACTATCTCGTCTGGTACGACATTCCATTGGGACGCCGGCGTCGCTATCCCGACTTCATCATTCTGCATCCCGCTCGCGGCCTGCTGTTTCTCGAGGTCAAGGACTGGAAAATCGAAACCATTCGCTCGATCACCCCTGACAGCGTCGTGATCGATACCCAAGAGGGCCGCAAGACGGTCAGCAACCCGTTGGCTCAAGCTCGCCAATGTGCCTTTGCCGCCATCGACCAGCTGAAGCGCGACCCTCAGCTGACTCAGAGCGATAAGTGCTACCGCGGCAAGCTATGCTTTCCCTATGGGCACGGTGTGGTCTTTCCCAATATCACGCGTCGGCAGTGGAACCAAGCCATTCCCGAGGCAGAGCAAGAAATCCTGCTGCCGGCGCATCGCGTGATCTGCAAGGACGAGATGCTCACCACCGCCGACCCGGAGGCATTCCAGCAGCGGCTCTGGAACATGTTCGACTACCGGTTCGGCGAGCAGTTCAGCGTCCCGCAGCTCGACCGGATCCGCTGGCAGCTCTTCCCGGAAGTGCGCATCGATGCCCCCACAACGGATCTCTTCGGTAACGATGAAGCCGCGGAGGATGAGCCCGCGAGCAACCTCGTCCCCAATATCGTTCGCGTCATGGATCTGCATCAGGAGCAGCTGGCCAGAAGCATGGGCGACGGCCACCGGGTCATTCATGGCGTTGCCGGCTCCGGCAAGACCTTGATACTCGGCTACCGCTGCCTGCATTTGGCCCAGGCCATCAGCAAGCCGATCCTGGTGCTGTGCTTCAACATCACCCTGGCAGCGCGCCTGCGCTGCTTCATCGCCGAAAAGGGAATCAGCGAGAAGGTTAAGGTGCACCATTTCCATGAGTGGTGCAGCCTGCAGTTGAAGACCTATCAGGCCGACCTGGCGCCGGGAAAAGGCCCTATCTGGGAGCGTCAGGTGGAAAGCGTCATTCGGGCAGTCGATCAGTCACGCATTCCCCGGGCACAATACGGCGCGGTGATGATCGACGAAGGCCACGACTTCGAGCAGGCCTGGCTCAAGCTGGTGGTACAGATGGTCGATCCCGACACCAACTCGCTGCTGCTGCTTTATGACGATGCCCAGTCCATTTATCAGAAGAGCTCGCTGAAATTCCCGCTTTCCTCGGCTGGCGTCCAGGCCCGCGGGCGCACCACTATTCTCAAGCTGAACTATCGAAACACCCGGGAAATCCTGACGTTCGCCTATGATTTCGCCCAGGATTTTCTGAAAGCTCACGATGCCGATGATGACCATATTCCTTTGATCGCCCCCGAGGTGGCCGGGGTGAGCGGGCCCAGGCCGGCGTTTCGTCGCCTCAGCAGCCCCCGCGATGAAGCGCGCTATCTGGTGCGCTGCATCCAGACATGGCGTAGCCAGGGTAGCGGCTTGAACAGTATCGCGGTGGTCTATACTGGCAACTCGCAGGGGCGTCTCTTCTATGACGCCCTGCGCGAAGCCAGCATCCCAAGCCGCTGTCTGCAACAGTCTGCCGACAAGCGCAGCTACGACCCGCAGGCCGATGAAGTGGTGCTGCTCAGTCGACAGAGCAGCAAGGGGCTGGAGTTCGATACCGTGCTGCTGTGTGGTCTCGGGGCATTGAGCAACGACGAGGAACGGCTGGCTCAGGAAGCGCGACTGCTTTATGTCGGCATGACCCGCGCTCGCCGCCGGCTGCTGGTAACCAGCTGCAAGCCAAACTGGTACACCCAGCGGCTAACAGAGCTCGCCTCGGCCTGATAAAAGCAGCAAACAAGCAGGGCTTCGTAAGCCGTTGAAGAAGTGGCGGGTTGCGTGTCGATCGGGCAGGATTATTAGTGCTTTTCTTATTATTACGCTTTGACCAAACACGCTTAACCGAAGCTTCACTGCAGCCGGCAATACGGGCCGTCTCCGCAATGGAAAAATTCGCTAAGCACAGAGTCTTGATACGTTCATGTAACATCTTGTCCGGACGCCTTCCCGTAAAGAGCCCTTTTTCTTTTGCTAGCTCAATACTGTCCTGTTGCCACCTGCGACGCTCCTCATAGTCATCTCTAGCCATCTGTAAAGCTAGTTTCAGCAGCATTTTTTGCACTGACTTAAGAACTATAGCTTACGTCATATAAATTGATTTTCTGTAAAGATTTCATCAATTGAGCGGTGTGTTTGCCTTCTCAAAGCTTTGGCTTGCGCCCATTTTTGTTCGATGGGGTTTAAATCTGGGGAATATGCAGGTAGGTAAAGCAGCCCATCTCCAGCGTTTCGGATCATGTTTTGCGTATCCTCGCGTTTGTGAAAGGTTGCATTATCCATCACCACAATGCTTTGCGCGGGTAGTTTAGGCAATAAATCCTGTGCCACCCACGCGGTAAAAACATCTGCATTTACATTCACATTAAACAAAGCCACGCTAAACAAAGCCACGCTCAGTAATGCTTTACCGATTAAGGCCCCCATCGCATGGGTACGCCCTTTGGCATCCCAGTCTCGCTCTCCAAAACACCGTAGCCCCTTGGGCGCATAACCGTGTGTCCGTGGCATGTCGTGCGCAAAACCGCTCTCATCAATGTAGACAATCGGGCGTTTATTCAGTCTGTGCCATGTGATGAGAGTCTGGAAGGCGCGCCGTGCGCCTTCGCATCCCTTTGGGTGCATCAAGCTTTTTTTTATAGCTAACGCCCAGACGGTGCAGAGCATAGTTGATTCCCTGAACACGCACACCAAAACGGCTGCGCTCGCTCGTATTGATACGCATCCGGATTGTCCCGAACATATCACCAGCCATTACGTCCATGTCAATTTTTGTCGCTGGTTTATTTCGGCTCGGTTTAGGCTCAGGCCCTTTTAGCCAACGTGTAACGCTCGCTACGCCCACACAAAACCCAGACACCGCCTCGGCAATGGTAACTCCTTCCTTCTTGCGAACGGATAGAACTTTATAGTGAAAATCAGATGAGTAAGTCATCTAATAAGTATGATCAATTTATAATGGATTAGCTATAGCCTTATGGCGTTTGCTTTTCTGGGTGCTCGGCTTCTTGGTAGGGTGACATCGGCTAAGTAACACTTGAGCGCCGCTTCGAGGGTCATGCGCTCCGATGCTCTGCGCTGGATATAGATGCGCATCATTTTATCTTCGGTGCGACGTGCCCAGTCCTGGGCGTCGCGCTTGGTACGGAAGGTCTTGGCGGTAGTCGGCCAGCCGGTTTTGCGAATAACGGCTTTCCAGCTACCAGATAGGGTCTTGACGATGGTGGCCATGTAAATCTCCAGAGGGCTGAAGGATCGGAACTGTACCGAAACTGTACCCTTGGAACATGGGGCTCACCAGAGAGAACTGCTAACGCACTGATTTTAATGGTGGGCCCAGCAGGACTCGAACCTGCGACCAAGGGATTATGAGTCCCTCGAAGCCAATAGTTCACAACAAGCTACAAAAAAATACAACAATAAAATCAATAAACTAATTCTTTAACTCTATTCCCTTTTGTTGCTATCTATTGCTGTTTTTTATCTCCAAGTGTCCCTTGAGTGTCCTTTAAACCCTTTAATAATTCTTCTATGTTGTTTCGTTCCTATAGGTTTTTCATATCGAGGGATGCGGGCAAAGGTCAGGTTAGCTTCAGACTGGCGCCGCTCTCATCCATAAATCTCAACACCGCGTCTTCAATTTGGGACCTTTTCTGCGATAGTTTGCCCTTAAACGCTTAGCCCTTGTACTTCTACCCTAAAGTGGCGCTCATATCGTTCACACAGCTCCGCTTCTCCTCCTGAACTACTTTGAATTCAATAGCAAAAGGCTAACCACCCTTCTTTTATCTCTACTAACCTAAACTTAAATTGCTAAAAAGCATGCTTTCATGCTTTGTCATATTACCTGCCATTTTCTGCAGTGTACTTGATTATAGCTAAATCTATAATTACTGATACGCTGCAACGATATTCTCAAGGGTTTCGTGTTCGTTGTATTCTCTGATTTTTTTGATATTTCCGAAGTCTTTTTCTATGGGGTTAAAGTCAGGGGAATAAGGGGGGAGGAATAAAATTCCCGCCCCTGTTTTTTTGATGATTTCACGTGAAGAAACGGCTTTGTGGAACGGAACATTATCCATGATGACAATGTGGTTGCTGTTGAGCAAGGGGCAAAGCTCTTTTTCCAGCCATGCATTGAACACAGCCGTGTTACAGGTTCCCTCAAATAGAAACGGCGCTTCAAAGCCTTCATCCATACGGGCGGCCAATAAAGAGGTTCGCGGTCTGCGATGACCGGAGATCAGACCATAAACACGCCGCCCCTTTGGAGCGTAAGCGTAACGACGGGAAACCTCCGGCTCAAAACCGCTTTCATCAAGATAGACAAATCTTTTGCCGCGGCGGCGATAGCGTTCACGAAGACGAAGAAAGCTCTTTCTTTTCATATTACAGCGCTGCGTGTACCCCGTCATTTTTTTTACGGGTTAACCCCATTTTGTGCATCGCATGCCAAATACAGTAATACGAAACGCCAAAATGCCGGGCGCGTTCTTTATAGGTGAGATCAGCCTTGTCTTCCACATGGACCCGTAAAGCCTCCCAGTCCAGCTTGTGTGAACGGCGAGGGCCGGGACGCTCGTAACACAGCGCATCATCCTGCGACAACCAGCGATAAATGCTCGCGCGGCCTACCTGAAATCTCCGGGCCGCTTCCGCCTTGCTTCCACCGCCCCTTACAAAATCGATTACTCGTTTGCGCAAATCAATTGAACATCTCATCACAACAGTATGAATGAATATAACACAAATGTCTCAATATCTATAAATTTAGATATAATTTTCTCCATATTTTTCTATTCCAAGAGCATAAGTTGCTGGTTAGTCAGATTAACTAAGGGCTTAAGCGGCTGATGGGTATAGGCGATAATCCCAACGACTAAATGGACCATGAAATGAGCGATGCTGCGATGGCGGCCGTGCTCAATTTGGGAAATATTTTTGAGTTGGTCATTGATAGTTTCAATAAGAGAGCGCCTGCGCAACAAGCGCTTATCGAACAGAGGCAAGAGCCGATTGTGCATGTTTTTTCGAAGGGGAGTCACCAACTGAAAACTCTTTTCAAAGAGAATTTGGAATAAGTGTTTTGAAATGTAGCCTTTATCGCCAAAGAGTTTTCCTGAGATGCCAGGGTGAGATGGGGCACGGGGTGGAGGTCATCGACACTGCTTGGGGTCACGTGGAAAGAGAGCAGTTCGCCCCGATCATTGACCGCCCGATGAAGCTTAAAGCCGTAAAATCAGCCCATCGATATTTTGTCCCGCTTGGCGATTTTTTTGAACACCCGATGGCTATCGATTCTGCCGCTGACGTGATACGGACACCTGGGAGGCGTTGCTGGAGAAGCTGGTCGATGATCTGGACTTTGAGTGGCTGATGATCAATGCCAGTTATCTCAAGGTGCATCCCCGTGCGACAGGGGCCAAGGGGGAAAATCAGGATATGAGCCACACAAAAGGGGGCTCAGCACGAAATTACATTTGGCCGTTGGTTGCGCATGGTCTGCCGGTCCAAGTTGTCGTTACGCAAGATACCACAGCGGATTATTGCACGCAGGCCCTCGAACTCATCTCGGCAATAAGCGCAAAACATTTGCTGGCAAACCGAAATTATGACAGCAATCTCGTTATCGAGCAGACAAAATAGCAAGGCACCATGGCCCCCGTCATTCCACCACGAAAAAACCGGAAGAGACAACGAGCCTATGACCCGGATCTCTATCAGTGGCAACATTTCACTGAAAACGCTTTCTTGCACCTCAAGCGATGGCGCGGCATCGCCACACGCTATGCCAAAAATACCGCTTCATTCCTCGCCGCCATCCAAATTCGCTGCATCTATCTCATGACGACAAAACCTAGCGGCCTTGGATCTGGCCTGCCGCATTTACCATGCCTATGGACAAGGCGCCTTATTGACTATCATGTCTCCCCTTACACCACTGTCCAACAAGGCAAGGGAACTTAGGGGCAAGGCGGTGCAATAAGAAGGACGTATGCCCCCTGCTTAACTTTCCTCAAGCCGGTCTTCCCTGTACGCTTAGGAAAACCACCGGCAATAGCAGCCTGGAGAAAGTTGTGGAGCATATCACGAACAAAATCGCTCGGATGGCACAAGAAGCCAAAACTCGTCGTGAAGCCAAAGCCAAGAGAGAAGCAGAAACGGCTAAAATCATCCCCTTGCTCCCTTGTTGGGGCAAGGGGCAACGCGGTGTCCCTAATGAGATGGTTCGCTCGGCGCTCTTTTCGGTGAAGAACAAGAAGCAGGCCAGAGCTTACTTGGAAGGCGTGCCGATTGTGGTCGTGGGAGATGGCCGTATCAGTTACCGCGGGCAAGAGCTGCGCCAGGATGATGAAGATATATGGCTCCAAATCATGCATGAGGCTAAGGCGCGACCACTCGGTAAGTGTGTGGAATTCAAACCCTACGCCCTACTTAAAGGAGTGGGTTGGGCCATCAAGGGGCAAAGCTACCAGCGGCTTCAAATCAGCCTAGAGCGCATGGTCGCCACGGCCTTGACCGTCAGTAGTCACCGGCTAGGGAAAAGCGTGACTCTACCCCTTATCCAAAAATTCGAGCGGGATCACGGCCGAGGGCCTTGGAAAGTTTGGATTTCATCGGAGATGGTGGTCTTGTTTGGGGATGTCCACTACACCCGGCTTGAATGGGCGATGAGACACCAGCTTGGCCCCATAGCCAAGTGGCTGCATGGCCTTTATTCTAGCCATGCTCGACCCTATCCGATGAAGGTGGAGACCCTATGGAAAGGGTCTGGCAGCGCTGACGGTCTCTTGAAAACTTTTAAAGTTAATCTTAAAGGGGCCCTTAACGAACTCAAGGCAGTGGACTTTCTGAGCGACTGGCGAATAGAAGGCAATCTCGTCTATGTGATGAGAGCAGAGAAGAAAGCATGACCTTTGAACTACCAAGACTTGACCTTTGGGCTACCCGGCTTGACTTTTGAGCTACCGAAACTTGAACCTTGGGTGCTCAAGGATTGGCTTTTGGGTTTCCAAGCATTGACCGTTAAGCTGCTGAGACCTGAGTTTTTGGATACTTAAGGCTTGACCTTTGAGCTACTGAAACTTGACTTTTGGACGACCAATGATTGACCTTTGAGCGACCCTTCTGAGGTTATTTTCCTAATTAACCCTTTGTCTTTGCTTTAATTTTGCCTTATTGCTTTGTACCGCTAACCTTCTTTAACCTCTATAACCCCTTACCGGTAACGGCCCGCGTCTGCCCCTTGCCACCCGCTTTCAGTCCATTCTGGAGGCTACATCCCTATAGCTTCCAAGGCTCCATAGTACTCAGAAGACGCTCTTTCCAAACGATCTATCTGTTTATGCCGATTGATAAGTGCAACAGCCCACAATAAGCTGCCTTGCCTGATAACCGCCCAGTTTTTAGCGCTCTCCTTGTTTTTTCTTCAGCATCAACAGCTCATCATCCAACCCATAGCGGATTATCTCAATATGCTCCCTACGCTGTCCGATAAAGTCGCCTGTCATCAGCGGGAGCTGGAATGGAAAGAATGCCGGGTTATTTAATAGCAGGTCTAAAGTTCCCTTGCCCTCGGGGATGGCATGTAGGGCTGCCTCGAGCATTAAAGATACTAAGTTAAGATCGGAAATAGGCGCTGATACTATCTTTTGATAACAACCTTGCTGTGCAGTATCTTTGAGAACGCCCCAGAAAGCGAAAGAGCGAACGACAAACTGAGCATTGCGGCTCACGGTTTGGCGCTCACCGTAGACCTCAATCAAACGCCTAGAGACCTGTTTCATCGTGACCTGATCTTGGAGCGCTAGCAAACGCCCTGTTTGGCGCGCCACATTGAACCAAAAGGGGTACGCCGCGCCGATCATCGACCAGTGGACCGCAAGTTCAGCGCTTCGGCCCTGTGCCAGATAGGGCAGAGCATCGTTTCTCAATGTTTCCAATACCGGGTCGGGGGTAACCCATATGTTCATTAAAATCGTGACAGCGAATGACCTCGCTTCTGTACTGCGTTCTGCACGCACACCGCTGCCCATGCGATCGCTCAAGTAGTCATGGAGTTCCTGTCGAATAGCCTTAGCATCCAGCCCGGCAAGAAGGAGGTAAGCGGCTTTTTGCATCCACTCATAGCGAATGGCCTGTTTGATACCAATGGCCTCGTGCCGTTTGTCCATCACCGTGTTTTCCTCTCAAATTTAACCAAGGGCACGATAACTTCCTCAAGGGTAATGCCGCCATGGCCGACGATGGCTTCGTCAGGGGTAGCAAATGCGTTGCTGCCACCGGCAACAAGCGGGAAATAATCTGATGGCAACCCTACCGGCAGCCATTCATGGGCAAAAGAAAATTTGCTGGCCACTTGAGCCCGCAATTCCGCAGTGGGATAAACTCGAACCCGTTCACCGCGGGTTTCAGCGGTGACTCCTTCAGAGGGACGACCCTTGCCCTGGCACTCGATATTACCGTGGTCGGATGTCATCCAAACTTCATAGCCGTGATCAAGTAAGTAGCCGATGAGTAATCCGAGGAAACCACCCCGGCACCACTGTTTAATCTGGTTGTGCATCCCGGCCGAGCCGAGCTGCATGCCGTGCATGATTTTATCGACCTTGTCCACGACCAGCCCCACCACCTTGGTCTTCCCGGGGTGGATTGCCGAGTCGAGGACGCCTGCAGCATCACCGTCGCCAAGGCCGCGCTGGTAGGCAACATCCAGCCGGGACAGGCCATGGCCTTCCCAGAACTGCTTCCAGAGCTTTTCTTCCTTATGGGTCGACTTAATGGATGACGGAAAATAGAGCGGTGGCTTGCCGGAAAAAATCGCTTGCCGGGACACGGAAGTCAGCGTGGGAATCCAGGCGAAGGTCGCCGACTCGCGCATAATAAGGCTGCGGTCCCGCTCCTGGAGAATCGGGCGAATGGTGGCCCATTGATCCAGCGCTAACCCATCAACCACCAGCAAAGCAACACGGCTATTCTTGGCATTTTCCAGATCCCGGGCTAAACGCCGTGGCACATGGTGCACCATCGCAGGATTGTTCGGAGGCAGATTAATGAGGCTGGCATAGTGGACACTCAGCCACCGGGCAAAGGTGGCATTCAGCGCATTGTCGGTTTGCAGAAGCCGAGCCTTATCCTCTCTGTTGGAGCCACAATGAACCAAGGCAGATAACTCGGCCCATTTCAGCGCAAAGGTGATCCAATCTGAATACCGGGATTCCGATGTAGGCAGGCTCTTCTCCACCAGCCCGAAAAGACGGGAAATGCGCATTTCGTCATCACCGGCGCTGGCTTCGATAACACCGCAACGAATCCAGGACCCGGCATCAATAGCAACCTCTGGCTTCTGAATTGGCGTAAGTTTCCCTTCAATAAACAGATTGTCCATATAGACTCTGATGTCCTGATGATCAAAAGGAAGCACGCTAGGCCCAGGATAGTTGAGGATTTCCTCAAGCGATCTTTCTCGCACCTCATTGCCCGGCTCAAGCTTGCTCAAAAACACTGGCCAGCGTTCCTGGATAAAGGCAAAAAAAGCTTCTTCGTCCGGCACGATCTCATCTAGCGGCCAAGTAGGGAAAGCACCCTGCCCCTTAAGCACCTGCACAAGCCGATCAGATAAGATACGAGGAAGCTGGACTTTGCCGTAATGCAAGCGGAGCAGCAATCGTAAGAGTTCCACCTCACTCACTATCAATTCAGGCGCAATACCAAACACATGTCGCAGGATGAAGTCCTTAGTGGCATTGTCCCCTAGACGGTCAGAGGGTGTTTTCCTCTGCGCCTCAAAGAGGACATCCAAAAGGGCGCGGTCCAGCTTTTCGATGACCGGATAGCTCAGATAAGGAAAGAGCTCACCAAGATTAAAAGAGAGTTTTCTTCCGACTTGCAATAAATCATAAGGCAATGATTCCAGCTCCGCATCTTGCAAGCGGAGGACCACCACCAGATCGGTGTGCTCACCCCGGTCCCAGATCGAACGGTACTTGGACTCATAGACATACCTGAATTCGACCGGGTCACTGAACTCGATCAGGTCGAAGCCGCGCCCGCGAAGTTCCAAGGCCAGCTTTTCCTCGGTCATCAGGCAATCCGGGTCTGCGACCAGGGTCAGCTTGCTGACGTTGGGTACAAAGTCGTTCAGGATAGCGTCTCGCCAACTACTCATTAAGCGCCTCTTTTGATAATCCGCAGCATCAGCAGCGACCGGATTTCCGGCACGATCTGCCGCGCCGATTGCAGTTCATGTCGCCATTCGGATTCTTCTGCGTCGCAACGGGCCAGCCTGAATTGCCGCACCTCCGGCAATCCAACCCGTTCGATGGCCTTGCGGCGCGAGGCAAAGGAGACAATTCCGCGTTCCTCCTCGTAAGCCACAGCGGCAAGATGTACCTGCTGCAAGGCGTCAAACAGCTCCTGTCCGGCCTGTTCGGCAGCAATCCGCAAACGCTCATGGGCGGTGATGGATTCATCTCGCCCGAGGGTGGCTTGCACCTGGGCTTCCGCTGTCTGCAGCGCATCCCAGATATGCCGGGCCGTGGGCAGAAACAGTTTGCCTTCCTCGCTCAGGAACACGCTGACATAACCGCGCCGCACCATGGGGATGCGCAGGAGTTGTGTCTTCTGGTGCATTCCGGCCTGAAGGCGGATCTCAAAGAGTCCCCAGAGACCGGAGATGCTGGTTGGCAGACCGCTCACGCTTACGCAAGGCAATGGCTGGCCCGCCGCGATCTGCGGCAGGTTCAAGGCCAGCCCACGGACACGGCTGTTTTCAAGATTGAGCAGGGTTGCATCGGTCAGCCGGTCCGCTTCCCGGGCATTGAACACGGCCTTGCGATGCTCCTGACCGTCCGGCCAATTTAGATCCCACCAGGAGCGTTTACGGCTGGCTGTGCCGCCGTGGGAATTGAGATAGCCCACCGTCATCCGCTCCACCCAGTGGGGCAGCGGATGGGAGCGCAGCTGCTCAGCCGCCTGCACATTCAGTTCTTCGGAAATGCCATAGATGGCGGAGGACTCCCGCACCTGCTGAATCTCATCGCGAATCCGAGTCACCGTCTGATCGACGGAAGTTTCAATACCATCAGGGTTGGCGAACGCCTGCGCGAACACATCCTCGAACAACTCGCCGGCCTGAGCTGAGTCAAGCACGTCACCAGTCTTATCGATGCCGAACTCGTCAAAGATCACCGAGAGCTTCTGTTCCAACACTTCGCGAACGCGAAACTCGACCGAATCTTCAAACACGAAGTTGATCGCTCGCACCATCTTGGGCTGGCCGATACGGTCCACGCGGCCGATTCGCTGCTCCAACCGCATCGGGTTCCAGGGGATGTCGTAGTTGATGATGACATGGGCGAACTGCAAGTTTAGACCCTCACCGCCCGCATCGGTGGAAAGCAGCACGCGGTGCGATTTACGGAAGGTATCCTGGGCTGCCCCACGTACCTCCATATCCATGGAGCCGTTCAGGGTGACCACCGAGATTCCCCGGGCTTCCAGAAACTCCTTCAGCATCTCCTGGGTCGGTACGAACTCAGTGAAGATCAACACTTTCAGATCCGGCTCGTTTTCCTCGGCTTGCAACTCGTAGATCCACTCGATCAACGCCTCGGCCTTGGCGTCCGGCCCCGCCTGCTCGCAGCGAACCGCCGCATCTAGCAAAGTCTCCACATGACTGCCTTCGCTCTGTAGAGCCAACACATGGGATTTCAGCAGTTCATCGAGCAACTCCTGGCCGTCCATGTCGTAGAGCTCGGTTATTTCATCGTCTGTGTTTTCCGATCCCCCCGCACTGTTTTCCAGCTCCGCTAGGCGCAGGCTGGCTTGCTGCTCGCCTTCCTTAAGTGCCGCGAGCCGACGCTCCAAAGTGGTGCGGATTGCTCGGGTGCTAGAGACCACCAGGCGCTGCATCAGGATCATCAGAAAGCCGATGTGGCGCTTCTTCTCGCGCAGAGCCTGGTTGTAGCCCTCGCGCACATAGTCGGTCACCGCCTCATAGAGGAGCTGCTGCAGGTGATGACGGCTCTCCCAGACTACCGGGGCCATCTGCGTGCGCCGGGCTTTGAAGAGGGGCTTGCCATCGGCATCGATGGCCTTCCGTTTTTCCGTGCGGATGACGTAAGGAGCCACCCGGTCGCGGGAAACGCTGTCCATATCCGGGAAGGCGTCCTCATCCAGCAGGTTCATCAAGCGATGGAAAGCATCGGTCTTCCCCTGGTGGGGCGTAGCCGAAAGGAGCAGTACATAGGGCGCGGCCTCCGCCAGGCCCTTGCCGAGCTTATAGCGGGCGACCTGATCGGTACTGCCACCCAGGCGGTGCGCTTCGTCCACCACTACCAGATCCCAACCAGCAGTGATCAGATCCTCGAACCGGCTGCGATTGTATTCGGCAACGCGCCCGGCGGTCCAACCCCGCCGCTTGTCCATGGGCTTGACCGAATCCAGGGGAACGATGACCTGATCGAACATCGACCAGGCTGAGTTCCGGTGGTCCGCCCCTGGGGCCAGGCGCTGCAAGGTGCTGATGTCATCACCCAGCACGAGCTGGAACTGCTCATTGAAGTGGGTCTGCATTTCCGCCACCCACTGGGTAGCGATGCCTTTGGGAGAGACGACCAGGATTCGCCGAACCAGTCCGCGCAGCTTGAGCTCGCGCATGACTAGACCGGCCTCGATGGTCTTGCCGAGGCCCACCTCGTCGGCCAACAGGTAGCGCACACGGTCGCCGGAGATAGCCCGGGACAAGGCGTGGATCTGGTGCGGCAGCGGGATAACATTGGACTCCATGGGAGCCAGCAATACATGACCGTCAGTGGCGCTGGTGGAGCCTTCGAGCACCTCGGCCACCTTGGCTGCGGCGGCCACATAGGCAATGCGTCCAGCCTCGATCTCCGGTTGCAGGTCGGCACTCAGCGGCCGTAAGGCGGAGCGGGGCACGCGCACCACCGCGTCCTGGTTCGGCAACCAGATACGGCACACGGCCTGCCCCCATAAGGTCTGTTCTTCGATGACCTTACAGGCGCTGTTATGAACGGTGCTGTATTGCCAAGGCATTGATTCCAAAGTGAATCCTTTATGGACAAGCTCGTAAAAGGCGTGGATTTGTGGTTAATACTTCGATGCCGCCATCCTGGAAATCACCGTCGTTGGTCATCAATTTGATATTCCTCTTTTTACAGATATCCACCAAGAGAGCATCGTTAAAGTCGACTCCACCGGTCGAAAAGTCAGACAATGCCTGATTAAGATCCAGTTCGTTGGCAGGTATTGAATGAATTTGGCAGAAACTTAGGATCCTTTTGGCAAAGGTTTCTGCGGATGATGCAACTGTTGAGAAATCTGCCGAGTTTCTGAAATCCTTAAATTTAGGATAGTGGGATCTATAATGTCCTTCCCACTCGATTCTTATGTACCGGTTAAGGTATTCGCTCAAAACCATTGGATCGAGAACAGGCCGAGCTTGTGCAGACACCAAGTTTGCAAAAGCAGTCGAATATTGTTGGGCAAAATTATGTGGCGGATTTCCTGGTGCAGGGAACAGGTAAAGCCAGACATTTGTATCAACGAGAACCTGCTCATCTGAACTGAAGGAATAGGAGGACAGATCATAAGCCTTATTCTTCATTGTTGTCTTCCTCCAGATTGTTGTCTTCCTCCAGCCACGCGTCATCATAAGATTTTTTGTTGGAATAATACTTCTTTGCATTATCAACAACACGCTTGAGCAGTTCCATGTCATCAGAGGAAAGTCCCTCAACTTTCAACTGAGCTCGAATAGTTTCCTCACCAAAAGAACCATAGAGCTGACCAATTGCCACATTGAGAAAGAGCGAGATCAGCATAGTTACATTTTCAAATGAAATGGTAACCTGCTTCCCCTCTCTCACCAGTTGCTCTACCTTGCCGAATACTTTCTGGCCATCCTCGGCGGATATGCAGAGCGAACTGCCTATCAGATCCGCAACCTTTATTTTGACTTGATCGTTCATAGTAACTCCTTAAATCGCTAGAAGATGTCTTCACTTTTCAGTTCTGACTTCAAGCAGTAACTGCTTGTATCTTCAGTGTTAATTTCAATATTTATGCAAGTTCCGGGGAAATCGTTGCTCATTTTTCGAATAGACTCACCATTTGCAGAGAAATCGTAGTATCCGTACCTTGATACAACCTGAATTTTTCCGCCATTCATCTGAATAAAATCTTTGATGAGCTTCAATCCAAGACCTCCCGGCTGATTTCCGGTTTTTGTGGTATTGCCCTCTGTCATAGCCCATTCAATGGCCTTGCAGGAATTGAGTTTTTGTTTCCGAGTATATCTTCGTACGTTTTCCCTGATCCCGACTCCAGCATCGGCAATGGTAAAATCCAGTCGATGCTTATTTGGATAAAATTGCCCGCAGACAAAAATCCCGGCTTTCGATTGAGAATGAATGGTCGCATTCAGAAATATTTCGAACAGACTTTGCCTAAAGCGTTTGGTTAATGCTTCCGACATGGCCGGAATACCTCTTCCTCGCATATAAGTATCAAGATAATCGTTAAACTGATCTCCAGCGGTAAGTTTAAGAATCTTGAATGGTAGTGTTGTCTGATTGGTGTCTGTCAACTCAGGCTGACTGAATACGCTCAAGAATTTGTTTTTCCGAAGAATTGTACTTACTCCTGCTGGCACATTGGTAATGGTCACATCATTCAGCTCATCACGAAGCCGCGCAATAACGGCATATAGCGGTGCCGCCATATTGGCCTCGAAAAAACTGCAGAATGAAAGATCGAATTCAACAGAATCCAACCAAACATTTTTCGTTTTGACCGCAATTTCAGCGATGGCGTCAAAGCCATTGCAATTACTTCTAATGGTGCCAATAGGGATCAGCATCTAGTCACCGCCTCCCATTCTTGTTACCGCCTGGTCGTACCACATGAGCAGCTTGGGATCTTCTTCCAGGACGTTGTTGGGGATCTTGTCGGCCACGGCGACGATGACGGCGTAGTCGCGTTCCTGCCAGGCTTTCTTGAATCCGGCGCGGACAGCTTCCAGGCGGAAGACCTTGAGTTTCTTTTTGACCTCTTTGTATTCCTCGAACTCCTTGAGCAGTGCCTTCTCGCGCAGTTTCTCCAGGTCGCCCGCCTTATTTGGATCGGGCACGTACCAGCGGTCGCGGGCCTTGGCGACCAGAGTCGGGTCGTCCTTGGGCAGGTTGCGCAGTTCTTTCCAATTGGTGGAGAGGTAGGCGTGGATCTGCTCGGGTACCGGGCCTTTGCCGTCGTAGCTGAGGAAGTTTTGGTTCAGCAGTTCACGCAGGTCGAGCTGGGCCTCGTTTTTGCTCCAGCCGCCGAGCTGCTGCATAAACTGCGGATTGATGTCGGAGAAGGTCTGCGGCTTTTCCTTGATGAGCTGGTGGAGCCACTGGATGGCGGATGCCTCGTCAGAGACGAACATGGACATCTGCTTAAGTTCGCCCGAGGTCATCTTCTTGCGGTCGTATTCGGCCACCTGATCCGGCAGGAAAAACATGCCGTCGCGCTCGATGAAACGCTGCGACAGCCCAATCTGGAACTCCTGGCTCGAGATCGGCACGGGGTAGCCCTTGCGGACGTAGTAGGCCACCATTTGGTCGAACAGGATGCGCGGATCGCGTTCCGGGACGAACTGCAGCAAGGCTCCCTGTTGCTTGGTGACCGGCAGATACTTTAGGTGGGTTCGGACAAAATCCCACACACCTTCTTCGGTTTGCGCCTCTTTCTGAAAGCGCTCTTCAAAACCGCCGTTGGGTTTGTAGGCTGAGATAACGAGGTCTTGTTTGACAGCAGTGGGGGTAGTGTAAGCCATTATCGACCCCTGCTTTTTATTTAGAACAGAGACATTCGCGACAATAAATCCAGCGTCTGATATTGCCGTCTGAATATTGTTCCAAATACCAGCGCTTGTATTAGAAAACTCTACAGTCATCCAGCGCCCAGGTTTCAATTGGTTGTATGCCTGTCGAAAGCACTGAGTCATAAGAGATCGGTATTCATCAATCCCCTTGTTCTGTGACCTATTCTCAATTGCCTCCTCGGCATTATTCGTACTTACTTTAAGCCATGCCTCCCATATTGAATTTAGTTCTGAGTAGTTCAGATTTGCGCCGAAAGGCGGATCAATGAATACATAGTCCAAACCCGCTTCGATAGATGATTCCACCGTAGACGACATGGTCTGAATAATGGCAACCCTATTTCGATGAGACTTGACTTTATAAAACTGAACAAGCTGGTTCAGCTTTTTCTTGTAAACGGGAATCATGTTACCTTCACTATGGATGGAAGGCATATACAAAGTACCCGTTCTAGGTCTGTGCCCGCCACCTGGGTTGTATTGCCTCATCTGCGTGGCGTGCCAAGAGGTATTCAGAAAACCGAATTTGAAGGGAGTAAATTCAGATTTGTCAGCCAAATCCAAAATCTTCGACATCACTGATAGATTTCGAGGTGAATAAAAGTGATGAGTGTGCGTGATACCAACCGGATCATTTCTCCTAGACTCATGCCCCTCAATCATGCGATTGATGGGAAACCATCCGTCTAATCCTTCGTTTTCTATCTTCTCCAAAATTGCGAAGTCACCCTCGTCAGGTTTCTTCTCATATCGTTTCCCACCAACGCTATAATTGATCAAAGCAGGTATCTGCTTGGCCTGCCGAATCGTCTCTCCCAAGAATCGGTCATAAGTGGTAACCCAAGCACGGTCCATATTGCGCTTTGTTAAGCTGGTCTGGCAATTAGGACATTGAAACTCATCGTTTACTGTCTCAGATTCTTTGTCGACTGCAACATCCCAGAATACAATCTCATTAGTGCAATCAGGACAGACAAATACATCTGACCAGATTGTGTAGTTCACTTTCGCCTTGGTCACCCCGTCTGTATGAGTTGTTTCATACATCCATCCACATTCTCGCTCGATTATTTTGATGAATTTCTTAGCTTCATTTTCAAATGATGCCGTATCAACATAAAGGTTGTAGTTATGCGCAAGGAACGTCGCCGCCGGTGAAAGGTCGTTCAGTACGGCTCTGCGGACGCCCAGTTTTGAAAATGGTCGCCAAACCTTTTTGCCATCTTCGTCCATCTCTTCCTGCAAAATGGTCCCGTCCGGCTTCAACTGGTAGCCGAGCGACATGACCACTTCACGGTCGCCACACATCTGCGCGGCCACTCCTGTCATGCCAGTACCACAGAAGCCGTCAAAAACGATGTCTCCTGGCTCCGTGTAGTGGAGGATGTACCGCATGATTGCCTTGTGCGGCACTTTGGTATGATAAGAGTGGGCATTGTAAATCGGGTCGTTTTTTCCTTCGCTGACATCGGCGGCAAAAGGCTCACGGTGATAGTGATAGCCTTCGGGCTGTTCCGGCTTTTGCGCCTCCCACTCGGTGATGAAGTCGGCGATCCATGGGTTCGGGCAGGCGGTGTAATATGGCGGATCACTCAGGTTCAGGATGTCCTCGTCGCTGCCGATGGGAAAACCTTCGATCTTGCGGAACTCCGGGTCCTGCAGCTTCTTGCGCAGCTCCTCGGTAAAGTGGGTGCGACGGGCTTCGTCGTTTTCAAACTCAAGACCAAGACACTTTACAGGCCCATCCGAACCAGCCACCAGTTCTTCGTCGAATAGCCTGCCGGAGCCCGCTTCGGCGGGAACCAGTCTGGTCTGGAACAGGCTTTCTTGTTTTGGTTTCATCCAACATCTCCAATTTCTTTTACCTGTCTCTTGATGAATGCCTGCATTTCTTCTTTCTTTGGCAGTTCCAGCAGGTACTTGGAGACAAAAAGGCTGTTGTCCATGCCTGCCCGGGCATACTCAGCCAGGGCGTGATTCTTGTCGGTGCAGAGTAGAATGCCGATAGGCGGAATGTCGCTCAGTCGGGCAGTCAGTTCCGACAGTACCTTTTCTCCATAGACCGCCTGGCAGGCTTGCTTGGCCAATTCGTCATGGGCCTGCGGGATGGCGGCTACAAGCCGATTAAAATCCATGCAAGGCTGGCGGCATGGCCACATCCATCGCCGGCCTACGCATAAAATATTCTCACCGAGCATAAATATGAGCGATTGCGTGCGCCGCTCGTATTTTGCGAGCGGCGCACGCAATCGCTCGTATTTTCGCTATTTTCGCTCATAACGCGTCCCTCTTCCCTGCCCAACAGGCTTTACTAAGTCATTCTTTTCCATCCGTTTAAGCAAACGCGTGGCTTGAAATGGGCTGATCCGGCATAAATCAGCGGCATCTGCTCGTTTGATGGAACCGTGCGCATCAATGTATTTCAGCACCATTTGCTCTTGCTGGATGGGCGCAAAACCGGCCTGGCGGATGTATTCCGATTTCTTTCCTGCCTTACGGTACAGGGCAGCGCTGAGGGTATAGGTCCGCCCCCTGCCGGTGCCATGCGGCTCCAGAAATCCGGTTTCAACCAGCTTCTCCAGGGTTATCCTCACGTTGGTTTCTGATTTCTGGACGGATGGGGCCAGGTCCGCAGTGGTTAGTCGTCGCTCTTCCCGAAGGCGGGAGAGTATGATCAGGGAGTCAATCGGCATGTTGCCAAGCTTATCCTCCTGCTCGACCACCATCTTGAGGAAATCGAGATCGGCAGCAGCATTCACCATCTGTACTGAAACCGTGAATTCATCGGACATTGAGTAATCAGGCGCGGGGCGTCCGTAGCGGAGCATGCCCTCGTAAATGCGGTCGATGCCACGCCCGGTGCGCTCGGCCAGGCCGATCCGCTTAATCACATCGGCGAGGAGGGGATTACGGGAACGAGGATCGACTACGAGCAGGTTATCCAGTCTCACCCCCTCGACGAAACCACCCGGGTTGCTGATAGTGAGACCATCATCAGTGATTTTGACATGCACCGCACCGAGCCTGCTGAAATCACGGTGAACCAGCGCATTCACAAAAGCCTCACGAAAGGCGCGGCGATCATAATTGGGTACAGGTACCCGGAAAAGGCCAACCTGAATTTCTTCTTCCTCAACCCGGACCTTGAAGAGGGGGTCCACTTCTTCAAAGGTTTCCAGAAGCGGTTTCCGAAAGAACTCGTTGACCTTGACATCGGTTCTCTGAAGCACCTGAAAGGCGACCTCATAGGCGGGCACATGGGCTCGCAGGAGTTCTTCCGTTCCCAATACCAGTAACCCGGTCATGGTGGGGTGTCTAGCGCCATTCGATTCACGACAAAGCCCAAGTGCGCCGTCCAGTTCGTCATCAGCTAGAGCAAGCAGGGATTGCTCCCCACCATACTTTTTTATGGCACTACGGATACGCAGGCGCTGAAGCGGATCGAGCTGACCCGAGTCTACTTCCTCAAGTACCATGGCTGAGGGATCGACGAGGCCCAGGGACGACTGGCGTTGAATAAATTCGTGGGGATAGAAAGGTACTGCTTCCGGTGTTCCATCGAACTTCAGGCGTCGGCGTACCAAAAAGCCGTCGGAAGTGGATACCAGTTGCTGGGACTTCGGCACCCTGATCCGGGCAATGGACTTTCCCGTTGACTCGCACTTTTCCACGCGAACCGAAATAGCAGGATTCGTCTTATTTGCAATGAGAGGCGGGATACCTAAAACATTCAGGTGACTTGCATGCAAACCGGTAACCGTGCCGTCATCCTCCACGCCGAGCAATAGATCGCCGCCGTCCGTATTTGCTAAAGAAACCACAGCCGCCACAAGCTCCCGATCCGGCAGGCGCTTCAGGTCACTTTTGAACTCTAGAGAAACACTCTCGCCTCGCTGGATCAATGCCTCTATTTCGTGTTTATTCGTGTTCATTCGTGGTTAACCTTCCATGACGATCCGCACCTTGGCCGGGTCCTTGCCCTTGGTGAGTTGATCGATGTACTCCTCAAAGCGTTTCTTCATCTCCACCGGGGTGGCCGGGCCGTCGGTAACCTGCAGGGCCTGTTGCAGCTCCTGTGCCTTGGCGGTGACCCTGACCAGACCGGAGAGCACTTCCTTCAGGGCGTGAACGAAGTTGCTGTCCAGCGGCACCGGCAGTTCCTTCGACTTGATGAAGGCTTCCAGCGGTTCGCGGTCGTCGATTTTCAGTAGATCCATATTGGCCTGGGTGATCGGGCCCTCCAGATTGCTGAGGATGGTGGAGGTCCAGGCCGCCACCATGGCATCGAGCTGGGTATCCATCTGGTCGATCATCTGCGACCCCACGGCCGCACCGGTTTCCACCGCAGGCCGGAAGCCACAATGCGGGCAGATGGACGAGGCGTCGAGGTTTTGCTCGGTCAAGGCGAAGCAGCTCTTCAGCCCGGCCAGGCGGTTCTGGTAATCGGTGAGCTGCTGCCGTGGCATCAGGTCGATACCGGCCAGCTTACGCAGGGTTTGCAGACGCGGGTCGTTGAGCAGTCCCGCCTTGCGCTTATCCTCGTTCACCCCCAGCCGGGCCTTGGTGTGCAGACCGATGTAGGCGACGGTGTAATCCTTCTTCAGCTTCTGTAGCTTGGCGCCGATTCCGGATAAGGGACTCTGGGACTGGCTGGTCAGCTCGGTCAGATTAGCCTGCTTGAAGGCATCCAGTACGTCCTGTCGGGTGGTCTTCATGCGATCCACCCAATCATGCTCGGCAGGCAACACCGCCTCGGCGGTGGAGAGCCAGGACGCCGTCGGGCCATTGTCCATGATGAACGCGCGCAGGGCATCCAGCTCGTCCAGCGCCTTCATGGCCTTTTCGTGGGCCAGTACTTCGGGAGCGCTGTAGCGGAAGTTTTTCAGCTTGCCCGGCGAGGAGTAAGCCTGCAGCGATTCAAAGAAGCCCTTGGCCTCGTCCAGTCCGCTGGTCTGGCTGGCCAGGTCGGTGCCCACAAGCAGGTCTAGCCCCCAGAAGGAAAGCCCTTCGCGTAGGGTTTGCTGGGTCATGACGATGCGCTTGACGATCTTGCCCACCGCCTGCTGCAGGTTCTGCACCGGCTCGTCCTTGCCCTGGGTGACGAGCTGGGCCATGCCGGGCGTCATGCCGAGCAGCTCAAATAGCGCCTTGAGCGCTGGCAAGTTCCATTCCTTCGGCTGCTCCAGGTGCTTAAAGCGGGCCAGCTCGTCCATGCCGGTCGCGGCAAGTTGCTGCAGGCCGGTGGCATCGAATTTCTTGCCCGGGATGGCGAGCACGATGTCGCCGGAGTAGACCAGCGCCGCCACCAGGACGCTCACCCATTCCGGCTCCAGACGCGAACCGCCCGGGTTCATGTATTCCAGCCCCTGGTCATCCTGGATGATCTCGCTGCGGTTGACTACCTGGCCGTGCCCCTTGGCCTTGACCGCATCGAGGATAAACTTGGTGTACTTCGACTTGTAGGGGTCTATTTTCTCGCCGTCAAGTAGATCCAGGGCGTCCAGCACGGCGGTGGCCTGCTTGGTGCGGTTCTGTCCGGCGATGGTCCGCAAGGCATCCTGCGCGGCCTGGGCGCGGTTATTGCCGGTAATCAGGACCGAGAAGAACGGATAGTCCGGAGCCTGGTTCTCGAAGTTCGGTGCCAGGCAGACACCGGCGATGGTGTTGACCAGGTCACGGAAGTTGATGGTCTCGTGGGGTAGCAGACCGGACAAGTCGCGGATGGACTTGCCCTTGGCCCATTCGGTCATGGACTTGGCGCGGCCCTGATAGGTGACCTCGAAGGCATCGCTCATGTGCTTCTGCAGCCACTGAACCAGCTTCTTCAGGAAGCCGTTGGCTTTGGATTCATAGGTGGCCTTGGCATGGCCCGAGGATGTGCCCGCAAGGTCCAGGGCTGCCGCATAGCTCTTCAGCGCGGTTTGGAATTCCTCGTCGGTGCTCTTCAGGCGGAAAAAAACCTCGTCACTCACCTTGCCGTCCTTGAAGCGCGGCGGATCGTTGGGCTGAATGAAATACAGGTAGAAGTCCCGCTGCGGCACGGCGGTGGAGCGCTCGTTGGGAGCGCCGAAAAAGAGGTAGCCGGTACGGGCGGCCTTGTGCTCCTGCCAGACCAATTCGTGCTGCCAGATCTTGTAGCCGGTCACGTAGGTGGCGTCCTGGTATTCCATGGCACGCTTGAGTGCCTCGTAATAGAAACGGTCGAGCTGAGCCTGGCCCAGACTCTCGGCCCGTTTGTCGATCAGGGCGTCGAAATCATCGGTCTTCTTCAGATCGAGATAAAACTGGCGGTTGTCCTTGTTTTCAGAAATGAACTGTCCACTGACAGCTGTGTGGATTTTGCGCAGTACAGTCTCTACATGGGTCTGTAGATCCTTGTCAGGCTCATCACTCCCCATTTCCGTGATTAACGGTTCAAATAAGCAGAGCCGATCGCGCAATTCTTCGGCGGATGCGCCCATAGGGGCATAGATGTCGCCAGTGGTGAGACGGTGAACGGACAGGGCGTGTATTAGGCGCACTGCCATGGGCTTGTAGTTTTTCGGGGTCAGTGCGTTCTCGATGCGAGACTCCAGCACTTGGCTGCAATCGATGACCGCCCGGATCTCGGGAATGGCGCGGAAGGAGGCATTCTGCTTGAGCGTGTTCCAGTAACTGTCGAAGGCGATCAGACCAGGTTCGTCCTGCGGTACATCCTTGCCGAGAATGCCTTTCATGCCCATAGACAGGGTCTTAAGCACCTCACGTTTTTCCACCACGGTAACGCGCTCGAAGGTGTCGATGTAATCAGGATGTACCGGGAAGAGCCGAACAAACTCGTCCATGCGCTCGTTGAGCCCGTCGTAGTATTTGGCAAAGGGCATCAGGTAGTCGCGGATCTTGGCCTGTTGCTCGGCGGTTTTCTTGAGCAGGCGCTCCGCCACGACGAATTTCACGTCGCTGCGGGCAATAAGGATCTGCTCGAAGCGGTCCTTTACCCGGCGAATGCTGTCGGCCACAAAGGCGAAGCGCGGGCTGTCGAAAATAGCTTCCTGGACACCGGCCATGAAGCGGAAACGCAGATCCTTGCAGACCTCGCCGACCTCGCGGAGGAAGTTAAGGTCGAGAATCAGCTCCTGGTCCTTGCGGGTGCGTAGGTAGTCGAGCAGCTCGTCGACCACCAGCAGCAGGCCGTGTTCGGGGAAGACCTCGCCGAACTTGGCCATCATGTCTTCGAAGGCCCGTTTGTGGCTGATGATAGTCCCGGCTTCAGGGAACACATACTCCACGCCGAGTTTTTCGAAATGCTCTTCCAGTTCGGCCACCAGGATGTCGCGCAGGGACATGGTGGTGGCTCCAATCTCGGTACGTATCACCTTGAAACGTCCAGCGATCTGAGCGGCGGCGTCGCGTACACTGGCGTGGTTCAGCTCCTCCAGCAGTGAGGCGTCTGCGGCAAGGCTGGAGACCACCGACATCAAGTGCGACTTACCGGTGCCATAGTTACCGACGACCAGCAGACCCTTGTTATCGACCGGTTGGTCGAACTGCATCTGAGGAATGACAAGCTGCGTGAGCCGTTCGGCCATTTCCTTGGAAATGACATAGGTATTCACGAGGGTGTGCGCGGCGCTCGACTTGTCCGCGTCACGCAACTGAACGACCGACTCTATTGGGTCGAATTGGATAAGGTCTCCGTATTTGATTTGCGCCCTCCCTGGATTCTCCTCTACAGGTATGTTTTTGATATGTCCAAATCTCCTATCCTGTAACCTAACCACGCTTGCCCTGTCCCCTAATTATTTTTTTCTAAGTCGATTGTCGCCGTTCCATCCATGCTCACGATCAATGTGTCAGCCATGTCATAGCGCCGATATTCAGGATGGCCTATTTCAGCATAAATGAGCTTGCCTTCTTTAATTACCCCATTCCAAGACGCCACTACCGGGCGATTCCTAGAAATACTCTGTAAGAGCCGTAAAGGATCTTGTTTCAATTCCTTGTCGAACAGGATTTCGAGGTTATCGAGCACCACGGTCGATTGAACTTTATCTACGATACGATCCAGTATCTCCGGCAGGCGCAGTGCCCGTTGCTTAGCTGTCAACTCCAGCAACTCGCTCGAGAGCACCAGATTGACATTAACAACCTCGGTGCCAAGCTCATCCGCGACGTCATGAAAGGCTTCCGTTTTGTCGGAACCAGCCTCACCGACTAGCAATACCAGCCGGTGATACAGACCTTCGGCTGCTTGGAGAGAACTCTTTATCGTATCGTGAACTGGCTCGGCCATGGTCGTTTCTTTTGCTCAATATCCGTTTTATCGGATTTATCGGCCGCACCCACAGAACATCAATGTGTAAAATGCCCTGGCAAGATCAACCTACTGTTATTCTAAAAATTCTGTATTGAGACAGCTTTTGCGGCTGAGCGAAGAATAGGAGCCTAATGGCGCGTTGATGGGTAGTCAATTCTTGGGAAATCTCGGCACAGCACTGAGGAAAAAGTACCGATTCTATACCAGTTCTTGATAATTAGATGGACTCATTCACCAGGGTAAGTTGATAGCCCATCGGGAAAAGTGAAGGCTTGAGGAGTTGGTGATGTAGCCCATTAGCCAAGTAACTAAATTGATCGTAAAAATTGTGTTGAGGAGGCTTTAGAAACACTGAAAGCCTTGCTCGGACGGCAGGATCTTTAAAGTATCAAGCTATAAAAGTCGATAAAGAACATAGATACCCACGGGTAAACCCGCGGTCCTATGGCTTTGCCGCCGCTTCGCGGCGATTACAACTCCTCACGGAATTGGCCCGAATCCCGGCATCCCTGACGTTCTACGTAACGTTTGATGGTATTCTCATCAATCCCTACGCTGCTGACGAAGTAGCCCGGCGACCAGACAATGTTTTCCTTCCAATAGAACTTTTGAGAGCCCGTCAAACTTTTTTCGCAGAATGGACGACGATTGACTTCTCATTCTCCCCATCACATCGGCTATCGCATATCTTGATGGTATCACCATCTCCTTGAAAAGCTCCTTTGCCTAGAAAGGCATAGAAAATGAGCACTTGAAAGCCGTTGGCTTTGCTTCGGCCAAATGATGAAAAATTATTTATATTTAACCAGTGATACATGAATAAAGGTCATGTATGCTTTAGCACGTGGGTCGCTGGAACCCAGGTTGTGGGGATGGTTGGGTGGCAAAGGCAAGTGGCTTCCATCATGGGCAGGCGATGAACCAACCCGCCGGGCGGTGGAGCAGCGGCACCGTTGCGTACGGAGTGAGGAGATGAAAATGCGCCAAGCCCGATATCCCCGTAATGAAGATGGCTTAACGCCAGGTCAGCAAGTGTTCGCGGATTTGTACCGGGCCGGCCCCGAGAAGGTGCGGGGCAATGCCCTGGCCTGCTACCGGCAAGCTTTCCCCCGGGCGGCCTTGAGCACGGCGAAAGTCCAAAGCTCACGGCTTCTTCGAAACCCGGGGGTAGCGGCCTACCTGCAATCCAAGCGCCAGGCGGCCGAAGCCGAGGCGGACGTTAAAGAGGTCCAGGTTCTGAAAGAGTTGGCCCAGGTCGGGTTTTCAGACATCCGCGCCTTGTTTGATGGACAGGGGCGGCTCAAACCCATGGACGCCCTGCCCAAGCATATCGCGGCGGCCATTGCCGCGGTGGATGTGGTCGTGATGAAAGACGAAAAGAAGACGGCGCCCCTTTACGTTTACAAAATCAAGCTCTGGAATAAGCTCGATGCCTTGGAGCAACTCGATAAGCAATTGGGCATGTTTAAAGAGCAACGGGAGGTGAAGGTCCAAGGCGAACTCTCCCATTTGCTCGAAGAAATCTCAGGCGCCCCGCTCAGCACGCCCATGGGCCGCATTGCCCTGCAACAGGAGCAGGAAAAGGCCGCCGGGGAACCCGCCCACGGGCCTAAGCGACACGATTAACCGAGGCCCTTCCGGCAGGGACGCACGCTTGCTGGGCTTTTTTACCGTTATCTCCCCGGCCTATTTTCCGCCCTGGGCCTCATACTCGGCGTACAGACTGTCCAGATACGCTTGCTCATCCGCCTTATCAGCTCCATCCGCAGGGGGGAAGGCCGCTTCATCATCGGGTTCAGGCTCCCGGTACACTGCCGTCACAGGGTCAAAACGCAGCCGCACTGCGCCCAATCTTCCCACCTCCCGAAAGCGAATCTTTTGGATATGAATCTCCACCAAATCTTTTTTAGGGTCGCCAAGATCGCGCCAAATCACGAGGCCATTATCGGCCTTATTGCGCCAGTTAGCCGAGCCTGAGATGTCATAGAGCGTGGGCACGGGATATTGATCGTTCTTGCCCCGGAAGAGCTTTGCCGGATGGGCCACTATCCACACATGGACCTGGTAATAACGGGCGAATTGCCGCACCCGCTTTAAAACCAACGAGATATACTCCGTCTCCGTGACATTGGGCGCACGCAGATGCTCAAACTCATTCCAGGGGTCGAGCAGGAGCCCCTTAATCCCATACCGCAGCACCAGCGCCCTGGCACGGTCCAGAACGTGCTCGACGGTCCAATCCTGGTCATCCTCTGGGAGAATCCAATAAAAGTGCTCATGCACCCAGTCCTTTCCCTGCGCCAGCGTGGACCGGCTCAGTCGGGCAATAGACCCTTTATTGAACGGCTTACCGGCCCACTTTTCTATCATCCGCGCCATATGGTGGCCCACTGGCTGGTTCTCGGGGCTGAAGACACCAAAGCGCCAGCCCTGCTGGGCAAGATTCAGGGCTAAGCAGTCCAGCCAATTGGATTTCCCACTGTTGGGGACACCCGTCACCACCGTCAACTCCCCAGGCTTGACGGTGTAACATATATCCACAGAGGGCCAGCCGGTTGACATCCCCCGCTTGAGCCCATGGGTATAGAGAAAATCGATGTCTTCGCTGAGGTGGCTGACCGTCAACACCCCGGCGAGAGGATAAGGCTGGGCATTTTTGATGCAATCGGTGAGCACCTCAGGTCCCCGCTTCAGCAACACCTCATTGGCATCCTTGCACGCTTCAGGCCAGAGGACCCGCTTACATTTTTCTCGCCCGAAGCGACGGGAGAGTTCCTCGGCCAAATACTGCCCGGGTGCGTCATTGTCGACTGCGATTACCCACGTCTTGACCGTCTTAAGCGCTTCTTCATCCGCCTGCAGAAACTCAAATTTGCGGGCATAATCCTTAGCCTGGGGTGGGGGGGCGCCATCGGGGACGCTGACCACATTGCGAAAACCGGCTACCTCTAACGCCAGTTTATCCATCTCCCCTTCCACAATGAGGGTAGTCTGCTCCAAGTCGTTAAGTCCATACAAAATGCGCTCGGCCCCGGCCTCCAGGCGGAAGTGTTTCCTCCCATCCCGGTACTTGGCGTTGATGAGCGTCTCGCCCCGGTAGTAAGGAAAGGCGATCGCGCTCACCCACCTCTCCAGCTGGGGCATATACACCTTTTTGGTCGCGATATGATTGCGCTCAAGGACCGCGGGGGTAATCCCCCGTTTGGCAAACCAGCGCTGGATATCTTCAGGCAGGGCTCCCGGGGAAAAGGGCGCCGGCTGTCGGTAATCGGGGCGTCGCCAGTACAGAGTGCGATTGGACTGCTCCCGCTGGGAAAGCCCCCCTCGCCAGCTACAATGGTGGCATATCCACGCCCCTTTCTCGACATTGACGCTTAAGCACTTGGCACGTTTTTTCTTGCGTTGAGCGGAGCACTGGGGGCAGGTGAGACTGAGTTGCCCGGAAGCGGCGGGCGGCACATCAATCCCAAAATCGGAAAATGTTTTGTCCATAGCTACCTCCTAGACCACTAGCTTCGGTTTGGTGGGGGCACTACGCCGAGGCGGTGCATCTTCCCAGCGCCGCCCGGAAAGCCAGCCTTGGGCCATCTTCGGGGTCAACCCCTTTTCGAGCTTGGCGGGGCGCTCGGACGCTTCCCGCTGGGCCCCGGCAATAATAGCCTTGAGAAGCCCAGGGTCCATGGGCTCGAGCTTCCACCAGGCATCAGCCGCCTCGGCTTTGCCCCGGCGGTAGTCGAAGACCTGCCAAAAAATCTCAAAGCGCCGCAGCGCCTGTCCTTGGAGCCGCTTGCCCTGTTTTGTCAGATAAGCCTCAACCGCCCTCGGCGCTGTTTCTTGACGGGGAAAATCATCTCCTTTCAATCCGCTTTTCGTGCCTGCGGCATCGGCCGGTGCCGTATATAAATTGGTCTGTTCCCTGGTCTGTTCTATGCCCGTGCCTTGGGCAGCACCGTTTAATTGCCGCGCCTGGCACCGTTTTGGCGGGGAAACCCCGCCCCTGTGGGCACCGTTTTCAGGCGCCAGGGGAAGTGCTTTATCCTGCGCAAGCGGCAATTGATAGCGGCTAGATTGGGACCGTCCCCCATTGCCTGTCTTTTTCAACCACCTTTTTTTTTCAGGGCGCTGGTGGCGCGGGAAATATGCTCGGGGCGGATTCCGGTCAGTTCACTCAGCCGCTGCCGGGAGGGCCAGCACCGCCCCTTTTGATCGGCAAAAGCGTACAAGGCTACCAGGACGCGGAATTCTCGTAGAGTGAGTTGAGATGTCCCTACCACCTTGATAGGGACCTTCGCAAAAGTGGGCAACTTACTCAATGTCCGCCTCCTGGAACCAGGCACGGGCTTTTTGAATATGCTCATATCTCCTGATCCAACCCAAACATTGATGGCATAGCCACACGCCATTGACGGAGGCAAGCCGCTGGGAGGATATGCCGCAGCTACTGCAACAAACACGCTCCAGGTGATCTTTTGGAAAAGGGGCCAAGTCATACATCTCCACCCCCTTTCTGTCTCATCGTAGATTGCCCGTTTTGCTCATCAATGCACTCGAAAAATTTCTCCTCATCGATAAGCACCTTCCTTCCAACACGAACAATCGCTGGAGAGAATCCATTGCCTGGGATGACTTCCCCTTTGCTGTTCTCCCGGTCTTCCGACCTAAAAATTAGATAACGCAAACTGGCTTCAGGGAAGGCCGGATTCTTCTCGCTGAATTGTCCCACTGTGAGAAGGTGGCGGACTTTGTTACTGATAGTCAATTATTCATCTCCCGATTGCTTTATTCACATCCTAATTGCCTTATTTGTGCGGCGAGATGCCGCTTGTTATGGAGCGTTATTAAAGCAGCTCAATTCCCCAATTAAGAGTGAACCAGAGGGAAATTTTATAATCAGGAGAACAAAGGAATTTCTTTTTACATCAAACTAATGGTTAAATTTAGTGCATTAAAATTCCTGATTATCGATAATCCGGAAAAGTAGGCGTATGAAGATTCATAGTAGGACATCAAAGGGGTTTTAACATTCTCTACTCAGTAACCCCAATTCTGCTGCGGAATGGATAAAAATTTACCTGAATCGGTTTATATGAAGATGCTTAATTCAGGCGAGAGGGATGGGGTAAAAATTAAGAAAGTATATTCAATATATATTAAGTTCTCGTTTGTACTTTCTTATACACTCTTGGATGGATTTTAGACTCATTCTGCTTATACTTCCCGCCTTGGTTTTCCATTCAAAATGATTTACTTCACGTAGCTGCTCAGCAACACTACCAAATCGCTTATCTATAGCTAAATCTATAATTACTGATACGCTGCAACGATATTCTCAAGGGTTTCGTGTTCGTTGTATTCTCTGATTTTTTTGATATTTCCGAAGTCTTTTTCTATGGGGTTAAAGTCAGGGGAATAAGGGGGGAGGAATAAAATTCCCGCCCCTGTTTTTTTGATGATTTCACGTGAAGAAACGGCTTTGTGGAACGGAGCATTATCCATGATGACAATGTGGTTGCTGTTGAGCAAGGGGCAAAGCTCTTTTTCCAGCCATGCATTGAACACAGCCGTGTTACAGGTTCCCTCAAATAGAAACGGCGCTTCAAAGCCTTCATCCATACGGGCGGCCAATAAAGAGGTTCGCGGTCTGCGATGACCGGAGATCAGACCATAAACACGCCGCCCCTTTGGAGCGTAAGCGTAACGACGGGAAACCTCCGGCTCAAAACCGCTTTCATCAAGATAGACAAATCTTTTGCCGCGGCGGCGATAGCGTTCACGAAGACGAAGAAAGCTCTTTCTTTTCATATTACAGCGCTGCGTGTACCCCGTCATTTTTTTTACGGGTTAACCCCATTTTGTGCATCGCATGCCAAATACAGTAATACGAAACGCCAAAATGCCGGGCGCGTTCTTTATAGGTGAGATCAGCCTTGTCTTCCACATGGACCCGTAAAGCCTCCCAGTCCAGCTTGTGTGAACGGCGAGGGCCGGGACGCTCGTAACACAGCGCATCATCCTGCGACAACCAGCGATAAATGCTCGCGCGGCCTACCTGAAATCTCCGGGCCGCTTCCGCCTTGCTTCCACCGCCCCTTACAAAATCGATTACTCGTTTGCGCAAATCAATTGAACATCTCGTCACAACAGTATGAATGAATATAACACAAATGTCTCAATATCTATAAATTTAGATATAGCTCTATAATTTTGTCAGTATCAAAGTGAGCGGGCTTATTAATAACAAATGCCAATTCTTCCTTGGGAGCTAAATGCCTATCTTTTTGAGTTTCACATAGGTGATCGTATGTTCGCCTCACAAGTTCGATATTCAGGTAAGATTTTTTATCTTTAGTATTATATTGATTTGCAGTGCTTGGAATAATTAATGATCGCTTCCTGGGAGGATCCACGGGCATTTTATCGCTTGCTTTTAGTACCCCTGAGAGATTTTTACCAACTTCCTCTGCTTCGGCTATCAACTTTTTCGGTGATGGCTGATATGAACCGGACTCATGGCTAGCTGCAGCCTCAGAAAGGGGAAACCAGAACCGGGGCAACGGCCGGTGATTGCGTTGGCACCAATCCTTTATATCCTCGGCATAAATTGTAATTGCAGCAAGAGTTTGCTCAATCTGCGCATCAAGGATATTATCCAGGTAAAGCTTTTTTAAGGCTTCTCCGATCTGTTCCAACTTTTCTTTGTTATTGGGAAGAACGGCCTCAAGAAATTTAGGATCACCTGATTTACGATAAGCTGATCTAAATTCCTTCTCACACAATAGCCAACAATGTACGGCGAAGGCCAGATCACGAAGGTTATCGCTAGGATTGGTTCCTGTTTCGATCGCCCAATACTGAGCTATGCTCGGGAGAGGTAAGGATCGAAGATGGCGGCAGTTTGGTAGTGGCCTCCCAATTGAATTTGACATTCTTACTCCCCAAATATCTTGGCATTCATGCTTGCGACTACGCGGGCGGTGTGAGTTTCCGAAAAATGTGCATAACGCTTTACCATCTGGAGGGTCTTATGGCCCAATACCTCGGCAATTTCAGCGAGTGTGGCCCCATTCATGGCAAGATAAGAAGCGGCACTATGGCGTAAGTCATGCCAGCGAAAATCTTCAATGCCGGCTTGCTTTAAAGCAATTTCCCATGGCTTTCGCAAATCGAGGGGCTGCTGGGGATTGTGGTTGCTGGGAAACAGCAAATCAGTGTCAATTTGGCGTACTTTGCTTAAGCGTTTAACGCAATCCAAAGCATGGCCTGCTAAAGGTAAAGCTCGACGCTCTCCGTTTTTTGTTTCATGAAGGCTGATTAGACCTCGCTGCAAGTCTACATTGCGCCAGCGCAACGCCATGATCTCCATCCGCCTTGCACCAGTGGATAAGGCCAATACCACGGCCGGATAAAGAAAGGAATTAGAACTCCCTCGGCAGGCTTTCAGCAGCCTTTCCCTCTCACTGTCCGAAAGGAAACGCACCCGTCCTCTTGGCTCCTTCAGTTTGGAAATACGCCCCATAGGGCTGTCTTCTAGCCAACCCCACTCTTTAACCGCGATGGTAAAGGTATGACTCAACGCGGCCAGATAACGATTGACGCTCCCCGGGCTGCGCTGACCTCCCGAGTTTTTTTGGTTGTACCGGGTAATATTTCCGCTTGCCAGCTTGTCTCGGCACTCCGCAATCAATGCCAGGGTGACATCTGCAAGCAGAAGATGGCCGAGCTGCTCTTTCCACCACCTCAGTTGTAGCGTTTGCTTAACCTGGCTTTTAGGCTTGCGGGGGAGAATGTCTCGAATATAACGGTCAATGAGTTCGCCGAGTGTATGGCGTGTAGCCTTTACCGTCTTAAAGTGACGGCCTTCACGGATAGCAGCTTCGGTTTGTTGGGTCCAACGCTTAGCGTCGGACTTACGTTCGAAAGTAGCTGTCTGGGGAGGATGTCCCTTTAATCGGATTTTGACCCGATAGGCAACTTTACCCTCTTTAGTGTGGCGTGTTTCGATGGTAGCGATGATTACCCTCTCTAAGCTACAGAGGAGATCCTATCTGGCAGGAACAGATATGCAACCATAGTCCGGACAACTCCATACCAAGTTGTTAAAACCTTAAGGATATTATTTTTACCCTGTAAATTAATGGCTATACCCTAATAACAAACCACCACAAAAAACAACAAAGGACATCATATCCCCTGGCTTATATATGTATATATTTGTTTTTTTAATAAAATTTAGTGGGTGTAAAATAAAAATGGACACTCATGGGACACTTTCATCCCAAAAGGGTTATTTTCAAAGAGAAAGAAAGAATGCTAGAGAGGAAAACGAGAGTGGATTATTAAGGGAGTTGCTACTACTGAATGCCCCAACAGTGTCCCATAACACAAAAGAAAAAGATTAAATTTATGCAAGCCTTTGGTTTATTTGGTGGGCCCAGCAGGACTCGAACCTGCGACCAAGGGATTATGAGTCCCCTGCTCTACCGACTGAGCTATAGGCCCCAATAAAAACTTCCGTTAGTTGTTATTTTCTATATCCAAAAAACTACGAAGCTGCTCCGAACGGGAAGGATGGCGCAATTTACGTAGAGCCTTAGCCTCAATCTGCCGAATTCTCTCCCGGGTTACATCAAACTGCTTACCTACTTCTTCCAAGGTATGATCCGTATTCATATCAATCCCAAAACGCATCCGCAGCACTTTAGCCTCGCGGGGAGTTAAACCGGCTAATATTAACTGTGTAGTTTCCCTCAGCCCGGAGAAGATCGCCGAATCAGGCGGAGATATGACAGCAGCGTCCTCGACAAAATCCCCTAAATGGGAATCCTCATCGTCACCAATAGGCGTTTCCATGGAGATGGGTTCCCTGGCAATCTTAAGGACCTTCCGCACTTTATCTTTTGGCATCTCCACCCGTTCTGCCAACTCATCGGGGGTTGGCTCTCGACCCATCTCTTGTAGCATCTGACGAGAAACGCGGTTGAGCTTATTGATGGTTTCAATCATATGTACCGGAATACGGATGGTCCGAGCCTGATCAGCGATAGAACGGGTAATTGCCTGCCGTATCCACCAAGTCGCATAGGTAGAAAACTTGTAACCACGGCGGTATTCAAATTTATCAACGGCCTTCATGAGACCAATGTTGCCTTCCTGGATCAGATCCAGAAACTGGAGACCACGGTTGGTATATTTTTTGGCAATCGAAATGACCAAGCGCAAATTAGCCTCGACCATCTCTTTTTTAGCCCGCCGGGCCCGTGCTTCTCCAATAGATAGGGAACGGTTAATCTCCTTAATCTGGGTAATACTCATACCGGCCCTTTGCTCTAAGACTATGAGCTTTTCTTGGGCTTTCTGAATTGCGTCCCCTTGTTTTCTGAGTACGGAAGAATAATGCTTTTTTGCCCGGATATGCTTTTCTACCCAGTTTAGGTTGGTTTCTTGTTTCTGGAACGAAGACAGAAAATCTTTGCGGGGCATCTGAGCCGAATTCACCGCAATTTTCATGATGCTCCGTTCAAGCACACGAATTTCTGCCACTACTCCGCGAAGATTTTCTATCAACCGTTGAGATAAACGAGGCACAAGCTTAAGCTGAAGAAAGCACTCGCTCAGTTCAGCTAGCGCTCTATCATTATCCTTGAGATCAGCCGCCTGATACCGCTCATACAACTCCCGTAGTTGAGTAAACTGTTCCCGGACTCTATCTAGATCAAGGCCATTATCACTTTCTTCCTCCTCCGTGCTACCTTCGGAAGAGACGGAAGCTTCTTCTGCAGCAGATTCCTTTAAATCCGCTTCCTCTGATTCCTGAAACCCGGAAATCACATCAGCCAAGCGGATTTCATCCGCCTCCACTTTTTCGTATTGACACAATAATTCAGCCACGCTGCCTGGAAAACGAGAAAGAGCGGTATAAACTTGCCGCATTCCCTCTTCGATTCGCTTAGCGATGCTGATCTCCCCTTCCCGAGTCAAAAGCTCAACGCTGCCCATTTCCCGCATATACATACGGACCGGATCCGAAGTTCGGGCAAACTCTCCATCCACCGAGACCAGAGCAGCAGCAGCCTCCTCAGCCACCTCATCGTCGGCAACGGCGGTATCCATAATTGCTAGGGCATCGGCTTCCGCCATATCCTCATGCACGGAGATACCCATATCGTTGAACATTGTAATAATGTCTTCAATTTGCTCCGGATCGATCACGTCGTCGGGCAGGTGATCGTTTACCTCGCTATAGGATAGATAACCCCGATCCTTACCCCTTGCGATCAAAAGTTTCAATTGTGACTGACGATCTTGTTCCATAATTTTCAACATACAATTAATGGCCCAAAAAAAGCTACCGGATAAACCGAAAACCAAATCTTCTTATTATACGCTATTGACGCCTTTAATATCCAGGATAGATTAAATATATCCGATAGATTTATTTTTCCGCCAGCAGAGCAAGCAACTCTCGTTGCTCTGCTCCCGTCAAGGAAGGCTGATTGGAAAGAGTTATTATCCGCTGCTCTGCCCCCTGTACCTGCAAACGCTCTAAAGCAGCTTGTAACTCCAATACCATATCCTCGTCAGTCAAAAGCAACTCCCAGCCGGCTAATTGCTCCAGATACCGGCCCATTTCTGAATCCCGCCAGCGTTCAAGGAGGGCAGCCGTATTTAGATGTGGATTGTTTTGCAATAAATCAACTAGTTTCTGAAGTAATTCTGCCCCTGCACCTTCTAGTCCCCTAAGAGATAAATTCTTATCTACCCATTGAATCATCTTAGGCCGTTGAAGCAAAATGGCTACTGCCCGTCGTGTTGGAGACGCGGCACCTTGCTCCAATCGCCGAAGAGGCACCGCCGTAGGTTTCTTTCCTGGACTCAAGTGGCGAATAAGCGTTGTCTGCTCTATCTGGGCGAGTTCCGCTAGACGCGCAAGCAGCATATCTTGATAAACTCCCGGTGGGATACGAGCTAGGAGGGGTCGGGCAAGTTCCACCAAACGCGCGCATCCATCCACACTGCTAAGATTAACCTTCTGCCGCAAATTATTTAACAAAAAATCAGATAGCGGCACGGCCTCTGCCAAGCGCGCTTCAAAAGCCGTCTGCCCCTCAGCACGTACCATAGTATCGGGATCTTCCCCTTGGGGTAAAAACATAAACTGTACCTGTCGCCCTTGACTAAGCAAAGGCAGTGCCGTTTCTAGCGCCCGCCAGGCTGCTTGGTAACCTGCCCGATCGCCATCAAAGCAAAATATGACCGCTGGCGTTATCCGGAACAAGCGAGTCAAATGATCCGAAGTCGTTGCTGTCCCTAAAGTCGCGACTGCATAGCGAATTTTATGCTCTGCTAGGGCCAAAACATCCATGTATCCTTCCACCACCAACAACCTATCGCAGCGGTGGAGGGACTTTCGTACCTGATACAAGCCATAAAGCTCTCGTCCTTTATGAAACAACGCTGTTTCAGGTGAATTAAGATATTTTGGAGAGCCATCACCCAAAAGACGGCCGCCGAAACCAATTACCCGGCCCCGATAATCATGAATGGGGAATATTAAACGATCTCGAAACCGATCATAGTAACGATCCTCGCCTTTGCTGATCGTTAAACCCGCTGCCTGAAGGTAAGATTTAAGGGAGGGCCGGGTATAATGTAATAAAGCATTCCAGCGGGGCGGAGCAAAACCTAGTCCAAATTCGGCAATAATAGGGCCACTTAGACCTCGTTCCCGCAAATAAGCCTTAACCTGCCCTTGATAGGCACTAGCCTCCAGCTGCTGCTGATAAAACTCGGCGGCACAGGCCAGTACTTCATATAAGCCTTGGTGCCGATTGTAGTAGTCTTGTTGCTTCGAGCTTTGGGGAACCATCATTCCCGCTCGTTGCGCCAGTTCTTCTACCGCCTCGATAAAACTAAGGCGGTCGAACGCCATCAAAAAACCAATGGCCGTCCCATGAACACTGCAACCAAAGCAATAATAGAACTGTTTCTGGGGACTCACCGTAAAAGACGGGGTCTTTTCATTGTGAAAAGGGCAGCAAGCCACATAATTGTGGCTTGCTTTACGCAAAGGAACACGGGAATCAATTAATTCCACGATATCCGTACGAGCCACCAGTTCATCAATAAATTCTTGCGGGATCCGCTCTCCCATAGGCATCCAATTACCTAGGCATGGAAATAGGCGCATATAGAGCGGCAAAACGGTGCCTCTCTACTAAAAAATAGCGGAGCATTCAAAAATTGTCGAGGGAATTAATTTAAATTTAACTGGATATTGCTTCTAATCGCGCCTTAACCTTGGCGCTGGCCACCGCCATATCGGCGCGGCCTTGTAAATTTGGCTTAAGTAGCGCCATCACTTTTCCCATATCCCTGGCTGTGGTTGCCTGACACTGGCTGATCGCTTCTTCGATGAGCTGCTCGACTTCAACTTCGCTAAGCGGCGTTGGCATATAACTCTGAATCACTTCTTCCTCAAAGCGCTCCTTTTCAGCCAAATCCGTCCTTCCCGCAGCCTCATATTGCGCCAAGGACTCACGCCGTTGCTTCAGCATTTTATCCAGCAACGCAATAACTTGCGCATCATCTAGAGGCTTGCGAGTATCCACTTCAAATTGCTTGAGGGCCGCCATTACCATCCGCAAAATTCCCAACCGAGCCTTATCCTTGGCTCGCATGGCAATCTTCACTTCTTCCTGCAAACGCGCCTTAAGTGGACTCCCATCAGCAACCATAAAAATTCCTCAATTATACCCTGCAAGCAAAATAAATTTAATAGAGCCGGGTGCGGCGAGCCCGTTCTCGCGCTAATTTTTTCATTGAACGCTTAACGGCGGCGGCCGCTTTACGCTTGCGAACAGCCGTAGGCTTTTCGTAGAATTCCCGGCGGCGAACCTCCGACAGAACGCCGGCCTTCTCGCAAGTCCGCTTGAATCGGCGGATGGCTACATCAAAAGGCTCATTTTCTTTTAGTCGTACGCTTGGCATATAGTCTCCTCTGTTAATCTACTAAAAAATAGGTTAAAGTTCGGGGATTCTACGGATAATGGGTAGAAAATGCAAAAGGGAATTGCTAATTTAATTATTTCTAGCCTTGGGGTTCTCCATGGATGATGAACGCCCCCCAGCGAGAGTGCGAAGTGAAGCGGCGCATCGAGCGCGAGGGCCGACATGGCTTGTGTTTCGCCAACAATTCACGGTATATTTTCCCTGTTGCCAAGAGCGCGACCTACCCTCGGTAGGAGGGGAAGTGATGCGCGTGGAGGGTAATACCCAACCGAGGGCCTTGCGCGCTAAGTCGTGGCCAGCCCCAGGCACCCATTGAAGCGCGAATTTTCCAGGCTGATGAGGTTTTTGTAGGAACAAAATTGAAATGAGTCATGGCGAAACTCCAATCGTAAACTTGTGCGCGTACTTGGAATAGAAACTTCCTGCGATGAAACAGGGGTAGCCGTTTTTGACAGTAAACAGGGACTATTGGCCGATATCCTCCATAGTCAGGCAAAACTACATGCAGGCTACGGTGGGGTCGTTCCAGAATTAGCCTCTCGAGATCACATTCGCAAATTACTGCCTCTGCTTCGCAAGGTGTTAAACCAGGCTGGCCTTAACAAGGAGGACATTGATGGCGTTGCCTATACGGGAGGTCCAGGGTTAATCGGCGCTTTATTAGTCGGTGCTGCCGTGGGTCGTAGCTTGGCCTGGGCTTTGGGCAAACCGGCAATCGCTGTCCATCACATGGAAGGACATTTACTCTCCCCTCTATTAGAACCCAATCCCCCCGGTTTCCCCTTTTGCGCCCTCCTTATTTCCGGTGGCCATACCATGCTGGTTACGGTCAACCGTATCGGCGCTTATCGGATACTCGGAGAGTCCCTGGATGACGCGGTTGGGGAAGCTTTTGATAAGACGGCGAAGCTGCTTCAACTCGGGTATCCAGGGGGACCCGCCCTGGCTAAACTTGCTGAACAGGGAAATCCTGACCGTTTTTATTTCCCGCGCCCTATGCTCGACCGCCCAGGGTTAAACTTTAGCTTTAGTGGGTTAAAAACCTATGCTCTCAATACCCTGCATAAAAATGGCTCTGAAGCTGCCGCCGATATTGCCCGGGCCTTTCAAGATGCCGTCGTAGACACCCTTACTGTCAAATGTCGGCGGGCCCTGCAACAAACAGGACTCAACCGCCTGGTCGTTGCCGGCGGGGTTAGCGCCAACCAAGCACTTCGACAGCGACTTAAAGCCATGGGAACCCAAGAAAATGTCCAAGTTTATTACCCGCGATTAGCTTTTTGTACTGATAACGGGGCAATGATCGCTTTTGCAGGCTGTCAGCGCCTGCTAGCAGGAGAACAAACCAGCTCCGGATTTAGCGTTCGGGCAAGATGGCCCTTAGATACGCTGCCGGAAATTTAATTCTGTTTACTCGCGCGATCTTCCTGGCCACTAAGCAAACGGCGGATATTATCTTGGTGACGCCAGAGTAAAAATATTGCTAGAAGGACAACAGCGAATCGGATTGCAGAATCCGGTACCAGCCACCAAGCCAAAAAAGGAGCAAGTATAGCAGCGCACAATGCCGAAAGAGATGAAATTCGCCAACACCAAAATATTGATAACCAAATTCCTAGCACTGCTAGGGCAAGGGACCAGGAAAATCCTAACAAAACTCCCAACCCGGTAGCTACTCCCTTGCCACCACGAAACCCGAAAAACACAGGATAGAGATGGCCCCAAAAAGCTGCTAATCCTACACCCGCGACCGCCCAGGCATTAGCACCGACTTCCTGTGCTAGCCATACAGGCAAAAAACCCTTCAGCGCATCTCCCAGGAGAACTATCCCCGCAAGTCGCTTACTGCCTAAACGCAAGATATTGGTTGCGCCAGGATTTCCCGATCCCTGAGTCCGTGGATCCCCCAAACCTGCCAATCGTGCCACGATAATGGCGCTAGAAAGGGAACCTACAAAATAGCCCCCTATCACCAGAACTAAAATGGTCAACATGTTATGATTAACTGCTTTTTTGGCTGAAACCCTAAAGGCTCTCTAATAAACTAAAGCTGCTTATTATATTGATACTCTGTATCATCGGCTTATACTACTATTTAAGCATTAAATCCAATGGATATCGTTTATTTAAACGACTTACGTATTGATACCATCATTGGTATTTATGACTGGGAACGCCGAATCAAACAGACGGTCTGTCTAGATTTGGAAATGGCTACGAATGTAGCTAAAGCCGCAGCCAGCGATAATATCGAGGATGCGCTTGACTACAAAGCTATTGCTAAACGGCTAATAAATTTTGTCAGCAATAGTGAATTTTTATTAGTGGAAACACTGGCGGAACAGGCGGCACAGATTATCCTGACTGAATTTGGCGTTTCATGGCTACGTCTTAAAGTAGATAAGCAAGGTGCCATACGCGGCGCTCAAGGGGTAGGAATCATTATCGAACGGCGCCAACCAGAGCCAGAAATGACTTCACACCCCTGAACATTATGGCCCGCGCATATATCAGCATTGGCAGCAATATCAACCGAGAGAATAATATTCGTGCTGGAGTCAATGCGCTGCGCTGCAGCTATGGACCCCTTATCATTTCACGGGTATTTGAAAGCGAGGCGGTGGGATTTCAAGGCGATAATTTTTACAATTTAGTCGTTGGATTCGATACAGATGAAGCGCCTCGAATTATCACCCGTGCGCTCCACGAGATTGAACATGCCTGTGGCCGCAAACGCGACGGTCCCCGCTTTGGTCCACGGGCTCTCGATCTGGATCTTCTGCTTTATGATAACTTAGTGATTGATGAGCCGGGTCTCCAAGTACCACGGGATGATACACTTGATTATGCCTTTGTCCTACAACCCCTTGCAGAAATTGCGCCCCACTTACCTCACCCCGTGCTAAGCAAACGTTATGCTGATCTCTGGGCTGCGTTCGATAAACCTTTAAACCGTTTATGGCCAGTTGAGTTAGAGCTATAAGCTGTTGTTCTACCTGACGGCTCACGATCCACCTAGAAAAAAGCCTAGAGACAAACAAAACTAAATAGTAACTCTATTCTCCATAACCTATGCGCCGCGTTCAAAAAGATTTTTTTCCCCACCCTGAGCCGATAGCCTTGGCTCATAGCCAAAAATTGGAAAACGTGATCCAAACGACCATTGAGCAAGCAGGCGGCCAAATCCCCTTTGCTCGCTTTATGGAACTAGCGCTTTATACGCCGGGTTTAGGTTATTACATGGCGGGTCTCCATAAGCTAGGTACTTTCGGCGATTTTATTACCGCTCCGGAGCTATCCCCTCTTTTTGCCCGCTGCATCTCTCGCCAATGTCAGCAGATATTTGAGCTGCTTGGAACAGGCGATATTTTAGAATTTGGGGCTGGATCAGGCCGCCTAGCTGCGGATTTACTTAGTGAACTAAACCTTAGCGGTAATCTACCGGAACGGTATTTTATCTTGGAACTTAGTGCCGATTTGCGTCATCGCCAACAGGAAACACTCTACCAGCGAGTACCCCTCCTCGCCTCAAGAGTAAGTTGGCTAGATCGACTACCCGACAGAATTGACGGCTTTATTCTAGCTAATGAGGTGTGCGATGCCATGCCTACGCACTGCTTCCAGCTTGAAAACGGGTACGACTGGGAACGCTACGTAGGCTACGAGAAAGGCAAGTTTGTCTGGAAAAAAGGCCCTTTAAGTCATCCCCTCCTGAAAGATCGCATTGCCAAAATACGCCTGCTTCTTAAACATGTAAATAGCTACGAATCTGAAATTAATTTAGCTATGGAAGGCTGGACTACTGAAATCGCCCATCGATTGCGGAAGGGGATGCTCCTCATCATTGACTATGGCTTTCCTCGGCATGAGTACTATCATCCAGAGCGAATGATGGGCACTCTGATGTGCCATTATCGCCACCAGGCCCATCCCAATCCACTAATCATGGCGGGGTTACAAGATATCACTACCCATGTGGATTTTACTGCTCTTGCCGAAGCAGGCCATAGTAGTGGGCTTAGGGTGGCCGGGTATTGTACGCAAGCCGATTTCTTGCTGGCCTGCGGTTTGGATAAACTAGCTGCGACCGAAATCGCAGCAGGGGAGAAGCAGGCTTTGGAAACCAGCCAACAGATCAAGCGCCTTGTTCTCCCCAGCGAGATGGGTGAACTTTTTAAGGCCCTCGCCCTAACCCGGGAAATTAACCAGCCCCTATTAGGTTTTAATTTGCGGGATCGGCGGGCCCGCCTATAACTCATTCAGTAATCCTTGACGCTTGGCGCGGTATTCATCACTGCTAATGAGTTCATTATCATAAAGATTCTTCAATGATTGAAGGCGCGCCTCAATCGTAGCGTAACCACCTCCCTGCTGGAGCTCTAGCAACTCTTCCTTAAGCTCAAATAAGACTTCTTTGACCTTAACAAGATCTTCCTTGAGATTTTGAGTCTCCTGCTTACTGCGCTTAATATTCTCTGCCAGTGACGAATCAACCTGTTGCTCCCCTGGAATATTAGGATCGACCTTGGCGTTGGTAACGAGAGTGGGAATATCTAACACTAACCAATCCTCTCGTTCTTCACCACTCTCCGGGTCTAAGTAAAATGCTTTACCCTCTCCCAAAGCTATAACATTAGGAAGCTTCGTCTCAAAAAGACGGGAACCGACCACAAAGGGGTGCAAGCGCCGATCAATCTCTTCACCCGTCTGGCGATCCTGGTCACGGACTTCATCATGAAGCATCCCAAAAATAATATTGAGCTTACCATCTCTAAAAAAGACCCGTCCCGTATTGGCTTTACGGACCTTGGCAAAGGTCCCCTGATGAGTGCCAATACTCACAAAGGTAATATCTTGATTGGGCCGGGCTAAAGCCAAACCTTGGCTCAAGGCCGTACTAAGTACTTGAACCTCTGCTGGCGAAAAAATAGGGTTTAGTTTTTTCGTGATAAAACGCCGCTCGGGAACAAAAAGTGACTCCAGAACAATACGCATCTCTTCTGGAGTCACCGCTGCTGGATGCTGATTACCTACCGCGCCATCGCTGGAGGTGAGACGGACGTATTGCTCGCCTGCCTGCCAAAGAATGGAGCCTTCTTTGCTGCCACCAGCTTCCTCTTTGATTGCTGAATCACCACCGCAAGCTATTAAGCATAAAATAAGGAAGCAAATAAAAGATAATTTTAACCACAAGAATTGGCAGCAATTATCGCTTTTCATTAAGAAAATATCCCATTTATGCATATTCAGGTTTTTGTTCCCGGCGACAAAGAACCTCAACTGCCTGCCGAGGGTGCCGTCCAGCGTACAATACCTGGTAGACTTGCTCTGCAATAGGCATCTCGACTGCAAGTTGTTTGGCTCTTGCCACCACGACTTTGGCGGCAGCTGCTCCCTCCACTGCTTGGCCAATAAGCGTTAAAGCTTCGTCCAATCGTTTTCCCTGGGCTAAAGCTAGGCCAAGGCGCCGGTTACGAGATTGATCATCAGTGCATGTCAATACTAAATCACCTAATCCTGATAACCCCATTAAGGTTTCCCTCTGCCCCCCCCAGGCAAGGGCAAAACGCACCAACTCAGTAAGCCCACGGGTAATTAAAGCTGCTCGAGTATTTGCACCAAATCCCAAGCCGTCGCTAATGCCAGCGGCAATGGCAAGCACATTTTTTACCGCTCCACCTAATTGCACACCGATTAAGTCATCGCTAGTATAAACTCGAAAGGTATCTCCATGAAGGCTGCGGGCAAAACAGGTAGCAATCTCTGATTCGGTAGCGGCTACCGTCACTGCGGTGGGCAGCCCTGCAACTACTTCATGAGCAAAAGTAGGCCCTGACATCACCGCCATAGGCCACCCAGAACCTAAGAGTTCCAGCACCACCTCATGCAACAGCCGGCCAGTGCCCGGCTCCAAACCCTTGGTTGCCCAGATTAGAGGAACGTGGCTGGATAAATGTCCAGCTAAACGCTCTAATATTGGCCGAAAACCACAGCTTGGTACTGCTACAAGCACCTGCTTCGTTTGGGATAAAGCTCCCTCTAAGTCAGTAATAGGTTCTAGAGAGGGAGGAAAAGGTACCTGGGGTAAGTAACGATCATTCCGGCGAGTAATGATCATGGCGGACACCTGTGCCAAATCCCGCGCCCATAGTAGAGTAGGTACCCGATTACGAGCTAGCAAAATGGCTAAAGCAGTACCCCAGGAACCACCCCCTACCACTAAGGTTCTTAAATTTTCCTTATCATTTTGAAGCGCCACGGGTAGAGCCATTAATTAAAATTTAATGGCGGACTTCAGCCGCCCCGGCTGATTGACGCTGTTGCTGCTGTTGCGCATAGAGTGCATCAAAATTGACCGGAGCCAAGAGTAGTGGTGGAAAGCCGCCCTTCGTCACTAGATCCGCGACCACCTCCCGGGCAAAAGGAAATAAAATGTTAGGACAATAACTACCCAGCAAAGATCCTAGGCTCTCCTCACCATAACCATTGAGCATAAAAATACCTGCTTGGTGAACCTCAACAAGAAAGGCCGTTTGGTCACCAAGCTTGGCCGTCACAGTAAGCGACAATACCACCTCATGTACATTTTCAGCGATACGTTGATTCTTATTACTAAGTTGAAGATTGAACTCAGGCTTCCATTCCTGTTCCTGGTTAAAGATATGAGGAGAATTAGGCGTTTCGAAAGAAAGATCTTTAACATAAATTTTTTGGATAGCGAATTGGGCTTGCTGGCCTTGCTCGCTGGTTTGTTGGTTTGTACTGTCTTCTGCCATTAGTCCATCCTATCAAAATAGCTTATACCTAAAATAAATGTCTCCCCCAGACTTATTGCCTAATCTCAAGCAAGCCCTAGTAGGACATCAAGTTCCCTTGCCCGTTCTAGTTGCGCTAACTCATCATAGCCACCAATAGGTTGATCATTAATAAATATCTGGGGTACCGTTCGACGGTGGCTTTTATTAATCATAACGGCCCGCTGCTCCGGCTCAAGATCAACGCGTATCTCTGTATAATCAATTCCCTTACTATCCAACAAGCGCCGGGCCCCAATACAGTAAGGGCACCATAGGGTGGCATACATGACAACTTTTGGCACTGCTTAACTCCTTCTAGTCTTTGCCTTTTTGCGCCTCTTAGACTTTTTGTTGCCGTTAGTATTTTTGCTAATTCTAGGCTTATTGCCGGCTTCGGTCCAAGCGGGTGCATCGGTCTGAGCGGGTGCTTCGGTTTGAGCGGGTGCTTCGGTTTGAGCGGGTGCTTCGGTTTGAGCGGGTGCTTCGGTTTGAGCGGGTGCTTCGGTTTGAGCGGGTGCTTCGGTTTGAGCAGGTGCTTCGGTTTGAGCAGGTGCTTCGGTTTGAGCAGGTGCTTCGGTTTGAGCAGGTGCTTCGGTCTGAGCCTTTGCTTTGATTTTAGTGCTACCACTAAACAAAGGCATATTTGCCTGCTTCCAAGCTTCGATTCCACCATGGAGCACATAAATAGTCTTATGACCTTGCCGACTCAGCTTTCCAGCAACATACAATGCTCGCTGCCCCATCCCCCATATCACCACCAAGGGACGGCCCTTAAAATCTCCCAAACCGTCTAAACGCTTAAAAAATTTAGAGAAAGGAACGTTCAAAGAATCAAGAATATGCTCTTTTTCAAATTCCTTCTCTTCCCGGATATCAACGACTTGAGCGTTTTCCTGATTGATCAATCGCGTAATTTCAACCGCGGACGCCATTCTAATCCCGCGTAGCCGGCGTAGCAGTGGATCAATAACCAATGCAAGCAAAATAACTACAAGCAACAGTGACAACGTCCAGTGGTTGGTAAGAAATTCGAAAAGGCGAGTGGTATCCATTTAATTATCCTGTTTTTATACTATCGGCTACTCAGACTTTGATGATCAGCAAATTCTCTAAGAGATTTTGTAGTCGCATCGTATCAGGGGCGTGGATGGCAAAAAACCTGCTTTAATCATTTCAATCATTGAAATACAAGGAATGAGCATAACCTTAAAAGAAGGCAGACATTATCATTGGACGCCTTGCATTATTTAAAAAATGGCGAGGATTTTAAGAAAAGAAAACCGCCTGTAGGGCACTTAGAGTTTGCTTGATACTGTCACTAGCTCCCTACCAGCCTACCCGACCGGGCATACTAGTACCGCTTTTGATAAAATAAGAGATCGAGAACATCGTTACATGAATGCGGGCTAACCCCTTTTCCCTTCGGCAAAGTTAAGATTTCTTTTGGCAAAATAAAAAGTAGCCTCAGAACTTTAAAACTAATAGACCGATGTCCGTAGAGCCGCCCTGGATCTAGCGTATCACTTTGGAACATACAAGTAAGTTACTATCTATTATATATACTCTATATGCCTGTGTGCCTGAAATTTGGGCAAAATCGCTGATTTACCAAAGCCGACTATTATACACGGATATTAAAAAACCATGTATCATTTGCCACCTAAGGATTTTTTGCCATAAATTTGAGGGTGTATTTAAGAAACCGCTATGTCAACACCTCCTAGACCTTTGGCCTTGCTCATCTTAGATGGATGGGGTTATAGCGAAGAAACGGCTTCTAATGCTATCCACGCTGCCCACACACCTATCTGGGATACCCTATGGGATCGGTATCCCCATACTATAATCCGCGCCTCTGGCGCTGAAGTGGGCTTACCCAATGAGCAAATGGGTAACTCTGAAGTGGGCCATCTTAATTTAGGTTCGGGGCGTGTCATCTACCAAGAATATACCCGAGTCAATCGCGCACTCCGTACGGGCTCTTTTTTTACTAACCACACGCTCACCGAGGCTGTTGATAGAGCTGTTAAATCAGATAAAGCTATCCATATTTTGGGTTTACTCTCTCCTAGCGGAATTCACTGTCACGAAGACCATATTCACGCCATGGTAGAATTGGCAATAAAGCGTCGCTGCCAGGAAGTTTACTTACATGCTTTTCTCGATGGCCGGGACACTGCTCCCAAGAGCGCCCAAGCCTCTATTCTAGCCATGCAGGCCAAATTTACCGAGCTTGGCAAGGGTCGTTTTGCCTCCCTAATCGGCCGTTATTATGGAATGGATCGGGATCATCGCTGGCCCCGTATTCAGGCCGCCTATAATCTTATTGCTACTGGTCAGGCGGAGTATGAGGCCGAAAGTGCTAAACAGGCTTTAGCCATGGCCTATGAACGGGGCGAGACCGATGAATTTGTGCAGGCCACTCGAATAGTGCCTTCCGGTAAAGCACCGGTACAAGTAAAGGATGGAGATGTCATCATATTTATGAATTTCCGCTCCGACCGTGCCCGGCAGATCACGCGCGCCTTTATTGAGCCTGATTTTACCGGCTTTGAACGTCTCTACTGGCCAAAATTAGCCCAGTTTGTAAGCCTCACGGAATATAGCAAGGAATTTGATATTCCAGTGGCATTCCCAAGTGAGAAACCCCAAAATACCTTTGGCCAGGTACTCGCTAAATTGGGGCTGCATCAATTACGAATTGCAGAGACCGAAAAATATGCTCATGTTACCTTTTTCTTCAACGGAGGAAGGGAACAGCCGTTTGAGGGGGAAGATAGAATTCTTATTCCTTCGCCTCAAGTTGACACATATGATCAAAAACCAGAAATGAGTGCGGTGGAAGTCACAGATAATATTGTAAAAGCAATCGAAAGCGACAAGTATGATGTTATTATCTGTAATTATGCCAATCCAGATATGGTTGGACACACGGGGGATTTTAACGCTACGGTCAAAGCGATTGAGACTATTGATCAATGCCTAGGACGGGTATGGGCCGCTCTTCAGTCTGCAGGTGGTGAGTTGATCATTACCGCTGATCATGGTAATGCTGAAAAAATGTACAATGCGCAGTATCAGCAACCTCACACGGCCCATACCCATAATGCGGTTCCCTTTATCTTTGTCAGCGAGCGAGCTGCTATCGCCAGCGCAAATGGTAGCCTTGCGGATGTGACCCCAACCATGCTTTATCTGATGAATATTAAGCCACCGCCCGAGATGAGCGAACATCGTCTGATAGAATTATCATCTCCATAGAATTCTCGGACATTGCTCATAGCCAGAGGAGCTATTATATAGTGGGCAGCAGCCATAACTCTACTATAGAATATAACCAGCTGCTTTTTAAGAGAATCGGAGATTAGGACGATACTAGAGAAAAATAGCCTGAGCTGGCAGCAGCAACGGCTGCTGGTAGGCACATATCTACCTTGAAGTTCACTCCCAGATCCAAGGGAATATTGCCCAATCATTAATTACGTTCTCGACTAATGAAACCATCTTGATTTAAACGGTCAAATGACTACTAGAACGACCATCACACATCATGCTAGATACAACTTTAGCAAACAAAATAGCTATTCTCAAAACTAGAGGGCGCTATAAATTTAGCTCCCGAAATATATCCTCTATCTGTCTGGATTAAGCGCTTTCTCGCAGGAGCGATACATGCCTTTCTCAAAACGTGATTTACTAATAATAACTTTGGGACTTGTTCTGGGTGTAAGCTTGGTTTTTGGGCCAATGGTCCTAGCCGAACGCTCGGAAAATAGACCCGAAGCTTTACCCCTGGAGGAGCTACGGGCCTTTTCAGAAGTATTTGGGCAAATTAAGCGTAGTTACGTTGAAATTGTAGACGATAAAACGCTGATTGAAGATTCTATTCGCGGTATGCTGACCGGCTTAGACCCCCATTCCGCTTACCTCGATCCTGAAGCTTACAAGGAATTACGCATTGGAACTTCTGGTGAATTCGGAGGGCTTGGTATCGAAGTTGGCATGGAAGATGGCTTTGTCCGCGTGGTTGCTCCTATCGATGATACCCCTGCCCAGAAGGCGGGCATCAACGCTGGAGATCTTATTGTCCGTATTGATGATACACCGGTAAAGGGTATGAGCCTTAGTGACGCGGTACAGCGAATGCGAGGTAAACCAGGCACAGATATTCTCTTGACCATTATCCGAGAGGGTGAAGAGCAACCCTTAAAATTTACCATCACCCGCGCCATCATCAAAGTTAAAAGCGTTAAAAATAGGACCTTAGAAGAGGGCTATGGTTATCTCCGTATTAGTCAGTTCCAAACCGAAACGGCATCTAATCTGCAAAAAGCTATTGAAAAATTAAAAAAGGAAAACGGTGGAAAACTTAAAGGTCTAGTTCTAGACTTACGTAACAATCCAGGAGGCGTTCTCAGTGCCGCAATAGAAGTCTCCGATGCCTTTTTGGAAAAAGGTATCATTGTCTATACAGAGGGCAGGGATCTGGAATCGAAGCAGAAATTTCGGGCTACCTCTGGTGATGCCCTGAAAGGGTCGCCTATAGTAATTTTAGTAAATGGAGGCTCAGCCTCTGCTTCTGAGATTGTTTCGGGAGCTCTTCAAGATCACCACCGAGCAATAGTGGTAGGCTCACGTACCTTTGGTAAAGGATCGGTGCAAACCATTTTACCCCTTACGGAAAATACCGCTTTGAAACTCACTACTGCCCGCTATTACACTCCATCGGGTCGCTCTATCCAAGCCGAAGGGATTATCCCGGATATTGAGCTTGAAAGCGTGAAAGTTTCAGCCTCTGCTCTCTCCGATATTAACCCGGTCAGAGAAGCGAATCTTTCCCGACACCTTAGCAATGGACGTAAAGCAGAAGAGAAAAAAGAAAGCACAGAAAAAGTTAAGAAAACTTCTCTCGCCACGGAAGACTATCCTTTGTATGAAGCCTTAAATTTACTCAAGGGATTAAGCATAGCGGCAAGCCAGCAATACCGATAAGTTAAGGCGACTGGAGCTGAAAAACAGGGAAGTTCCGTAAAACCTTCTATGGATAAAAAAAGGAGACCATTCGGTGGTTAAGGTACTTATTCCCTTGGCTCAAGGTTGTGAAGAGCTTGAAGCGGTCACACTCATTGATTTGCTTAGGCGTGGGGGAATACAGGTGGTCACGGCGGGTCTTGATGAACAGGTGGTAACGGCTAGCCGTGGCACCCGCTTGCTCCCTGACACCTCCTTAGATAAAGTATTTCAACAAGAATTTGACATGGTAGTATTACCAGGGGGTCAGCCGGGGGCTGATAATCTCAATGGGGATCGTCGCATTCGCGCTTTATTAAAGCGTACTGCAGAACGCGGAAAGATTACGGCAGCTATCTGCGCTGCCCCTACCGTACTTGCGAGTACGGGACTGCTTGCTAGCAAACGCGCAACGGGTTACCCGGGTTTCCTTGACAAACTTGACCTGCCCACCACCACCTTGGAAGATCAAGCAGTCGTGGTAGACGGTTGCGTCGTTACTTCAAAAGGGCCAGGAACGGCAATGGATTTTGCTCTGACTTTGATTGAACTTCTAGTTGGCGGAGGAACCCGCAACGAAGTTGAGGAAACTTTGCAACGTCCGGCATAAAATACGGCCTATAAAATTCACGGTGGCCCTCTCAATGTTCACTCCGCACTTAAATTTCTTTTAGCATATAATAATCAAGCGGGACAATCCCGCCGCAATAACCTAATGGCAGTACCTCCTATCCTGCGTTTAGCTATTCCTTCCCCCCTGCGACGCTACTTTGATTATCTCCCGCCAGCTAAAACTCCGTACCAACAATTGCAACCAGGTATACGTTTACAAGTTCCTTTTGGCAGACGCACCCTGATCGGTATCTTAGTAACAATCGCATCTCAAAGCGAGATCGAAACCAGCAAATTGAGACGAGCTCAATACTGCCTGGACAAAACCCCCGTCGTTCCCAACTCTCTGCTCCAGCTTCTTACTTGGGCCGCTAGTTATTACCACCACTCCCCTGGAGAAGTCTTTTTTTCTGCTTTACCCCAACTTCTACGCCAAGGAAAGCCCGCCACCTCTCCTATCTATCGGCAATGGCTTTTAAGCTCTAAAGACTGCACCACAGATGCGACGATTCTTAGCCGCGCACCCCGGCAACAGCAGCTTGTGGAATTATTACGCTATCACCCAGAGGGCTTAACTTCATCCCAAATCAAGGCCCAATTGGGTACCTATCAGAGCAGCCTTCGTAGTCTAATCGCTAAGGGTTGGGTGTATTCTCAAGAGAAACCTATCTACAAGAGCATCCCCCCTTCCAAAGAGCATCTTAGACATCCACTCAATGACGCTCAGAAAGCGGCTGTTACCACTATTCTCGCATCTCAGCAGAAATTTCGGCCTTTCTTACTGGAAGGCGTGACAGGCAGCGGTAAAACAGAAGTCTATCTACGGGCCATCGAAGAGATCATTGCTAAAAGCCGGCAGGCTCTAGTACTCATTCCAGAGATCGGATTGACTCCCCAAATGGTGGAACGCTTTCACCGCTATCTTCAAACTCCTATCACAGTTTTGCATTCCGCCCTCAGTGACCGAGAGCGTTTAGCCGCCTGGCTTGCTGCTTACGAGGGCAAAACTCCAGTGGTTATCGGTACTCGTTCAGCAATATGGGCCCCTCTCCCGCGGCTTGGAATAATTATTATTGATGAAGAGCACGATTCTTCCTTTAAACAACAGGAAGGATTTCACTACCATGCCCGGGATCTCGCCATCATGCGAGCATACCAAACCAAAATACCCATTATATTAGGCAGTGCAACGCCCTCCTTGGAAAGTCTCGATAATGTCAAGCGGCAACGCTACCATTTATTACAATTATTACAACGGGCAGGGGCAGCACAAACACCGCGAATTCAGCTACTTGACGTCCGTTCACGTCCGTTAGAGTTTGGACTTTCTCCTCCTCTGCTTGCAGCATTGAGGTATCACTTAGGACAGGGAAATCAGGCTCTGCTATTTCTTAACCGGCGTGGTTTCGCTCCCACTTTAATCTGTCATGAATGTGGCTTTGCCGTGCCTTGCCACCGCTGTGACGCTTACATGACTGTTCATCAACATACTAACCGATTACGTTGCCACCACTGTGGGGCAGAAGGCTCCCTGCCCACCTCCTGCCCTCAGTGTAGAAATCTTCTTTTGCGTCCCCGGGGATTAGGTACAGAACAGGTGGAAGCAGGCCTCAAGCATTTTTTTCCAGAGATTGAGATTGCGCGTGTCGACAGGGATACCACCCGTCGGGCAGGCACCTTGAATAAAATGCTCGATGGTATCCATAATGGAAAATACCGTCTCCTGATTGGAACTCAGATGTTAGCAAAAGGGCACCACTACCCCAATATCACTTTGGCGGGAATTCTGGACGCCGACCAAGGTCTGTTTGGCAGTGATTTTCGGGCTGGGGAGCATATGTCTCAGCTTATTCTCCAGGTAATAGGACGGACTGGCCGGGGTAATAAGCCTGGCGAAGTATTGATCCAAACGCATCACCCTGAGCATCCCTTACTAACGGCGCTAGTAGGCCATGGGTATCGGCACGTAGCCGAGATACTCTTGGAAGAACGCCGCCAAATTGGCTTTCCTCCCTATGGTTACCTCGCTCTACTTCGTGCCAGGGCTGTATCCCCTGACTCTCCCATGAAATTCCTTGAAATGGCGCGGAGCATGGCTACGGCGCATAATCTCCATGGCGTGACCTTGCTAGGACCCGTGCCTGCTCCCATGGAGCGCCGAGCCGGCCGCTACCGCGCCCAGCTTTTACTCCAGGGAAGCGCTCGTGCTCCGCTGCAACGATTATTGACCACATGGATACCCACGCTAGAACGTCTCCAAGCAGCACGGAAGGTACGATGGTCATTAGATGTGGACCCTATCGATCTCATGTAGACTGTTAAAAATAAGCAGCACAAACTAGCCTCTTTTCGTTCAGTAACGGGCAGGTTAGAATTTCATATTTTTCGAAAAGACAATCACTAAAAAAAGACCTTCATCTTGAAAGAACACCTCTGGAACCTTATTGCCGACGCCCTCTCCTCTTTGCAGCAAGAGGGGATACTGTCCAGTTGGAATAAAGATAAAATCCAAGTCCAGCGAACCCGGGATAAAAGCCATGGGGATTTTGCCAGCAATATTTCCATGGTGCTAGCCAAGGAAGCCCGACAAAAACCGCAGAAGCTAGCCGATCTTATCGTTGCTCGCTTGCCAGAGCATCCTTGGGTGAAAAAAGTTGATATCGCTGGCCCCGGTTTTATTAATTTTACTCTAGCTTTGCCTGCCTTTCAGGCAGTCGTTTCCCAGGTGCTAGAGCAAAAAGAATCCTTTGGCAGATGCCGAACAGGGCACGGAAAAACAGTGCACTTAGAATTCGTCTCTGCCAATCCCACCGGGCCTCTCCACGTAGGCCATGGTCGGGGGGCTGCTTATGGCGATGCTCTAGCCCGCCTACTGACTGCTGTAGGCTACCAAGTTCACCGCGAGTACTATGTCAACGATGCCGGGCGCCAAATGGACATTCTTGCCGTTAGTGTCTGGTTGCGGTACTTAGAGCTATGTGGCGAAACTCTGCCCTTTCCCAGTAATGGTTATCAAGGGGAGTACGTTCGGAATATTGCCCGGTCTCTTAAGGCCGGAGAAGAAGATCTTCCCCATCATTCGGCAACAGAAATTCTGGCCGGACTACCAGCAGATGCTCCAACCGGAGATCGAGAGAAATACCTTGACGCGCTTATTCAAAAGATAAAAAACCTACTGGGAAAAAATAGTTATCAAAAGGTTTTTGAGCAAGCGCTTAATACGATTTTGGCAGGTATCCGTGAGGATTTGGCTAAATTTGGCGTCACCTACGACGCATGGTTTTCCGAACGCCACCTCACTGAGATGGGCGCGATAGAAATAGCAATAGAGCGGCTCAAGGCTGCGGGTCATCTTTACCAAAAAGCCGGCGCCTGGTGGTTTTATGCTACTAATTTTGGCGATGAAAAGGATCGGGTTGTCATACGGGAAAATGGCCAACCCACTTATTTCGCCTCGGATATCGCCTACCACTTAAGTAAATTGGAACAGGGCTATCATAAAATAATTGACATTTGGGGTGCTGATCACCATGGCTACATACCGCGGATCAAAGCTTCCCTCCAAGCACTTGGCGCCGATCTCCAACAACTCGATATCCAGCTAGTCCAATTTGCGATTCTTTATCGAGGCAAAGAAAAAATACAAATGTCCACACGCAGCGGGGAATTCGTGACTTTACGGGAATTGTGTCAAGAGGTAGGGAAAGACGCAGCCCGCTTTTTTTACGTCATGCGCGGCGCTGAGCAACATATGGATTTTGATTTGGAATTGGCCAAATCCCAAAGCAACGAAAACCCGGTTTATTACGTACAATACGCTCACGCCCGTATTTGTAGCGTTTTCCGCCAGCTTAAAACACGGGAATTTGTTTGGAACTCTGAACAAGGCAGAGAACACTTGGGAAAACTCAATGAAGCCCATGAAGTTACGCTCCTAGATCGCTTATCTTGCTATTCAGAAGTTGTTGAAAGTGCTGCTATCCAAAGTGCGCCTCACCTATTAGCCTATTACCTTCTGGATTTAGCTAGGGATTTTCATACCTATTATAATGCCCATACTTTTCTTGTAGATATTCCTGAACTGCGGGATGCCCGGCTGGCACTAATTGCGGCGACCCGGCAAGTGATAAAAAATGGCCTAACCTTACTAGGTGTCTCGGCACCGGAGTCCATGTAATCCATGCCCCCTCATAAACGTAGACAGTATATTTCTCCACACCAAACGCCAAAGCCTTGGCCATGGCTTATTGCCGGATTGCTGATCGGCGCTTCGATAGTCCTTCTGCCCATGCTTCAGGACCGGTTTTTTTGGGCGGAGAAAAATGGGAATAACCACCCAATAATCCAGAATAACGCCCAAGCAAAGGAAACGGTTAGTACAGAGCAGCCGCCACCCCATTTCGAATTCTATACCTTGCTCCCGGAAATGGAGGCGGCGGTATCGGAACCTAAGTTGCCGCCTTCCCACCAGCAGCCGAAGCTTCCGCCCAAAGAGTCAGCCGAACTTACCCCAAAACCCCAACCATCGCCATCCAAATCACTATCCCCGGAAGCTTATGTGATACAGGCAGGCTCATTCCGCAGTTATTCCCAAGCTGATAAACGTAAGGCTGACTTGGCTCTGATGGGCGTGGAAGCCGCCATTCAAACCGTAACCATTGATAACAGTAAAACTTGGCACCGAGTTCGAGTTGGTCCGAGCACTAATCTCGCTAAACTTCAGCAGATCCGTCAACAGTTGCGCGAGAACCAAATAGAATGTCAACTATTTAAAGTTAAATCCTAATCGATAAAAACAGGTAACCGAAATTTCCTTCCGATTGCGTAACTCTTAAATCGGTTCCTTAGGCTATGCTATCAACTTATTCCAAGGGAGGCATTCATGACTAAAAAAGGGAAAGAAATAATCCATACTGAATTTAATCGGCCATGATAAAATCCCAAAGGCATCTCAGATACTGCTGAAAAAAATCATGTTCTACCATACCCAAACGGGAATCTGGGAGGAAGTTCCAAGTCCTTTTTGCGGTATTGCAGCTGATGATCTTAAGGTAAAAGTAGAGGGTAATCGCCTCACAATCATAGAAAACGGCTGCCCAGTAACCCAACCCGCTTTTGAACAGGAAATAGGTGATAGCACTCCCCAGATTCAAGGTAAAACAGCTCGCCTAGAGACAGCGATCGCACGGACCGTTAAACTCCTTAGACAATCGCGGTTCCCCCTGATATCTGGCCTTGCCACTGATGTGGAGGGGGTTCGGGCCGCATTAGCACTTGCTGATTATTACGGGGCGGTAATCGATCATATGGACTCTGAAGCGACCCTACGTAACATGTTGGCCCTCCAAGCCGGTGGCTGGATAACTACCACCCTTGGAGAGGTGAGAAACCGGGTCGATCTCTTGCTAGTGGTGGGCAGCGATATTGAGCCTTGCTTCCCCCGCTTTTTTGAACGCTATATCTGGAATCCGGAAACACTCTTTGGCCAAGATACCGCTCAGCGGGAAATTATCTATTTAGGCCAATCCCCCAGCGGGCAGGCAGCCTTCGGACCGAATGGTCACGCTCCGTTGATCATCCCCTGCAAGCAGGAAAAACTTCCGGAAGTAGTGGCTGTGCTGCGGGCCCAGGTCGCTGGCCGCCCCCTGCAAGCCGAATCGGTGGCAGGAATTACAATGGAAAAAATAGCCGCTTTAGCAAATAGATTAAAGCAAGCCCAATATGGCGTGATTACCTGGGCGGCAGAACAATGGACTTTTCCCCATGCCGAGCTTACTACCCAGATGCTCTATGAAATCATTATGGCACTTAATAAAACAAGCCGTTGCTCAGGACTTCCTCTAGGCGGGCGGAATGGCCAGGCCGCGGCTAATCAGGTTTGCACTTGGCAAACAGGTTATCCTGTACCCATTAGCTTTGCCCGAGGCTACCCAGACTACGATCCTTACCACTACAATACTAAGCGCCTCCTCGAATCAGGGGAAACAGATACCTTGATTTGGATCTCTGCGTTTGATCAAGATGATACGCCACCAATAACTTCTATCCCTACAGTAGTATTGGGACGGGCTGGCATGAATTTCACTCAGGTGCCAGAGGTTTTTATCCCCATAGGTACACCGGGAATCGACCATGCAGGGCACACCTATCGTACCGACAATGTGATCGCCGTACCACTGCGTAAGTTACGGGACTCAGGGCTTCCCAGTACTGCCAAAATTATTAATACTATGCTCGAGCGCAGCTATTAATCTCCTAGCCCATTATGCTCATTAAACTCACCGGCGGTACCGTTTATGATCCCATGCATGGGATTAATGGCGAAGTTCGTGATATTTATATCCGAGATGGCCGCATTATCAATCCCCCCCCCGGCGATATGTCTATCGATCAAGAGTATCCCTTAAATAATAAAATTATCATGGCTGGAGCGATCGATATCCATAGTCATATCGGTGGAGGTAACGTTAATATCGCCCGAACATTGCTGCCGGAGGGTCATCACACTAATTTATTACCCCGTACTGAACTATTACGCGCAGGATCTGGCCGCGCGATTCCCAGCACCTTCGCTACCGGTTATCGTTATGCGGAAATGGGTTATACGGCGGTCTTCGAACCTGCCGTATTACCTATGAATGCCCGCCAAGCCCACATGGAAATGGGGGATACTCCCTTGGTAGACAAAGGTGGCTATGCCTTATTGGGTAATGATGATTATGGGTTACGGATGTTGGCAGCTAATAAGGATCAAAAAACCTTTAACAATTACGTGGCCTGGATTCTCAAAGCCAGCCAGTGTCTAGGTATCAAAGTAGTCAATCCAGGTGGAATTAATGCCTTCAAATTCAATCAACGCCGCCTCGATCTGGATGAACCAGGTCCCTTTTATGGGGTTACACCACGACAAATATTGCTTCGCCTCGCACGTGCAGTACATGAATTGGATATTCCTCACCCCATTCATGTCCATGGCTGTAACTTGGGAGTACCAGGCAATCTAAAAACCACTTTAAGCACTATTGAGGGGATCGCGGGCCTCCCTATGCATCTTGCCCATATTCAATTTCATAGTTACGGCGCTGAAGGTGATCGGAAATTCTCATCAGGGGCAGCTCAAATTGCAGAAGCGGTAAATAGACACCCGAATATTACCGTTGATGTCGGTCAAATTCTGTTTGGGCAAACGGTAACCGTATCCAGTGACACCATGCAGCAATATGCCAGCCATCCCCATGCTTATCCTAAGAAATGGGCCTTCATGGATATTGAATGTGACGCTGGCTGCGGTATTGTCCCTTTTAAGTACCAAGACAAGCATTTTGTTAATGCTCTCCAGTGGGCTATTGGCTTAGAGATCTTTCTTTTAGTGGATGATCCCTGGCGGGTTTTTCTTACGACTGATCATCCTAATGGTGCCCCTTTTGTTTCTTACCCTCATCTTATCCGGCTATTAATGGACCGAAGTTTCCGTAATGATATGTTAGCCACTATCCATCCGGAGGCTGCCCAGGCCAGTACTTTAGGCACTATTACCCGGGAATATTCTCTTTATGAGATTGCTATCATGACCCGGGCTGGAGCGGCTAAACTGCTTGGTCTTTCAGACCGAGGGCATCTAGGTATTGGGGCAGCCGCTGATATTACCGTCTACACGGAGCAAAAAGACAAGGAAAAAATGTTTTCTAAACCCGACTATGTCTTTAAGGATGGGGAACTCGTCGTTAGAAACGGGGAAATCGTCAAGGTCACTTGGGGCGCAACCCATGTAGTCCGGCCGGAGTTCGATAATAGTATAGAAAAAGAGCTTTCCAGCTACTTTGATCGTTATCTTCCCATGAAGATTAGCAATTTTAAAATAAACGATGAGGAAATGACTTATTTCGGGCGAGGTCATATCCAAGTTCATCCCTGCCGGGAGAGGAATAGCTTCTGATTATTAATGGTGTCAAAATTGAGCCCACCTTTGCCGAAGCCTTTCCCATGAAAGCCACTCGCATACTTATTACAGCACAGGATCTAAAGTGGGCCTATCATTCGGCCCAAACCATGACCGGGTTCGCCACTTCGGTAATTGCTTGTGGTTGCGAGGCAGGTATCGAACGAGAATTAGATCCTTCTGAGACACCCGACGGACGCCCTGGAGTCGCCATTTTACTATTCGCCATAGGGGGCAAAGGATTAGCTAAACAACTTGAAGCCCGGGTTGGTCAGTGCGTACTCACTTCACCCACTTCCGCATTATTTGCTGGAATATATGAGGGTGAACTTATCCCGTTAGGAAAGAATCTCCGCTTTTTTGGTGATGGCTTTCAAATATCGAAAATTATTAATGGCCGCCGTTATTGGCGAATTCCCGTCATGGAGGGCGAATTTCTTACCGAAGAGAAGGTGGGTATGATCCCAGCAATTGGCGGCGGCAATTTTCTCGTTCTCGCCCAATCTCAACCTCAAGCGTTAACGGCCTGCGAGGCGGCTATCGCAGCCATGAAAAAAATTCCTAATGTTATAATGCCTTTTCCTGGTGGCATCGTGCGCGCGGGTTCAAAGGTGGGTTCTAAATATCCAGGAATAAAGGCATCCACCAATGATGTTTTTTGCCCCACGCTTAAAGGGAAAACGCATACTAATCTCTCGGCTGAGATTGAATCCGTATTGGAAATTGTTATTGATGGTTTTTCTAAAGAAGATATCCAAAAGGCTATGTATGCTGGAATTTCTGCCGTCTGTAACTTTGGAGCCCAAAACGGGATATACCGCATCAGTGCGGGCAATTATGGAGGAAAACTAGGTCCGATTCATTTTCATCTCCAGGAGATCATGATGGGACAAATGGCTTAAAGGTGAAATAGCCACACGCTCCAATGTTCTGCTCTGAGAGAAAAAAAGCATATTTTTTATCGCAATTCCTAAAGCTCTACCCTTGAACGCACTAACTCTGATTCTAAAAGAAATTCCTAGCCAGCAGGTGGATGCATCGCCCCTCATCCCGGAGAATTTAATCGGCCTATCGAAACCCGAGATAGCTGCGATTACTCTGGTAACGGGTAATCAGCACGTGCGAGCAGATACCATTTTTAATATTTCAGGAGACGATCCAGGACGGTTAATTTTCGCAGGAGAGACCACCAAGTTGGATTACATCGGTAAAAATTGTTCTGGCGGCCAGATCGATGTTCAAGGATCTTGCGGTGCCTATACAGGAATGGGCATGCATGATGGGCAAATTAATATCTACGGGAATACCGGTGCTTTTACCGCCTGTGAGATGCAAGGCGGATTGCTCCGGGTAGATGGAGATAGCGACGATTTTTTAGGGGCCGCCCGCCCCGGCAATCAAATCGGCATGACAGGAGGAACGGTTATTATTACCGGAAACACGGGTGCCCGTGTTGGAGACCGAATGCGCCGAGGAACGCTACTTATTGAGGGAAACGCAGGTAATTATGCGGGCTCGCGTATGTTAGCAGGCACAATTGCGATATTAGGTAAAACCGGAAATTACCTAGGGTATGGTATGAAGCGCGGAACTCTTTTACTATGGCATCCCCCTGATAAACTAAGCGCGACCTTTAATGACTGCGGCTATCACACTCTGGGGTTCTTGCCCCTCCTGCTGGAATCCTACCGTAGTCTAGAAACCCGATTTGCCTTTCTCCCTAAAACCATTGGCCGGGCGCATCGATTTTGTGGTGATATGGCCAGTCTGGGCCATGGCGAAATTTTAATCCTGGTGCCGTGAAAATCTCATTTTCCATTATTGCTATAATAGCCTTGTTTTTGTATCCAGAGGGATATCTAAACCTAATCTAATTAGATCCAGTTAGATGAACTCACCTAACCTATAAAAATGACAAATCTTGAATGCACTATCAGGACTGTTTTTCTAGCCCATAAAATAAACCCCTTCCTCCTCTACCTATTTTTTATTAAACGAAAGTAAGGATAATTAATTCATGCATAGCAACCCTTTTCTAACTCAATTTATTCTTGAGGAGCAGCGTAGCATTCCCAGTGCTACCGGTGATTTTACTGGACTGCTCAACGACATTGTGACCGCATGCAAAACTATCTCCCATCTTGTTAACCGAGGCGGCCTCATCGACATACTAGGGGCCGCGGGTACCGAAAATATCCAAGGCGAGGGCCAGAAAAAACTCGATGTGATCAGCAATGACATAATGGTGAACTCCTTGGAGTGGACGGGACATCTAGGCGCTATGGCCTCAGAAGAAATCGAGGGGATTATTCCAATTCCTGGCCAATATCCCAAGGGCAAATACCTTTTACTCTTTGATCCGTTAGATGGCTCTTCCAATATCGATATCAATATCTCGGTGGGAACTATATTCTCTATCCTACGTTGCCCAGACGATGTATCCGAGCCTACCCAAGAGGATTTTTTGCAGCCAGGGACCCAACAAGTGTGCGCTGGATTCTGTGTCTATGGCCCTACCACCATGATGGTGTTAACGGCGGGTCATGGAGTTAATGGCTTCACCCTGGATCAAGATATTGGGGAATTTATTCTTACCCACCCTAATATGACCATTCCAGAAGACACTATGGAGTTCGCCATCAATATGTCTAATCAGCGTTTCTGGGCCGCACCGGTGCAACGGTATATTGAAGACTGCTTGCAAGGGAAAGAAGGCTGCCGAAACAAGAATTTCAACATGCGCTGGGTAGCCTCCATGGTATCGGAAGTCTATCGGATACTTACTCGCGGTGGAATTTTTATGTATCCCTGGGATAGCAGAGATCCAGATAAACCCGGCCGACTACGATTAATGTATGAAGCTAATCCCATGAGCTTTATTGTAGAGCAAGCTGGTGGTGTCAGCTCCACAGGTGATCAACGTATTTTAGAGATTAACCCAGAAGGTATTCATCAACGGGTACCTGTTATCCTGGGTTCCAAAAACGAGGTAGAACGGGTAATTGCTTATCATCAGGAAGCGTAAATTTTCTCAGGTTAAATAAGTGGTAGTGCTCAAAAAGTAATGCTGCTCAGAATTATCGTATAACTTCCTGGTTAATAAAAGGGATTTACGTACCAAGCGCGAGAGGTGCTAGCGCAAAGTGCAGTTAAACCGTTCAATGGCATTGGTTTGCCCTGAGCCCTTGAGGAAAACTTGATGCTGCGTTGTTGGGGGAATAACACCCTAATAGGTCTCCCAATTACCAGCGGAGAAAGTGGCCTGTTGGCGTTAGCGTGCGGGAAGGCGTAGCCATAGCTCACGGGCACTGTCCCGTGAGCGGTTACCGACATAGAAGGCCAACACCTGGCGCGAGCACGGATCGAGCCCCAACCAGAGCCATTGCTTATTGGCCTTATAACCGACAAAGTCCTACTTTCATCAGCTTGGACTTTCAGACAGGATAACTCAATGGCCTGAAGAGGTGAAATCTGTTGAACATCCAGATCATCAGGTGAGTGCTGGTATAGCTCATCAATAAACTGCAACAATCACGTCAAACTCACCTCCAGTACCCAACAAATGCCCCGCAACGAGAGCCGCTCTAGCAGCAACTTTTTGACCAAGGCGCGCCTGGTCTCGTCAATACGATAGGCCGCAGCCACAAACTGCCCCCGTACACCAGGCAGGCGTGGTTTTGTTTATCGTAGTGGGTGCGAGCGTTTTTCTTAATGTGCGATAATCTACAACGTGGGCAACGTAAGTGGTTCATCACAGAGCGCTTCTTTATAGAGAAAGTTTGGTCACTTCCTATTACAACGGAGTCGCTCTACTTTCACAAACTCAAAGCATTATTTTTTGAGCACAAATAAATATTTTATTCAGAGCACGCAATATGTAGCTGCGCTCTTATTCTTATGATTCATAAATCTTCATAAAGGCATACTACTTACAAACAGTTAATTTACAATCGGAGAAAAATTGCGCATTTTTTTCTCAGGAACGCCCTCTCTATCCCCACGAATACATATCCATATAAAGTACGTAGTTTAACTAACGTTCGTTCTGGATAACTACCTAGCTAGGCTTATCCAAGAGGATAAGTGGATGGTTAGGCGGGTTAAGTGAGAGCTTAAGGGAGCTAATGGGTGGTGTAGTCGATAAGCCCAGCGACCCGGTTGAGTGTGAAATGAACACCACTGGAGATGATGGCTGCGCTCAATAAGCAAGCGCTTATCGACCACAGGCAAGAAGAGGTCGCACCTATTTTTGCGACAGGGGGTTATCCACCGTAGACCCTTCTCAAAAAAAGCACCTTTGAGATGGCACCCAACATCGCCCAGATAATAACCTTTAAAATGGTGATAATAAGGCTGGCGGGAAGTGAATCACCACCATTATGATTTCAATGACTGACAGACCTGTAGTGCGCCATCACCAGGAAGAATTTTCCAGACACCTAGCCCAGCAGCAGGACCCCTCGCTTATCTAGAATTCAGCTTAACTAAGCTAACCGCGTACCCCGACTTTATCCCAATCCGGATATCATCGCCCTTCTCTCTATATATTAGTTCTCAACTATTCTAGGATTTTCTCTTATGGCTCGTTTAATTGACAGAACCGCTTTTGGATCAAGACGGTAACATCTATTCCCAGCAGTGCATAAAGCGCTGCGAAATCCCAAGTAATTAGCTTTTAAAGATAGCAACTTAGGTATATCTTGTATACTAAGAGAGCCAGCTAAACCGCTGACGAGATTAGCATTACGAGCTACCTTAATAAAATTATCCAACTCAGGAAGGGAAAGATGACTTAGTAAACCCCGGCCGTCTTTAACAGCCGTATCTAGCATAATTCCTTTAAATCCCGCTTGTTTTATTAGGTGTATCCAAGAAAAATCGGGCTGCTTATCAGCAAATATTACCCCTATCATGGAAACTCCCCGAGCTGCTAACGGTTGGAGGGATATTAGGCAATCGGCTGCCTGCTGGGTATTGGAGAATAGGGCGATTTTCACATAGTCCACGCCGGTGGCTGCTATTTCTAGTACACCCTGAGAAATTTGCGAAGACTCCACAAAAAAATCACCAATGGTAGCGCTAGTTTGGCAACGTCCACCGATCAGGGCTACAGCTTGGCGAACGGTTTCTGGAGGTAAGGCGCCCAAGACTCCTCTTTTTGGTTCCTTAAAATCAATAATATCCGGACCTTCCGCAAGCAGGTAGCTAGCCTCTTCCAGGTTGCGTGCACTAGCTAGCCAGCGGTTCATACTATAATAATATGTACGCAAAAGAACAAAAAGGTTAATTCATCAAGTTCCAAATCCGTTAAACGTCGAGATGAGCTACACTTAGCGCATGGGACTCAATAAAGTCCCGCCGAGGTTCCACATGATCTCCCATCAAAGTAGTAAATATTTCATCTGCCGTAATAACATCATCGATTCGAACCTGGCTAAGGCGCCGTGTAGCAGGATTCATTGTAGTTTCCCATAATTGATCTGGATTCATCTCCCCAAGACCTTTATAGCGTTGCACGGCTTGGCCCCGTCTTGCTTCCTCCATCAACCAGTCGACTGCTTCTTGGATATCATTTACTAATTGTCGCCTATCACCTCGTTGAACGTAGCTTTCCGCTTTAACGGAATTAACTAAGCGTTTCCCTAAATTTTGAATGCGTTGATAGTCTGGGGAAGTAAAAAAATCCATATAAATACGCTGATAGGCGGTTACCCCATGGCGCGTAATCTTTACTTGGAGCACGGGTGCAGAATTCTCAGGTACCGTGGCTACTTCAATTTCATAACGGGCATTTCCTTTGGCTGCGCTATTACTTCTAATCTCCAACTGGGTAGCCCATTCCTCTAATTGCTTAATTTCTATCATTGGATCAGCGGGGGTAGGTACTACATCAAGGTATAACATTTGATCAAGCAATAAAGGATCATAACGATAAGATAATCGCTCGATAGCACGCCTCAACTGGAAATAATCAGTAAATAAGGTCGATAGTGTTTCTCCTGCTATAGAAGTTGCTCCATTCTCGGAATAGATTTTTGCATTGTCAGTAGATAAATTAATCAAATAGCGTTCCATCTCGGCATCATCCCGAATATACTGCTCTTGCTTACCCCGTTTAACCTTATAAAGAGGAGGTTGAGCAATATAAATATGACCCCGCTCTACCAGCTCCGGCATCTGGCGATAAAAAAAAGTTAATAGCAGCGTGCGTATATGGGATCCATCTACATCAGCGTCCGTCATGATAATAATCCGATGATACCGTAGTTTATCGGGATTATATTCTTCTCGGCCAATACCGCACCCTAAGGCCGTAATGAGAGTAGCGACTTCTACAGAACTCAGCATTTTGTCAAAACGAGCTTTCTCCACATTAAGGATCTTTCCTTTAAGAGGAAGAATGGCTTGGTTTCGACGATCACGCCCTTGCTTAGCAGATCCACCTGCTGAATCCCCTTCTACCAAAAACAATTCAGATAAAGTTGGATCCCGTTCCTGACAGTCCGCTAATTTTCCGGGTAACCCTGCCATATCCAAAGCCCCCTTCCGGCGAGTTAACTCTCTAGCTTTGCGGGCTGCTTCTCGGGCTCGAGCAGCCTCTATCATCTTGCCGCCAATAGCCTTGGCGTCAACGGGATGCTCCAGCAAAAAATTTTGAAAATGTTCTGAGACTAAGCTATCAACCACTGGTTTAACCTCAGAGGACACTAATTTTTCCTTAGTCTGAGAAGAAAACTTTGGATCTTGCGCTTTTATAGAGAGAACCGCAGTCAGTCCCTCTCGAGCATCATCGCCAGTCGTACCGACCTTGGTTTTTTTGGCTAATGCTTCTTTCTCAATATACTGATTCAAAGTTCGAGTCAGGGCGGATCGAAAGCCAGCCAAGTGAGTACCCCCATCTCTTTGTGGAATATTATTGGTAAAGCAAAAAAAATGCTCCTGATAAGAATCATTCCATTGCATTGCAAGTTCCACGGCAACCCCATCACGTTCTCCTTGGAAATAAAAAACGTTTCCGTGGAGTGGAGTTTTATTTTTATTGAGATGTTCTACAAAAGCACTTATCCCCCCCTCATAAAAAAACTCTTCTTTTCGCCCGATACGCTCATCTTCCAATAAAATACGGACTCTAGAATTAAGAAAAGCTAATTCTCGCAGTCGCTTTGCAAAAATATCGAAACTAAAGACAATATTGGAAAAAATTTTGGGACTTGGCGAAAACCGAATCGTTGTACCGCTACGCTCTGTGGTACCGACAGCGACTAAAGGCCCCTGTGGGACACCCTCTTGGTAGTGCTGCTGGTATATTTTCCCGTCGCGGTGAATCTCTAAAAAAAGAACGGCAGAAAGAGCATTAACGACTGATACGCCTACCCCATGTAACCCACCAGAAACTTTATAGGAGTTATGGTCAAATTTCCCACCAGCATGCAGTACAGTCATAATGACCTCCGCTGCAGATCGCCCTTCTTCTTGGTGAATATCGGTTGGGATACCCCGTCCGTTATCAGAGATAGTAATGCTATCATCAGAATGTATAATGATGCTAATCTCATTACAAAACCCTGCCAGGGCCTCGTCGATAGAATTATCCACAACTTCGAACACCATATGATGGAGACCGGTGCCATCATCGGTATCACCAATATACATACCAGGGCGTTTACGAACGGCATCCAGGCCCTTCAGAACTTTAATATGAGATGAGTCGTAGGCAGTGCTGGCTTTCATTGTTGCTCCTAAAGTTATTATCAATTATTATACCATTTCTTCTACCTGCCCCAGTTTCACGTGGAACTCCTTGATATTAGGATGTGCCTTTATTTCACTACCTAATGATTCTATAGTAGTGGCAAAAACCTGCATGCCTAGCTTATTTAACAATGTTAAAAGCCGCTTTCGATGATCAGCATCGAGTTCCGAAGTAAAATCATCAATTAAGAAAATACAATTTTGTTCTTTAGTTCTGTATAATAGATTTGCCTGACTCAACGCAAGAGAATAGCAAAATACCTTTTGCTGACCTCTAGATAAAATTTCCCTAACATCTTTTCCATCCACATAAAATGCCACTTCTGCACGGTGAGGTCCATATCGTGTATAACCCGCTGCTCGATCATAGTTCAACGATTCATTTAGAATTTCTTCTAGCCTCACCGTGCGAGCCCAACCTTGCTTAAATTCCATAGTAACAGGGGAAATTGGTTGGTGGGCCAAGGCCGTAAATAACTGTGATACGCTATCCTGTAGTTTAAAGAGAATAGCTTCTCGCAGCGAAGTAATTTGCTCCCCATAGGTAGAGAGCTTCTTATTCCAAGCATTAATTTCCTGTTGCCAGCTAGGCTTATGAACTCTTAATACATGATTACGCTGCTTAAGCGTTCGTTGATAACACCACCATAGATCGTGAAATCCGGGCTCCAGATGAAATAAACTCCAGTCGAGCCATTGCCTGCGGTAACGAGGTCCTCCATCGAGTACAACATGACTATAAGAAGACATATATAACAAGGGTAATTGGGTGGCTAATTGGGAACGTTTCTTTACCGTATCTTTGTTGATACGTGCTCGAAAACCAGCAGGACCAAACTCTACTCCTGCGGTATGGGAACCGCCCACCTGCTTCACTTTGGCTACAACACGGAGCGATTCCATGCCGGCCTGAATAGCCGAAATTAATTGAACGGTGCGGAAAGAACGTCCTAAGCCAAGCAAATAAATGGCTTCTAGAAAGCTGGTTTTTCCACTGCTATTGGCACCCGAAAGGATATTGACCCCTTTGCTAGGATGCAATTCAATATGCTTTAGATTTCTGAAGTTGCGTATGTCAAGATGAGTAATATGCATCATAGAGAGATTTTAATTAATAATCGGATACGCCGTGATTATGTATGGCGTATTCAAGATAGATTTATGAAAGAAGGCTTTTTCTTTATATACCGTTAGCTCAACGCCGAAGATTCGTATCCGAAGGTTCCATGGCCGAAGAAATAACAAGTTTGACAAGGGCGTACTGAAAAAGCACGTTGAAGAACATCCTGATAGCTCTCTTCATGAGCGTGCTGCCTTGTTTAATGTTGGTGTGAGCAGAAGAATGCATGATGCTCTCAAGCGTCTTGGCATCCGTAAAAAAAGAGTGATGCCCTATGAAAAGCAAGCGTTTTTGGGAAAACTCGCCGCCGGAGACCGGACGTTCGGATTCAGGAACCTTGTTTATATTGATGAGAGCGGTTTTAAGGCCCATTGCCATAGGGATGCGGGGTGGGTAGACAAAGGACAGCAGCTCCTCAGGCTTTCATCGGCAAGCGCAAACGCCGCGCCCACCTGGGCATGGCCCAGCGCCATAACGCCAGGGGGGCGCAAGAAGGAATGGCTGGCGCCCATGCTCCTTGAAGGCTCATGCACCTCTCAACTGCTCGAAACATGGGTGGAGCAATGCCTCATAAAAGCGTTGCATGACCCCACTCTCATCATCATGGGCAATGCTTCATTCCACCATCACAAACGCATTCAGGACATCGTGGCCAAGGATTACCATGATATGATCCCGTTGCTGCCCTCTTCTGCAGACCTCAACCCCATTGAAAAAACGAAGATAATCCATGGCACAGGAGGCGGCAATTGACCAAATCATAACATCTTATTCTTAAGGAACCTCTGAACAATTGATGAAATATTTGAGTGCGGGCATCAATGTCGTCAGATGAATCCATACCACCCGCCATCGCATCGCCGCAGCAGTGTCTTCTGGCCGTCATCCGATTCCCCAGGGCACAGCAGAGAAATAGATGATGGGCCTTCTTCGCCAAGCCTTTGAAACGCCCATTTGACTTCACCAAAATGCGCTTCATGATACGGAACGGAGGTTCGACTTTCGCCCGCACTTCATCCCTCAGCACCCGGTATAGCCAATCCATTATAAATTGATCATACTTATTAGATGACTTACTCATCTGATTTTCACTATAAAGTTCTATCCGTTCGCAAGAAGGAAGAAGTTATCATTGCCGAGGTAGCGTCTGGGTTTTGTGTGGGCGTAGCGAGCGTTACACGTTGGCTAAAAGGGCCTGAGCCTAAACCGAGCCGAAATAAACCAGCGACAAAGCTCGATATGGACGCACTGGCTAGTGATGTTCGGGACAATCCGGATGCGTATCAATACGAGCGAGCGCAGCCGTTTTGGTGTGCGTGTTCAGGGAATCAACCATGCTCTGCGCTGTCTGGGCGTTAGCTATAAAAAAAAGCTTGATGCACCCAAAGGGATGCGAAGGCGCACGGTGCACCTTCCAGAGGATCATGACATGGTAGGAGCAACAATGCCGCCCGATTGTCTACTTTGATGAGCGTGGATTTGCCCATAATAGGCCGCCTACACACGGCTATGCGCCGGTTGGAGCACGCTGTTACGGACTTTGTGACGGTGGCATGCAAAGGGCCGAACGAATGCCATCGGCGCTTTGATTGGCAAAATTGTGCTCACCATCGGGCTGTTCCCTACGAATATTAATGCCGATATTTTTACCGCATGGGTAGCGCAGGATTTACTGCCAAAACTACCGCCACAATCCGTTAGTGTCATGGATAATGCCACGCTCCATCAACGTCAGGATACGCAAGCTATTCTCCGAAAAGCAGCCCACACAGTGCTTTATCTACCGCCCTATTCCCCAGACCTTAACCCCATTGAACAAAAAGGAGCACACACAAAAGCCATAAAGAAACAAACTCTGTCTTCTATTGCTAAACTCTTTAAAATTGAATCATCTTATTTATAGCGTTTCCCATTTAGCTGGCCACCAAGGAAAAAAAGGAGGAGAATGTGATAATAGTGAAAGAATGAATAGAGGGGACAAGAGAATGACAGGGCCTTATTCCGAGGATTTACGAGAGAAGATGGTGGCCTGTTATCGGCAAGGGGGGAGCTTACCCAGGAAGCGGTAGCGGAGAGGTTTTTAGTTTCGGAGAGTTGTTTCAAACGGGTGTGGAAGCGCTACCGAGAGAGCGGGAATGCGGCCCCAGGGCAGATGGGTCGAGCCGAAGGTGGATGAGGCGGGGGGGTGAGTACCTGCGCAAGTGGCTGGAAGAGCGCCCGGATTTAACGCTGGCGGAGCTGTGTGAGCGGTATGAGCAACAGCGGGGGTTGAAGCGGTTAAAAATAAGCCGTAAAAAAAACGTTTTATGACCCTCAGCAAAAGAGCCCCCGGGTCCAAAGGTTAAGGGCAGCGTATCGGGAGAGACGGGCCCAGATTGAGAATAAGGCGTTGATATTTATCGATGAAAGCGGATCGGGTCTTGACCTGACCCCGATTTTTGCCCGTGCCCCTCAAAATCAAAGAGCCTATGGCGAGAAGCCCACCGGAGGAGGGCCACGGATCAGCGCCCTCGGCGCTCTATCCCTACAAGGGCTGGAGACCGCCTTGTGCTTTGAAGGCACGCTCAAGGGTTCCGTTTTCCTCTATGATGTCGAACAGTTTCTATTGCCTTATCTACGGGCAGGAAAAGCGGTGATTTTAGATAATGCCGCCGCTCATCGATAGGAAGAGGCCATTGAGCGAAGCGAGCAGACCGGCGCCAAGGTGGTCTTTTTACCCCCCTATCATCCTGAACTCAATCCTATTGAGTACGCCTGCTCCAAGCTAAAACATGTCCTGAAGAAAAAAGCCGCCCGGAAAAAAGAGCAACTTTATGAAGCCCTTAGCGAAGCGCTCACGCTGATTTCCCCTCGAAACTGCCAAGCCTACTTTAAACACTGCGGACTCTGTCCCTAATTTAAATGAGAACCGCTATAGGCCGAATCACCCCAGAGGCGGGTTTCCTGTCCGTGCAACAAGCCGCCGAAAACGGCCGAGTCGTGGATATTGGCCGCCGTGGCGACAACGCTGCGAATCAAGCTGGTGCGACTGTCAACACCAGTGCGCGCCTTCATCCCGAAATACCCCTGGTGGCGCCCTTGCCAGTCGAGTGTATTTCCGGATCCCGTTGTTTTTCCAGTCCTTGGTGAAGCTGGCGCATTGATGATCGTGGCATCGACGATGGTACCGCGATTAACTCTCACGCCATTCTCTGCAAGATATTGATTGACCAAGTAAAACATCTGATCGCCGAAATTGTGGCGCTTCATCAGATGGCGAAACTTGCAGAGCGCGCTCTCGCCCGCCACCAGTTCCTGGTCGAGGTCGATGCCGCTGAATTAGCCCATGGCCTGGGAGTCGTACAGCGCCTCCTCGGTGGCAGGGTCGGACAGGTTGAACCCATGCTGCAGAAAATGGATGCGCAGCATACGCGCTCGAAGCCGACCAGCTGGCATGGGGAGCGGGCGTCTGAAGGGAGGAATAACCTTGAAGTGGTTTAATTAGAACGGACATCTTGTTAAGCCTCAAAATAGAGAAAAAATAGAGTAAAGAGAGACGAGGTATTTATCCATCCACAGAAGAAGCGAAAGTATACTCAGAGTTTCAAGCAAAAAGCCGTCAAGTTGGCAACCGAGCGGGGTTACCAGGTTTCGGAGGCGGCCCAGAATTTGGTTATTGACCGCAGTATGCTTGGCCGCAGGTGCCAGGAGTTGAGCACTGAGGTTGCTGGAGAGAGGCTTTCAGGGCCAGAATGGAAAGAGCTGAAGCAGCTGCGGATGGAGCGGGAGATTTTAAAAAAGGCGGCAGCCTTCTTCGCCAAGGAATCGAGCTGAGATATCAGTTCATTGAGCGGCAGAAGAAGGCCTATCCGATTGCGCTGCTGGGCCAGGTCATGGAGGTGAACCGCAGCGGCTACTAAGACTATAGACAGCGAGGGGACGAGAAGGCTCAGAGGCAAGCCTTGGTGTATCGAGTGAAAGCGATCCATGAAGAAACGGGAGGGAATTATGGAAGCCGGCGAATGGCCAAACAACTCTAGGCCGACGGTCATACTGGCGGGGCGCTATCAGGCCCGAAGCTTGATGCCTCAGGTAGGCGCGGTGGTTAAGCCGAAGAAGCGCTTTAAGGCCACCACCCACAGCCGGCACGGTTATCCCGTGGCCCCTAACCTTCTTGAGCGGCAGTTTACCGTGGCCGCCCCCGATTGGGTATGGGCAGCGGATATTAGCTATCTATGGACCACTGAAGGGTGGCTGTACTTGGCGGTGGTGATCGATTTATATTCCCGGCGGGTCGTGGGTTGGTCACTAGCGAATCATCTGCGGGTCGATTTAGGTCAAGGACACTCTGACTATGGCGGCGCCAGCCTAAAGCGGGTCTGATCCATCACTCGGATCGGGGTAGCCAATATGCTTTCCAGGAGTACCAGGCCCTGCTGGCTAAGCACGGCATGCACTGCAGTATGAGGCGCCGAGGCGACTCTGCTGGGACAATGCCGTAGTGGAGCGCTTCTTCGGCAACCTGAAGCGCGAGCGGACCCATCACCGGCTCTACCCAACCCGGGCAGGAGCGAGGTTGATGAGTCGCCGCCTAGAGCTAGAGATCACGGAGCGTGTCGAGGAATTAAAAGCGCTACTTCATCAGCAGAGCAAGGTGAAAGGCAAAGAACGGGTTCAGGCTTATATTTGCTCAAGAGCGAGCAAGTCACCGAACTCAAACAGCCTTGGGAAAGTGCTAGGGCGCAATCCCTCTACCCTTCCTTTATCGCTGGTTTGATAAGTATCGAGCCCGAGGGTTAGCAGGCTTGCTGGAGCTTGGGACGGCGCATGATGGAGGTGCCCGAGCTATACCGCCGGCGGTTGAGCAGGCTTTGAAGCAGCGTTTGGAAGTCCCCCCGGGTTTTAAGAGTTATGGGGCCATTGAACACAGTGGCTGAGGGAAGAATACGGCTTGCAGATGAAGTATAAAACGCTACATCAGACAGTACGTTACCGGCTCAAAGCCAAGCTCAAAGTGGCGCGCCTAAGCCACCTTCATCGAGAAGAAGCGGCAGGGGTTGAGTTTAAAAAAACACGCCTGCGGCGCCTAGATATTCTGCAACTCCTCTACGGGGCTGAAGACCCTGCTGTACCAGTGCGGTACGGGTGTTATGATGAAACAGATTTTGGGCTCAAAACGATCCCCCGGCGGCTCATTACCCCGCCCGGCACCAAGCCCCTAGCGCCGGTGCAATGGCAATTTAAAGCCTTCTTTTTCTATGGGGCGGTGGAGCCGCTGAGCGGGGAAAGCTTCTTTTTTCATATTTATTTGGATCACCTCGCGCAACGCTATTCCCACGCTCTGCCTATCGTTCAACTTGATAATGCCCACTCTCATCGGGCCAAGAAACTGGAGTTGCCTGAGAATATCGTGTGGCTGTTCCAACCTCCCTATAGCCCCGAGCTCAACCCTATCAAACGGCTTTGGCAACACATGAAAGATTAGCTCAGTTGGGTGCTCTTCAGTACCCTAGACTCCCTTCGACAGACCGCTGGGGAAATCCTCCAGAACCTCAATCCACAAACGATTCGTTCTTTAACAGGTTACCCCTTCATCCTCTCCGCTTTAAAGCATGCAAATATTTAAAGAAATGGTATAAACATCGTAAAGATGTTTCCTGCTTCATTATCAGCCGCCCCAGTGCTCGAAGACACGGGATGGGGGCTAAGGCTAAAGTCGAGAAAATCAAAGCCAGCATTCAGCCAAGGTGGAGCTATCCGTTCCGTTACATCAAGCAAGTCTCTAGCTATAGCTAGGTTCGCTACTGTAGCCTGGCCAAAAATACAAGCCGTCTGCATCTGTTAGCCGCCTTCACCAACTTGCTCATCGGCGAAAAATACCTGCTGGCGTAGAGCCAATGCATCCGGATGCTGCCCAAATGGCGGGAATCAGAGAATAACCAGAGACAGTAATAATAATATCTAAATTTAGAAATTTTGGCATTTCAAGCTGATGCTGGCGAAAATTGGCAGTTATTCAGATCCTTCTTAGAACCTGTTCAAAGTCTCTGAGTTATGAGGAGATTGGGAGATGAGAAGAGGTTATCCAAGTGGTATCAAGCCGAAGCAATTCGAGGTTATGAGCCCTTTGTTGGAGAGTGCCCACAAAAGGACAGCGCCCTGTCAACTAGATCTGTACGAGGTATTCTGCGCGGTGCTGTATAGTAGTTTGCGTTAATAAAGTTACATGTTATTATAATGCATGACTTATTCGCTTGATTTGAGAGAGGCCGCCCTCTCTTACATAAAAAAGGGTGGTAGCAAAGTTGAGGCATCGCGTCTTTTTGGTTTTTCTCGCAACACGCTTTATCGTTGGCTAAATGCTGATGATCTGGCTCCCAAGAAGGCTGGTTTTCGTCATCGTAAGATTGATAAGGCTGCTCTGAAGAAGCACACTGAGGAGCATCCCGATATGTTTTTGCATGAACGCGCGGAAGTTTTTGGCGTTCACACGAGCTCTATAAGCCGTGCGCTCAAGACGTTAAAGATCGTAAAAAAAAGAGCACGGATATAAAGAGCGGTGCAATATGAAAAGGCAAGAATTTCTTAAGAAACTCACTGCCGCGCATAGGATGTTCGGTCTCAAGAACCTGATTTACATGGATGAAACGGGCTTTGATGCCCCTTGTGACCGTGATGCAGGATGGGTGCAAAAAGGACACAAAATCCTTGGCCTTATCACAGGCAAACGCAAACGCCGGACTCATCTTATCATGGCACAGCGTCACACGCCGCCAAGGGGCAGGAAAAAGAAGGGTTGGCGCCCATGCTCTTTGAAGGCTCATGCACGGCGGCGCTTGTTGAAACATGGATTGAGCAGTGCTTGATGAAAGAGCTGCATGAGCCCACCCTCATCGTCATGGACAATGCTTCATTTCACAATCATAAGCGTATCCAGACGATTGTGGCTTCAGATTACCACATGCTCATACCGCTACCGCCCTATTCACCAGACTTCAATCCCATAGAAAATTCATTTGGCGGCATGAAAAAGAGGCGACAATCATTGCCACAGCACACTTCAATCGATCAACTCATATTGTCTTATTCTTAACGCAAATAACTATACCTGATGCGTACGGGCTGCCTATGGCGCGACCTGCCCAATGACTTTCCTAAGTGGCGCACAGTACACTCGTACTGGGCCATCTGGAGTGATCCCCGCGAAGGAGGCAGCCTGCTGGAACAGGCATTAAAAAAATCAGGTTGGCGTGGCCCGTGAGAAACGGGGGCGCGACGCTTGCAGCGCGTTCTTGATTGTGGACGCACAGAGCGTGAAAAACACGGACACGGCAGGCCAGAAGGGCTATGGACGCGGGTAAGAAGGTTTCGGGCGTCAAGCGCCACATCGCTGTGGCCCTAAACCACACCGAGGTGACAGACCGAAAAGGAGTGCTACAGGTGCTGTGCCGCTGTAAACCTAATAAGCTTGGGCGAGTGCAAAGCTTGTTGTGTGACAGCAGCTATGTGGGCTAGCCCTTGGCACAGGGTGTGCGCTAAATCCTGGGTGCGCATGTGCAACTACAGATTGCCAAACGCAGCGAACTACGCACCTTCAAGGTCATGCCCAAGCGATGGATCGTCGAGCGTCGTTTCGCCTGGCTGGAAAAGCCGCGAGCGAATGATGAACACACCAGCTTGCAGCTCATCCACTTGGCCTTCCTGGCCCTGCTACTCAAAAAACTTTGAACAGGCTCTAAGGTACGAGCGCACGACTTCTTATCAGTTCTATCTCTCATTCCTTCCAAACTCGGTGAACTCCTAAAACAATAAAGTCGTCTACAATCTCATAGGCATGACAACATACTTACTATCAGATGCATCAATAGGGGTAATTAGGCAACTACTACTAGCATTAGTAAAAGTTAATCTAACTTCTTTCGTATCAATAATATTAAGAACATCAATAAGATAAAAATTATTAAAGACGATTTCCAAATTCTCCCCTTGGTATTTTATATCTAGCTCTTCCTCAGCAGACCCTTGCTCTAGGTTAGTGACTATAGCTTGCAGCTTTAAATCTGATAAATGTAAGTGGACTCCACGATATTTGTCGTTAGTAAGAATATTTACCCGTACTAAAGCCTGTTTAAATCTTTCTCGATCAGCAACAAATTGCTTCTCACAACCTACAGGTATTACTCGTTTATAGTCGGGAAATTGTCCATCAATTAGCTTGGTAGAGAAGGACAATCCTTGGAATTCTGCCCTCATCTGGTTAGTACCAAATTTTAACCGTACCGGTTCCTGCGATTCCTCTAACAAACGCACTAACTCTAATATTGCTTTTCGGGGAATGATAGATTGAATTTCTGTTCCCTCTTGGTCCGCTCCTTTTGCTAAAGAAGCTAGCGCAAGACGATGCCCATCTGTAGCAACCGCATGGATAGATTCTTCCGTCAGCTCCAATAATAAACCATTAAGATAGTAACGGACATCCTGATGAGCCATACAAAAGACCGTCCGATGCAATAATTGTTTTAGCTCTGCTTGGGTCAGTTCTAATTCTGCTACCGCATCAATGCTATCGATACTTGGAAAATCCTCAGCAGGAAGAGTGCTAAGCGTAAACCGGCTGCGACCAGAATGAATATAAAATTGTCCTTCTTTATACTGAGCTTCTAATGCTGATCCAGAAGGAAGGGCACGACAAATTTCTAAGAATTTCCTTGCCGAAACGGTTACTTTGCCTTCTTCTGAAGATAAAACCTTAAGGGCAGTCCTTATTTCAATTTCAAGATCAGTCGCCATCAGAGAAAGCTGTGAATCTTTAACCGAAAGGAGAACGTTGGAGAGTATAGGCAGTGTATGGCGTCGTTCTACTACGCCACAAACGGTTACTAAGTGCCTAACAATTTCTTCTCTTTTAATGGAAAAGCGCATCAATTGCTTTTTCTCTTTTAAACCAAGCAAGGATAAGGGATATGTAACATTATTTTGTGACTTTTACAAAACCACTATTTGTTTTTATATAGCTTAAACAATTATTTAGCTGCTTAATAGTGTTATTTGATGATCACTTGATTTTGCAATCTTTCTCCGGATAGCTCGGCTTATTTTTTGAGAGTTTATTCTCCGGCTTCCCCATAATTCTATGGTACTGTCCCTTCCGCAAAAACTATTGTAACGCTTGAGGGGAGCTTACTTCACCCATCCGAACTTATTTTTGGCCCACACCAACCCTATCAAATTTGAATGAAAAGGACCTTCACCTTGTTTTCTAGCGGCCTAAAAGCAGATTAAGGCGAGCAGTGGGTATGCATTTGCTAAAGGAGTTTCGCGATACTTTTCCTATGCGCCACAATGGCCGTATTATCTTTCTGTAAAGCATCTGCTCATTCTCTTCGCTATGGCAGGGGCTAATTCGTACTGTCCCCAGTCTAGCTGTTACAGTCCTCCCTCTTCTCAACCGCCGTTCGAAGTCCTTAGGTAATGGTTTGATGCAACTCTTTTAAAGAAGGTTGTATAACAATTGTCTAAATTAAAATCAACTGCATCGCTTTATTTTACATTAAATTATCAATTTTTAGGGATACTCTACGATTCTATAACAAGAATATATATTAAAATGATAGTGATAGTGCATCATTTAAAAATCCGTGGATAATCCATTTTTATATTTATAAATTAATTACTTAGAATGTTTATAACCCTGTGTATAAGTTGTGTATAAGTTGTGTATAAGTTGTGGATAATATTCATATCAAACTTTACCCACAGTTTATACACAACTTATACACAGGGTTATCCACAATTAAGTTGATAACTTTTTTAGCAGATTGTGATAGTCTTCGGCCATTCGACGATCTATACTCTTGAGCTCGTTTATTTTACGGCAAGCGTGCAGAACGGTAGTATGATCTCTACCACCGAAGAATTTTCCAATTTCCGTTAAACTATGATCCGTTAATTCTTTGGAAAGTGACATTGCGGTTTGCCGAGGCCGAGCTACTACCCGTGAGCGCCGTTTTGATGATAAATCAGAAACCCTAATTTTATAGTACTCAGCTACTGTTTTTTGGATGTTCTCTATAGTGACTAGCTTTTCTTGTAGCGTTAGCAGATCTTTTAGGGCTTCACGCGTTAGTTCCATTGTAATCGGACGGTGGGTAAATCGAGAGTAAGCAATCACCCTCCGCAATGCGCCCTCTAACTCTCGGATGTTGGAATAGATGAGGCGCCCTAGGAAAAACGCTACGTCATCCGATAGAATGATATTTTCGATGCTGGCTTTATTCATCAATATTGCGACTCGCGTTTCTAATTCTGGCGGTTCAACAGCAACTGTTAGCCCCCAGCCAAACCGTGATGTTAATCGCTCCTCTAATCCATTGACCTCTTTGGGAAAACGGTCACAGGTTAAGATTATTTGATGCTGAACTTCAAGTAAAGTGTTGAAAGTATAAAAAAATTCCTCTTGAGAACGTTCTTTTCCCGCAAAAAATTGGATATCGTCGATAAGCAGAATGTCTACTGAGCGATAACGAGTTTTAAATTCGTTGATAGCATTAAGTTGTAAGGCTTTAATCATTTCAGCAACGAATTGTTCCGAGTGCAGATAAACTACCCGAGCGCTAGGATTACGGCTTCGGATATAATTGCCTACCGCATGCATTAGATGGGTTTTGCCAAGGCCTACCCCTCCGTAAATGAAAAGAGGGTTATAGGCACTCCCGGGATTTTCCGCAACTTGATGGGAAGCAGCGCGAGGTAATTGATTGGATTTACCCTCCACAAAACTATCAAAAGTATAGTTTTTATTGAGTCTAGATTCAGGTATCCGATCAACTACTCTAGAAGAAGAGCGTGCAGATTTTGAGGTTAATTCGACCGCTTGGATATGAGGCTGAGGCTGCAAGCTACAAGAACCTACCTCAAGAAGTGCCTTTTCGATACGACCGCTGCTATAGTGGGATAATAAAGCATTAATACGGCTCTCAGCGCAGTTTTGTACCCAATCAATGACAAATTGATTCGGCGCATAGAGTTGCAAACTAGTACCTTGTTGTATTGCTTGCAAGGGGCGAATGTAGGTGTTGAACTCTTGGGGATCGAGTTCTCCCTCTAGGTGGTTGAGGCAATGCTTCCAAAGCGAGGATGGCACAGACTGCATACTCCTTTAAACAATCGAGAGGTTGTGGTTAAAGCCTAGCATTATAAAGAGATGCGGCTAGAAAGAAGGGCAGTTTTATGTCCTCGTATGTTTAGGATTGAAGATCTCTGCCATAATATTGTTTCTAGAGAAATTAAAACTTATCCTTAATCAAGCCACCTTGGC